>NZ_JACJSZ010000015.1 GCF_014698445.1 Microcystis elabens FACHB-917
TGGCAGTGGAAGCTGCTGCAACCACCACTTCGGTGGCATCGGTCACCAAGGCAGCCGTTACTTCAGCTGTCGTACCGCTCACCGTTTGAGCGTTGCTCACCGTCACCGTGCCGGTGGTGCCAGAGCCAACTGCACTCAGATCAGCGGCCTGCTGCGTTCCGCTCGCATCGCTGATCGTGATGACGACATCGGAATCATCTGCCAACACAGCATCCAATGCCGCTGTTCGTATTCCACCGCTGGCCAGATTGGCAAGCGTATCGGTGATACCCGCCGAAAACGCCAATGAGGTTGATATCGAGGCACCAAGATTACTTCCCTGAGCAACAGAAACAGTATCGCTTACAGCGACACTGCCAGCACCATTAATTGAAACACCCGTCAGGATACTGCTGTTGCTGGTTAGAAGCGCTCCACCACCCACGGCAATGGTAAGCGTTCCAAAGTTGCCAGTAAAAACCGTATTGGCGGCAACATCACCAATCCGAGTACCGGCGACTGTGATGAGACTCAGGTCTGCTGCTGGCGTTTGATCAATCGCTGTGACGACTAAATTGCCGTCGCCAGTGATCGATGTCCCGTTGGCCCGGGCAGCAGTGATTGAGACCGTAAAGCCTGAAGCAACATTCAGCGAATCAGTGCTAGCTGTGAACGATGCAGCATTAAACCCAGCCTGACTCCAGGGGTTACCAGAAGAACCATCGCCATTCCCGGACGTTGGTGCCCCAAAATAGTAATTTGCCATCAGCCAACCCCACCATGCGCCGTCGGCGCTTCACCTAACCCATTCCCGGTGGTGGAGCCAAAGGCAAAGTTACTCTTATTGAACGTGCCGCCAGCAACATTCACCGTGCCCATGCTGATCGAGCCCTGGCTCCAGTTGCCATCTGCGTCGAACATCAGCTGGCGGGTGTCGGTGGCGTAGGCGATGGAGGGGGAGCCCATGCCGAGGCGTTGGATGTCGGCGAGGGTGCCGACGACGATGCCAACGCGGTTGCTGCCATCGGCGCTGGCCTCCTGCACGCTGAGATCGCCGCTGGCGTTCACACCGAAGATGGCACCCTTCTGCTCCCAGAGCTCCTGGGTGACGCTGGCCAGGGAATTGCTGATTTCGAGCACATCACCGCCGTCGCCCGCCTGGAAATTACGGATCGTGTCGATGCTGCCGATCCGCTCGTTACCTGCGTTGCTGAGGAGCACACCGGTATCCCAGAGGGTTTCCTTCTGGGTTTGCGTGAGGGTGGCCCAGAGCGGTTGATCGGCAAGATCGTTGCCGAGGAAGGAGTTGTTGGACGCCCGCAGGGCAGCACCACCTTCCGAGAACAAAAAGCGATCCACGCCACTGCCGCCGGTCATGACGTCCTGCCCGTAACCTCCATCGAACACCGAGCCATCGCCGGAGCCCACCTGGAGGATGTCGTTGCCGATGCCACCCCAGAGCACGTTGTTCTGGGAGGGGCCGCCACTGCCATCGGCAGCACCGATGCGCAAGAGGTCATTGCCGATGCCGCCCCAGAGTGAACTGGCTTTGGCGCGATCGAGATCGATCGAATCGTTGCCGATGGAGGTGTAGAGATGGCTGCCATTGCTGGAGCCAGCGATCAGATCATTGCCAATGCCGGTGTTAGCGGTGGAGTTGCGGATGCCATCAAAGCCGCCAATGCTGCCGTCTTTGGCGGAGCGGTCGAGGAATACCGAATCGTTGAGGATGCCGTCGCCGTCGGCGTCGAATTCGGCCTCCACTTCATTGAGGATCTTGCCGAAGATGACGTCGTTGCCCAGGCCGGTATACATGCCAGTGGCATGGATGCCGGCAGTGTCGGCTTTACCGGCGGCAGCCAGGGATAGCTGCGGTGCGGCAATGCCGCCAAAGCCGCGGATAACGTCATTGCCCTGGTTTGTAAATAGCAAACTACTGCTAATACCAATGCCCTGCAGCTGCTGCAGATCTGTTTGGCCGGCCTGCAGATTGGAGCCAGTAGCTATATCGATTGTGGCGAGACCACGACCGGTGATAGTGGTAGCAAGGGTGGGGGCGCCAGAGATCAACGAGGAATCAATGCCAACGGCATTGCCATTGAGTGAAATGGGCTCATCACCGGCGCGAACGCTGCCATCCACCAGTAGGCTGGCGGCGGCAACACCATTGATCGAGGCCGTGCCATCGCCATTACCGAAGGGAACCGCCTTAATTTGATAACGGTCGATAGCCTTGGCATCGGCGGTTGCAGAACCCTGCAGGCTGGTGCCATCGGTGGCTAGCAACTGAGCTTGCGCTGCCACAACAGCATTCGGCTGACCGTAAAACATGTAAGCCGGCAGGATCACCGGCGTGGGCGTAGGTGTAAAGCTGCCAACGCGTACGCCGAGATCGTTGTTGTCTGGCTCTCGGGGTGACTGACGTAACGGATCAGTGAGCAGCAGATCTTCAATACTGAAACCAGACCGACCGGTGCTGAGAAAATGCGCAATCGCATCTTGATTGGCAGCTGGATAAGCAAATAGTGTATATGGACTTCCGGAAGTTGGCACCACCTTGGCATAGGGAACAATCAGACTGGTTTCATTGACAGAAACCGTGAACTCGGCGGTCTGTTGATCCGCCGGCACCTGAAAGTCCTGCAGCTCACTTACCAGATTGCCTGGCCGCAAGGCTTCACGTTCGTAATCAGTTGCGCCCGGTAGCAACACGCGACCATCAGCTGCTACTACAGCGCCATTGGCACCAAGAACACGGTAATAGCCTAGAACGGAGTCGTAATTAGCGTCCCGCTGCAGCGTAAAGGTTGTGGTGTAGGCCCCATCGGAGTTACGAAAATCAAGCAGCGGCAGCGGCTGCCGACTTGCCTGGCTGATACTTGCTGTGAGGTCGTTGTAATCGGGTTCTTGGCCAATAAAGGGCGGGCTCAGATCCTCAATGGCAAGAGTGTTGCCGCTGAGAGCCAGAAACTGATTAAAGGCAGCCGCTTCATTGAAGCCAAACACCTGCACCCCCTCGGGGCTGCCAGCTGTGCGCAAGGTGGCGAAAGGTGCCAGCAGGCCAGTCTCATCGACGTAGACAGCCCTGCTGTTGCTGCCGTCTTGCGGGAGGGAGAGATTCTGTAATTCCGTAACCAGATTGTCCGGGGCCAGGGCGGCAGCTGCATAGCCAGCCTCACCGGGCTTCAGGATCTGGCCAGTGGCCGTGCGGACGTTGCCTTCCTTATTGATGACGCGGTAAAAACCAAGCGTATTGGTTGCGCTGGCGCTTCGAAATAACTCCAGATTGGTAGTTGCCAGGCCACCACTATCGCTGAAGTCAAACAGTGGGGTGTTGCCACTGCCTGTAACCAGCAACGGTTGCTGCAGCAGACCAGGCGCCGCCTGAGCCGCCAGGATTGAATCGGTATCCAGCCGCTGGCCTTCAGGCCTTAATGGCTGGCGGTTAGAGAACTCGCCACTGCCTTCAAGGCCGCGCACCCGCGCGGTGGCTGTGAGCGTGCTGGTGGGCGAGCTGCCGGCAACGGGGCCGAGCACCGAGCCGGAGCCTGCGGTGGCTGAAGCGCTCAAGGGGTTGTCGGTGCTGCCGATCAGCAGGGAACCGCCGTAGCGATCGAGATAGCTGAGGTTGGCCAGACCGATGTTGGTGGCCAACGCCTCAGCGCTGGTGTCACCGCGGCCACTGGCAAAGGCACTAGCGACGGCATCGCCGTCGATCTGGCCACCACCAGAGGCAATCGAGAGATTGAGGCTGTTGAAGAAGGCCTCATCAACCAGGCCTTCGTAATACCGGGAATAGCCAGCGCCGATGCCGCGGGCGGTGGCGGTGGCGGCGGTGAGCTCGCTGCCCTCGATGGTTCGCGCGGTGGCGCTGGCCGAAGGGCTGGTGGTGAGACGCAGAAAACTGCCCGCCAACAGATCACTGTCCGGCTCGAAGCGCAGGGCGACCGAGCGGGATGTGGCTGTGGTAGGCAGCAATGCAGCCATGAACAGTTAGTGATGTCCGGGAGACCGGAAGCTGTAGGTAGAAAAAGGACGCACCCAAGCAGCCAAGGAGACCAGGCCAGTGGTGACTTGGTCTCCCGAGAAGGGCGCCAGATGGCGCCCCGAACCTGATCAGGCGCCTGCGCTGCCCGCCACGGAGCTGGCGAAGGAACGGGAATCGGAGTTGGCCGAAGCGTTCAGCGAACCACTGCCAATGATCGAGATGTTGTAACCGGAGAGGCCAACGGCGTCACTGCTGGCGGTGGCGATGGCATTGCCGGCAACCGAGGTGGCGGTGACGGTGTTGCTCAGCTGTGCGATAGCGGAGATGCCACCGTTGACACTGATGGTGCCGCCGCCACCGGTATTGAAGATGCCGTAGGCATCGGCATTGCTGGTGCCTGTCGCATTCCCGCCAACAGAGGTGGCGGTGACATCAAAGTCACCCAGTGACGTACCCCTCACCAGATTGGTGCCGGACTGACCCGCAATGATGTCCGCATCCTTGATACCGAAGATCTCAGAAAGCGTGTTGGTCGCGATGGCCGTATCGGTGGTGGCATTACCGGTGTTGGAAGCCACCACACTGCCGCCGGCGATCACCTGGCCGGAGATGTCACCATCCCTGGGGCCAGCGGTGAGCACGGTGCCACCATCGAAGCCGACGATACCGGCGCCGTCGAAGTTGCCGTTGGCCAGAGCTGTGCCATCGGTGGTGGCGGCGGTCACGGTCACCTGGTTGGCGAGGGTGCCGCCAGCGGTGAGGGTGCCGATCACCGCCAGGCCGGAAATGTTGCCGGCGCCGTTGATGGTGATGTCCGTCGCTGCATCGCCGGTGAGGTCGATACCTTGCACCTGCACATCTCCATCGGCGGCGGCATTGCCGACGGTGGTCTGGGCCATGGCGGAGCCGGAGGCAAAGCCGTTACCGGTCACATTGCCCGTGTCGCTGATCACGATCGAGTCGTCAGCGCCCTGATCGATACCGCTGGAGAGCAGATCAAGGTTGGCGGTGGCGTCATCGGCGAAACCGGTTGCTCCAACCGTGGTGGCGGCGGCGGTGCCCACCAGGGTGGTCTGGCCGGTGATGTTGCCGTCGTTGCCGATGCTGATCTTGCTGTTCAAGATGCCGTCGCCGGTCTGGAAGGCATCAGCAGTGGCTGCACCGATGGTGGAGCTGGCGGTGGCATTCAGCGTGGAAGCCGCCACGGCGGTGGTGTTGGCACTGCCGCCGACGGTGAGATCGGAAGCATTGATCGCAATCACCGAAGCATCAGTGTCGCCGGCGTCGGCATCCGCATCACCAGCCACGCCGGTGGCGGTGGCGGTGAGGTTGCTGATCGCATCGGAGCGGATGCCGGCGGTGGCACTGCCGCCGAGAAGAAGCGGGCTGCTGTCAATACCGATCACATCAGCATCGAGGCCACTGGCTGCAGTGGTGATACCAGTGTCGTTGACGTTGCTGGCGGTTGCGGTACCCGTCAACTGGGCACCAACGCTCAGCTTGGTCAGGTCTGCGCCGACATTGACATTCGTGGATGCGATACCGGTAATGTCGTCTGCATTGGCAACCGATGCTGTTACTTCTGTAGTGGCGCCTGCGATATCGCCAACATTGCTGGCCGTGGCCGTCTGGCTGCTGACGGCAGTGGCGGTCACCGCAGCATTGCCGCCGGTGACAATGCCGACAGCCGTTGAAGCGCTATCAAGGTTGATGCCGGAAACGGCATCATTGTTGACCGTTGCGCTTACACCAACAGCGCCAGTTGTGTCCGCATCCGTTGCAGCCGCTGTGGCACTGCTGGTGCTGGTGGCCGTACCGGTGATCGTGCCGTTGGCGCCGGTGGTCACCGTGCCGGTGCCATCACCCAGACCAGCCGTGAGGTTGACGTCGGTGTTGGCCTTGGCATCGCCGTCGGTGGTGAGTGCCGACGACGTGGTGGTGCCTGTGGCGGTACCGGAGACGGTGCCGGCGGCGCCGACGCTCAGAACTTGGCCAGTGAGATCGATACCGAGGTTGTTATCGATCAGGGTGTCGGCGGTGGCATCAGCCTTGGTGCCGCTGGCGGCAGCGCTGGCCGACAGGGTGGCCGCACCGGTGACCGTGCCGCCGGCACCGATGGTGGTGTTCAGCGCATCAGCCAGGAAGGCGATGTTGTCGCTGGTGCTTCCTGTTTCGCCAGCCCGCGCGATCGCTTCATCCGCAGTGCTGTCATCACCTGTGGTGGCGGCCGTGGCCTGCAGGGTGAGGCCGGCCGTGGTGGCGATCGTGCCACCGGCGCCGATGTTCACCGCAGCATCGGCCTCAAAGCCGATGTTCTGAGCCACTTCGGAGGTGGCGGTGGCGTCATCGTCGACGCTGGTGGCGGCGGCCTTACCGGTGAGCGTGGCGCCAGCGTTGATCGTGCCTGTAGCACCGATGGTGACGGCTTCGCTCAGCAAACCTTGCGATTGGCCCGCATCCACCGTGGCCACAGCCGCGTTGGTGACGGTGCCAGCGGTGGCGTTGAGGGTGCTGTTGGCGGTGGCATTCAAGGTGCCGCCGGCACCGATCGAGAGCAGACCAGCGCCGTCTGTGGTGATGCCGAAGACGTCCAGAGCGTCTGTGCCGTCGCCACCGGCGATGGCGGTGGCATCGGCTTCAACGGAGGTGGCAGTGGCATCAGCTGCGACGGTGGCACCACCGGTGATCGTGCCGGCATCGCCGATGGTGAGGGTGCTGGCAGCGCCGACCATCTCAAGGCCGACGACCTTGTCGGCACCGGCGAGGGCTCTGGCATCGTCGGTGCCCCCTGTTCCAGCAGTGGTGCCAACGTTGGAAGCAGTGGCGTCGAGGTTGACGTTGCCGGTGGCCAGGATCGTGCCGCCGGCACCGATCGTGCTGGCACCCGATGCGTTCAGGCTGACGCCGGTCGCGGCAACTGTTGAGGTGCTGATGGCCTCAGCGCCGCCATCCACGGCCGTGGCGGTGGCGGCCGAGGTGAGCGCCGAAGTACCGGCCAGGCTCAGGTTGGCACCAGCCGTGAGGCCGGTGGCACCAGCGCCTGCGTCGGTGCCATCACCGAGCTGCACACCAATCAAGGTGCCGCTGGTGCCGGTTGCTTTGGATTCCTCGGTGGTGGCATCGCCGGAGGTGGCGGCCGTGGTGGTGAGGTTGGCGCTGGCGTTACCGATGACGCCGAAGCTGCCGGCGGCCGTGGCTGAATCGCCGATCGTCAGGGCATCGAGCTGGATCGCCCGGCTGTCGGTGAGCGTGTTGCTGGCGGTGGCGTCCACATCCGTGGAGGTGGCCGATGTGGTCGACAGGGTGTCGGCGAAGGCCCGGATCGAGGCGTCATCACCCACCAGGAACGTGTCGGCCTGGATGCCGTCAACGGCACCGAGGGTGGTGGTGGCGCTGGCATCGCCATCAACACTCACCGCAGTGGCGGTGGAGCCCACATAGGCGCGGGCCGTGATCGTGGCGTCGCCGCCGGCACTCAGTACGTTGCTGACTGCGGTGTTAGTTCCGGTGGCAGCCGTGATGCCGGAGATGGCCGCGCTGTCGACGGTGGCGGTGGCATCACCTGTGTCATCACCGCCCACTGTGGTGGCGCTGGCGCTGAGGGTGATGCGATCCGCCAGGGTGCCGGCGTTGGCGGTGATGGTGGCGCTGTCGCCGAAGGCAAAGTCGGACGTGGCCGCTGTGGTGCCATCACCCAGGCCACTGATGGCCGCGATAGTGGTGGCATCGGTGTCAGCCGTGGCAGCCGCTGGGCTGGCGGCAGAGCCCGTGGTGGTGGCAGTGCTGGCCACATCGGCGTCCACATTGGCCGTCAGCGTGCCGCCGCCGCCGACGCTGACGCCGATGTCCTGCAGGCCGAAGGTTTCGGTGATCAGGCCGGTCGCCGTCGCGTCCTTGTCGGTGCTGGTGGCCGTGGCGGTGGCGGTGTTGCCAACCTGCACGTCGAGCGTGGAGCCGGCGCCGGCGGTGAAGTCAACGTCGTCGGCCTTGCCGGCATCGATGAAGCCACCGGCTTCCCCGGTGAACTTGGCCTCTGCGAGGGCGGTGTCGTCCACCGAGGTGGCAGCCGCCGTGGCGGTGCCGGTTTCCGAAATCGCGTAGGTGGCGCTGCCACCGACCGTCACGGAGGAATCGAGAACGCCGACGGCTTCGGTGACGGTGGCTTTGGCCTCGGAAGTACCAACCACCGTGGTGGCGGTGGATTCAGCGTTGGCCAGGGCTACCGCGGATCCGCTCAGATCATCACCAAGGAGGATCGTGCTGGTATCAACGGCGACTGATTGGGCGGTGTTGGCCATGAAGGGGAAAGGAGTGAAAAGGGGGAAGTTGAACTTCTGAACAAACGACCCCCAAGGGGACGTCCATCTACATTCCCCCCTCAGCCCTCCTTAAGCACGCGAATTACGCCAACTCGCAGGCGAGACTCTGCGTAAACCTGCGGATCATCATTGTAAACAATGCGCTTTGTCGCTGAAGCGCAAGCGCGCTGATGCGCATCAGCGCGTGAGCTGGTGCACTCATTGCCCTCCCAGCTTCGATCCAGCAGCCTGGTCTGCTACGCCAACGCCGCATGTCCTGGGATCACGGCTACTTCAGCTCCACCTCCTACACCTCGGGCTTTTATCGCGAGCTGGCGCCGGCCTGGCTGGATTTCGCCGCCCTGCTCAAGGGTCACCAGCCACCGCGCAGCCACGAAGGTGATGCCTTTACCTACCTGGAGCTCGGCAGCGGCATGGGGTTGGGCCTCTGCCTGCTTGCTGCCGCCTACCCGGAAGGCCGCTTCACAGGCGTCGACTTCCAGCCCGATCACATCGTCCACAGCCGCCGGCTGGCCCAGCAGCTCGGACTGGGCAACATCCAGTTCCAGGAGGCCGACTTCCTCAGCCTCGCCGCCGACCCCGGCCCGCTGGCGGCCGCTCACCAATACGTCGTTGCCCATGGCATCGCCACCTGGATCACCGCGCCGATCCAGCAGGCGCTGTTGCAGCTTGCTGCCGCAGCGCTCAATCCAGGCGGCATCTTCTACTGCTCCTACAACACCTTTCCCGGCTGGCTCGGCGCCAGCGCCTTCCAGCATCTCGTTGAACGCATCCGCCAACGCCAGGCTGAGGCCAGCGCCGCCCAGGCGTTTCAGCAGGCCGCCGCCAGCCTCACCAGCCTGCTTGGCAGCGAAGAGAGCCCTTCTGCCCTTGCCCTGGCCCAGCCGGCCCTGCGCCGCCGGCTGGCCCAGATCCCCAATCAGAATGCCGCCTATCTCCTGCAGGAATATGCCAACCAGGGCTGGCAGCCCCTCTACGTGGACCAACTGCATCAACGTTGCGCCGCCCACAAGTTGCGCTTTCACGCCAGCGCCACCCTGCCGGAGAACTTCCTGGAGCTGCTGCCCGCCAATGTGCGCCCGGCGGTGCAGGCCGCCAGCGATCCAGCCCTGCGCCAGAGCCTCCAGGACCTGGCGATCAACCAGTCGTTTCGCCGTGATCTCTTCCTGCGCGGCGTTGCCACCAGCACCGAGGGCGAACTGCGCCAGCGCCTCAGCCCGATCATGCTGCGGCTGCAGGAGGCTCCCTCCACCGACAGCTACCGCTTCGACACCAGCTTCGGCCAGGTGAGCGGTGTGGCGGAGCGCTACCAGCAGCTGGAAGCCTGCCTGGCCAACGGTCCGCGCAGCTTTGGCCAGCTACTCGACGACACCCAGCTGCAGCTGGGGGAGCTGGCCAAGCTCCTGGCGTTGCTGCTGCACGCCGGCCGCATTTGCTTCGATCGCTCTGCCTGCGCCGATTTTGAGCGGGCCCGGCACGTCAATGACCAGCTGCTCAGCCTGATCGTCAGCGGCCGCCCCTATGCCCATCTGGTTGCCCCGGCCATTGGCGGCGGTGTGGGGTTTTCGCTGGTGGAGGCCCTGCTGCTTGAGGGTCAGCGCCGCCATCTGGGCGGCCAGGAGCTGGAGCAGCACCTGCAGCAGGGCCTGGCCGGCCTCGGCCGAAGCCTCCAGGGCGAAGCCGCCGAGAAGCTCACGGCCTTCGCCGAACGGCAGCCCCGCCTCCAGGCCCTGGGTGTGCTGCCATAGGCCCGGCCCTGCTGTTCACCCTGGCGATCCTCGCGGCCCTGTGGCTGGTGTGCTGGGGCGGCCTGTCGGCCTACCTGGCCCTGATGGACCGCCTCACCCAGGCCTCCCGTGACTGCATCGCCAGTGAGCGGTTCCAGCAGCGGGCCCAGGAGCAGCAGCGCACCCTCACCGAAGCCCTGCGCCGCCAGCGGGGGTGGTCGATCACCGATCTCGACGGCCAGCGCCGCTGGCTGGAATTGACCCAGCTAGCCAGCTTTCAGCAGAGCTGTTACGGGGAGCTGGAGCTCCAGCAGGGCTGCAGCTGGGCGGAGCTGCGCCGCCACTGGCGCCGCAACAGCCTGCGCTGGCATCCCGACCACGGTGGCGACCCCAACCAGTGGCTGCGCAAGCAGCGGGCCTATGACGCCCTGCGCCAGCTGGGGGGCGACACCCTGGCCAGCCGGCTGGTGCGCGGGGGGGCCAGCCGGCGAAGCCTGTTGCCCCCCCCGCGGCGGCGGCGCTGGCCCTGGCGATGAGGTGCATTTTACATTTTTTTGCATACTTTCTTTTGCGCATTCAGCACAGAGGTAATCCTACCGTCAGGTCATATCCAGCTTGTGTTGTCCGTTGCCGCACGAACTGCTCGAGGGCAAGGCCGATACCTATCAGCACTTTCTGTCCTCTGAGGCGAAGATCAGCCTCGTCGAGTTCTCCGACGACTTTCACTTCCGCATCCAGACTATCGAAAGCCCAACGTTGCTGGTGCGGCACATCAGCACCTACGGACAGGCCACGAACCAGGGCGAACTGTCCGATGCCTTCTTCGCGCTGATGCTCAGCTTCCACCCCGGTGGCTATAGCAGCACCGACCCTCTCAGCAACGCCGGCCCCCATCCCCCAGGCCCAACCCTGCACTGGCACCTCGCCAACTGCAGTTGCGTCAGCCACCATTGCAACTCGAAAGTCACCTATTTGCGCCTGGAAAGCGCCGCCCTGCTGCGTGAACTCTCCGCCCAGGCGATCACGGTGTCCCAGCTCAACAGCCTCCAGAGCGTGGCGGCACCAGCCAGCCTGGTGCACCTGATTGAAGACCTGGCAGAGCAACTCGCATACACCGATCTCAACCAACACCTCACGATCATCGAAGCATTTTTCAACCGGCTCGGCCAGGAGCTTAGGCACTTGCTGGGCCCGCCCACAGGCAGCGACGCCAACGCCGCAGGCCACATCTCGATCACCATGGCGTGGATGATGTCTCGGCTCAGCGAGTCGATCAGCCTGCAGAAATTGGCCAAAGCCATCGGCCTGACCCCCCGCAGCGTGCAGGCCTGCTTCAAGAACAGTTTGGGCATTTCTCCCATGCGCTGGTTGAAACTGGCCCGCATGAGCCAGTTACGGCAATATCTCTGGAGTGCCGAGAATAAGCATCTCTCAATTAAGCAAATGATGGGCCTCTCCGGACTCAGCGACACAAGCCTTAATCGCCAGTGCTACGAAAACTTATATGGGGTCAGTCCCAGGGAAGAACGGCATCAAAGAGAGGCCCACGCAAAGCAACAGAGAGGTGGTGAAAATGCTCCTCTGCACCTTCAATTCGAAAGTCTAAAAGCAGCCATTCAATATCTCAATGCATTGGACAAGCACAGCAGTGACATAAATAGATCTTACAAAATCATCATGCTGATCAAGTCAATCACCGACGACCGCAGCAATCGCGCAGCAAAGAAGCCGTCTCTCCGTCCCGATGATGGGCAGTCCAGGTCTGCTTCTTCAGTGACGGCCTGATATCACGCCCCTGTTGCTACAAGGCAAACTCAACGGCCAACATTTTCACAGCCATCCGGACCGCTGAAAGGGCTTGCATATTTCAGCAAACCAATATCACCTTTTCTCGGTGAGCTCTTGATGGATCAACCTGGCCATCAGGGCCGAGAGTGTGGTGTCTTGGTCAAGCGCATGCAACCGAAACTGACGGAGAAGGCTGCGAGGCAGGCTGACAGTGACGCGGCCCATCGGCTCGGAGTTCACAGAACTCTCAGTGCTCTCAGTAGGAATTTCATTTGCTGCAACCTGATTGCCATGAAGGAGAATTGACTGAGTTTTAAAAGCAGCGTTGTGCATATCCTTCGGATTAAGCCTCTAAATACTAACCAGCTTCAATTCAAACGCCGCGCCTATTGGCCCAAACTCTTCGCAATCCAGCCGCTTGCCTCGCATTAGAACAGCTTCGCCCAGGCCGCACACCAACGCCTTAGCAGTGTTACGATCTACGAATTTATGGTCGCCGCCATATGGGGCTGCAGCAAGGTGTAATACCATGACGGTAGCTTGCGCTGTTAATTCGTCTATTGTTATGGCACAGGAAAGCCGGATTATGGAATTCGCAGCCGCCAGAGCAATATTCTCAGTTGGTTGTTCACCTCAATACTTCCCCAGCGCGTCAATGTGGTCTGCCGCAGCAGATTGACATTAAACCTGATTGGTCAATAGCAGGAATGGCAGAAGCTTTTTCTGTGCCGCCATCACCACGGAAGCGATAGCTGAGACGCTGATGACCAATCAAACGCATTTGGTTAATCTAGCCGACTAGCCGATTCCCTTGAGGACCGCGACATGTTCAGCCTCTGCCGCAAGGTCCGGCAGCATCAACCGAAGGTCAGAATCCTGCTGATCCTCAGCCGAGGCTTTTCCGCATCGGCCTTCCTGGAGATCGATGCACTGGTCGATGCCGCGATTGATGAGCGCGATATCGGCGGCGAGGAGCATCCGATCGTGAAAGCCTTCATGGCGATCGTGCGCGCTGGCCGCTACCACATCCCGTCGTTGCGGCAGCCACA
Source organism: Microcystis elabens FACHB-917 (assembly GCF_014698445.1). GTDB lineage: Bacteria > Cyanobacteriota > Cyanobacteriia > PCC-6307 > Cyanobiaceae > Cyanobium > Cyanobium elabens. The sequence continues at coordinate 12,851 of NZ_JACJSZ010000015.1, forward strand.
CCACGGGGTACCAGGCCCTCCAGCCCCCGAGCAGCGCTCCAGGGAGCCCAAGCTGACGCCGCGGCAGCAGGAGATGCTGGAGCTGCTCGGCCGGGGGCTGAGGATCGCCAGATCGCCAGAGGCACGGGGCTCAGCTATGAATCAGCTCGCAGCTACGTGAAAGCCGTACGGCGCAAGCTGGGCAGCAACAACCGACTGGCGGCGGCGGCCTGGTCCTGGCGGCAACAAGCTGGCGGAACATCCCCCCGATTTGAGGGGGGTGATCAGCCCTACGGTTTGCCCTGATCCTGCTGCAGAATGCAGTTAGTTTGGAGGCATCGCCTGATGACGAGGAGCTCCCCCATCTCGACCTGGGCCAATCGACAGCCCTTCGCCTCCATGACGATGAATGTGAAATCATTCAAGAAGCTCTCGGTGTTATTACCAGCCGAACTTCACCTGCGGGCCAAGCGTCAGGCCGTGCTGAAAGATCAGACATTGACCGACCTGATCATTTCACTCCTCTTGGAGTATCTCGAATCGGCCGAGCAAGAGGAAGCCTAGGGCAAAGAATTCGCTTCCGGGTCGGCCAACCACCGATAGCCCTCCCCGATGGGGAGGGGCAGAACGTCACTCCTGGATCGTCACTTTATTGATGCGGCTGCCGTTCTTGAGCGCCAGCACCAAATCGATGTTCTCGGTGTGGCCAAAAACAGTGTGCTGGCCATCGAGGTGGGGCTGGGGGGCGTGGCACAGGAAGAACTGACTGCCGCCGGTGTTGCGCCCGGCATGGGCCATCGACAGGCTGCCGGCCTTGTGCTTCTGGGCGTTGATCTCGCAGGGAATCGTGTAGCCGGGGCCGCCGGTGCCGGCCGTGCCGCGGGCGCCTTCACGGCTGTTGGGGCACCCCCCCTGAGCCATGAAGCCTTCGATCACCCGGTGAAAGGCGAGGCCGTCGTAGAAGCCGTCCTTGGAGAGCTTGACGAAATTCGCCACGGTGCCGGGGGCATCGGCGTCGAACAGATCGATGGTGATCAGGCCGGCGTCTGTGTCCATCAGGGCCTTGGTCACGGTCGAGGAGGCAAACTTCGACTGTATCCGTCCAGGGCACCCCGCTTCCATGGCCAGCACCGAGCCCCGTTCCGCATCGCCCCAGGCCAGCGGTCTGCCGAGCCCCGACCTTGCCCGTGCCCGCCTCGGGGTGCTCGGGGGCAGCGGCCTCTATGCCATGGAGGGCCTGGAGGACGTGCGTGAGCTCGCGGTCGACACCCCCTACGGCCCCCCCTCCGACAGCCTGCGGATCGGCCGGATCGGTGATCTGGAGGTGGTCTTCCTGGCCCGCCATGGCCGCCACCACACCTTCACGCCCAGCGAGGTTCCCTACCGGGCCAACCTCTGGGCCCTGCGCTCCCTCGGGGTGCGCTGGATCCTGTCGGTGTCGGCCGTCGGTTCGCTCCAGGACAGCGTGCGGCCGCTTGACATGGTGGTGCCCGATCAGTTCATCGATCGCACCATGCAGCGGCCGCTCACCTTCTTCGGCGAGGGGCTGGTGGCCCATGTGGGCAATGCCGATCCCTATTGCTCCGTGCTGTCCAGGGTGCTCGGGGATGTGAGTGACAGCCTCATGCCGGAGGGTCGCCAGCTGCACCGCGGCGGCACCTACCTCTGCATGGAGGGGCCGGCCTTCTCCACCCGGGCCGAATCCGAGCTGTACCGGTCGTGGGGTTGCACGGTGATCGGCATGACCAACCACACCGAGGCGAGGCTGGCCCGGGAGGCGGAAATGGCCTATGCCACCCTGGCGATGGTGACCGATTACGACTGCTGGCACGCGATGCATGATGCGGTCACGGTCGAGCTGGTGATCGACAATCTCCGCGCCAATGCGGCCCTGGCCCAGGAGATCGTGCGGCTGGCGGCCGAGCGGCTGGAGGTCCTGCGTCCCCCCAGCCCGGCCCACCATGCCCTGCGGGACGCCCTGATGACCCCGGCCGCCCAGGTGCCGCCGGCCACCCGACGGCGCACCGAGCTGTTCACCGCTCCCTACTGGGGCGCCTACACCGGCTGAGATCCTGGAGACCCCCCCCACGGAGCAAGCCATGGATAGCTGGGAGTACCTGGTGATCCACATCAATGTGGAGCCTCCCAAAGCAGCGGCCCCTGGGGCCGCAGCCGATGCTCCCGCTACCGAGGCGCCCGGCAGCCGGGAGGGGGGCAACGCCCGGATCTTTTCCGAATCGTTTCTGAAACAGGAGTTCCCCCACCGCTACCAAGGGGGTGCCGGCGAGAGGGGGGTGGGCCCACCGCAGCAGCATCCAGCCCAGCAACTGCAAGGCTTCCTCAACGGCCATGGCAGCCAGGGATGGGAGCTGATCGGGGTGTTTCCGGTGGGGGTGCTCTCCATGCTGATCTTCCGGCGCAGCAAGCTGGTGGAGCCCCAGGCCAAGGTTTCCCTGGAGGCCCTCAACAGCCGCCTCGAGGCCCTGGAGCGCAGACTGCTGCCCGAACCGGCAACGCCGCTCCAGCAGACCACCGCCCGCACCAGCAGCGAGGCTGACCTGCTGAGCCCGGCCCAGCTGGCCAGCTGGGCCACCGAAGCAACCTTGCCCAGCAGCAGGGCCGCCCAGGCCATCGGCCTGCGCTCTGCCTCCAGCCTGGCCAACCATGGCGCCCGTTACGGCTATCCACCCGGTCTCTGTAAAGCCGGGCCCAACGGCCTGGTGGCCATTTACACCGGTACGGGCCCAGCCCCAGGTGGCGGCAAGCAGCGACGCCTGTGGATCGTGGTGCCCGCCGAACGCCTGGCGAACCGATCCAGCGCCAGCTGATCCAGCCGGGGGCCCGCCGCTCAATCGGCGGCCATCGCGGCCTGGGCCGATCGCAGGCAGCCGCCACTGGAAGCCAGACCCTGGGCGGCGGTGGCCGCATCCTGGCCCGTCATCGCCATGAGCAGGGCCAGCTTCACCGAGCCATCCGCGGCCCCCAGCAACGCGGCGGCCTGGGGGCGATCGACGCCAGCCAGGTCGCAGAGGATGCGCAGGGCCCGATCCTCCAGCTTGCTGTTGGTCACGGCCACATCCACCATGCGGTTGCCGTAAACCTTCCCCAGCCGCACCATCACGCCGGTGGAGAGAATATTTAAAGCCATCTTGGTGGCGGTGCCCGCCTTGAGCCGGGTGGAGCCGGTCAGCAGCTCGGGGCCGGTCAGCAGGCGGATGTCGATGTCACAGGGCATCGGCACCTGCTCGGTGGGCACACAGGCCATGGCCACGGTCAGGGCCCCGATGGCGCGGCCGTGGGCCAGCCCGCCGAGCACATAGGGGGTGGTGCCGCCGGCGGCGATGCCCACCAGGGCATCCGCCGGGCCGAACCCCCGCTCGATGAGATCGTCGCGGCCGGCCTCCCGCCGATCCTCCAGCCCTTCGGAGCTGCGCAGCAGGGCCGCCGCCCCTCCCGCCAGCACCCCCTGCACAAGCTCGGGGGGACTGCAGAAGGTGGGCGGACACTCGGCCGCATCCAGCACCCCGAGACGTCCGGAGGTTCCGGCCCCCAGGTAGAAGAGGCGCCCGCCGCCGGAGAGGCGCGCCGCGATGGCGTCGATGGCGGCCGTCAGGGCCCCGGCGGCGGCGGCCACCGCCTGCTGGGGCAGCAGGTCGTTGGCGCAGAAGAGCTCCACCAGGCTGGCCGTCGGCAGCTGGTCGAGGTGCTCGCTGGCCGGGTTGGGCCGCTCGGTGAGCAGGTGGCCCCTGTCGGCTCCTGGGTTGCTCAAAGCAGGCCCTCGAGGCGACGGCGGAAAGCCTCCAGCTCCGCATCGCCGGCCGGGCCAGGGAGATCGGCCGCCTCGGAGCCCGCCGGCTCCTCCTTCCAGCCCGTCACGTCCATGTTGCGCTCGGGGGGGGCGAGCAGCAGCCGCTCCTCCTCGCTCTCGGGCATGAATCCGCTCGGCACGAAGCGGGCCTCATAGCCCGCTTCGGCGCAGAAGTCCTCCAGATCCTGGCGATTGAGGGCCTCGACACAGGGAACCGGAAAGTCCTGGGCTTCGAGCAGCCCTGCGTAGCGCTCGGCGTCGTCGGGGTTCTCGAACAGCAGCACCACCGTGCGACCGCCGAGCTCGAGCGAGTGGATGCCTTCCTGGTCGCTGCCCGGGTCGAACAGCAGGACATGCACCGGGTTGGGTGGGAGACCGCCGTCAGTCACAGCGTCATGGATGGGGCGTCGGCCAGTGTCTCATCCGCCGGCGGCGTTCTGCTCCCGGTCCAGCTCCCGCAGGCGCCGGAACAGGGCCTCCTCGGCCTCGGTCGGCCTCTCCGGAACGACGATCCGCACCTCCACCAGCTGGTCGCCCCGCTGCTCACCCAGACGCTGCCCCCGCTGCCGCAACCGCAGCAGCCGGCCGCTGGAGGATCCGGGCGGCACCCGCAGCCGCACGGGGCCCTCCAGGGTGGGCACCACCGCCTGGCAGCCGAGGGCGGCATCGGCGGGATGGAGATCCAGCTGGTAGTGCACCCGCAGGCCATCGATGCGCAACCCTTCCGCCGTGCGCACCCGCAGCTGCAGGAAGTGATCGGCGCCGCCGGCCGCCACTCCGGCCAGCCGCAGTCGCCAGCCATCCCCCGCCAGGGGCGGCGTCCAGACCTCCACCACCGTGCCGTCGTGCAGCTCCAGCTCCAGCCTCTGCCCGCCGAGGGCCTGCTTCGGGGTGAGGGTCACGAGGGTTTCCTGGTCGGTGGCGGCCATCACCGGTGGCGGCGAAGCCGGCGCCGTTGCCACCTCGCCCGACGCGGGGGGCTCCTCCTCGACGGGTTCCTCCTCCCAGTCGGGGGGGGTGCGGCGCTCCTGGCCGAAGAGTTGCGCCAGGTAGTCCTCGAAGCGGGGAAAACCCGTGGCGAAGGGATCGCTGTCGAGACCGGCGCTCTCCTCCCCCTCGCCGGCCTCCCAGGCGCGTCGGCGCACCGGATCGGAGAGCACCGCATAGGCCTCGTTGACGCGCTTGAAGCGAGCCTCCGCCACCGGGTCATTGCCGTTGAGGTCGGGGTGCCAGCGGCGGGCCTGCTGGCGGAAGGCCCGCTTGATGCTGGCCGCGTCGGCGCCAGGAGCCAGGCCGAGCACCTCCCAGTGATCACGGGCGGCGCTGGCCGCCGGGTCCGACGTGGATGATGGGTTCACGTCCCTCAGCCGTCGGCCCAGGGATCGTCCTGGTCGAACCGTCCGCCCCGGCGCGGGCGGTGCCGTTCGCCGGAACCCTCACGCTCGAAGGAGTCCTTGCGATCCCAGGACCTTCCGTTGTCCCAGCGGCGCGAGGGGAGGTCGTCGTCGTAGCCGGCCTCCCGCTCGGCGAAGCGGCCGAGGGGGTAGGGATCCCGCTGCGGCGGGCGGGGCGGGCTCGACCAGGGGTCAGAGCGGCCCGACCCGCCCCAGTCGTCCCAGTCGTCATCGGAGAAGAGTTCGTCCTTGAGGGATCCCAGGGTGTTCTTGAGGCCCTTGAGGGGGCCGCTCTCCGCCCGCCGCTCCCCCAGCAGGCGGCGATTGAGCCCGAACAGGGCCTCCTGCAACTGGCTCACGGCCAGTTCGAGGTCGGCGGGGTCTTCCTGGGTGAGCACGTCCTGCACATCGCGCAACGCCAGCTCCACGGCCCGCTGCTGCCGGTCGGCACCACCCGGGCCCAGCTCCAGGGCGGCATCCCGCAGACGTCGCTCCGCCTGGGCCACCAGGGTCTGGGCGCGGTTGCGGCGGTCGATGACGGCCCGCTTGCGTCGGTCCTCCACCGACTTGCGTTCCGCCTCCTCCAGCAGCCGGTTGATCTCCTCCTCGCTGAGGTTCGATCCCCCCTGGATCGAGACGCTCTGCTGGCGACCGGTGGTGCGGTCGGTGGCGGACACCTGCAGCAGGCCGTTGGCATCGATGTCGAAGGACACCTGCACCTGGGGGACACCGCGGGGGGCCGGCGGGATCCCGGACAGGCGGAAACGGCCGAGGGATTTGTTGTCGGCAGCCATCTGCCGCTCCCCCTGGAGCACATGGATCTCCACCGACGACTGGTTGGCCTCCGAGGTGCTGAACAGATCCGACTTGCGCACCGGGATCGGGGTGTTGCGGGGAATCAGCACCTTCATCACCCCGCCGATCGTCTCCAGCCCGAGGGAGAGGGGGGTCACGTCGTTGAGCATCAGGTCGCGCAGTTCCCCGGTGAGGATGCCGGCCTGCACCGCCGCACCGATCGCCACCACCTCGTCGGGATTGACTGACTGGCACGGCTCCCGCGGAATCAGGGTGCGCACCATCTCCTGCACCATCGGCATGCGGGTGGAGCCGCCCACCAGCACCACGTCGTCGATGGCGTCGGCGCTCAGGCCCGAATCCCGCAGCGCCCGCTGGACCGGGCGCAGCAGCCGGTCGAGCAGGTCGGGGCAGAGACCCTCGAAGGTGCCGCGCTCCAGGGTGGTCTCGATGTGGAGGGGGCCGTCGGACCCCGTGGCGATGAAGGGCAGCGACAGGGGGGTGCTCTGCACGCCCGAGAGCTCCTGCTTGGCCTTCTCGGCGGCCTCGGTGAGCCGCTGCAGGGCCTGGCGGTCGCGGCGCAGATCGATGACGTGCTCGGCGAGGAAGGCCTCGGCCACCCAGTCGACGATGCGACGGTCCCAGTCGTTGCCGCCCAGCTGGGTGTCGCCGCTGGTGGCCATCACGTCGAAGACGCCGTTGGCGATGCGCAGCACCGAGACGTCGAAGGTGCCGCCGCCGAGGTCGAACACCAGCACCCGCTTGACGGTGCTGCGATCGAACCCGTAGGCCAGTGCCGCCGCGGTGGGTTCGTTGAGGATCCGCTCCACGGTGATGCCTGCCAGGCGGCCGGCGTCGCGGGTGGCCTGGCGCTGGGCATCGTTGAAGTAGGCGGGCACCGTGATCACCGCCGCCTCCACCGGCTCGCCGAGGAAGGTGGTGGCGTCATCCACCAGCTTGCGCAGGATCGAGGCCACCAGTTCCTCGGGGGCGTACTCCCGCTCCGTAGCCGGGCAGATGACGCGCACGTTGCCCTGGTCGTTGGCCCGCACGCTGTAGGGAACGCCCAGGCTGCCCTCGTCGAGCTCCTCCCAGCTGCGGCCGACGAAGCGCTTCAGATTGGCGAAGGTGTTGCGGGGATTGAGCACCAGCTGCCGGCGCGCCAGCTGGCCAACGAGGAGCTCCTGGTCCCGGCTGAACCCCACCACCGACGGGGTGGTGCGGCCCCCCTCGGCATTGGCGATGACCTGGGGTCTGCCGCCTTCGAGCACGGCCACCACCGAATTGGTGGTGCCCAGATCGATGCCGACGATGCGCCCCATGGAAATCCTGATGGCGGCCCAACGCTACCGGAGCCCGTCGACCGTTAAACCGAACTTAAACGGGCCGGCGGAAACTCGTGCTGAGATCAGGAGCAACGTCCATGCCGACGGGCACCATGGCTGCATGAGGAGCTCCCCTTCCACCGACGCGTTCACCCTCAGACGGCGTCCACCCCAGGAAAAGCTGGTCGACATCGGCTTCCGTCAGCTCACCCTGGTGCTGGCCGCCTCCGTTGGTGTTGTCCTTCTGGCGATCTTTCTGACTGTGTTCAGCGGCGCCAAGGAGGCCATGGGCGTCTTTGGCCTCCGCTTCCTGACCACCTCCGCCTGGGACCCCGTCAATGAGCAGTACGGGGCCCTGATCGCCATCTACGGCACCTTGGTCACCTCCATCCTGTCCCTGCTGATCGCCGTTCCCATCGGTCTGGGGACGGCGATCTTCATCACCGAGGACCTGCTCCCCCGCCGGATCCGGGATGTCATCGGTCTGCTGGTCGAGCTGCTGGCCGCCATCCCCTCGGTGGTTCTCGGCCTGTGGGCGATCTTCGTGATGGAACCGGCCATCCGTCCCTTCCTCTCCCTGCTGCATACCACGCTCGGATGGATGCCCTTCTTCGCCACCCAGCCGCAGGGGCCCGGCACGGCTCCGGCGATCCTGATCCTGGTGGTGATGGTGCTGCCGATCATCACCGCCATCTCCCGCGACGCCCTCAATCAGGTGCCGATCGAGCTACGCCAGGGGGCCTACGGGGTGGGCACCACCAGGTGGGGAGCGATCTTCAACGTCATCCTGCCAGCGGCTATCTCCTCGATCATGGGCGGTGTGATGCTCTCCCTCGGCAGGGCCATGGGGGAAACGATGGCAGTGACCATGATCATCGGCAACTCCCTCAACTTCAGCGTGTCGCTGCTGGCACCGGGAAACACGATCGCCTCCATGCTGGCCAACCAGTTCGGTGAGGCCGATGGGATCCAGGTGTCGGCCCTGATGTATGCGGCGGTGATTCTGATGATCCTCACCTTCGTGGTCAACGTGATGGCGCAGTGGATCGTGCGGCGCCTGAGCCTGCGCTACTGACCCCACCCGTCCTCTCCCCCACGCCACGACAGTCCCAGGCCATGAGCGTTTCCACACCCCCAGGCATCAGTCAGTTCACAGAGCGACTGACCCTCCATTACGACCCGGCGCTGAAGCGCAACCGCTTCAACCAGATCGCCAACACCGTGGCGGCCGTCTTCTCCGCGATGGCTGTCATCCCCCTGTTTCTGGTTATCATCTATGTGCTGATCCAGGGGGGCCGGCTGCTGAGCCTGCGCCTGCTGACCGAACTGCCCCCCGCCCCGGGCCTCGAAGGCGGTGGCATCGGCAACGCCATCCTCGGCACGATCGTCGTCACCACCATCGCCTCGCTGATCGCCATTCCCGTTGGCGTGGGTGGGGGTGTCTACCTCTCGGAATATGCCCAGAACGGCTGGTTCTCCAGGTTCGTGCGGTTCGGCAACGACATTCTCGCGGGTGTGCCCTCGATCATCAGCGGCGTCTTCATCTATTCCCTCATCGTCGCCACACGGATCTTCTTCGACCAGAGCTTCAGTGCCATGGCCGGCGGCATCGCCCTCTCGGTCCTGATGCTGCCCACCGTGATCAAGACCACCTACGAGGGCCTGCTGCTCGTCCCGCAGGAGATGCGCATGGGTGCCTACGGGGTGGGAGCCTCCCGCTTCGTCACCATCACACGCATCACCCTGCCGGCGGCTTTCACCCCCATTGCCACCGGGGTCGTTCTGGGCATCGCCAGGGCGGCCGGTGAAACGGCCCCGCTGATCTTTACCGCCCTTTTCTCCCCCTTCTGGCCCGAGGGTCTGTTCAATCCGATCGCCACCATGTCGGTGCTGATCTTCAACTTCGCGATCATGCCCTACGAGGCGCAGAACGAACTGGCCTGGGCCGCTTCCTTCGTGCTGGTGATCATGATTCTCGGAGCCAACCTCCTGGCGCGCTGGATCAGCCACGCCACCCGTGGCTGATCCTTCCTGGTCAACTCCTGCCTCAGGCTTGATTTTCCTTCGTTCCTGACATGACCTCCTCCTCCCCTTCCTCCACCGTGGCCAGCGACATCTGCATGTCGCTGCAGGACGTCACCATCTCCTACGGCAGTTTCGAGGCGGTCAAGAACGTCTACATGGATCTGCCCAAGGGCAAGGTGACCGCCTTCATCGGCCCCTCGGGCTGCGGCAAGAGCACGGTGCTGCGGGCACTCAACCGCATGAACGACCTGATCCCCGGCTGCACCCTCAAGGGCCGGGTGATCTTCGATCAGCACGATCTGTACGACAAGCGGGTGGATCCGGTGGAGGTCAGGCGTCGCATAGGCATGGTGTTCCAGAAGCCCAATCCCTTCCCCAAGTCGATCTACGAGAACATCGCCTTCGGCGCCCGGATCAACGGCTACAAGGGCGACATGGATGAGCTGGTCGAGCGGTCCCTGCGCAAGGCGGCCGTCTGGGACGAATGCAAGGACAAGCTCAAGGAGAGCGGCTTCTCCCTCTCCGGCGGCCAGCAGCAGCGCCTCTGCATCGCCCGCGCCATCGCCACCGAGCCGGAGGTGATCCTGATGGACGAACCCTGCTCGGCCCTCGATCCGATCTCGACCCTCAAGATCGAGGAGACGATGCACGAGCTGAAGCGCAGCTACACGATCATGATCGTCACCCACAACATGCAGCAGGCGGTGCGTGTGGCCGACATGACCGCCTTCTTCAATGCCGAGGCGGTCGAAGGCGGCTCCGGCAAGGTGGGCTACCTGGTGGAATTCAACGAAACCGAGAACATCTTCAACTCCCCCAGCCAGCAGTCGACTCTCGACTATGTGAGCGGACGTTTCGGCTGAGTCTCCCCCCGGGGACGCCACCATCAGGCCATCGACCGTGAATCGTCATCCCCAGGATTAGCAACCTGGGGTATTTCTCTGAGCCATCGGACCCTGCGGCCGTCTAAGCCATGGCCGTGTCAGTGGAATCCTGCTGTGCTGAAATAGAAAAAAGCCGGCCCATCGGACCGGCTTCATGGAACGGAGAGGGAGGGATTCGAACCCTCGATAGAGTTGCCCCTATACAGCATTTCCAGTGCTGCGCCTTCGACCACTCGGCCACCTCTCCAGCGGCTTAATGGGGCAGGTGGCAATGTAGCAGGGGCTGCACCTGGCCCCCCGCCGCTCTCGCCCCTCTCCCCCCGGCCCAGCGCCTCATGACCTGCACCCACCCGATCACGGTCCACTGGCGACAGGCCGGCCGCGTCATCCGCCTCGATGTTCCGGAAGAGGAGTACATCCTGCGCAGCTTCGAGGCCCAGGGCGAACCGTTGCCCTTCAGCTGTCGCAACGGCTGCTGCACGGCCTGTGCCGTGCGGGTGCTGGAGGGCCGCATCGACCAGCGTGAGGCCCTTGGCCTCTCGAAGCAGCTGCGCGAGGAGGGCTACGGCCTGCTCTGCGTCGCCCGGGCCACCGGTCCGCTGGAGGTGGAGACCCAGGACGAGGACGAGGTGTACGACCGCCAGTTCGGCCGCTTCTTCGGCCGCGGTCGGGTGCGTCCCGGCCTGCCCCTGGACGACGAATGACCTCCCTCTGTCAACGGGCCCTGGCCGGCTCCGGGCTGGAGGCCGCCGAACTGGAGCGCCTGCTGAAGGTGGCTCGCGAGGCCGCCGAAGCCGGAGGCCGCGAGCTTCGCCGCCACTTCGGCCGCCTGGAGAAGGTGAAGGAGAAGGGCTCCGCAGGCAACCTGGTCACCGAGGCCGACCTGGCGGCCGAAGCCGCCGTGCTGGCGGTGCTGGCGGCCGGCACCCCCACCGTCGCCGTGCTGGCCGAGGAGAGCGGGCGCCTGGACGGCCAGGGCGACCTGCTCTGGTGTGTCGACCCCCTCGACGGCACCACCAACTACGCCCACGGCTACCCCTTCTTCGGTACCTCCGTGGGGCTGAGCTGGCGGGGTCTGCCCCTGCTCGGCGCCCTGGAGGTACCGGTGCTGGAGGAGCACTACTGGGCTGCTCCGGGTCTGGGGGCCTGGTGCAACGGCCGCCGGCTGAGCGTCAGTGACTGCGGCGCCCTGGCGGATTCCCTGCTCGTCACCGGCTTCTCCTACGACCGGGTGCGGCGACTCGACAACAACTACGCCGAGTTCGCCTGGTTCACCCACCGCAGCCATGGCGTGCGCCGGGCGGGGGCGGCGGCGGTCGATCTGGCCTTCGTCGCCGCCGGCCGGGTGGACGGCTACTGGGAACGGGGCCTGTCCCCCTGGGACCTGGTGGCCGGCGTGGTTCTGGTGGAGGAGGCCGGCGGCCAGGTGTGCGCCTATGACGGCGGTCCCCTCGATCTGGCCGACGGGCGGGTGATCGCCTGCACCCCCGCCCTGCGCCAGCCCCTGATCGAGGGCCTGGCCCTCTGCCGCCCCCTCAGCGGCGCCAGCTTCGGCGCCCCGGAGCTGGATGCCACCGCCGGCGCCCCGGCCGGCGGTGCTGCCGGCGCTCCATAGGATCCGCCCCAGCCCTCCGCACCAGCACTCCCCCCCATGGCCCTCCAACCTGCCGCCGGCGCCCGGGACCTCAACCCGGGTCAGGTGGACAGCAACCGGCGACTCTGCGACCTGCTGGCGACGGTGTACCGCCTCTGGGGGTACCAGGAGGTGGCCCCGCCCACCATCGAGCGGCTCGACACCCTCGAGGCCGGCGGCGCGATCGCCGAACGGGAGCTGGTGCGGCTGGCGGCGGACGAACCCCTCGGCCTGCGGCCGGAGCTCACCGCGCCGATCGCACGGGCCGCCAGCACCCGCATGCTGGGCCGGCCCCGCCCCCTGCGGCTCTGGGCCAGCGGCACCACCTTCCGCAGTTTCATCGGCGATGGCGGCGGCCAGCGGATCAGCGAACAGCTGCAGAGCGGCGTGGAGCTGCTCGGCGAGCCCTCCGCCGCCGCCGACACGGAGCTGATGCACCTGCTGCTGGCGGCCGTGGGCACCCTGGAGCTGGCCTCCGAGCACCGGCCGACCCTGCTGGTGGGCCACCACGGCCTGCTCAGCGCCCTGCTCAGCCAGGTGCCGGACGAGCAGCGCTCCGCGGCGCGTCATGCCCTCACCGACTTCGATCCCCTCGCCCTCGGTGCTCTGGCCCTGCCCGACAGCCAGCGCCAGCGGCTCATGGCCCTGATCGGCCTGCGGGGCGAGCCGGTGCGGGTGCTCTACCAGCTGGAGCAGTGGCTCGGGCCGGTGCCGCTGCTGGAGTCCCTGGCCGCCACCCTGGCCAGCGTTCAGGAGCCGGCCGCCGCCCAGGGGGTGCGGCTGCAGCTGGATCCCACCTTCCAGCCCCACTTCGATCTCTACGACGGTCTGGTGTTCAAGCTCGTCTGCCAGGGCGCCGATGCTCCGGTGGCGATCGCCAGCGGCGGCCGCTACGACGGCCTGGTGGGCCGCTTCTGCGGCGACACCGCCCAGGCGGCCGGCACCGGCTTCGGCTTCGACGTGGAGGCCATCCGCGATCTGCTCGAACCGGCGTCCAACGCCCCGGCCGAGGCGGCAGCCCCGGGTCCCTGGCTGGTGGCCAGCGCCACCGCCGCGGGGCTCGGAGCGGCCCTGCAGCGCATGACGGAACTGCACCGTCGCCGCGAGGCCGCCGAACTCTGCACCCAGCCCTGCGCCGATCAGGCGGTGGCCGAGCGGCTGGCGGCGGAACGGGGCTGCCGCGGTGCCCTGTGGCTGCCTGCCTAGGATCCAGCCGCTGCCTCTTCCGCGTCGATGGCCCACTCGATCGTCACCAACGTCTGTGAGGGTGTGGCCGACTGCGTCGACGCCTGTCCGGTGGCCTGCATCCATCCCGGGAAGGGGGCGAACCGGAAGGGAACGGCCTTCTACTGGATCGATTTCGACACCTGCATCGACTGCGGCATCTGCCTGCAGGTGTGTCCGGTGCCGGGGGCGATCCTGCCCGAGGAGCGGCCCGATCTGCAGCAGCCCGGCCTATGACATCCCCTGGTTCGGGGACCCCACCCTCGGCGCCCTTGAGCGGCCGCGCACCCCCACCTAAGTTCAGGTTGATTCTTCTCTCTCGCCATGACGGTGCTGGAACAGGGCCAGATTCAGATCCACACCGAGAACATCTTCCCGATCATCAAGAAGGCCGTCTACTCCGGCCATGAGGTGTTCCTGCGGGAGCTGGTCAGCAACGGTGTCGATGCCATCAGCAAGCGCCGCATGGCCGCCATGGCGGGCGACTGCAGCGAGGGCGATGAAGGGACGATCGCCATCCGCATCGACCGGGAGGCGAAGACCCTCACCATCAGCGACAACGGCATCGGCATGACCGCCGAGGAGGTGAAGCGCTACATCAACCAGGTGGCCTTCTCCAGCGCCGAAGACTTCCTCGAGAAGTACAAAAGCGAGAGCGATGCCATCATCGGCCACTTTGGCCTGGGCTTCTATTCGAGCTTCATGGTGGCCTCGCGTGTGGAGCTGGTCAGCCTCAGCGCCAGGCCCGGTGCCGAGGCGGTGCGCTGGAGCTGCGACGGCTCCCCCAACTTCAGCCTCGAAGGTGCCGAGCGCTCCGAACCTGGCACCGACGTGATCCTGCACCTGATGGAGGAGGAACTGGAGTACATCGAGCCCTCCAGGATCCGCACCCTGATCACCACCTACTGCGACTTCCTGCCGGTGGCCGTGCAGCTGGACGGCGAGACGGTCAACAAGCGGGAGGCCCCCTGGCGCAAGAGCCCCCGCGACCTCGGCGACGACGACTACATCGCCCTCTACCGCTATCTCTACCCCTTCCAGGGTGATCCCCTGCTCTGGGTGCACCTCAACACCGACTATCCCTACAACCTGCAGGGCATTCTCTATTTCCCCAGGATCACCGGCCGGGCCGACTGGGAGAAGGGGGAGATCCGGCTCTACTGCAACCAGGTGTTCGTCAGCGATTCGATCAAAGAGGTGGTGCCCCGCTACCTGCTGCCCCTGCGCGGCGTGATCGATTCGCCCGACATCCCCTTGAACGTGAGCCGCAGCGCCCTCCAGACAGACCGCCGGGTGCGCTCGATCGGTGGCTTCGTGGCCAAGAAGGTGGGCGACCGCCTCAAGGAACTGCATCGCGACGAGCCGGCCCGCTACGCCGAGATCTGGGATTCCCTGGCCCCCTTCATCAAGATCGGCGCCATGGAGGACGACAAGTTCGCCGACCAGGTGGCCAACCTGATCCTGTTCGGCACCACCGCGGCGGCCGCCGAGCCCGCGGCGGAGGGCGAGGAGGCGCTCGCCCCCGACCCGATCGCCACCGAGGGCCGCACTTACACCACCCTGGCCGGCTACCGCGGCCGGCTGCCGGCCGACAACGCCACCAGGATCCTCTACTGCACCGATGAGGCCGGCCAGGCCGGGGCCCTCGCCCTCTGGAAGGGCCAGGGGGCCGAGGTGCTGCTGGCCGACACCCTGATCGATTCCCAGTTCATCCCCTGGCTGGAGGCCCGCCACGGCGACCTGCGCTTCCAGCGGGTCGACGCCGAACTCGACGCCAGCCTGCACGAACCGGAGAGCGAGCTGGCGGACGCCGACGGCGTGGACAGCGGTGAGAAGCTGCGGGGTCTGTTCAAGACCGCCCTCGCCAACGACAAGATCACCATCCAGGTGCAGTCGCTGAAAGGGGAAGGCTCCCCGGCAGCCCTGATCCTGCTGCCCGAGCAGATGCGCCGTCTCAACGACATGGGGGCGCTGATGGAGCAGCGGCTGCCGGGCCTGCCCGAGCACCACGTGCTGCTGGTCAACCGCCGGCACCCTCTGGTGGAGGGCCTGCTGAAGCTCTCCTCCGGTGCCGTGATCACCACAGGCGGCAGCTCCCCCAGCCTGCAGCTTGCCGAGGACCTGAGCCGCCACATCTACGAGATGGCTCGCCTGGCGGTGGGGGGCCTCGAGCCCAACCAGCTGGCCGGCTTCCAGCAGCGCAGTGCCGACCTGATGGGGCAGCTGATGCAGCGCGGCCTCTGAGGCCGGCGGACGGGCGAAGCGGGGCGCCTAACGTGGCGCCATGGCCGCCCGTCCCCCCTTCTGCAGCCTGCGGCGGTGGCGTTCGCTCCCGAAGCTGCTGACGATGGCCCTGCTGGCCGTGGCGTTGGCGACGGCGCTGCTGGTATCGCAGGCCGGCTCCTCCAGCGCCCTCCTATCGGGCGGCCAGGCGGTGGCCGCCGAAGCGGTGAAGGTGAAGGTGCTGATGCCCGCCCCCCTGGCCGACGCGGTGGCAGGGCCGGTGGCCCAGTTCAACGCCAGCGGTTCCGGGGTGGCCCTGGAGGTGATCCGCGGGCCCCTCGATACCGACACCATCTCCGATCTGGCCAGCGGCAGCCTGCTGCTCGGGGAGGCCCCCTTCGACCTGCTGCTGGTGGATGTCAGCTGGCTGGCCCGCTACGTGGCCGCCGGCTGGTTCGAGCCCCTGGAGCGCTGGTTCGGGCCCGAGGTGATGGCGGCGATGGAGCCCGGCGCCCGCCTGGGCAACAGCCTGAACGGCCATCTCTGGCGCATGCCCCTCACCGGGGACACCGGCCTGCTCTACTGGCGCACCGATCTGATGGAGCGCCCGCCGCGGGACACCGAGGAGCTGGTGGCGATCTCCCGCGACCTGCAGCGCCGCGGCAAGGTGCGATGGGGCTACCTCTGGCAGGGCCGCCAGTACGAGGGACTGAGCTGCGTGATGTTGGAGGTGCTGCAGGCCTTCGGAGCCCGCTGGTGGGACGGCGCCACCGCACACACGGAGCTGAACAGCCCGGAAGCCGTGGCCGCGGCGCGGTGGCTTGCGGGACTGCTGCGGGACGGGGTGAGCCCGCCGGCGGTGGCCAGCTACGCCGAGAACGACACCCTGCAGGCCTTCGCCGCGGGGGAGGCGGCCTTCCTGCGCAACTGGCCCTACGCCTGGCGGGAGATCGAAAAGGGCGAGGGCCCGATGAAGGGCAGGGTGGGCGTCACGGCGATGGTGGGGGCCCCCGGGCAGCAGGGCGGAGGCACCCTGGGCACCTGGGGCCTCTCTCTGGTCAAGGGCAGCCCCCACCCGGAGGCGGCGGTGGCGGCGATCCGCTGGCTCACGGGCCCGGTCGTGCAGCGCCAGCTCGCCATCGAGCAGGGCTATGCCCCCACCTGGAGCCGGCTCTACGACGACCCTGATCTGCAGCGCCGCGCCCCGCTGCTGGCGGTGCAGCGCCAGGCGCTGCAGCATCCCCAGCTGCGGCCGCCCACGCCGGCCTATGCCCAGCTCAGCGATCTGCTGGCGCGGCAGGTGAACGGCATGCTCACCGGTCAGGAGGGCCCGGTCCCGACCATGGCCGCCGCCCAGCGCCAGAGCCTGCAGGTGCTGCGCTCCCTGTCGGGCCCGGCGGGCCCGTCTCCAGCCGGCTCCCCGGAGGTGGGCCCATGAAAGCCCGCATGGCCAGCCTGCTGCTGATGGCGCCGGCCCTGCTGCTGCTGGCGGCGGTGTTCCTCTATCCGCTGCTGCGCTACGGCTGGCTGAGCGTCCACGCCAGTTCCGTGCTCACCGGGCTGGTGCCGGTGCCGAACGGGGGAGCCAACTGGGGGCGCCTGCTCGGCGATGCCCGTTTCTGGCAGGACGCGGCCCAGACCCTGCGCTTCGCCCTCTGCTCGGTGACGCTGGAGCTGGTCGGCGGCATGGGGCTGGCGCTGCTGCTGCACCAGCCCCTGCGGGGACGGGGGACCCTCCGGGCCCTGGCCCTGCTGCCCTGGGCCCTGCCCACCACCGTGATGGCCCTGGGCTGGCGGTGGATCCTCAACGATCCCCACGGACCCCTCAACGCCGCCCTCCGCTCCCTCGGCGGCCGTAGCTACGGCTTCCTCTCCACCCCCTCCACCACCTGGTTCTTCGTGGTCGTGGCGGACGTCTGGAAGACCCTGCCGTTCGTGGCCCTGCTGCTGCTGGCCGGGCTCCAGACCATTCCCGAGGATCTGGAGGAGGCCCTGCGGCTGGAGGGCGCCGGCCGGCTGCAGATCCTGCGCCTCCTCACCCTGCCGCTGCTGGTGCCCTATCTCGCCCTGGCCCTGCTGTTCCGGATGGCCCAGGCGCTTGGGGTGTTCGACCTGATTCAGGTGCTCACGGGCGGGGGCCCGGCCGGCAGCACCGAGAGCCTGGCCCTCTACGCCTACCTCAACGCCATGCGGTTCCTCGACTTCGGCTATGCCGCCACAGTGATGCTCGCCACCTTCCTGCTGCTGGCCGCACTGCTCGGAGGCGGCTGGCTGCTCTGGCGGCGCGGCGGCCTGCAGCGCCGGCGGGAGGGAGCCGCATGAGGTTGCTGGTGCTGCTCTGGAGCCTGGGGCCCCTGCTCTGGCAGCTGCGCACCTCCCTGCTGCGCCCGGAGGCGCTGGTGGCCCCGCTGCTGGACGGCAACCCCTGGACGCTGGCCAACTACCGGCTGGTGCTCTCCGGCGATCCGCCCTTCTGGCGCTACCTGGGCAACAGCACCCTGGTGGCCCTGGCCACCACCCTGCTCACCCTGCTGCTGGCGGTGCCCTGCGCCTACGGACTGCAGCAGCAGCGGGGCCTGCTGCGCTGGGGGATGGGCCTGGCTCTGGTGACGGCGGCGATGTTCCCCACCGTGCTGCTGTTCCTGGCGCTGCTGGAGATCGCCCGCAGTCTCGGCCTGGGCAATCACCTGCTCGCCCTCAGCCTGCCCTATGCGGGCCTGTCGCTGCCGCTGGCGGTGCTGCTGCTGCGCGCCGCCTTCGCCGATCTGCCGGTGGAGCTGGAGGATGCGGCCCGGCTGGAGGGCCTGGGGCTCGGTCAGCGGCTGCGGCACGTGCTGCTGCCGCTGCTGGGGCCGGCCCTGGCCAGCACGGCGATCCTGGTGTTCCTGGCCAGCTGGAACGAGTACGCCATCGCCCTCAGCTGGATCAGCCGCAGCGACCTGCTCACCCTGCCGATCGCCATCGCCCGGATCGGCGGCGGCTCGGTGTTCACCATCCCCTATGGCGCCTTCGCCGCCGCCACGGTGCTGGGCAGCCTGCCCCTGCTGCTGCTGATGCTGCTGGCCCAGCGACCCATCGTCGCGGGCCTGACCCGCGGGGCGGTGAAGGGATGACGACGGCAGCGGCGGCGGGTCTGGAGCTGCGCCGGCTGAGCCGGGAGGTGGCTGGTCGCCGGGTGCTGGACCGGCTCGATCTGGCGGTCGCCCCCGGCGAATGCCTTGCCCTGCTGGGGCCGAGCGGCTGCGGCAAGTCCACCACCCTACGTCTGATCGCGGGGCTGGATCCCGCCAGTGCCGGCCAGGTGCTGCTGGACGGTGAGGACCTGGGCGCCCTCAGCCCGGGCGAACGGCAGGTGGCGATGGTGTTCCAGAGCTATGCGCTTTACCCCCACCTGAGCGTGGAAGGCAACCTGGAGCTGGGGCTGAAGGTGCGCGGGGTGCCCGCTGCCGAACGCCAGCGGCGGCTCGGCGCCGTCCTCGCCCTGCTGCAGCTCGAGGACCTGCGCCAGCGCCGGCCCGCCCAGCTCTCCGGTGGCCAGCGCCAGCGGGTGGCCCTGGCCCGGGCCCTGCTGCGCCAGCCGCGGATCATGCTGCTGGATGAGCCGATGAGCAACCTCGACGCCCAGCTGCGGGAGGAGCTGCGGCCGGAACTGCGGCGGCTGCTCTGCGGCCAGGAGCAGCCTGTGATCTACGTCACCCACGACCAGCAGGAAGCCGTGGGCATGGCCGACCGGATCGCCCTCCTCGATGCCGGCCGGCTGCAGCAGGTGGGCCAGCCGCGGGATCTCTACGACGATCCGGCCAACCGGTTCGTGGCCAGCTTCCTGGGGCGGCCGGCGATCAACCTGCTGGCGATCGCACCGGGGCGCCAGCTGGGCCTGCGGCCCGAGCACCTGCGGCTGGATGACGACGGGAGGGTTGAGGCTCGGCTGCTGCGGCGCGAATGGTGGGGTCATCAGCAGCTGCTCTGGCTCGAGAGCCGCTGGGGGCCGCTGCGGGTGCTCTGCGACCCCGCGGTGCCGGTCCCGACGCAGCCGCGTCTGGCCTGGCAGCGGCAGCACGAACTCTGGTTCGATCCCCTCAGCGGTGACCGGCTCCACGGACAGGAGCTCGTTTGGTAAAGTCCCAGACTGGCTCAGGCCTGCATCGTCCACCGTCGTCACATCGTCATGTCCCGGGTCTGTCAGCTCACCGGCAAGCGCGCCAACAACGGCATGGCCGTCAGCCATTCCCACGTGCGCACCAAGAAGCTGCAGCAGGTGAATCTGCAGGAGCGGCGTCTGTGGTGGGCCGAGGGCAACCGCTTCGTCAAGCTGCGCGTCTCCACCCGGGCCCTCAAGACGATTCAGAAGAAGGGTCTCGGCGCCTACGCCAAGGAGATGGGCGTCAATCTGGCCAAGGTCTGATCATCCGGCCGGCCTCGCTAGGGTCCAGCTCTTGAGGAAAGGCTGGATGTGAATCGACGCACGTTTCTGGGGGGCGTCCTGCTGGCCGCCTCCAGCCTGCTGGTCCGTCCTGGCCGGGCCCTGGCTCTGGGCGGCACCCTTCCGGAGCTCGATCAACCAGCACCCCCGTTCGAGCTCGATGGTGTCGCTCCGTCGCCCGATGTCGAGGTCGTGCCGACCCACCGCAGCCAGGCGGACTTCCGAGGCCGCTGGCTGGCCCTCTACTTCTATCCCAAGGACTTCACCAGCGGCTGCACCCTCGAAGCCCGGGGGTTCCAGCGAGATCTGGAAGCCTTCCACGCCCACGGCGCCGAGGTGGTGGGTGTGAGCGCCGATGACCCGGACGCCCACCTGTCCTTCTGCAGCAGCGAGGGTCTGGCCTATCCGCTGCTCTCCGATCCGGGCGGGGCCGTCAGCCGCCGCTACGGCTCCTGGCTGGCCCCGTTCTCGGCCCGTCACACCTTTCTGATCGATCCGGACGGGGTGCTGCGGGCCCGCTGGGTGGCGGTCAGGCCGTCCGGCCACAGCCAGGAGGTGCTCGCCGAGCTTGTTCGGCTGCAGGGGGACGGCGTGGTCTGAGCCGCCACCCCGCACCGCCATACCGCGCCCCCACCCCCCGCTGCGCAATCGGCCGGGCTGATCAGCCCTCCAGGGCCTCCAGCACCGTCCGGTGCACCTGGCTCTGGCGGCGCAGGACGCCGATACCGGCCTGATCGGGCGGCAGATCCAGCACACTGGCCCAGCTCTGCTGGAGGGTCGCGGGCGGCGGGACGTCCAGGTCGTGGCAGGGGCAGCCGATGCCGGCCGCCGCGGCGGCCACCTTGGGGTCGTAGCTGAGGGCCGCGCAGGGGCTGCCGGCCAGGGCCGCCAGGATCAGCCCGTGCAGCCGCATGGCCAGCACCAGCCCCGCCTGGGCGAACGCCGCCATGGCGTCACCGGGGGTCTCAAGAGCCAGCTCCCTGCTGCGGGCGGCAAGGGCCGGGCCCACCAGCCCCTGTGCCCTGAGCCCGGCCAGCAGACCCCGGTCCTGGTCCTGGTGGAAGGGCAGCCAGAGCACCTCCCGGTCGGCCGCCACCGCCAGCCCCTCGAGGGCCTGCAGGTATACGCGCCAGGCCGCGGTGTCGAGCTGGTGCACCGGCCGCAGGCAGACCACGATCGCGCCGCCCCGGCCGCTCCAGGCGCTGGCGGGCAGGGCCCAGACCGGATCGCTGCCCTCCGGAGCGTCCACGCCCCAGCGCCTCGCCTGCGCCGCTGAGGCCGGATCCCGCCAGCTGATCGCCGTGGCCAGGGGCAGCAGCCCCCGCACCAGAACGCGGCTGCGGCGGCGGCGCAGGGGCCCCAGTCCCTGCCCCCAGAGGAGCACGGGCTTGCCGCGGGTCCGGGCCGCCAGCATCAGGGCGCCGTAGTACAGGAGGCTGAGGAAGCTGGTGGCGTCCTGGAGCAGGCTGCCGCCGCCGAGCACCAGGGCATCACAGCGGCCGAGGCTCGCCAGCACCGCCTTCAACCGACGGCGGTCGGTGGTCTCCACCCCGAAGCGCTCCCGCACAAGGGCCTGGTCATGGGCCGTGACCAGGGGACGGCAACCCGCCGGCAGCTGGCCGAGCAGCACCTCCAGCAGGGCGTCGTCGCCGAGGTTGTGCTCCCCGTAGTAGCCGCAGATCAGAGCTCGCATCCGACGCAGCGGCGGGTCCGGCTCCGTACATTACGGATCGCACCAGGCCCCGCCCATGCACGCGCTGTCGCTGCCCACCTGGTGGATCCACATCACCTCGGTGCTGGAATGGATGCTGGCGATCCTGGCCGTGCAGGCCTTCGGCCACCGGCGGCGGCAAGGGGGCTGGCGCTGGCTGGCCCTGGCCATGGTGCCGGCCCTGGTGAGCGCGATGGCCGCCTGCACCTGGCATCTATACGACAACAGCGAGGCCCTCAGGGGCCTGGTGGTGCTGCAGGCCGGCCTCACCGCCCTCGGCAACGGGGCGATGGCCCTGGCCGCCTGGAACCTGCTGCGCCAGCAACGCCTCGCCCCGGAGGACGAGCCTTCGTGACCCCGTCCCTCGCCGCCTGGTTCGAGGGCCTGGCTGGCGTCGATCCGGCCCCCTTCTTCGTGCTGTCCCTGCTTCCCTACCTGGCCTTCCTGTGGTGGGCCCGCCAGGTACGGGCCTTCCCACGGCTGGCGCTGCGGGGTTTCCAGCTGACGCTTCTGTTCGTGGCGGTCACGATCGCCGCCGCGGTGGTGGCCCAGCAGCTCTACGGCCGGCAGCTGGCGGACGTCGATCCCCTCCATGGCGGTGCCGAAGCCTTCCTGACCCTGAGCAACCTGGTGGTGCTGCTGGGGTTCCGGCTGCTGCCGACGGAACCCCCGGCGGCGGGCTCGGACGGCACCCAGGTGAACAAGTCTTAAGGGGGCGGGGCACGGCCCGCCCTGACCCGGAAGATGGGGCGTCGCCACGTGCATCATGATCGCTCCTCTCCTGGCCATGGCTCCCGCTTCGATCAGCTGGTCCCCGAAGGTGGCCCTGGTCATGATCGTCTGCAACGTCATCGCCATCGCCATCGGCAAGGCCACCATCCAGCAGCAGAACGTCGGCCTCAAGCTGCCCAGCGACAACTTCTTCGGCGGCTTCAGCCACGGCGCCATGCTCGGCACCACCAGCCTGGGCCACATCCTCGGCATGGGCGCGATCCTGGGCCTGGCCTCCCGCGGCGTTCTCTGAGGTTGCTGCTCGGCCGGCGTATCAGCACCAGCCGAGCCCCTCAACGCCAGCCGAGCAGGTACGGCAGTGCCCTGAGCCCGTAGCGCTCGAACCGATAGCCGAACAGCAGGGCCGAGAGATCCTCCGCCCTGCTCGATTCCAGCCCCCGCAACACCTGATCCAGCCGGCCATCGGCTGCGGGCCCGTGCAGCCCCAGCCAGGTGCGCCGGGCGAGGCGGCCGCTGAGTGACCAGCGCCAGCCCAGAGCCCGGCGCAACTGGGGGGCGTAATCCCGCAGGGCCCCCTTCACCGTTGACGTACCCCCCGCAGCCGTGAGGGCCCGCTGCAAGAGGGGCGCCAGGACGGCGCTGCTGGTCAGGGCGTGGCGGATCCCTTCACCGCCGAGCAGGTTGGCGGTGCTGACCGCATCCCCCAGCCCCACCAGCCGGCCGCGCTGGTGCGGCTCCCGCCGTCGGATCGTGCTGCGCACCAGGCCGCCGTGGCGGTCGAGCACCGCGAAGGGCTCGCTGCAGGCCCCGTTGACCGCCCCGCCCTCGCTCAGCAGGCGGCGGCCGAGATCGTTGATCAAACCCCCAAGGGGAGGTTGCCGGCGCTGGGGGTCCACCAGCCGGCAGACGCCAAGCTTCAGCACCCCGGGCTGCATCGGGAAGACCCAGCCGTAACCCTGGGGCACCCAGTCGCTGCCCAGGCAGAAGCTGAGCCGGTCGGCCCAGCGCTCCCAGCTGGAGGGGGACACCCGCAGCAGCGATTCCAGCCCGGCGGCCCGTACCAGCCCATCGCGCCGGCGGTCCGTCACAGGCGGATCCCCCAGCAGGGCCCGTGCGTGGCCGCTGGCATCCACGGTCCAGTCGCTGCTGACCTGCAGCATGCTGCCGTCGCAGCGGCGCAGCAGGGTCACGATCCCCTCGCCCTCCTGACGGCTGGAGCAGGCGAGCAGCCCCAGCAGCACCCGCCCGCCCCAGCGACGGCACTGGTCGGCCTGCCACTGACGCAGGGCTCCGAAATCCAGAACCACCCCGAGCGGATCGGGGGAGGCCCAGCGCCGGGTGGCGGACCCGGGGCCGATCAGCTGCCACTCCCGCCAGCGGCTGCCCACCACCTCCGCCGGCAGGCCCAGGCGCGTCATGGTCTCGATCGGCAGGGCGGCGCTGCTGAAGGCGGAGCGGCCCAGGTCGACGAGCCGGTCGACCAGGATCACATCCACCCCCTGGAGGGCCAGACGGCGGGCCAGGTCTCCGCCCGACGGCCCGGCCCCCACCACCAGCACCTGGCAGCGGAGGGACGAGTCAGACGGCAAGGGCGGTGGGAATGGCGGCGCGGAAGACGGGCCCGAAGCGCTCAAGAATCCGCTCGGCCATCTGGGATGGGGTCAGTCCCAGCCGCTCCTTGCTCTGGGAGGGACTGGCATGGTCCACCAGCACGTCGGGGATGCCGAGACGCAGGACCGGCACGGGCAGATCGTGGTCGTTGAGGGATTCCACCACCGCCGCCCCGAAGCCACCGGGCAGGGCCCCCTCCTCCATCGTCACCACCCGGCCGATGCGGCGAGCCAGGGGCAGGATCAGGGCCTCATCGAGGGGCCGCAGGAAGCGGGCGTTGACCACCGCCGCCCGAAGCCCCTGCTCCTGCAGCAGGCCGGCGGTGGCCATCGCCGGCGCCACCATGGCCCCGTAGGCCACGATCAGCAGGTCGTCGCCATCGGCGAGCAGTTCACCGCGGCCGATCTCCAGCGGCTGCCAGCCTTCATCCATCAACGGCACGCCTTCGCCTTCCCCGCGGGGGATGCGGATGGCGCAGGGCCCATCGTGGGCGATCGACGTGACCAGCATGCGCTGCAGCTCCGCCTCGTCCTTCGGTGCCATCACCGTGAAGTTGGGCACGGCCCGCAGGTAGCTGATGTCGTACTGGCCCTGGTGGGTGGGGCCGTCGGCCCCGACGATGCCGGCCCGGTCGAGCACGAAGGTGACCGGCAGCTTCTGGATGCCCACGTCATGGATGAGCTGGTCGTAGGCCCGCTGCAGGAAGGTGCTGTAGATCGCCACCACCGGCCGCAGGCCCTCGCAGGCCATCCCCGCCGCCATGGTGACGGCGTGCTGCTCGGCGATACCCACATCGAAGTACTGCTGGGGCAGGGCCTTCTCCAGCAGATCCAGGCCCGTGCCGGTGGCCATGGCGGCGGTGATGCCCACCACCCGGGAATCCTGCTCGCAGATCTTGACCAGGGTCTGGCCGAACACCTTGCTCCAGCTGGGGGGCTTGGGCTTGCTGGAGGGGTAGGCCTTGCCGGTGGCCAGGTCGAAGGCCGACTGGGCGTGGTAGCCCACCTGGTCGGCCTCGGCGTAAGGGTAGCCCTTGCCCTTGGTGGTGGCGACATGCACCAGCACAGGGCCCTCGCAGCGGTGGGCCGCCTGGAAGGTGCGCACCATTTCGGGAATGTCGTGGCCGTCGATCGGGCCCACGTAGGTGAAGCCCAGCTCCTCGAACACGGCGCCCACCTTGGGGACCGCCAGCCTCTTCATGCTCTCCTTGAGGGTCTTGAGCTCGGTGGGCAGCTCCCCGTGCAGGAAGGGCAGGTGCTTCACCGCCTCCTCGGCGCTGCCGGAGAGGAACTGCACCGGCTTGCTGAGCCGCATGCGGTTGAGATGGGTGGAGAGGGCCCCCACCGGCGGTGAGATCGACATGTCGTTGTCGTTCAGCACCACCAGGAGCTTGGTGCGCGGCAGGTGGCCCGCATGGTTGATCGCCTCCAAGGCCATGCCGCCGGTGAGGGCGCCGTCACCGATGACGGCCACGCATTTGAAGTCCTCGCCGCGGCGGTCGCGGGCCAGGGCCATGCCGAGCGCGGCCGAGATGCTGGTGGAGGCGTGGCCGGCGCCGAAGTGGTCGAAGCGGCTCTCGCTGCGCTTGAGATATCCGGCCACGCCGCCCTGCTGGCGCAGAGTGTGGAAATCCTTGTAGCGGCCCGTCACCAGCTTGTGGGGATAGGCCTGGTGGCCGACATCCCAAACCACTCGGTCGTGGTCCAGGTCGAGGGTCTGATAAAGGGCGAGGGTGAGTTCGACGACCCCCAGGCCCGGACCCAGGTGACCGCCGCTGCTGGCCACCACCTCCAGGTGCTTCTCGCGGATCTGGCGAGCCATGGCCTCGAGTTCTGCGGTGCTCAGGCCGTGCAGCTGATTCGGATGGCTCAGCTCGCTCAGATGCATGCCCGTCCTTGCTTTTGGATGGCCAATCTACGGGGTTCGCCCCTGGGCACGGCGGCGGATGCCACCGTTCCGGGGTCGGGTTGCGACACTGGAGCCATGACCATGGCCGACGACGACACTTTCCCAGGGGCGACCGCCTACCTGCAGCGGATCCTGCGGGCCCGGGTGTACGACGTGGCGATCGAGTCCCCCCTCGATCCCGCCCCCAACCTCTCCCGCCGGCTCCACAACCACGTGCTGCTCAAACGGGAGGACCTCCAGCCCGTGTTCAGCTTCAAGCTGCGCGGGGCCTACAACAAGATGGCCGGCCTCGAGCGTTCGGAGCTCGACCGGGGGGTGATCGCGGCCAGCGCCGGCAATCACGCCCAGGGGGTGGCCCTGGCGGCCCAGCGACTGGGCTGCACCGCCGTGATCGTGATGCCGGTGACGACGCCGGAGATGAAGGTGCGCTCCGTGGCGGCCCGCGGGGCCGAGGTGGTGCTCCACGGCGACACCTATGACGAGGCCTGTGAGGAGGCCCACCGGCTGCAGCGCGATCGGGGCCTCACCTTCATCCATCCCTTCGACGACCCGGACGTGATCGCCGGCCAGGGCACGGTCGCCCTGGAAATCCTGCGCCAGTGCTCCGATCCCCCCGATGCCATCTACGTGGCGGTGGGCGGCGGCGGCCTGATCGCAGGGATCGGGGCCTACGTCAAGAGTCTCTGGCCCCGGGTGGAGGTGATCGGGGTCGAGCCGAGCGATGCCGACGCCATGACCCGCTCGCTGGCGGCCGGGGAGCGGGTGCGGCTGGAGCAGGTGGGCCTGTTCGCCGATGGGGTGGCGGTGCGCCAGGTGGGCGCGCACACCTTCGCCCTGGCCCGGCGCTGCGTCGATCGCATGGTCACGGTGGACACCGACGAGATCTGCGCCGCCATCAAGGACGTCTTCGAGGATACCCGCTCGATCCTGGAACCCGCCGGCGCCCTCTCGGTGGCGGGGATGAAGAAGGACGTGGCCCACCGCCAGCTCCGGGACCGCACCCTGGTGGCGGTGGCCTGCGGCGCCAACATGAACTTCGACCGGCTGGCCTTCGTGGCCGAGCGGGCCGAGCTGGGCGAGGAGCGCGAAGCCCTCCTGGCGGTGGAGATCCCGGAGAGACCCGGCAGCCTGGCCCGCTTCTGCGCCGTCCTCGGCCAGCGCAGCCTCACCGAGTTCAGCTACCGCCTCGCCGACCCCCGGCTGGCCCACATCTTCGTGGGGGTCCAGATCAGCGATCACCAGGACACCCGCCACCTCATGGATGCCCTGGAATCCCAGGGATTTCCCTGCCTCGACCTCAGCGGCGACGAACTGGCCAAGCTGCACCTCTGCCACATGGTGGGCGGACGGCTGCCGGCCAGCGCGGGAGCGGCCCTGGAGCAGGGGGAGGAGCGTCTTTACCGCTTCGTGTTCCCGGAGCGGCCCGGGGCCCTGATGGCCTTCGTGAACGCCCTGCACCCGAACTGGAACATCAGTATCTTCCACTACCGCAACCACGGCGCCGACGTAGGGCGCATCGTGGTCGGGGTGCAGGTGCCCCCGGGGGAACTGGAGGCCTGGCAGGCCTTCCTCGCCGACCTCCCCTACCAGCACTGGGAAGAGACGGCCAATCCGGCCTACCGCCTGTTCCTGGGCGCGATGGGACGGACCCTGCCCAGGGGGGGCGGGCTGGTGGGGGTCTGAGGCCTGCGATACGTTGCCGCCACGCCGTGCCGGACGTTCCCATGGCCGAACCCGACCCCCTGGCTGCGACCGGTGAGCCCTCCGCCGCTGAGCTCTCCGCGGCCGCCACGCCGGGACTGTCTCTGCCGGCCCGGCTGGAGGCGATCCTCTATCTGAAGGGTCGGCCCCTGGAGCTCGGGGAACTGGCCGCCATCGCCGGCATCAACCGGGACGAGACCGAGCTGGCCCTGATCACCCTGATGGCCGACTACGCCCACCGGGACACTGCCCTGGAGATCCACCAGGAGGGCCAGCACTACGCCCTGCAGCTGCGCGCCGGTCTGGGGGATCTGGTGCAGAACCTGCTGCCGGTGGATCTCTCCGTCGCCGCCCTGCGGACCCTGGCCACCATCGCCCTCAAGAAGCGCCTGCTGCAGTCGGAGCTGGTGGAACTGCGGGGATCGGGGGCCTACGACCACATCAGGGAGCTCCTGGCCCAGGACTTCATCGAACGGCGCCGCCAGAGCGACGGCCGCTCCTACTGGCTGAGCCTGAGCGAGAAGTTCCATCGCACCTTCTCCCTCAAGGCCGACGACCTGGCCGCACTGGGCTCTCGCCTGGCGGCCGCCGACACGGCCGGACCGCCCCCGCCTCCCGACGAGGAAGCGGCTCCATAGAGTTGGTCCATCCGTCGGCGCAAGCCCGCAGCCCCCTTCCCCGACCCCTCCATGAGCATTCTCGTCTTCCTGCTCCAGGTGCTGGCCCAGACCCTGAGCATCTACCTCCTGGTGCTGCTGGTCCGGGTGTTGCTGAGCTGGTTCCCCAACCTCGACTGGAGCAACCCGGTGCTCTCCAGCGTCAGCGCCATCACCGACCCCTATCTCAACGCCTTCCGGGGGCTGATTCCGCCCCTCGGCGGCCTGGATCTCTCGGCCCTGGTGGCCTTCATCGCCCTGCAGCTGGCCCAGAGCCTGCTGGGGGCCTCGATCGCCACCCTCTCCGGCGGCCTGCCCTACTGAGGCTCGTCGCCCCCGGATGCGGCCAGGGCCTCCTCCAGGGGCAGGAGTTCGTCATCCACGCCGGCACGGGTGCGCACCGGGGCACGGAAGCCCCGGGCCTTGACGCTGCGGCTGACCAGCGGGCCGGGGGTGCCGGCGGGTACCGCCAGCCGCAGGGCGAAGATGGAGCGGCCGGGGGGCACGTCACCGATCGATCCCACCCGGGTGCGGTTGGGCAGCACCGGTTCGCCACTGGCGTCGAGGATCAGGCCGAAGACGTCGGTGTCCACCACCGGCTTCGCTCCAGGATTCACCACGATGCCGCGCAGGGCCCAGCAGGTGGCGCCGCTGGGACGGGGCTGGGTGGGCTGGGTGGCCGGATCATCGGCGGGACAGGGCTCCAGCACCACCTCCGACACCGTCAGGTCGGTGGCGCCGACCTGGGCGGGGGCGACGACGAGCACCAGCAGCACGAGCGACAGGCGCGCCAGCAGCCGGATCAGGGGCCCGACCCGGGTGGCGACCGACCTGCCGGCCCGGCTGCCGGCTGGGGTCCTGGTTCCCGGAGCAACGGTCCTTGCCTGAATCACCGCCGATCGCCGCTGCCTCCGATCACGTTACGGTTCGCCCGGTCGGCCAGCTTGGCCAGATTGGCGGCGGCCACATCGTCGAGATCGAGCCCCAGCTCCGTGGCCAGCTGGGCCACGTACCAGAGCACGTCCCCCAGTTCCAGCCGCAGGTCGTCGCGCACCTCGGGCCCGAACACCCCTCCCCGGTCCCGCAGCACCTTCTTCACCTTGTCGGCCACCTCGCCGGCCTCGCCGCACAGGCCGAGGGTGGGATAAAGCAGGTTGCTGCCGGCATCGGGATAGCGAGCCGTCTCACGGGAGCGTTGCTGGTAGTCCTGAAAGTTCATTCCAAGCGCGCCCCAGGCAAGTCAGGATGGTAGTTTCCGGCCTTGTCCTAGGTCGTTCCATGGCCCCCAGCGATCTCATGCGTCGCACAAAGATCGTGGCCACGATCGGTCCCGCCACCGAGTCGCCTGAGGTGCTGCGGCAGCTGATCGCCGCCGGCGCGACCACCTTCCGTCTCAACTTTTCCCACGGCGATCACAGCGACCACGCCGACCGCATCGCCATCATCCGCCAGGTGGCCCACGAACTGGGCGTCCACATCGGCATCCTCCAGGATCTCCAGGGCCCCAAGATCCGCCTGGGCCGCTTCCAGGCCGGCCCCATCACCCTGGCCAAGGGGGATCCCTTCTCGCTCACTTCCCGCGCCGTCAACTGCGACAGCACCATCGCAACCGTCACCTACGACCGGCTGGCGGACGAGGTGACCAACGGCAGTCGCATCCTGCTGGACGACGGCCGGGTGGAGATGGTGGTGGTGGACGTCGACGGCCCTGGCCAGACCCTGAAGTGTCGGGTGACGGTGGGCGGGGTGCTCTCCAACAACAAGGGGGTGAACTTCCCCGATGTGCAGCTCTCGATCCGGGCCCTGACCCCCAAGGACCGCCGCGACCTCGCCTTCGGCCTGCAGCAGGGCGTCGACTGGGTGGCCCTGAGCTTCGTGCGCAACCCCTCCGACATGCTGGAGATCCGCGAGCTGATCCGCAGCCAGGGCCATGACACACCGGTGGTGGCCAAGATCGAGAAGTTCGAGGCCATCGACGCCATCGACGCGATCCTGCCCCTCTGCGACGGCGTGATGGTGGCCCGCGGCGATCTCGGGGTGGAGATGCCCGCCGAGGAGGTGCCGCTGCTGCAGAAGGAACTGATCCGCAAGGCCAACAGCCTCGGCATCCCGATCATCACCGCCACCCAGATGCTCGATTCGATGGCGTCCTGCCCCAGGCCCACCCGGGCCGAGGTGAGCGATGTGGCCAACGCCATCCTCGACGGCACCGACGCGGTGATGCTCTCCAACGAGACGGCCGTGGGCGACTACCCCGTGGAGGCGGTGGCCACCATGGACCAGATCGCCCGCCGCATCGAACGCGATTATCCCCAGCGGGTGCTGGACAGCCACATGGCCACCACCATCCCCAACGCCATCTGTCAGGCGGTCAGCAGCATCGCCCGGCAGCTCAATGCGGCGGCGATCCTGCCCCTCACCAAGACCGGCTCCACGGCCCGCAACGTCAGCAAGTTCCGCCCCAGCACCCCGATCCTGGCGATCACCTCCGATGTCACGGTGGCCCGCCAGCTGCAGCTGGTGTGGGGGGTCAACCCCCTGCTCATCCACGACGAATCCAGCAGCAGCCGCACCTTCAGTGTCGCCATGGCCACGGCCCAGCAGCTGGGCCTCCTGGGCGCCGGTGACCTGGTGGTCCAGACCGCCGGCACCCTGGAGGGGGTGAGCGGCTCCACTGACCTGGTCAAGGTGGGCATCGTCTCGGCCGTCATGGGTCGCGGCGTCGGCATCGGCAGCGGCACCGTCAGCGGCAAGGTGCGGCTGGCCAGCTCGCCCGAGGATGCGGCCCGCCTGGAGGCGGGCGAGATCCTGGTGGTGCGCGAGACCAGCGCCGCCTACCTGGAGGCGATCCGCAAGGCCCGCGGCGTCATCGCCGAGGAGGAGGGACGCCAGAGTCACGCCGCCGTGATCGCCGAGCGTCTGGGGGTGCCCGTGATCGTCGGGGTGGCCAATGCCACCCTTGAACTGCGCATGGGCGAGGTGGTGACACTTGAGATCCAGGAGGGGGTCGTTCACCGGGGCCCCCGCAGTCCCCACCCTTCGGCGGTGCCCTCGTTCCTTTAGAACCGAAGTCATTCCGGCTGCGTCGCCATGGCCTCCAAGCTGCCCCTGAGCGAGACCGTGGCCATGGCGCTGCTGACGCTGCGCTCCAACCGTCTGCGCAGCCTGCTCACCATGCTCGGCATCGTCATCGGCAATGCGTCGGTGATCACCCTGGTGGGGGTGGGCCGCGGGGCCCAGAATCTGGCCGAAAGCCAGCTCAGCACCCTCGGCGCCAACGTGCTGTTCGTGGTGCCGGGCAACAACGACACCCGGCGCCAGGGCATCGAGACCCCCCGCACCCTGGTGCTCGAGGACGCCAAGGCGATCGCCGAGCAGGTGCCGAGTGTGCGTCGGGTCGCCCCCCAGATCACCCTCAACGAGGTGGCCCAGGCCGGGGGCTTCAGCTCCACGGTCTCGGTCTCGGGGGTGACGCCGGAATTCCTGCCGGTCCGCAGTTTCGAGGTGGCCCGGGGCCGCTTCATCGACCAGCGCGATGTGCTGGGCGCCCGCAACGTGGTGGTGATCGGACCTGACCTGCAGGAGAAGCTGATGCCCACGGGGGAGGCCCTGGGCCGCCAGCTGCGCATCCGTGACAAGTCCTTCGAGGTGATCGGCATCCTGGAGCCGAAGGGGGCGGTGTTCGGCTCCAACCAGGACGAGAACGCCTACATCCCCCTGACCACGATGGTGAGCCAGCTGAGCGGGCGGGATCCCACCTTCGGCATCAGCCTCACCTTCATCAGCGTGGAGGCGAGGGATGAGGCCAGCACCGGGGCAGCCGCCTTTCAGATCACCAACCTGCTGCGCCAGCGCCACCGCATCCTGCGGGAGGACGACTTCGCCGTGCGCTCCCAGAAGGATGCCCTCACGATCGTGGGCACGATCACCGGCGGTCTCACCCTGATGCTCGGCGCCATCGGCGCCGTCTCCCTGCTGGTGGGCGGGATCGGCATCATGAACATCATGCTGGTCTCGGTGAGCGAACGCACCGAGGAGATCGGCCTGCGCAAGGCCCTCGGCGCACGCAGCAGCGACGTGCTGCTCCAGTTCCTGGTGGAGTCCCTGGTGCTGGCCAGCCTGGGCGGGGTGATCGGCAGCGCCATGGGTCTGGGGACCATGGCCTTGGTGGCGGCCTTCACCCCCCTGCCGGCCACCATCGAGGCCAGCACCGTCCTGCTGACGGTGGGGCTCTCCGGCTCGATCGGCCTGTTCTTCGGGGTCGTGCCGGCCAGGCGCGCCGCCCGGCTGGATCCGATCACGGCACTGCGAAGCCTCTGAACAGAAGAAAAGATTAAGACTGACAATCCGTCGCCTTCGTCACCGAATCCCCACAGCCGCAATGGCTTGATGGCATCGATGTCGCCACATGAAGGTGTTGGATCAACTGGCTCGGACGGAACAGGTGGATTGCGGCTACCGGAACGGATCCGACCGCATGGTCATCCTGCGCTGCATCGGGCCGGAGCAGTTCTTCCTCGAACGGGTCGTCTTTCCTTTCGAACTCCTGACCTTTCAGTGTCCGGACCGGAGCGAGGTGGAGATCTGGACCCACGGCCTGGGCGGGCCGGAGCTGCTCGAATCGATCGAGGCCCGCGAACTGATCATGGAATCGGCCCCTGTGCCCGAGGGTGCCACCGGTGGCATCGAGCTCAACCCCTGGCTGCAGGCCAGCTGAGCCCCCCCGCTGAGACGTGCCGGGCGAGCCCTCGTACTCCCGGTCCCGGGCCCCGCGCTCTTAAGGTTGTTCAAAAGCTTCACAACCATGAATCAGCGCTGGCGTGTCCTTGCCCTCTGGCTGCTGCCAGTCGCCGTGGCCCTGTTCCTGGGCTGGCAGCTGCTGAGTTCCGGGGGGCGTCTGGCCCCTGCCGGCGCCGGCGTTGACACCAGCGCTCCCCGCAATGCGGCTGTGGCCCGCATGAGCTACGGGCGTTTCCTCGACTACGTCGAGGCGGGTCGCGTCACCGCCGTTGATATCTTCGACGGAGGGCGCACCGCCGTGATCGAGGCCGTCGATCCCGACCTCGACAACCGTGTGCAGCGTCTGCGGGTCGATCTGCCTGGCGTGGCGCCGGAGCTGATCAACAAACTCAAGGATCAGGGCATCAGCTTCGATGTCCATCCGCCGAAATCCACCCCACCGGCCCTGGGGCTGCTGGGCAACCTGCTCTTCCCGCTGCTGCTGATCGGCTCGCTGATCTTCCTGGCCCGCCGTTCCTCCGGCATGCCCGGTGGTCCCGGCCAGGCGATGCAGTTCGGCAAGTCCAAGGCCCGTTTCGCGATGGAAGCGGAAACCGGCGTCAAATTCGACGATGTAGCCGGGGTCGAGGAGGCCAAGCAGGATCTGCAGGAGGTGGTCACCTTCCTCAAGACACCGGAGCGTTTCACCTCCGTGGGAGCCAAAATTCCCCGCGGCGTGCTGCTCGTGGGCCCTCCCGGCACCGGCAAGACCCTGCTGGCCAAGGCGATCGCCGGCGAGGCCGGCGTCCCCTTCTTCTCCCTCTCCGGTTCGGAATTCGTCGAGATGTTCGTCGGCGTGGGCGCCAGCCGGGTCCGCGACCTGTTCAAGCGGGCCAAGGAGAACAGCCCCTGCCTGATCTTCATCGATGAGATCGATGCCGTCGGCCGTCAGCGGGGAGCCGGCATCGGCGGCGGCAACGATGAGCGGGAGCAGACCCTCAACCAGCTGCTCACCGAGATGGATGGCTTCGAGGGCAACAGCGGCATCATCATCATCGCCGCCACCAACCGGCCGGACGTCCTGGATTCGGCCCTGATGCGCCCCGGCCGCTTCGATCGCCAGGTGCAGGTCGACGCCCCCGACATCAAGGGCCGTCTCTCAATCCTCAAGGTGCACAGCCGCAACAAGAAGCTGGCCGACGACGTCTCCCTCGAGATGATCGCCCGCCGCACCCCCGGCTTCACCGGCGCCGACCTGGCCAACCTGCTCAATGAGGCGGCGATCCTCACCGCCCGGCGCCGCAAGGAGGCCACCGGCCTGGCTGAAATCGACGACGCCGTCGACCGCATCATCGCCGGCATGGAGGGCAAGCCCCTCACCGATGGTCGCAGCAAGCGTCTGATTGCTTACCACGAAGTCGGCCACGCCCTGGTGGGCACCCTGGTGAAACAGCACGACCCGGTCCAGAAGGTCACTCTGATCCCCCGTGGACAGGCCCAGGGCCTCACCTGGTTCGCCCCCGACGAGGAGCAGATGCTCGTCAGCCGTGCCCAGCTGCGGGCCCGGATCATGGGCGCCCTGGGGGGCCGTGCGGCCGAGGACGTGGTGTTCGGCCATTCGGAGGTGACCACCGGTGCCGGCGGCGACATTCAGCAGGTGGCCGCGATGGCCCGGCAGATGGTGACCCGTTTCGGCATGAGCGACCTGGGTCCGATGTCCCTGGAGGCCGGCAACCAGGAGGTGTTCCTGGGCCGCGACCTCATGACCCGCAGCGACGTCTCCGATGCCATCGCCCATCGGATCGATGAGGCCGTCCGCCAGATCGTCCAGAGCTCCTACGCCGACACGGTCAAGCTGGTGGCGGACCACCGGGCCTGCATGGACCGGCTGGTGGAACTGCTGATCGAGAAGGAAAGTCTCGATGGTGACGAATTCCGGCTGATCGTCTCCGAGTTCGCCTCGATTCCCGACAAGGATCGCTTCTCCCCCCTGCTCACCGCCGCCGACCTGGCGAGTGCCTCCCCTCAGGGTGCGGCCGTGGCCAAGACCAGCGAAGCCCCCTGAGCTCTGGTTTCGGCGCCGTCAGAATCACCCCCATCAAAAACGGCCTGCTCCAGCAGGTCCTTTTTTGTGGACGCCCCCGGGCTCAGACGGGGCGAACGGGCCGCTTCTCGATCACCTTGTCGATCAAGCCGTAGGTCATCGCTTCGGCCGGTGACATGAAGAAATCCCGGTCGGTGTCGATCTGGATCCGCTCCAGATCCTGACCGGTGCGGCTGGCCAGCTCGCGATTCAGCTTGTCTTTCAGGTAGAGGATCTCATCGGCCTGGATGCGGATGTCGCTGGCCTGGCCGCGGGCCCCACCGAGGGGCTGGTGAATCATGATCCGGGAATGGCTGAGGCTGCTCCGCTTGCCCTTGGCGCCGGCGCAGAGCAGGAAGGCTCCCATGCTGGCCGCAAGGCCCACGCAGACGGTCTGAACGTCGGGTTTGATGTGCTGCATGGTGTCAAAGATGCCGAGCCCGTCGTAAACTGAACCACCCGGGGAATTGACATAGAGGAAGATATCCTTCTCAGGATCTTCGGCTTCCAGAAACAGCAGCTGGGCCACCACACGGTTGGCGGACTCCGCCGTCACCGGTTCGCCGAGGAAGATGATCCTCTCGCGCAGCAGGCGGGAATAGATGTCAAAGGCTCTTTCACCGCGACCCGACTCCTCGATGACGATCGGGATCATGGGCTCCAGACAGGCGATTGAAACGATCCTACCCAGCGGCCGATCGGGTCGAGTGCCTGCAGCGCTATGGTCGCTGCAACGAAGAATCCAACCGCGTGAGCGCTGCTCTCACCGTCGCCGACAGCAAGCGCGCCTTCCATGGCGCCTTCCCCCATGTCATCGGTCCCCTCTACCGGCGCATGGTCGACGAACTGCTGGTGGAGCTCCACCTGCTGAGCCGTCAGAAGGGGTTCCAGACCGATCCCCTGTTCGCCGTCGGGCTGGTCCAGGTCTTCGACGGCTTCGCCCGGGGCTACCGGCCCGAGGCCCAGAAGGGTCCGCTGTTCAATGCCCTCTGCGCCTCCTCCGGTTTCGATGGCCCAGGGCTGCGTCGCCAGTGTGAGGAGGCCATGGCCGCCATGGGGCGCCACAGCCAGCCCGAGGTGCGTCAGTGGATCGAGCGTCAGGGGGAGGGGGCTCCGGCGCCGGTGGCCACCGCCCTGGCCAGCATCCGCCGGCCCGACTTCCACTACTCCCGTCTGATGGCCGTGGGCCTGCTCGCCCTGCTGGAGCAAGCGCTCGCCGACGACGCCATGGAGCCGCAGGCCCTGCGCCAGCTGGCCCACGAGATCGGTGAATCCATCGGCCTGCTGCGCGAGCGCCTCGACAAGGACCTCGCCCTCTACGCCAGCAACCTCGAGAAGATGTCCATGGCCGTGGAACTGATGGAGGAGACCGTGGCTGCGGAGCGGCGCCGCCGGGAGCGCCAGGCCGTCAGCGGCTCACCTGAAGGCGTCCCCTCAGCCAGCTGAAGCCGGTGCCGCCGGTGGCCGATTCGCCGGGAAGGATTTCCAGCCATAGCTGATCGGCTTTCCGGACCAGCTCCGGCGGCGATTCGGGCAGCAGGCCCAGCCCGTCGAGGCCCCGGGGGCGAACCCGCAGCCAGAGTTCACCGCTGGCGGGGGCGGCCGCACCGGCGATGGCCATGGCTTGCCGGCGGGCCGGCACCGGTCCGAGGAACAGCAGCAGTTGGGGGGCCGCTCCGCTCTCGCCGATCCAGCGCCACCCCCCCAGCACCACCCCGTCCTGCCGGCTCCAGGTGGCGGCCACCGCCTGGGATGGGGCCGCGCCGGACGGGCCATCCTTCAGCCCCTGGGCCTGCAGGGCCTTGGCCAGCCCCTGGAGCAGCTGGCGCCATCCCTCGCGATCCGGACCCACCGCCACCTGGAGCTCAAGCGAGGCCTGGAAGGCACCGGTGGCCTGCGGCTGGAGCCGCAGCCGGAAAGGGGAGCGCCTCAGCAGGGCGAGCCCCCTGGTGTCGATGCCGTAGCGGGCGGCCAGGGGATCGCGGATCAGCTGGCGGGCCAGCAGCCCGCGGAACAGCTGCTCCAGGGAGGAGCCCTGCAGTTCCAGCAGCAGGTCGGCGGGAAGGGGCGGCCTCGAGGAGGCCGGCAGCTCCGGGGACCGCAAAGCCACCATGGGGCTGGTGGAGGCCGGGCGGTCGGACGCTTCACCTCGCCAGCGCACCTCGGAGCCTTCCAGCGACAGGGAGAGGCATCCCTCCTGGTAGGCCTCCAGCAGGGGGGCCAGTGGCCCCAGAAGGGCTCCGAGCCCTGTGGCACTCCAGAACACCCCCTGGCCGCTCTCCAGCCGGGGCAGGCAGGCACTGAACAGCCCACGGCCCGCTCGCTGACCTGGCCGCAGCTGGTCCTGCAGCAGACGCCGGGAGAGGGGATCGGGAGCCACCACCAGCAGGTTCCCCACCCGCAGACCCTGGGCCGGCAGGGGCCGCCGGACTCCCGCGCCGGCGTTCTCCTGCACCACCAGGTAGGCGCCCCCATCAGTGTGGGTGCCCCAGAACTGCCACCAGGTGCGGCGCTGCTCGCGCCACAGCCGTGTGGCCGGACCTTCGCCCAGGCGGTCGCGCCAGAGGGCAGGGACCGGCCGCTCCGGGCTGGCGGGGAAGCTCTGCAGCAGGCTGCTCACCGCCATCAGCTGCTCGAGCCCCTGGGCCCTGGGCCGGGGCCAGCACCACAGGGCCAGGCCAGGCAGCAGCAGCAGCAGCAACAGTGTGACCGTGGTCAGCGGCAACGGCGGCGGGCCCGGCAGGTGGACGGTGAGCCGGGGCAGGGCCGGAGCCGCCAGCGCGTAGCGCAGACGATGGAACGGGCGGCTCATGGAATCGCCGGCGGGGTGGAGCCAGGGAGGGGGGCGGCGAGGGTGCCGATGGATGGACAGACTGAATGATCCGTGCCCTTCCGGAGCGTTGGTTCGGCCGGCCTCACCCCGGAGAAGCCCCGGGAAGGCCCATCAGCGGTTCCGGCCCTCGCTGGAGCGGCGTCGCCGCCTGTCGAGCCACTCGACGGTGGAGAGGTAGATCACCCCGACGGTCACGAAAAGCAGAAGGCCGGAGGCGAGGCCCGCCAGGAGCGTGGTGGTGGGGAAGGCCAGATCAGAAACCGATGCTGTTGTCACCGTTGCGGCCCCACACCACCATGGCGATCGAAAAGGTGAAGATGGCCGCCAGAGCGGACCAGCCAAGGGTGATCAACATCGGGGCCGGTTCAGAACTCCGCGCATGTTACCTACGCTGGTGACCGGCAGCCGTTGCAGCCCTATGGTCGTCGCTCCCTCGAGAAGTCCCGCCCCGGTCGGCCAGCTCCGGTCGGAGCGCTATCCCAGCGTCAACGTGATCGTGCTCGATGACGACGTGAACACCTTCCAGCACGTGGTCGAGGCGCTGGTGCGCCATCTGCCCGGCATGCAGCCCGACCGGGCTTGGGAGCTGGCCCACCGGATCGACGGCGAGGGTTCGGCGGTGGTCTGGAGCGGCCCGCTCGAGCAGGGGGAGCTCTACCACCAGCTGCTCGCAGCCGAAGGGCTGACGATGGCCCCCCTGGGCCACGGCTGAGCAGCAACCATGGCCCGGCTGGTGATCACCCACAGCACCTATGTCGAAGGCCTGATCCCGTTGCTGAGGCGGCTGGCGACCCTGGCGGAGATCGACACGATCACGCCGGCTGTGATCACCCGGGTGAGGGGACGCAGCCCCGGCCTGCGGCTGCGGGTGTCGAGTCCGATCACCGGGGGGCACAAGCTTCTGGCCCGCCGGGGCAACACCGCCCAGGAGGTGTTCGTGGTCACCCGGCTGAGCCGGGATCAGCTGCAGGAGGAGCTGGATCGGCTGACGAACTGAGCAGGCTCGTGGGGGCCACCCGTTCGTAGACGGCCGGGCTGCTGAAGCGGCCGTAGGCGCCGCTGTCGCGGAACCAGCTGGCGCCGTCCACCTCCTGCAGATCGGCGGGGCGGAGTCCCCAGCGGTGCTCGAGATAGGCCGCAGCCGCGACCGCATCGAAGCGGGGCTGGCCCCAGGCCACGATCGCCAGGGCCAGGGCACGGATCCGCAGGGCACCCGCGGGACTTTCCTGGATCTCCTCCTCCAGCAGGAAGGTGCGGAACGCGCCATCGGCCTCCCCTTCCAGGGGGTACTTCTGGAGATAAAGGGCCCGGGCCCGGGGGAACACCGGGCCGGGCGCGCGGGCGAGCAGGCGCTCGAAGGCCTGCTGGAAACATGGGAGCTCGCTGGTCACGGAGGCAACGGCACCAGTCACCAGCATGCCGGCCCGGCAGCGGTGGGGATGGGGTGAAAAGGGGTGGACCGCCGTGCCGTCTTGCCCCAGTGTTCGACCTGGATGAACCAGAAGGGGAGTCAGGGGCGGGGCTTCGTTTCCGGCAATGAAGCCGGTCTACGTTGCCGTCACTGAAGACTCCCCGTGTCGAAAGGGAGTCAGATCAGAAAACTGTGAAAGGCAGTCACCAACAAAGCAGTCCATACCCATCCTAGGCGGCTGCGCGAGGCAGCGGCCAGATCGCGCGCACCTCGGCAAGCAGCCGCTGCCGCTCCAGCTCCCGCTCCTCCGCGGTGCGGCCCTGCAGCAGCAGGGTGAGGTGCCCCAGCTTGCGGCCCACAGCACCGCCCCGCTTGCCGTACCAGTGCAGGTGGGCGCCGGGGAGGGCCTCCAGGGCCCGCCGCCGCTCCAGCTGGTCGTCATCGCCCGCCTCCGGCGCGAGAAGGTTGACCATCAACGCCCCGGGCACTATCGCTTCGATCGAGCCCATCGGCAGGCCGGCGACGATCCGCACCTGCTGGGCGAACTGGCTGGTGCAGCAGGCCTCGATCGTCAGATGGCCGGAGTTGTGGGTACGGGGCGCCAGCTCGTTGACCTGCAGGCCCGAGGGACCGTAGAAGAACTCGATCGACAGCACCCCCACGTAATCCAGGGCGGTCAGCAGGGAGGCGGCTACGTTGCGGGCGAAGACCTCGACGCGGTGGTCCACCGGCGCGGGGAAGAGCACCCAGTCGCAGACGCGGCTGTGCTGGTGGGTCTGCACCAGGGGATAGCAGGCCACCTGCCCCTGCCGGTCGCGGCAGGCCACGAGTGCCAGTTCCCGCTGGAACGGCACCAGTTCCTCCAGGATCCAGGCGTCCGGATCGACGCACGCGAGCAACTGCTCGAGCGCCGCCTGGTCGGCGACCGGAACCGTGCCCCGACCGTCGTAGCCGCCACGGCTGGCCTTGGCCATCAGGGGAAAGGCGAACCCGTCGGGGAGCCGCGGCGTCGCCGGCACCGGCAGGGGCGGTGGCGGGCCCGCCAGGGGAAGCGCATCGCCAGGGCCGATCGGCGGCAGGGGAGGCTCCGGCTGGAGCACATCGGCCAGGAGACACCAGCGGGGGGCGGGCAGATGGAGGTCGCCGAGCAGCTGCCGCTGGCCCGCCTTGCTGACCAGGGGCTGGAGCGCGTCCAGTCCCGGCAGGAAGCGCAGCCCGGACCCCTCCAGGTCCCGCAGGGCCTCGAGGGGGATCCATTCGTTCTCGAAACTGATCGCCCCGCAGCGACCGGCCAGCTCCCGGGTGGCGTTCACGTCATCCACCGGCGCCAGCACCACACTGGCGGCGGCGCGGGTGGCCGGATCCTCGGGTCCGGGTGTCTGCACGTGCACGGCGACGCCGAGGTCCAGCGCCGCCTCGGCCAGCATCCAGGCCAGCTGGCCACCGCCGACGATGCCGATGGCGTCGAGCGGTGCCGGCGTGGTCTGGGCAAGGGGATCGGCGATGGTCTGCACCCTGACGATCGGTGACTCGGAGCGCAGACCAGCCTGCCATCAGGGCGTCGAGCCGCCGCGACGGGGGCTCACTGGAGCGGATTCTCGGCGGCGAAGGCGTAACGGAGAAGGCTGAGCAGCAGCACGATCAGAAACAGCGCCAGACCCACGGTGCAGGCGTAGCTGATCTCCAGCTCGGAAAAGGCCTGGTCGTAGACGTAGTAGACGATCGTGCGGGTGCTGTCGGCCGGGCCTCCCTGGGTCATCAGATAGACCTCCTCGAACACCTTGGTGGCCCCGATGGCCGAGATCACCGCCACCAGCGTGATGTAGGGCCGCAGCAGGGGCAGGGTGATGTCCAGATGGCGGCGCCAGCCCTCGCTGCCGTCGAGGGCCGCCGCCTCGTAGAGATCGGCGGAGATCCCCTGCAGGCCGGCCAGGAAGATGACCATGTAGTAGCCGAGGCCCTTCCAGAGGGTCACGAGCATCACCGAGGGCAGGGCCAGGCCCGTGGAGGTGAGGAAGCCGATCGGCGAGAAACGATCCCCCAGCAGGGCCCCTAGCCAGCCGTTGACCAGGCCGTTCTCGGCATAGAGCCAGCGGAAGGCGATCGCCGCCACCACCAGCGACACCAGCACCGGGGTGTAGAAGGCGCCGCGGAACCAGTGGATGCCCGGCAGCTGGCGGTTGACCAGCACCGCCAGGGCCAGGGATCCGAGCACGATCGGTGGCACCACCCCCGCCAGGTAGAGGAAGGTGGTTCCGGTGACCCGGAGCAGCATCGGGTCGGCCAGCAGGCGGCGGAAGTTGGCCAGGCCCACGAAGGTGAGCGGCTCGCTCACGTCCAGCCCGGTGCGGGTGAAGCTGATCACCAGGGCCATCGCCGCCGGGATCAGCACCGACACGGCGAGCAACGCCAGGGCCGGGCTCAGGAACCCCCAGGCGGTTCGGGTGGCCACCGGTGCGGTGGTGTTGGGTGGAGCCATTGAGGCATCCTGCCGGAGCCGGGGCGTTGCACAATCGGGGCCGAGGCAGGAGCCCGCCGGTGCCGTCCGATCACCGCTGCCCATGACGCCGCCACCCTCACCGACGCCCCCGCCGACGCCGGAGCAGGTGCTGCGGGACGTGTTCGGCTACGACAGCTTCCGTGGCCCCCAGGCCGCCATCGTCGAGCACCTCTGTGCGGGGGGCTCGGCCCTGGTGCTGATGCCCACCGGCGGCGGCAAGTCGCTCTGTTATCAGATCCCGGCCCTCTGCCGGCCGGGCACGGCGGTGGTGGTGTCGCCCCTGATCGCCCTGATGCAGGACCAGGTGGAGGCTCTGCGCCAGGCGGGGGTGCGGGCCGCCGCCCTGCACTCCTCCCTGGGGCCGGGGGAAGCGGCGGCGGCCTGGGGCGCCTGGCGGGAGGGCGAGCTGGATCTGCTCTACGTGTCGCCGGAGCGGCTGCTGAGCGGCGATCTGCTGGAGCGGCTGGCGGAGCGACCGATCGCCCTGTTTGCGATCGACGAGGCCCACTGCGTGTCGCAGTGGGGGCATGACTTCCGGCCCGAATACCTGCAGCTGGCGGTGCTGGCCGAGCGCTTCGCCGCCGTGCCCCGGATCGCCCTCACCGCCACCGCCGATCCCCGCACCCGCGAGGAGATCCGCACCAGGCTGCGGCTCGAGGAGGGAAGGGTGTTCCTGGCCAGTTTCGATCGGCCCAACATCCGCTACCTGCTGCGCGACAAGGACGATGCCCGCACCCAGCTGCTCGCCTTTCTGCGGGAGCGCCGCGGCGAGGCCGGCATCGTGTACGCCCGCACCCGCAGCCGGGTGGACCGCTTCGCGGCCGATCTGCGCGCCGCCGGCCATGACGCCGTGGAGTACCACGCCGGACTCAGCTCCGAGGCGCGCAGCCGGGCGCTGGAGAGGTTCCGCCGCGAGAACGGCGTGATCGTGGTGGCCACGATCGCCTTCGGCATGGGCATCGACAAGCCCGACGTGCGGTTCGTGGCCCACGTGGATCTGCCCAAGAGCCTGGAGGCCTACTACCAGGAAACCGGCCGGGCCGGCCGTGACGGCCTGCCCGCCACGGCCTGGATGGTGCAGGGTCCGGGGGATGTGCCCCAGCTGCGCCGCTTCATCGACGACTCGGAGGCCGGTGTCGAGCAGAAGCGGATCGAGCACGGCAAGCTCGATGTCCTGATCGCCTTCACCGAGGCCTTCGGCTGCCGCCGCCAGGTGCTGCTGCGCCACTTCGGCGAGGAGCTGCCGGAACCGTGCGGCAACTGCGACCTCTGCCTCGAACCCGATCAGCGGCTGGACGTGACCGAACCGGCCCGCAAGGGCCTCTCGGCCGTGTACCGCACCGGCCAGCGTTTCGGCGCCGCCCATGTGGTGGATGTGCTGCTCGGCGGAGATACGGCCCGCATCCGGGAGCTGGGCCACCGGGAGCTGAGCGTGTACGGCATCGGCCGCGAGCTGGACCGGGGCCAGTGGCGCAGCCTCTTCCGCCAGCTCACCGCTCTGGGGCTGCTGGTGAGCGACCCCGACGGCCATGGCGGGCTGCGCTTCGGGCCCGAGGAGCTGGTGAAACCCCTGCTGCGCGGCGAGCGAAGCGTGGCGCTGCGCCTGCCGCCGCCGGCACGGGAGGGCCGCCGCGCTAGGGCCGCGGAAGCGAGAACCGCGCAGGGGGGCACCTCGCCGACCGGCGCAGCTGCAGCGAGGGCACCAGGGGGCCTGCTGAACGAGGCCGACGAGAGACTGTTCCAGGCGCTGCGGGAGTGGCGCCGAGAGCAGGCCCGCAGCCAGGGCGTGCCCCCCTACGTGGTGTTCCACGACCGCACCCTGATGGAGATCGCCGCTGCGTGGCCGGCCAGTCTCGAGGAACTGGCGGGGATCGGCGGGGTGGGTCGCGCCAAGCTGGAGCGCTACGGCGAGGCAGTTCTGGGCGTGATCGGGACCATGTCATCGAGCCCCGAGCCCTGAGGGTGAATCACCATTTCTTGTAGGGCAGGAACTTCCCGCACATCGTGACCTTGACGCGATCGCCGGCCGGATCGGGAACCTTGTCGACCTCGAGCGTGAAGTCGATGGCGCTCATGATGCCGTCGCCGAACTTTTCCTGGATGACGTCCTTCAGGGGCAGGCCATACACCTGCATGATTTCATAGAAGCGATAGATGAGAGGATCGGTGGGGACCACCGGATCAAGGCAGCCCTTCACAGGCGGCGTGACCAGATCGGCCTTGAGGGAGGAATCGAGGCCGAGGGAGCGGATCAGCAGGTCCGCTTCCTCGGGTGAAGCCGTGGACTGACCGTAGAAGAGGCTGGCGATCCACACCTCATCCCGCCCCAGCAGAGCTTCAAGGTCGGCGAAACTGAGTGCTTTGGCACGCTTGGCGGCCAACAGAGTCTGGGAGAGAGCCGAAAGAGCCATGGCGGAACTCTGCAAGAAGTGGTTGGTGAAGACGTGGCAGGCGCCACCTGAACAGGCTGGGGGTTCAGGTGTGCTCCTCCACGGCACGGGTTTCGTTGAGAAGGTGCTCCTCGAGCCGCAGCTTGATCGAAACAAAATCGGGATGCTGTTCGACCACGCTGCGCTGGCGCGGTCGAAGCGGTGGGAGGTTGATCACCTCGGCAATCCTGGCGGCGGGACCGCACGACATCAACACGATCTGGTCGGAGAGCAACAACGCCTCCTCGATGCTGTGGGTGATCAACACCACGGTGAGGCGATTCTCCTCCCAGATCCGCAGGACCTCCTCCTGCAGATAGCTGCGTGTAAGGGCATCAAGCGCACCAAATGGCTCATCCATCAGTAGGATTCTTGGCTTGATCGAGAGAGCGCGGGCAATGGCCACCCGCTGCTTCATGCCTCCGGAGATCTGTTTCGGGTAGCGATGCATGGCCCTCTCGAGCCCCACCAAGGTGAGATATTCGCGGGCCCGTTCTCTTGCCTGTCGGCGGCTGAGTTCAGGACAGGCCGACTCCACGGCATATTCGACGTTGCCGAGGGCGGTGAGCCAGGGCATCAGCGCATAGTTCTGGAAGATGATGCCCCGGTCGGGGCCCGGACCCCGAACCCGCTCCCCTTCCACCAGGATCTGGCCAGCACTGGGACTGTCCAGACCGGCGATCAGATTGAGGAGGGTGGATTTGCCGCAACCGGAGGGGCCGATGATCGAAACGAACGTGTTCTTCTCGATGTTAAGACTCGCGTCCCGCAGAGCCACGTAGCCAGTGCGAGGAAGGCGCCTGAGAGAGGCAAACAGACCTGGCTCCGAACTGAACACCTTGCTCACTGCCTCCACCCTCACCTGGGCGTCAAGGAAGCGTCTACCGAGTTGATTCGTGGGGCTTGAGGTCTGGGCAGAGGAGGTCATGGGGCGACAGGGAACTGCGAAGGA
This sequence comes from Microcystis elabens FACHB-917, assembly GCF_014698445.1. Lineage (GTDB taxonomy): Bacteria > Cyanobacteriota > Cyanobacteriia > PCC-6307 > Cyanobiaceae > Cyanobium > Cyanobium elabens. The sequence continues at coordinate 57,810 of NZ_JACJSZ010000015.1, forward strand.
TGGGAAGGAGAGGGATGCCACCCGATCGATGGCTGGGCCATGGTTCACTCCTGATAGTCGAATCGCTTCTGCAGCAGGCCGAAGAGCTGATCGAGAAGAAGGCCAGCAACGCCGATCACGATGATGGCGGCGAAGATATTGGGAAGCGAAAGGTTATTCCACTCATTCCAAATGAAGTAGCCGATGCCACTTCCCAGCAGCATCTCAGCCGCCACAATCACCAACCAGGCCGTTCCCATCGAAATGCGCATTCCAGCCAGGATATTGGGCATCACTGCAGGCAACACCACCTTCACCACAGTGCGGAACTGACTGGCGCCAAGGGAACGAGATACCTTGAGAAAATCAGGATTGATGGAGGTGACGCCGAAGGCAGTATTGATCAGTGTTGGCCAAATGCTGGAAATGAAAATCACAAAAATGCCGGTCATCTCCGAATCCCGGAAAATGAAAAGGCCGATCGGCAGCCAAGCCAGCGGTGAAACGGGCTTGAGAAGTTGCACGAAAGGGTTCACCGAGGATTCGGCGATGCGGGAGATGCCTACCAGAAGACCCAGCGGCACGGCAACGATCACAGCGAGTCCGTAGCCGATCAGCACCCTGCGCAGACTGATCAGCAAATTGGTGCCGATACCCAGATCATTGGGGCCGTTGTTGAAGAACGGATCCGAGAGCCACCAGGCCAGTTCCTGGAGGGTCTTGATAGAACCGGGGAAGTTCTTGCCGAGTACCCCCTGACTGGCAAGAACCTGCCAGGCAAGCAAGGCAATCCCCACACTTATGCAGGAGATTGCAATGGCCAGCAGTCGGGGAAGGCGACGTTCAGGCATGAATGAAGAACATGCTAGGGGTACTACACTGCTCAGGTTGGGGACGGGAAATCAGAATCCGTCTCGTTTCTTCTGATCCTGGATGTATTGCATCGGTTGCTTGGGATTGAAGGTGTCGAAGGCGAGCTTCTCGACCCGGAACTGATCGCTGGGAGGGGTAAGACCCATGGCCCTCATCAGCTCCTGCGCCTCACTTGTCAGGAAAATGGATGCACTGTTGGTATTGAAGTCACCAGCCTGGATCATGCTGGCGGCTTTGCCGAGGTCCCAGCGCACCAGCTGCGACTGGATCCAGTTGGAGAAACCTTGCCAGGGGTAGGGATTGAAATCAATGCGGTCCGGCACATCAAGGGTCTTGCCGAGGCCGTTCTCGAACTTGCCGGTGAGCACAGCCTCCACCACTTCGGTCGGTTGATTGAGGAAAGCCCGACCAGAGATGGCCTTGGCAATCTCAGCGCGATTTTCCCGCTTGTGAGCAAAGTTTGCGGCCTCGATAATTGATTTGTTGAGAGCCTGGAAGGTGAGGGGATTCTCCTTGATCCATGGCTCTCCAGCGGCAAAGGCACAGCACGGATGACCTTCCCACAGATCCTTTGTGAGCAGGTGAATGAACCCTGCGTCCTCATAAACAGCCCTCTGGTTGAACGGATCCGGCATCAGCATGGCGTCGAGATCGCCGGCAACCAGCTGGGCGATGCTGTCAGGCGGGGGAACAGGACGGATCTGTACATCTGTGTCAGGATTGATACCCCCATGTGCCAGGTAGTAGCGCAGCAGAAGATTGTGCATCGAGAAGGGGAACGGTACGCCGATCACAAAACCCTTGAAGTCCTTTGCCTCGTTCACTTTGCCGGCGTGACGCTTGGCAACGGTGATCGCTTGTCCATTGATGTTCTCGATACTGGCAAGCTTGACGCTGAAGGGAGATGACCCAAGGCCCAGTGTCATCGCGATCGGCATTGGAGCCAGCATGTGATAGGCATCAAGCTCACCAGCGATGGCGGAGTCGCGCACGGCACCCCAGCTGGGCATCTTCACAACTTCCACATTCATGCCATAGCGCTCATAGAATCCCATGGGCTTCGCCATGATGATGGGGGTGGCACAGGTGATCGGAATAAAACCAACTCTGAGAGACTTCTTCTCGAGCTTTCCCACATCCACCGGGCCACCCCCACCGGCTTCTTCACGTTTGACGCCGCAGTTGGTGAGGGTGACCAGGGCTGCACCGGCGGCAAGTCCCTTGAGAAAGGTGCGACGGCCGAAGGGGTTAGAAGTGGTCACCTTGCTGAAGAACCGCCCCGCCTGGGGCCCGAAGGCGGCGGCGAAGGCCTGATCCAGGCCGCCGGCTTCATCGGCAAGCACGCGCAGCAGCGCTTCGCGGCGGGGATCCCCCTGGGAAGCGTTCCGGAAGAACAGCTCCTGGCGCAGCTCAGCGGTGGAGATGGCTTCGGCGATGGGATAGGCCTCGGCGTTCACCAGGCCCATGCGTTGCAGATCCTCCATCAGCTGCTCAGGTTCCTGAGGCATGTCGCCGAGGAACGACTCGTGACTGGCCGGTGACTGCAGGCAGGAGGAGCAGGCGCAGCCAACGGCATGGTGAGCTTTCAGGCTCCCGATCGCCGTGGAGGCCGACTGGGAACCGGCGAATGGACCACAGTCGGTAACGAGCACGGCAGAAGCTGTCGGAAGAAGAGGACCGTAAGGGTCACCACCGTTGACGCCCGTAACTGTTGATACTTCGCACTCCTAGCCTCACCTCTGTTCTCAGCCGGCCATGATGAGCACCTCCGACACTCCTCTGCGCACCATCCGCGTGGAACTGGAGGCCGATCCCTACCCTGTGGTGATCGGTTGGGGAGCCCTGAAGCGGCTCGGCGCGCTGCTTCTGGAGCAGGGGATCGGCACCGGTACCCGATTGCTCGTGGTCACCAACCCGGTGGTGCGTGAGCACTACGGCGAAGTGGCCCTGGAGAGCCTGTCCGCCGCCGCCTACCGGAGCCATCTGCTGGAGGTGGAGGCGGGAGAAGATCAGAAAACGCCTGCCACCGTGGCGCGGATACATGACGCCGCCTTCGAGGCGCGGCTGGAGCGCAGCTCCCTGATCGTCGCCCTCGGCGGCGGTGTGGTGGGGGACATGGCCGGCTTCGCCGCCGCCACCTGGCTGCGGGGTATCGCCGTGGTGCAGGTGCCCACCACCCTGCTGGCGATGGTGGATGCGGCCATCGGCGGCAAGACCGGCGTCAACCACCCCGGCGGCAAGAACCTGATCGGCGCCTTCCACCAGCCGAAGCTGGTGCTGATCGACCCCCTGGTGCTGGCGACCCTGCCGGAGCGGGAGTTCCGGGCCGGCATGGCGGAGGTGATCAAGTACGCCGTCATCGGCGATGAACGGCTCTTCCAGGACCTGGAGGCGGCTGCCGAGCGGGATCCCCGGCGGGGTCTGGCCAGCCGGGAGGCCCTGGGCCCGGTGCTTCTGGGGCGTCTGCTGGAGCGCTCGGCCGCCGCCAAGGCCCGGGTGGTGGCGGCGGATGAACGGGAGGGGGGGCTGCGGGCGATCCTCAACTACGGCCACACCCTGGGCCATGCCGTGGAGAATCTCAGCGGCTACGGCACCTGGCTGCACGGCGAGGCCGTCGGTCTGGGGATGCTTGCGGCCGGCGACATCGCCGTGGCCATGGGTCTCTGGAGCCAGGCGGACCAGGACCGGCAGCGTCGCCTGGTCGCCGCTGCCGGCCTGCCCATGGCGTGGCCGGACCTGGATCCGCAGGCGGTGCTGGCGTCCCTACAGGCGGACAAGAAGGTGCGCCAGGGCAAGGTGCGTTTCGTGCTGCCCACCGGTGTGGGCTCGGTCACGATCCGAGACGACGTCGAACCCGCCACGATCAAGGCCGCCCTCGCGGTCGCCCGTTCGATCGGCGCCCCCTGACATGGCGGCCCGATCCTGGGGGCTCCTGCCGCCCCTGGCGCCGGAGCAGGGGCATCAACCGTGGTCTTTCGCTGACAGTGAGGGCGCGATCCCCCTGGATCGGGGACCATCACCGGAAGGTTTTCTTCACCACGGTCCATGAGCCTTCGTCCCAGCCGGTTCAAAGACATCCTGAGCCAGCCGCTGCGACGACTCGGCGCCCTGGCCAGAACTGTCGGGCTCGGGGGCCAGGGGGTGCCGCTCCAGCCCTATGCCCCTGTCGCCCCGGTGGAGGAGCCATCGGCCGCCACGGATCCGACCCCGCCGCCGCCCGCCTCCGGCGCGGCGCCGCAGGAGGGCGGCAGCGGAGCCAGCTGGGTGGCCTTCATTCCCCGTGATCCCCAGTGGTCCCAGGTGCGCTGGTTCATCGAGCCGGCCCAGCGGGAGCGGGCCCAGGCCGAAGGGGCCACCCAGCTGTGCCTGCGCGTCGCCGACGTGACGGGCCTCGACGGTGGATCCACCCATCCCCACACCCTCCAGGAGGTGGTGGTCGACAGCCAGGCCAGCGAGTGGTATCTGCCTGTGCCCCTCTCCGGACGCGACTACAGGGTGGAACTGGGCTTCCGCAAGGGTGGCAGCGGCGGCTGGATCTCCATGGCCCTCTCCGCCACCGCCCACGTACCGGTTCTCGAGGGTCCGGCCCTGACGGCCCCCGATCCCTTCGTCGCCTTCTCCATGCCACCCGCCGCCGAACCGGCGCCGGAGGCGATGCCGGGACGGGAGATCGTCAACGATCTGCACGAACGGCTCTACCAGAGCGCCACCACCCCCTGGCGCCGCCTGGGCCGCGGTTCGGAGGCCTTCCACGAGATCGATTCCGCTGCCGGACTGCACGGGGGTGGCGACTTCTCCGCCTCCGGGGCCGGCCCCTGGGCCTCCGGACGCAGCGGCTCGGGCATCGGCGGGGTGGCTCCCCGGCAGCGTTCCTTCTGGCTGGTGGCCGACGCTGAACTGATCGTCTATGGGGCCACCGACCCTTCGGCCCGCCTCAGCATCGGCGGTGAGGTGGTTCCGCTCTCCGCCGACGGCACGTTCCGCCTGCAGGTGCCCTTCCGCGACGGGCAGCAGCTTTACCCGATCGAGGCCCTGGCGGCCGATGGCGAACAGAAGCGCAGCATCACGATGGAATTCCGACGCACCACGCCCCACGCCAACGTGAACCCCCGGGACGAGGCCCAGAGCGAGTGGTTTTAAGCCAAGGGTCTTCACCGGGTGGCTGTCTCTGGGAGGGGTTGCCGAATGGCCCTGAGAGGCCTCAGTGGCTCTCGCGCAACTGCTCGGTGCAGATCGTGATGCATTCACCGTCATCCAGGGAGCAGGTGGTGATGCAGGCGAAATAGCGCTCGACGGGGTCTTCGCTCCCTGACTGACGGACACATCTCATCCGAAACCGTCATGCGATTGCCATCGCCGCCGTGGGTGGAGGCAGCGGTGGGAGTTCAATCCGCGAGAACCAAGGCTTT
>NZ_JACJSZ010000016.1 GCF_014698445.1 Microcystis elabens FACHB-917
AGCCAGCCCTGGCAGAGCCGGCCCAAACCACCGATCCGCTGCCCGCACTGCGGCGGCGTGATGGCGATCATCGCGGTGCGCGTGCGTGAGATCAACCCAGCTCCAGAGTGAATCCATCAACACGCACAAGGAAATAAGCCGTAGCGAGTAGCAACCGCAGCCGATGATGGTCCGTTCTCAACCAGAACCGACCTGCTGGCCCGCCTGCGCGCCTAAACTGTGGTGACGGATGGCTCGATGAGCCTGCGGCGCCATGGCTAAGCCATTTCACCTAGGACAGAAGCCAAAGAAAACCTGAAAAATGGCCTGATCTTTCTGCAGTAGGCCTTGAGCCACCGAGTTGCAGGCTTGTTCAGCTGCGGATAGAGCGTGCGCAGCCACGTTCTATCCTTATTCGTTAGAGAGATGGGGGCGCAGGCCGTCGCGACAATGGGTGGTATAGTCTGCGTATAGCCGTTTATGGGTCGTGCAGACGAAGGTGCAGAAGTGGGGAAACAGCCTTGGCGTGAGGATTCCACGCGGCTTGGCTCAAGAGGTGGGGTTGGGGGCTGGTACTGAGGTCAGCCTCACCGCGAAGGATGGCGAACTGGTCTTGAGGCCCGCCGTGCCAAGCCGACTCAGGCTTATGGATCTCCTTGCGGGGGTCACGGCAGAGAACATCTATTCCCCTGTTGATACAGGGGATGCCATAGGGGCCGAAGCATTCTGATGTCGTCCTACGTGCCCGATCGTGGTGATCTGGTGTGGCTGGAGTTCACACCTCAAGCCGGAAGTGAACACCGTGGGAGGAGGCCAGCATTAGTTCTATCTCCAAAGTCTTACAACGGAAAGGTTGGGCTAGCGTTGTTCTGTCCCGTGACGTCAAAGATCAAGGGATACCCCTTCGAGGTGCAGCTTCCTGATGGATCTGCCGTGAGCGGTGTTGTTCTGTCTGATCAGCTGAAGAGCCTTGACTGGAGAATAAGGAAAGTCAAATTCATCGAGCGGATTTCCTCAGTTGTCATGGCGATGGTGACTGCGAGGGTGTTGCCGCTTCTTGAACCCGATACTCCTGCCACTCTCTAACACCGCCATTCACCTGAGCCGCCTCCGATTGGTTGTCTTCTGCGATGCGCACACCCTGCGGCCAGGTGATGGCGAGCGTTAGGCCTGCCACCTACACCTCCGCCAGCACCTTCTCCTCCTCCTCCACGCTCACCACCCGCCCGGCATCCTCGAAGCCGTCGATCTGGTCGAAGTTGAGGTAGCGGTAGAGTTTATCGGAGAGGGGATCGATCTTGGCTGCGGCGATCTCCAGGTACTCGGCCGGGCTGGGAATGCGCCCCAGCAGGGCGCACACCGCCGCCAGTTCGGCGCTGCCCAGGTACACCTGGGCGCCGTTGCCGAGGCGGTTGTTGAAATTGCGGGTGCTGGTGGAGAACACGGTGGTGTTGTCCTCCACCCGGGCCTGGTTACCCATGCACAGGGAGCAGCCGGGCAGCTCCATGCGGGCGCCGGAGGCCTCGAACTTGGTGGTATACCCTTCGGCCCGCAGCATCTCGTCGTCCATGCGGGTAGGCGGGCAGACCCACAGGCGCGCGGCGCTGGTGCCGGCCCCATCCAGCACCGTGGCGGCGGCGCGGTAGTGGCCGATGTTGGTCATGCAGGAGCCGATGAACACCTCGTCGATGCGGTCGCCGGCCACCTCGCTCAGCAGCTTCACGTTGTCGGGATCATTGGGGCAGGCCAGGATCGGCTCGGTGAGGGTGTCGAGGTTGATGTCGATCACCGCCGCGTATTCAGCATCGGCATCGGCCTCCATCAGCACCGGATCGGCCAGCCAGGCCTCCATCGCCTTGATCCGCCGCGCCAGGGTGCGGGCATCGCTGTAGCCGCGGGCGATCATGTTGCGCATCAGCGCCACGTTGCTGCGCAGGTATTCGCTCACCGTCTCCACGCTCAGCTTGATCGTGCTGCCGGCACAGGAGCGTTCGGCGGTCGCGTCCGTCAGTTCAAACGCCTGCTCCAGCTTGAGATCGGGGAGCCCTTCGATCTCCATGATCCGGCCGCTGAAGATGTTCTTCTTGCCGGCCTTCTCCACCGTCAGCAGGCCCTGCCGGATGGCCACATAGGGGATGGCATTCACCACATCGCGCAGGGTGACCCCGGGCTGCAGGGCGCCGGAGAAGCGGACCAGCACCGATTCGGGCATGTCGAGCGGCATGGCGCCGATGGCGGCGGCGAAGGCCACCAGGCCCGAGCCGGCCGGGAAGGAGATGCCCAGGGGGAAGCGGGTGTGGCTGTCACCGCCGGTGCCCACCGTGTCCGGCAGCAGCAGGCGGTTGAGCCAGCTGTGGATGATGCCGTCGCCGGGCCGCAGGGCGACGCCGCCGCGGGAGCTGATGAAGTCGGGCAGCTCGGCGTGGGTCTTCAGGTCCACCGGCTTGGGGTAGGCGGCGGTATGGCAGAAGCTCTGCATCACCAGATCGGCGGAGAAGCCCAGGCATGCCAGTTCCTTCATCTCGTCGCGGGTCATCGGCCCGGTGGTGTCCTGGCTGCCGACGCTGGTCATCAGCGGCTCGCAGCTCGTGCCCGGACGCACCCCCGGCAGGCCGCAGGCCTTGCCCACCATCTTCTGGGCCAGGGTGAAGCCCTTGCCCGTGTCGGCCGGGGCCACCGGCCGGATGAAGGCCTCCGACGGCGGCAGGCCCAGCTGCTGCCGGACCTTGTCCGTTAACGAGCGGCCGATCAGCAGGGGGATGCGGCCACCGGCGCGCACCTCGTCGGCGATGGTGCTCGGCTTGAGCTCGAAGCGGGCCACCACCTCCCCGGCCCCCGGTTCACCGGCGGCCCGCTCGATCGTGCCGTCGTGGGGCCGGATCGTGATCACATCGCCCGAGTTCAGGGCGGAGACGTCGCACTCGATCGGCAGGGCGCCGGAATCCTCGGCGGTGTTGAAGAAGATCGGCGCGATCTTGCCCCCGAGCACCACGCCGCCGCTGCGCTTGTTGGGCACGTGGGGGATGTCGGTGCCGATGTGCCAGAGCACCGAGTTGATCGCTGACTTGCGGGAGCTGCCCGTGCCCACCACATCGCCCACGTAGGCCAGCGGATGTCCCTTGGCCTTCAGTTCAGCGATCAGGCCGAGCCCCTCCGGCATCCGCGTCTCCAGCATCGCCTGGGCATGCAGGGGGATGTCGGGGCGGGTGGTGGCGTGGGTCGCCGGCGACAGGTCGTCGGTGTTGGTTTCCCCGGTCACCTTGAACACCGTGACGGTGATCGCCTCCGGCAGGGGCGGCCGGGCGTGGAACCATTCCGCCGCCGCCCAGCTGTCCACCACCTGGCGGGCCAGGGGGTTGGTCTCCGCCAGTTCCAGCACGTCGTGAAAGGCGTCGTAGACGAGCAGGGTGCGGCTCAGCCCCCGGGCCGCCTCGGCGGCCACCTCCGCTTGCGGGCAGGAGAGCAGCTCGATCAGGGCGCCGACGTTGTAGCCGCCGATCATGGTGGCCAGCAGCCGGGTGGCCTCCAGGGGGCTCACCAGGGGGCTCGTGGCCGCTCCCGTGGCGATCCCGCGCAGCCAGCAGGCCTTCACGTAGGCGGCCTCATCGACCCCCGGTGGAATCCGTTCGCCCAGCAGGTGCAGCAGGAACGCCTCCTCGCCGGCGGGCGGCTGCTCCAGCAGCTCGGTGAGGGCCTGCGCCTGCGGGGCGGTGAGCGGCAGAGGCGGCACGCCGAGGGCTTCGCGGGCTGCGTCGGCCTCGCGGTAGCTGGGCAGCAGGTCGGCTGGCGAGACGGGGGCGGAGCTCGGGGAGTCGGACATATGGACAGAGGACCGGGTCGGACCCCCGGTTGGCATGGGCATGGCCACCATTGTTCTTCCCCGCGGGTCCGCCCTCCGGTGGCGACGGCTGCAGAAGTGGGTGCCGGCATCAGTTCCATCAGTTCGTAGGCTGGGGGGTCTGACCATTCCCCGCCGTCGGCCGCATGATCCCCACCTCCGATCTCCATGTGGTGGAGACCCGGCCGCTGGTGCCCCCGGCGGTGCTGCACCGCGAGCTGCCCCTCTCGGAGGACGCGGCCCGCACGGTGCAGCAGGCCCGGGAGCGGATCAAGGCCATCCTGCACGCCGGCGATCAGCGGCTGCTGGTGATCGTCGGCCCCTGCTCGGTCCACGACGTGGCCGCCGCCCGGGAGTACGCCGAGGCCATCGCCCAGGCCCAGCGCCGCCACCGGGACGAACTGGAGATCGTGATGCGGGTCTACTTCGAGAAGCCTCGCACCACCGTCGGCTGGAAGGGGATGATCAACGATCCCCACCTCGACGGCAGCTACGACATCAACACCGGCCTGCGGCGGGCCCGTGCCCTGTTGCTGCACCTGGCCGAGATGGGCCTCCCTGCGGCCACCGAGGTGCTGGATCCGGTGGTGCCCCAGTATCTGGCCGACCTGATCAGCTGGACCGCCATCGGCGCCCGCACCACCGAGAGCCAGACCCACCGGGAGATGGCCTCGGGCCTGTCGATGCCGATCGGCTTCAAGAACGGCACCGACGGCAGCGCCGCCACCGCCATCAACGCCATGGAGGCGGCCGCCAGGCCCCACCATTTCCTGGGCATCAATCAGGAGGGCCAGGCGGCGATCGTGTCCACCACCGGCAACCCGGACGGCCACCTGGTGCTCCGTGGCGGCAAGAGCGGCCCGAACTACCACGCCGAGGCTGTGGAGGCGGCGGCGGCCCTGCTGGCCCGCGACGGCCTGCCGGCCCGGCTGATGGTGGACTGCAGCCACGGCAACTCCAACAAGGACTACCGCCGCCAGGGGGAGGTGCTGCGCCAGGTGGCCGAGCAGGTGCGGGGTGGTTCCATCCACGTGATGGGGGTGATGCTGGAGAGCCATCTGGTGGCAGGAAATCAGAAGATTTCCGCCGACCTGGCCTCGCTCACCTACGGCCAGAGCATCACCGATGCCTGCATCGATCTGGCCACCACCCTGGATCTGCTCGTGGAGCTGGCCGAGGCCGTGCGCCAGGCCCAGGCCCGCAGCCTGGCTCTGGCCTGAGGGCTCCTTTCTTCATCCAGATGGTGCAATCAGCACTCCCGGGGTGAGAGTGCTGATTCGGACTTCTGCAACAGAGTGTTCCTGGTGAACAGCTGACTGGAGCGCCTTGGGTACTTTGGCATCAGCAAGATTGTGGTGGTCCGCTGATGACCTATCTCCTGCAGTTCTGCGGGCTGTCCGACCCCTTGCAGCTTTTCTATCTCGGGCAGAAATCCGTCGCCGCCCCCGCCGACGGCACGGCGGCACCCGGCCCGATCTACGGCGGATTCCGCCCCTTCCAGCTCGATGACCTGCTGGCCTGGGCCCTCGATACGGCCCGGGGCCGCTGCTGGGACGGCGAGGTCATCCAGCGCCTGGTGATCGATGTCTGGATGGAGCGGGCCGATGTGATCCGCCAGTGGCAGCTGCGGCTGCGGGAGGAGCCGGCCGAGCGGGTGCTGGTGGCCGGCATCGGCACCCAGCGCGACTGGGAGTTCCGCTGCGAGCAGATGCTGAGGGCCTGAGCGGCCCCCTTCACTCGCCCTCGAGGCCGAACAGGTGGCGCATGCGCCTCAGAATCGAGGTCTGGCGCCGGGCCGCATCCGGGGAGGAGAGTTTCTCCAGTTCCGATCGCCGTTGGCCCACGATCGCCGCCAGCGCCTCCAGCACGCCGGCGTCGTCCTCCACCAGGGGCAGGCCGATCAGGATCCGCTCGATCGGTCCCTTCAGCTGAGCACCCGCCACAGCCCTGCCACCGCCAGAGGCACAAGCAGGTTGTCGATGCCCAGCAGGGCCCACTGTTCCAGTCCCGTAGCCACCAGGGCGATGAGGCCAATTGCGGCGGGTGCCGGGCCACCGCCCAGCAGGCCCAGGGTCAGCAGCACCGCGACGCTGGCGATCCCCATGGCCGCGGTGCCCGCCAGGGAGCGCCGTTCGCCGAGCACCGTCCAGCTCGGCGACGGGATCAGCGGGCCCAGCAGACCGGCCAGGCCGTCGCCGAACGCCATCACCAGCACCCCCGCCGCCACCACGTCGGGGTGGGCGGGCCACCAGAGCCACAGCAGCGCGGTGATCGAGGCGCCGTAGGCCACCGTGCCGTAGCTGTGGCGATCCACGTCCTCGATCGCCGGCAGCACCCGCATCCGGTGGTTGAGAGCCGCCAGCAGGGTGATGGCGGCGGCAGCGGGCACGGCGATCAGCCGCTCGACACCGAAGGCCCAGGCGATCAGCACCACCGGTCCAGCTCCGATGTGCACCAGCTTGCGGCTCCATTCCCGCTGGCCGGGCCAGCGGCGGCGCAGCAGCAGGGCTCCGGCGCTGAGCAGGGCCAGCCAGACGGCCACAGCCAGTACGCCGGTGAGCTGGGCCAGGTCGTCATGCTCCGGTGGAAGGACCAACGCCAGCAGGGAAGCTCGGATCAGGCGGCCTGGTGAAGGTTGCTCATCAGGCGCAGCTTCATGATCGCCTTGGCCTCCAGCTGGCGCACCCGTTCGCGGGAGACGTTGATCTGACGGCCGATCTCGGCCAGGGTGAGGGGCTCGGTGCCCTCGAGGCCGAAGCGCAGCCGCAGGATTTTCTGTTCCCGCTCGTTGAGCTGGGAGAGCCAGGCGCCGAGGTGCTCCTTCTGCAGATGGCGGTCCATCGAGTCGAAGTGCTCGTTGCTGGCCGGATCGGCGATCAGCTCGCCCAGGGTGCTGCGATCCTCCTCACCACGGGCGTGGGCGTCGAGGGAGGCGCAGGGGGCGCTCTGAGTCATCAGTTCCTCGAGCTCCTCCGGCTGCATGCCCATGGCGTGGGCGAGTTCCAGCCGGTTGGGCTGGCGCCCGAGGCGGTGCGAGAGCTCTCGGGTGATGCGCCGCATCTTCGAGAGCTTCTCGCTGATGTGAATCGGCAGACGAATAGTGCGGGCGCTGTTATCGATGGCGCGGGTCATGCCCTGGCGGATCCACCAGTAGGCGTAGGTGGAAAACTTGTAGCCCATGGCGGGGTCGAACTTGTTGACGGCCCGCTCCAGGCCGATCGCCCCTTCCTGGACGAGATCGAGCAGTTCGAGTCCCTGGTTCTGGTACTTCTTGGCGACGCTCACCACCAGCCGCAGGTTGGCGGCCATCATGCGGTCGCGGGCGCGCTGAGCCATGCGCAGCTGGCGCCGCTGGCGGGCCGTGAGCTCGCTCTCGACGAGGGACTGGAGCTTTTTGCCGGCCTGGACGTGGTGGGCAAGTTCGATCTCTTCAGCCGGTGTGAGAAGAGGCACACGACCGATGGAGCTGAGATACCACCCGATGGAGTCAGCGCTGATGCGCCCACCCTGGCGGGTCGTGGTCTTGGTTGTGGCTGTCGGCTTGGAACTGACTGAACCGCCACCGGAGCTCGTCCTTCTGGACGAGGACCGATCCGCGCTGCTTTTCAGCAGCGAGAGGGCGGAATGCAGAGGTGTCCCCATCACCCCAGGCTCCCGAATGAATTTGCCCGGAATGTAGCACCGCAGGAAGGTTGAGGCCCGGATCAGGGAATCAAATTGTGTGCACGGTGCATAAAAGTTGTTGCGCGTGTCATAGTGACTACACTTTGGGCTATGGAGCGAGGCCGTCGCGCCAGCTTTCAATCAAGAGATTTTGGCTCAGTTTCGGTTCGCCGGAGTGCAGACGCTGTTCAAAGTGTCCATCGCCGTGCATGTGCCAGGCGCCCGTATCGGTCAGGTAAAGCTCAAGCAGGGCCTCGATCTGCTGCTGGAGCCGCGGGTCCTCGATCGGCGCCACCGCCTCGACCCGGCGATCCAGGTTGCGTGGCATCCAGTCGGCGCTGCCGAAGAACATCTCCGGCTGGCCGCCGTTAGCGAACCAGAACAGGCGTGAATGCTCCAGGAAGCGGCCGATGACACTCACCACTGTGATGCCCTCGCTGACCCCCTCGAGGCCGGGCCGGAGGCAGCACATGCCGCGGATGATCAGTTCGATCCGCACCCCCGCCGCCGAGGCTTCGTAGAGCAGGGCGATGATCGCCGGATCAACCAGGGCATTCATCTTCGCCTTGATGTGGCCGCCGCGACCGTCCCTGGCATGGTCGATCTCGCGCCGGATCAACCCCTCCATGCGCGTGCGCAGGGTGACGGGCGCCACCAGCAACTTACGGAAGCTCTGCTGTTTGGAGAATCCGGTCAGGTAGTTGAACAGCTCCACCAGGTCCTGGCCGAAGTCCTCCCGGGCCGTCAGCAATCCGACGTCGGTGTAGAGCGACGAGGTCTTGGAGTTGTAGTTGCCGGTCCCGATGTGCGCATAGCTCCGCAGCGACCCCTTCTCCCGCCGCACCACCAGCAGCACCTTCGTGTGGGTCTTGAGCCCCAGCACCCCGTACACCACATGCACCCCGGAGCGCTCCAGCTGGCGGGCCCACTGGATGTTGTTGTCCTCGTCGAAACGGGCCTTGAGCTCCACCAGCGCCATCACCTGCTTGCCGTTCTCGGCGGCGCGGATCAGGGAGGCCACCACCGGCGAATCCTTCGACGTGCGGTAGAGGGTCATCTTGATGGCCAGCACCGAGGCATCGGCGGCCGCCTGGCTGAGGAATTCCTCCACCGAGGTGGAGAACAGGTCGAAGGGATGGTGCAGGAGCACATCGCCGCGTCGCAGCACCGAGAAGATGCTCTCGAACTCCTCCTGCTTGATTGAACCGTCCTCCAGCTGGCTCCGCTGGGCCCGGACCAGGGCCGGCGCCGTGCGTCCCTTGTGGGGGGCGTCCCGCAGCTGGCTGAGGGGGATCGCCAACAGGCTCATCAGATCGTCGAGGCCCAGGGGGCCGTTGGTCCGGTAGATGTCCTCCGGCTCCACGTCGGTGCCCTCCATCAGCAGGTGCACCACCTCCTCGGGCATCTCGTCAGCCACCTCGACCCGCACCACCTCCCCGCCCACCCGGCGCTTGCGCAGGCCCTCCTGCAGGGCCTCCATCAGGTCGTCGGCCTCCAGATCCCGCAGCTCCAGGTCGGCGTCCCGGGTGATCCGGAAGAAGTAGTGCCCCTCGATGGTCATGCCGGGGAACAGCCAGCGGAGGTTGAAGGCCACCAGCTGCTCAAGCGGTACCGCCGTGTAGCCCGGCGTGGGCACGACGCCGCTCAGCTCGGTGGGGATCGGCACGAACCGCGGCAGGATCTTCTGCGGCACCTTCACCCGGGCGAACTGCTGCCGGCCCGTGTCCGGGTCGCGGATCAGGGCCGCCACATTGAGGCTGAGGTTGCTCAGGAACGGGAACGGGTGGGCCGGGTCCACCGCCAGGGGGGTGAGCACCGGGAAGATCGCCTTGCGGAAATAGTCGTCGGCCCAGGCCTTCTGGGCCTCGTTGAGCCGTAGGTAGTCGAGCAGCTGGACCCCGTATTCGGCCAGATGGGTCTTGAGGGAGTGGCGGTAGTGCTGCTGCTGCATGTCCAGCAGGGGCCGCAGCTTCGTCCTGATCGCCTCCAGCTGCTCCTGGGGCGTCCGGCCGTCGTCGCTGCGGCCGGTGACCCCCGCCTCCAGCTGGGACTTCAGCGACGCCACCCGGACCATGAAGAACTCGTCGAGATTGTTGCTGAAGATGGCGCTGAACTTCGCCTGCTCCAGCAGCGGGGTGTGCTCATCGAGGGCCAGGGCGAGCACCCGATGGTTGAAGTCGATCCAGCTCAGCTCGCGGTTGATGTAGAGGTCGGGAGCGACGACCGGCTGGGACAACATACGGCGGGGCTCCGCGGGCATCAGACTCGGCAACGTAGCAATGGTGAACCCGCCGTCAGGGTGTCGCCTCCGCTTGACGGTGGGATCCCGCCGCCACCAGCCACACCACGACGGCCATCAGGAGAATCCCCAGCCAGAACGGACTGCGGCGACCGAGGGTCTCGTAGGCCAGCCCCGCCAGGGGTGGGCCGAGGAAGCTGGCCAGGCTCTGCAGTCCCTGCAGGCTGCCGAGGGCGGCGCCCTGGCCGCTGTCGGCGAGACGCCGTGACACCAGGCTGCGCAGGCTGGGGGTCACCAGGCCGGTGCCCAGGGCCAGGATCGCCACCGCCGTGAACACCAGGGGCACGGCGTTGCCCCGATCCGCCAGGGGCACCAGCAGGAAGCCCGCCATGACAGAGCCCAGGCCCACCTGGGTGAGGCGCCACTCCCCCAGCCGCTGCACCAGCGGACCGATCAGGCCCCCCTGCACCACCGTGGCCACCACGCCGACCACCAGGAAGGCGCCGGCCGACAGGCCCGGCCCCCAGCCGAAGGCCTGCTTGAAGTACAGCACCAGCAGGGCGGTGAACCCGCTGAACCCCAGGAAGAACAGGAAGAAGGCGGCGCAGAGGCGGCGCACCCCGGGATCGACGAACACCCGCTGCAGCTGGCCGAAGGGCTGCAGTTCCCAGACCCTGGGCAGGGGAAGCCGCGCCTGGGGCGGATGGGTTTCCGGCAGCAGGGTCACCACCACCACCAGGTTCAGCGCGGCGAAGCCCACGGCGAGCAGCAGCGGCAGGCTCACGTTGATCCGGCCCAGCAGGCCGCCCAGGGCCGGGCCGAGGATGAACCCCAGGCCGAAGGCCACACCGATCAGGCCGAAGGCCCGGGCCCGCCGCTCCGGCGTCGAGATGTCCGCCAGCACGGCCGCGGCGGTGGCGGCGGTGCCGCCGCTCACGCCGTCGATCAGGCGGGCGGCGAACAGCAGGCCCAGGGGCAGGCCGGCGTCGGCGGCCTCGGGCCAGACACGGCCCCAGGGCAGGATCAAGGTGAGGGCGAACATCCCCAGGCCCAGCACCGAGCCGGCCACGCAGGCGGTGATCACGGGCTTGCGGCCGTAGCGGTCGCTGAGGGCCCCGATCAGGGGCGTGAAGGCGAACTGGGCGATGGCGTAGCTGCCCGCCAGCAGACCGAGGGTGCGGCCGTCGGTGGTGAAGCCCGCCAGCAGGAACGGCAGCAGCGGGAAGACGATGCTCTCCCCCAGTCGGTCGTTCAGCAGCGTCAGGAAGGCGCAGAGGAGCGTGGAGGGGCGCGACAGTCGCACGACCGGGAGCCGGGGATCCCTGGCACCTTCCCATGCCGGGCTTACCCCTGGTGGCGACGGCCCAGGACCCCGCGGATCCGGTGCTTGGCCCTGGCGATGGCCGTGCGCAGGCTCTGCCGCAGGGCGGCGCTCCCAGACCCGGCGGTCCGGTACTCCCGATGGAAACAGGCCGGGACCCGACCCAGGCCGCCGATCCTCCCGGCCGGCATCGGGTAGGGGCTGGACGTGGCGGCCGTTCCCTGCCGATCGAGGTCCTCCAGCAGCCGGCGCCACTGCCGGTAGCTGGCGTCGGCGTCGTAGTGGGCGCGGACGAGCTCCCTGGCCGCCGTCGAGCAGCGCCGCCACAGGTCGGGGTCCCCGGCCAGCCGCCGCAGGGCGGCGGCGGCCTCGTCGGGATCCTCCGACACGAGCAGGCCGGTGCGCCCATCCTCGACCAGTTCGGGGATGCCGCTGGGAATGCGCCGCACCACGGGCACGACGCCGGCCGCCATCGCCTCCAGCAGGGCGATGGGCAGCCCCTCGAAGTCGGACATCAGCAGGATGGCCTGGGCGTCGAGCAGCCTGGCCTGCACCTGCCCGGGGGGGAGCGAGCCGGTGAAGTCGATCGCCCCGGCGAGGCCGGCCTCGGCCACCTGGCGTTCGCAGGCCGGCCGGGCATAGCCATCCCCGATCAGGGTGGCGCGGATGGGGCCTCCCGACCGGCAGGCCCGGATCAGCGACTGGATCACCAGGGAGGCCCGTTTCTGGTGTTCCCAGATCCTGCCGCTGAACACCACCCGGAAGGGATCGGGGCGGAAGTGCGTCGCCGTCGCCGGCACCTGGACGCCATAGGGAATCACCCGGGTCGGCCGATCGATGCCCCGGGCACGGCAGGCCTCGTGGATGTGGCGTGAGACGCAGACGAGCACACTTCCCTGGCGGGAGCCACCGAAGGCCCCGACGGTCGCCCAGTAGTCGGGATCATCCGAGTGCAGGGTGAGGGCCCAGGGCAGCCCCCGGCGGCCGGCCTCGGCCGCCGCCGCGTAGTGGGCCGGCTTGCACTGGGGCAGGAACACCGTGGGCCGCCAGTGGTTGAGGAAGGCCAGGGTGTCGCGGACGTCGGCCGCGAGGCTGGACCGCCTGGGCGTCGCGAACACCTCGATGCCCTGACCCCGCAGGGTCGCGAACAGGGCCGGTTCGTCCTCCCCATCACCCTGCCCTTCGCGGTCTCCATCGCCCGGTGCGACCACGAAATGGATGGCGACGCTGACACTATCGGCAGCGAGGCGTCGGGCCAGCCCCAGCACCCAGGTGGTGACGCCGCTGATGTCACCCGCCTGGCTGTAGTGGGCAAAGGCGACGCGCAAGGACCACCCGGGACGTCGGCGCTCAAGGTTAGTCGCCGCCGCCGGGGTTCAGCCGGTGGGCCAGCGCAGGTAGCGACGGCGCAGCAGTGGTGACTGCAGCAGCCGGGCGTACAGCCCCAGGCGCAGGGGGCCGTGGAGGATCCGGATCAGCAGCTTCTCGGCCATCGAGGGCTTCCAGCGCCAGAGGTATTCGTAGAGAATCCAGTCCCAGCCGCCGCTGGTGGCCACGGCATGCCAGCGCCATGCAGGCTTCGGCCGGGTGATCCTCAGCACCGAGGCGATCGCGGAGGAGTATTCCCCGAAGCGGAGCCGCTCCTGGCTGCGGCTGGCGGTGCTGCGGGTGGTGTGGTCGTGGCAGCGGAAGCGGGAGAGGGCCTCGGCGTCGAAGGCGACGGTTCCCCCCATCCGCATCAGGTAATGACACCAGAACAGCCAGTCGCCGGTGCAGCGCCGGCCGGCGGTCAGCGGGCCCAGGGCCCTCAGGGTCGCGGCATCGGGTTTGCGGAAGACCACACCGCTGGCATTGGCGATGACGTTGCCCCGGTCCATGTAGGTGCGACACAGCTCGGACCCTTCGAGCGTGAAGGATCGCTGCCAGCGTTCCGGGTCGAAGTGATCCGGCCAGAAGCTCTGGTCGGTGAGCGGATCGCCCGTGGCGTCGATCGAGGTGGTGCGGCAGTAGGCGAGCATGCTGCCCTTCTCGAGGTGGCGCACCATCCGTTCGAGAAACCGCGGTGCGCAGGTGTCATCCGATTCGGCGATCCAGATGTAGCGGCCCGAGGCCATGGCCATGCCCTTCAGCCACTGCGCGCAGGGCTGGCCGGAGTTGACCGCATTGCAGACCAGCCGGTGGGGATGGGCCTGCAGCCGCTCCCGGATCACCGCGAGGGAATCGTCGCTGGAGGCGTCATCGAGAACGATCAGTTCGAAGTCCTGATACGACTGCTCGAGGATCGATCGCAGCCGCTCGCCGAGGAAGGCCCTGTGGTTGAAGTTGGGTACGATGACGCTGATGAGGGGCGACTGGTCGGATCGCTTCATGGGGCTCCGATGCCTCCAGCCACCTTGCCCCCATCGGCACCGACCCCCATCGGGCAGACCCCCATCCGGCAGACCATCCCTGCATGATCATCGGATTCTGGATCGCCGTCACCGGCCTGGCGCTCGCCCTGTTCCTCGTCGTCCACCTCGGTGGCGTGCTTCTGGCGGTGGTGGATCCGGTGGCCTTCGAGGGTTATGCCGCCTCCCTGCACCGGCAGACCTGGCTGCCCTGGGCCGAGGTCGCCCTGCTCTTCGCCGGCCTCGGCCATCCGCTGCTCTCGCTGCATCGGGCCCACCTCAATCGCCAGGCCCGCGGGCCGGTGGCCGGCCCCCTGCGCAGCCGCCGCCAGGGGCCGTGGGAGTCCGTGGCCGCCCTGGCGGGACGGGCCATCCCCTGGAGCGGGTCGCTGCTGCTGCTGTTTCTGGTGGTGCATCTCGTCCAGCTGCGCTGGCACCGGCCCGCGCCGGGGGCTGAGCTGGCCGCCCTGATGGAGAGGCTGGCGGCGCCCTGGTGCCTGGCCCTCTATGGTGCCGCCGGTCTGGCGGCGGGCCTGCACCTGATCCACGGCACCGAGAGCGCCGTGCGCCGGCTGGGGCTGCTGGAGCCCGCCAATGCCGCCGCCCTGCGGCTGGGGGGCCGGGGACTGGCCCTGCTGCTGGGGGCGGGCTTCACCCTGGTGCCGATCGCCCTGGTGCTGCGGCCCGCGGGCCCGCTGCTGGCCGGCGGATGAGCGCACCGATGCCGCTGGATCCACGCCTGCCCGACGGTCCCGTCGCCACCGCCTGGCAGCGCTGCCGGGAGAACCTGCCGCTGATCGGCCCCAACCGCAAGCAGCGGCTGCGGATCCTGGTGGTGGGCGGCGGCCTGGCGGGGGCCTCGGCCGCCGCCAGCCTGGCCGAGCAGGGCTACCGGGTGCAGGTGCTCACGTACCACGACACCCCCCGGCGGGCCCACTCCGTGGCGGCCCAGGGGGGCATCAACGCCGCCCGCAACTACGCCAACGACGGCGACAGCGTCGAGCGCCTGTTCCGCGACACGGTGAAGGGCGGTGATTTCCGCGCCCGGGAAGCCGGCTGCCACCGGCTGGCCGAGATCAGCGGCGCGATCATCGACCAGTGCGTGGCCCAGGGGGTGCCCTTCGCCCGGGAGTACGGAGGCACCCTCGCCAACCGCAGCTTCGGCGGCGCCCTGGTGAGCCGCACCTTTTATGCCCGGGGCCAGACGGGCCAGCAGCTGCTCTACGGCGCCTACCAGGCGATGCTGCGGCAGGTGGCCGCCGGACGGGTGGAGCTGCTCTGCCGACGCGACATGCTCGACCTGATCGTCCATGACGGCAGGGCCAGGGGGGTGGTCTGCCGCCACCAGCTCACCGGCGCCCTGGAGGTGCTCAGTGCCGATGCGGTGCTGCTGGCGACCGGCGGCTACGCGAACGTCTACTACCTGTCCACGAATGCCCTCAAGTCGAACGCCACGGCGATCTGGCAGGCCCATCGGCGGGGAGCCTGCTTCGCCAACCCCTGCTTCACCCAGATCCACCCCACCTGCATCCCCAGCGGCGACGCCCACCAGAGCAAGCTCACCCTGATGAGCGAGAGCCTGCGCAACGACGGCCGGATCTGGCTGCCGCTGCGCCCCGGCGACGACCGGCCGCCGGCGGAGATCCCCGAAACGGAGCGGGATTATTTCCTGGAGCGCCAGTACCCCAGCTACGGCAACCTGGTGCCGCGCGATCTGGCCTCACGGCGGGCCCGGGAGCTCTGCCTCGAGGGTCGGGGCGTCGGGCCCGGTGGCCGTTCGGTCTATCTCGATCTGGCCGGCGCCATCGCCCGGGACGGCACCAAGGCGATCGACGCCCGCTACGGGAACCTGCTGGAGATGTACGAGCGGATCACGGGCGACGACCCCCGCACCACGCCGATGCGGATCTATCCCGCCCCCCACTACACGATGGGTGGACTGTGGGTCGACTACCACCTGATGAGCACGGTGAACGGTCTGTTCGTGCTCGGGGAGGCCAACTTCTCCGAGCACGGGGCCAACCGGCTCGGGGCCAGTGCCCTGATGCAGGCCCTGGCGGATGGGTACTTCATCGCACCGGCGACGGTCACGGGCTGGCTGGCCAGTGCCGGTGCCGGCGCCCTGGACGACGACCACCCCGCCTGCCGCGGGGCGGTGGCGGCCGTGGACGCGCGCATCGGCGCCCTGCGCCGCGTCGGGGGCACCCAGCCCGTGGATGTCTTCCACCGCCGGCTGGGCCATCTGATGATCGACGCCTGCGGCATCAGCCGTCGCGCCGATCGCCTCACCGCGGCCCTCGATGAAGTGGAGGCCCTGCGCCGGGACTTCCTCGCGGATCTGCGGCTTCCGGACCGGGACGGGGTCCTCGACGGCGAGCTGGAGAAGGCGCTGCGGCTGGAGGACTTCTTCGGCCTGGCGGATCTGATGCTGCGGGACGCCCTGGCGCGGCAGGAATCCTGCGGCGCCCACTTCCGCGAGGAGCATCAGACCCCGGAGGGGGAAGCCCTGCGCGATGACAAGCGCTTCGCCCACATCGCGGCCTGGGAGCACCGGCCCGGCACCACCCCCCGGCTCCACAGCGAGCCCCTCACCTACCGTTCCGTCGTGCCCGGACCGCGAGACTATGGCTGAGCGGTTCGGGCCGGCCGAAGAAAAACCCCTGGCCCTGGTCGCAGCCCATGGCAAGCAATCCTTCGTGCTGCTCGGCGGTCTCGATGCCTTCGGCGATCATTCCCAGACCCAGGTCGTGGGAGAGCCGGATCATGGCATCGAGCACCACGGCCTTGCGGTGGTCGTTGAGAAAGTCGGCGATGAAACTGCGGTCGACCTTGATCGAGTCGATCGGCAGCCGCGCCAGCCAAGACATGCTGGAGAAGCCCGTGCCGAAGTCATCGAGATGCACCTTGACGCCGGCGTCCCGTAACCGGCTCAGCTCGGAGGTGGCCAGCTCCGGATGCTCGATCAGTATGCTTTCGGTTACTTCGATCACGGTCCAGCCGGGGTCCACCCCGGCCCGCTCGGCCTGGGTGAGGAAGTAGTCGCTGAGGCCACTTTCCTTGAGCTGCAGCGGACTCACATTGATCGCCATGGTGACCTCCGAGCCCCTGGCGCGGAGGTTGGAGAGGTGGCTGAGGGCTTCGCTGATCACCCAGCGGCCGATCGGCAGGATCAGGGCCGTGCGCTCGGCGAGGGGGATGAATTCCGACGGAGTGCCGATCGGCGAGGCGATCGCACCGAGACGCAGGAGCGCCTCCATCCCCACCACCGTACGATCCTCCAGGCCGACGATCGGCTGGTAGGCGAGAAACATCGCCTCATGCTGGATCGCCCCTTCCAGCTGGTGGCGCAGATGGATGTTCTTCCTGACCTTCTTGTCGATGGAAGGATGGTAGAAGGAAATGTGCTTGCCGTTGGTCTTGGCTTCGTACATGGCAAGATCCGCCCGCCTGATCAACTCATCGACGGCGATCTCCGGATCGTCGGAGATGGTGATGCCGATGCTCATCGATGGGCGGATCGTATGGTCTTCCACCGACCACGCCTGGCCAACGGCGTCATTGAGACGCATCGCCAGCTGCAGGGCATCGGCCTCATTGAAGATGCCCATGGTGAGAACAACGAACTCATCACCGCCCAGACGGGACAGGATGTCGCCGAATCGCAGGGATCGCTGCAGCCGCCGGCCGATCTCGATCAGCAGCTCATCACCAACGTGATGGCCGTGCAGGTCGTTGATCTCCTTGAAGCTGTTGAGATCGCAGAACAGGATGCTGATCCGGCCCCCGCTCTGGCGTTGGGTCTTGAGGGCGGCGCGGATGCTGACGTGGAGACCGCGGCGATTGGGCAGCCCGGTGACCGGACACTCCATCACCTTGGTGGCCAGGGCAAGGCGTTCCAGTTCGAGGGCTCGGTTGAGGTTTTCGGTCTGCTGGCGACGTCGCTCGATCCGCTCGGCCTCGACCCGCAGCTGTTCGCAGGAGAGGAGGGCGCTGACGTCCCGAAAGCAGAAGATCAGCGGCCGCTTCCGCTCGCTGCGGATGGGTTTCCACTCGATCTCGATCGCCCGCAGCTCGCTGCGGTTCAGCACCCGGGTGAAGTGCCCCCCCTGGTCGCCGCCGGCGACCACCAGCTCCGGGTTGAGCAGGGGGGCGCTGTCGCAGTCCCGGGGCAGCTGGTGGTAGATCGACTCGCCCAGGACCGCCGGGGGGGTGCGGTCCACCAGACGGGCGTAGCTGGCGTTGCACCAGAGCACGCGCCCCTCGCAGCTGGTGATCACCAGGGCATCGCTGATGGTGCCGAGGGCCGCTTCGAGGCGGCCCATCGCCCGGCGAAGTTCCACGACGAGCTTGCGTTGATCGTTCACGCGGCAGCAGGGGGCCGATCGGGCATGGGGAGCCGGAACCGCGGGACCCTATTTCTGAAAGTTGACATAGGATTGTATCGTTCCCCGTCCTGCCGCTGTGCAGGCCGCTGGGATGGTGTGGAACGACAACATCCCTGCCCCCCAGCGGCAGAATCGTTCCGATGTCGATCGTTTCCCTCACCCTGAGGATCTGGCGCCAGGCCGGTCCCGACCAGCCCGGTGGCTTCGAGGACCATGGGTTGGAGGGGGTCGCCACCGATCTCTCCCTGCTGGAAGCCCTCGACCTGCTCAACGAGCGGCTGATCACCGCCGGAGACCGGCCGGTGGGCTTCGAGCACGACTGCCGCGAGGGCATCTGCGGGTCCTGTGGCTTTCTCGTCAACGGCCAGGCCCAGGGCCCCCAGCGGGCCACCAGCGTGTGCCAGCTCTACCTGAGGCAGTTCCGCGACGGCGCCCTGCTGACGCTGGAGCCCTTCCGCGCCCGGGCCTTTCCCGTGCTGCAGGATCTGGCCGTGGACCGTTCCGCCTTCGACCGGATCATCGCCAGCGGCGGTTACTGCTCGATCAACACCGGCAGTGCGCCGGAAGCCAATGCCCTGCTGATCGGCCGCGAGCAGGCCGCCCAGGCCTTCGATGCGGCCACCTGCATCGGCTGCGGCGCCTGCGTGGCCAGCTGCCGCAACGCCTCCGCCAGCCTGTTCGTGGCCGCCAAGCTGGCGCACCTGGGCCAGCTTCCCCAGGGCCAGCCGGAGCGGCGGCAGCGGGCCCGGACGATGCAGGCGCAGATGGTCAGCGAGGGGTTCGGAAGCTGCAGCAGCCATCTGGACTGCGAGGCCGCCTGCCCCAAGCAGATCTCCGCCGACTGGATCAGCTGGATGCACCGGGAAGCCTGGCGGCGCCCCTGAGGCCTCACTCCGGGGCCGCTCCGCAGTGGCGGGCGATCACCCCCTCCTCATCGGCGGGGACCTGCAGCAGCTTGAAGGGCCCCAGCCAGGCCAGGGCGTCCTCCAGCTCTCGCTTCAGGGCCCCGTCGTGCTCGCCGATCCCCCCGGTGAGGGCGATGACGTCGACCCCCCCCAGGCTGGCGGCCATGGCGCCGATGCCCTGCAGCAGCTGGTGGCGGAACACCGCGATCCCCAGTGCGGCTCCTTCGTGGCCCTCGGCCGCGGCGCGGCGCAGCTCGCGCATGTCGCCGCTGAGCTGCGACAGGCCCAGAAGGCCGCTGCGCTGGTTGAGGTCGAGGTCGAGCTCCTCGGCCGTGACGCCGCGGCGCAGCTGGTGCAGCAGCAGCCCGGGGTCAAGCGAGCCGCTGCGGGTGGCCATCACCAGACCGTCCAGCGGCGTGTAGCCCATGGTGGTGGCGATGCTGCGGCCCCCTCGGATGGCACAGAGGGAGCAGCCGGCTCCGAGGTGGCAGCTGATCAGGCGCAGGGCCGCGACGTCGGCCGCGGCGGCACGGCGGGTCACGGTTTCGGCCACGTGCTGGTGGTTGAGCCCGTGGAAGCCGAAGCGCCGCAGGCCCTCGGCGCGCCAGTGGGCCGGAATCGCGTAGGTGCGGGCGGCCACTGGCAGGGTGCTGTGGAAGGCGGTGTCGAAGCAGGCCCACTGGGCGATTCCCGGTTGCCAGCGGCTCAGCCAGCGCATCACCTGCAGAGACGGACCGTTATGGAGCGGCGCCAGGGGCACCAGCTCCTCCAGGACCGCGAGCACTTCCGGGTCGAGCCGGACGGGGGCCGTGAATCGTTCACCGCCATGGACGACCCGATGACCGGCGACGGTGAGTCCTGCGACGCGGCCGGCGAGGGCCCCAGGCAGCCAGTCGTCCAGCACCGCCAACAGGCGTTCACCGGGGGTCGCCCCCTCCGCCGCGGTGACGCTCCAGCTGCGCTGGTCCCTCCAGAGACACTCCCCCATGGAGGTGTGCACGGAGACCTTGAGACTGGAGCTGCCGGCGTTGAGCACCAGCACCTCCCCAGCCCGCTGGCCGGGTGGCATCGGAGCGGCCGGTGTGGTCATCCCTGGGGGGCGGCCGGGGGCGACCAGCGCCAGTCGGTCACCTCCGGGGCGTCCATCCCGTGGGTGTGGGCGTAGGCCCGGTGGGACAGGATCGCGTCCTGCATCCGCTCCTTGACGTGGGCGGCGCGGGCACGCAGGAAGGGCACCCGGTTGATCACGTCGATGACGAGATTGAAGCGATCGATCTGGTTGTTCATCGCCAGCTCCAGGGGCGTGTTGATGTTGCCCTTCTCCTTGTAGCCACGCACGTGGATGTTGGGGTGGTTGGCGCGGCGATAGGTGAGGCGGTGAATCAACCAGGGGTAGCCGTGGAAGTTGAAGATCACCGGCCGGTCAGTGGTGAACAGGGAGTCGAAGTCGCGGTTGCTGAGGCCGTGGGGATGTTCGCTGGGTTCGGTGAGGGCGAACAGCTTGACCACGTTGAGCACCCGGATGCGGAGGCTGGGAATCTCCCGGCGCAGGATCTCCACCGCCGCCAGCGTCTCCTTGGTGGGGATGTCGCCGGCGCAGGCCATCACCACATCAGGCCAATCAGGCTCTGTGCCGCAGTCGTCGTTGCTGGCCCAGCCCACAATGCTGATCCCCTTGGCGACATGGCGCCGGGCCTGCTCCAGAGTTAAGTACTGGAGATGCTTCTGCTTGTCGGAGACGATGATGTTGCAGACGTTCGTCTCCTGCAGGGCCTCCTCAGCCACCGCCAGCAGGCAGTTGGCATCGGCAGGCAGGTACACCCGCACCACGTCACCGCTCTTGTTGCCGGCCAGGTCGATGAAGCCGGGGTCCTGGTGGGTGAAGCCGTTGTGGTCCTGCCGCCACACCGTGGAGGAGATCAGGCAGTTCCAGGGCCCGATCGGAGCCCGCCAGGGCGCATGCAGATTGCAGGATTCCAGCCACTTGGTGTGCTGGTTGAACATCGAGGCGATCACATGGGCGAAGGCCTCGTAGGTATGGAAGAATCCGTAACGCCCGGTGAGGAGGTAGCCCTCCATCATTCCCACCAGGGTGTGCTCGCTGAGCATCTCCACCACCCGTCCGCTGCGGGCCAGCTCACTGCCGTTGAGGTCTTCGGGAAGGAACTCCTCCATCCACACCTTCTTGCTGACTTCGTAGATGGCCTGCAGGCGGTTGGAGGCCGTTTCGTCGGGGCCGAACACCCGCATCGATTCGGGATTCAGGCGGATGATGTCACGCAGCAGCTTGCCCAGCGGGTAGGTGTTTTCCTCTTCCGTGGCGCCCGGCGCCTGCACGTCCACCGCATAGTCCTCCAGCGGCGGGAAACGCAGCTTGTGGCGCAGCAGGCCGCCGTTGGCATGGGGGTTGGAGCCCATCCGCCGGGTTCCCTGCGGGGAGAGGGCCTGCAGTTCCGGCCGCAGGGTGCCGTGCTCGTCGAACAGCTCCTCGGGTCGGTAGCTCCGAAGCCACGCCTCCAGCATCTCCAGCTGCTCAGGATCGGTGTTCGGTGCGGGCAGGGGCACCTGGTGGGCCCGCCAGAAGCCTTCCAGCTTCTTGCCGTGCAGGGAGGCCGGCCCGGTCCAGCCCTTGGGCGAGCGCAGCACGATCATCGGCCAGGCGGGACGCACGGCCTCGCCGCTGGCGCGGGCCTCGGCGCGGATCTGCAGGATCCGCCCGATCGCCCGGTCCATGGCGGCGGCCATCGCCCGGTGCATCGCCATCGGCTCGTGGCCTTCGACGACGATCGGCTCCCAGCCATAGCCGCGCATCAGGCTGATCAGTTCGTCGCGGGGGATGCGGGCCAGCAGGGTGGGGTTGGCGATCTTGTAGCCGTTGAGGTGCAGCACGGGCAGCACGGCCCCGTCACCGATCGGGTTGAGGAACTTGTTGATGTGCCAGGAGGTGGCCAGGGGGCCGGTCTCGGCTTCGCCATCGCCGACGCAGGCCAGGGCGATCAGGTTGGGGTTGTCGAACACGGCCCCGCAGGCGTGGGAGAGCACGTAGCCGAGCTCACCGCCCTCGTGGATCGAACCGGGGGTCTCCGGGGTGCAGTGGCTGCCGATGTGGCCGGGGAAGGAGAACTGCTTGAAGAAGCGGCGCATCCCTTCGGCGTCCTGGCTCTTGTCGGGGTAGACCTCGCTGTAGCTGCCGTCGAGGTAAGTCGGGCCGAGCACCCCGGGGGCGCCATGGCCCGGCCCCGACAGGTAGATCATGTCGAGGTCGTGGCGGCGGATCACCCGGTTGGCATGGGCCCAAAGGAAGGCCTGACCGGGGGAGGAGCCCCAGTGACCGAGGAGGCGGGCCTTGACGTGCTCATGCTTGAGAGGCTCCGCCAGCAGCGGGTTGGCGCGCAGGTAGATCATGCCCACCGCCAGATAGTTGGCGGCGCGCCACCAGGCGTCGATCAGGGGAAGCTCGTGCTCCAGGTCCGGCGAGGGGGACTGAGCCTCAAATGGTGGGAACGTTGCGGTGGTCATGACCGTCACCTGCCGTAGATCTCTACTGACTTTCGCCCCTCCTGGTTAACCCGTCGGTAAAGCCTCCGCCCATAGGGGCGGTGGTCAGTGAATCGACATCCATGGCGGAAGGGCCCTGGAGCCGCGTCGATCCATCGACCGTCCTCAGGCGGCCTGGTTGCCGCTCTCGGAGCGAACTCTGGTGGCGCGATGCCGGAGCGGCCGTGCGGGCGTCGGCTGAGCCTCCCGCAGGACCGCTTCCTGACGCGCTTCCAGCAACGCGTGAACCCTGCGCTGGAAACGATCCGTGTACTGGAAGGTTGACAGACCCTCAGGAAGGACGCGGAAGCGGCGAATCGAACCATCGCGAAGCAGGAAGAGTGGCATGGACCGACGGCAGGAACAGCCTCATGACGCCATGGGGCTCAGCCCTTGTCGAGGGCTCCGGCGGGTAGCATCAGCAGGCGAAATGGTTGGTGCCGGAAGCGGGTGTCCCCGCCGGATGCAGGCTTCCCCAGGAAGGGTCGGCCCGCACTGCCCCACTGCGGCAGCCATCCCTCCTGACCCTCTGCCGTCCCCCTTAACCCTCTGATGTCCCTCGGGGAGCAGGCTGGGGACCCTGCCCCTCGAAGAGGGTCCCGCCATGGTCGTCATCACCTCTGGGGCCTACGAGCCCGGCTCCGTCAGTCAGCTGTTCGAGAAGAAGGCGGAATTCCGCAAGGAGACGATCTACTTCATCGTGATCGATCGATTCTTCAATGGCAACAGTGCCAATGACGGGGTCAGCGAGAAAGTTCTGCATGACCCGAGTCACTCCCTATGGGGGCATTACTGGGGCGGCGACCTCGATGGGATCATCCAGAAGGCCGACTATCTCCAGGAGCTTGGTGTCTCCGCTGTCTGGCTTTCGCCTCTGTTTGAGCAGGTGGATGATATTGAATATGGTCATGGTCCGATGCATGGCTATTGGACCAAGGACTTCAAGCGGGTCAATCCTCATTTTGTGAGGAAGGGGAATCGACCTCGCTGCAGACTTGTGAAACGTTGCACCGGCTGATCGAAGCGCTCTATGAAGGAGGCATCAAGATCATCCTGGACATCGTCTGCAACCACAGCTCTCCAGAATTGAATGGCAGCAAAGGCGTCGTGACGGATGACGGAGCGCCACTGGCCGACTTTCATGATGATGGAAAGAACTTTTATCATCACTACCCAGAAATCATGGACTGGGAAGACGAATTTCAGTTGATTCACCATGAAATGCTTGGGCTGGCCACGTTTAATGAACAAAGTATTGACTTCAGGAATTATGTCTAGGGGCCATCAAGGTCTGGGTGGATCTTGGCTTCGATGCCTTGCGTATCGATACCCTCAGGCACATGCCGGTCTGGTTCTGGCAGGAGTTCGTGGCGGACATCCAGGCCAGCAAGCCCGACACTTTCCTGTTCGGAGAGTATGGGTTCGGTTTGCCCTGGGATGTGCGTTACTTGCGCTATGCCAACGACACGGGAGTGTCGGTGCTCGGCTTTGCCCTCGCCGGAGCGATCCGCTCCGCCTTCAGCGGCCAGGAGCCGGGTGGCTTCCATCTGATCGAGAAGGTGCTGGCGATGGATCCTGTGTATCGGCGCTCCACGGCGCTGGTGACCTTCGTCGAGAACCACGACATGCCCCGCTTTCTCTCCATCTGCTCCTGCCATGGGGATCTTGAACTCGCCACCGTGCTGCTGCTGACCCTGCGCGGCATCCCCTGCCTTTTTTATGGCATGGAGCGGTACCTGGTCAACGACAACGATGGCGGTAATGATCCCTACAATCGGCCGATGATGGAGTCGTGGAACAGAGAATCAAGGATCTGGGAGATCATCCGCCGACTGGCCCTGCTGCGGAAGAGTAATCGTGCCCTTTCCTACGGCAGGCACGAACAGAAGTACATCTCGGATGAGATCTACTCCTATACCCGCCGCTATCGCGATAACCGGATGTTCGTTGCCGTCAACAAGGGGGATGCGACTTGTTGCGCCATACACCATACCGGCCTTCCCGACGGGCCCCACGCCTGCCAGCTGACCGGTGAGAGCGTTCTGGTGCAGCAGGGGGCGATCCGACAGCTCTCCATCCCGGCAAAAGGTGCTGTTGTGCTTGCCGTCCGGGGTGAAGCCGTGAAGGCCACCACGGTGGTCAAGTTTCAGATCAACGACTATGTCACCCATCCCGGTGAAGTGATGTCTGTCTGTGGTGATGCTCCTGAGCTGGGGGCCTGGGATGTGGATCGGTGCCCACAGCTTGAATTCATCAACGGGGACCTCTGGTTCGCCGAGGTGGGCTTCCACGAATCGGCGGGAAAGCCGATTCGCTTCAAATTCGTGGTGCTTCGACCGGGTGGAATCGAGCCGTTGTATGAGAATCTGGTGTGTCTCAGCTTGCCTCTGCCTCGCGGTGGTTCGGTGAAGCTTGATCTCGACTGGAACCGTCAGTAGCAGG
Organism: Microcystis elabens FACHB-917; assembly: GCF_014698445.1. Taxonomy (GTDB): domain Bacteria; phylum Cyanobacteriota; class Cyanobacteriia; order PCC-6307; family Cyanobiaceae; genus Cyanobium; species Cyanobium elabens. Next base: position 24,697 of record NZ_JACJSZ010000016.1, read on the forward strand.
CCAGCGTCCAGCCCAGGGGATGGAGGTGCGGATCCTCAGCCCAGCAGGCTGCGCACGTGCGCCAGGATCCCCTCACTGCCGATGCCCTGGTGAGGGGCCTGCTCCCAGAGACCACCGCAGCCCTCTCGCCAGGTTCCCAGGTGGGCGTACTTCGGGTGGTAACCCCGCTCCAGCAGCCAGGTGCCGAAACGGCTGCCGAGGCCAGTGCGACGGTTGAAGGCTTCCACCACCAGCACGAAGGGGGACCGGCCCACCGACTCCATCATCGTTTCATCGACCACGTTGAGGCTGGCCTTGTTGATCAGGCGAACGGCGATGCCCTCCTGCCGCAGCCGCTCCACCGCATCGAGAGCCCGATACAGGCCGTCGCCGAAGCTGACGATCGTGCCGGCATCCCCTCCCGCACCACTTCGTCGCGGCCCGGTTCGAACACATAGCCCTCCCCGTGCAGTTCGCGGCCCTGGCCATCCAACAGGTGGGGCACCTTCGAGCGGGTGGAGAAGAGGAAGCGCAGGCCGGGGTCGTGGCAGACCGCCTCCATACAGGCCCTCATCTGCCCCGCATCGTCGGGGAAGTAGAGGCGGGTGAGATGGTGATCGTCCTCGAGCCCATTGTCCGCGAAAAAGTTGTTGAGGCCGAAATGACAGGTGTTGTCGGCCATGTCGTCAACGCCGGCGTGGGAGAAGTGGCAGAGCACATTGGCGCTGTTGAGCCGGGCCATGGTGATTTCGGAGATGCACATCTCCAGGAAGGCGCTGAAGGTGGCGAAGATTCCCTGGCAACCCTTCCGCATGCCGAAGCCGGCGGCGGCGGCGGAGAAATTGGCCCGCTCCATGATGCCTCCGCTGACGAAGATCTCCGGGTAGGCCTTGCGGATCTGGCTCAGCCCGCAGGAGCCCTCCAGGTCGGAGTCGACGCAGAGCACGGTCTCCTTGCGGACGCCCGGATCCAGCCGGGAGAGCACCTCCACCACCGTGTCGCCGAAGATGTTGCGGTTGGCGGCCGTGGTGCGGCTGGAGCCCAGGTGGATGGTTGGGTTGACCGGCTTCTCGATCGCCTTGAGGCAGGTGGCCGCAGCATCCTGGCCGCGCTGCTCCAGGTAGGCGATCGCCAGGTCGACCGGGATCACGTCGTGGCCGTGGGTGGAGCCCTCCAGCCCCTCGATGCCGACCGCCATCGGCCGCTTGTTGATCACCGCCACGGGTCCGGTGGTGGCCACGGCGGCGCAGAGCCTGCGGTGCAGGTCGTCGAGATCCTCCCCATCGCCGCTGAGAGTGGCCAGGCCCTGGCCGGCGAGGGTGCATGCCACGTCGTACCCCTTCTGGTATTCGGAGGGGTGGCCGGCGATGGTGACGTCGTTGTCGTCGATCACCAGCTTCACCTCGAGGCCGTGGGCCACGGCGAAGCGGGCGGCTTCGGCGTCATCCCCCTCCTGCTGGGCGCCGTCGGAGCCCAGACAGAAGAGGATGCGTCCGGGATGGGCCAGGGCCACCCCGTTCACGAAGGGCCAGAGGTGTCCCAGGCGGCCCGAACTGAATTCGACCCCGGGGGTGAGACCCAGCTCCGGGTGGCCGGGTAGGCGGGAATGGGCGGCCCGCTACTTCAGCAGGTCGGCGGCGGGCAGCTGGCCCCGGAGCACCGCCATCAGGTACTGGGTGGCCACCCTGTGGCCGGCCTCGTCGAAGAAGACCGGCACGAAGCGTTCGGGGGCGCCGCGGAAGAAGCCATCGAGGAGCATTACCTCCGGCACGGTGTCGTAGGGGCCGCCGGTGTGGCCCCCCACCCCCCGGGCGGCGCCGGTGGCGGTGAAGAACACGATCGCGTCCCGGCAGAGCTGGATGTTGGCCCGCAGATCGTCACGCTGGGACGGGCTCAGCCGGGGCTCGGCGGGATCAAGAGCCACCGGCCGTTAGGCCGTCAGATCGATGGGGAACATGGCGTCGACGCGGGGATGGGTGGCGGTCATGGCTGATGGGCAGGCTGCCGGAGGGAAACGGCAAGGGACCCCGGCCGGGTGGGATCCCCTTCGAGGGCGATGCCCCGGGAATTGGCGGCCAGGTGGCGGAGGATCTGGTAGACGGATTCCACTTCCGAGCCTGCGTCGGCCAGCCGGGCCAGATCCTCCAGGGAGAGGGGGCACGCGGCGGACTGAAGGACCCGGACCACCCTGCGTTGCAGATCCAGGATGGCGGCGGCGGCCTTCTTGCCGGCTTCCACACCGGGCTGGTGATAGGCGTTGATGTTCACCAGCGAGGCAGAGAGGCCGACGGCCCGCTCGCAGAGAGCGATGAGCGCACCCACGCTGCGGGGTTCGACGCGGTGGATCGTGATCGAATCGCGCTGGTTGTCGGACAGGGCCTGTCGGGTGCCCAGGAGGAACCCGGAGAGGAAGTCACCCGAGGTGACGCCCTCCTCCACCTCGATCGAATCACCGCAACGATCCTCGAGGACCTCGATGAAGGTGGCGAAGAAATTGGGGATGCCGTCGCGAAGCTGCTGGATGTAGGCGTGCTGGTCGGTGGAGCCCTTGTTGCCGTAGACCGCGATTCCCTGGTGGACGATGTTGCCGTCGAGATCTCTCTCCTTCCCCAGGGATTCCATCACCAGCTGCTGCAGGTAGCGGCTGAACAGCAACAGGCTGTCCTTGTAGGGGAGGACCACCATGTCCCTGCTGCCGCGGCCATCGCCGGCGTGAAACCAGCTGAGGGCCAGCAGCGCGGCGGGATTGGCGCGCAGTTCAGCCAGCCAGTGCTCCTCGTGGGCGAGGCGGTCCATCCGGCCGCCCGGCATGGTGACCGCCACGGCATGGCGGGTGAAGTCCAGGCCCTGCACGTTGAACGCCTGCTGCACCTCCAGCAGCCCGTTGCGCGGTTCCGGGGTCCCACCGGACTTGCTGGTGTCGATCACCAGTGTGCTGGCGAGGCGATCACCCAGCCCTGCCAGGACCCGGTCGATGCCGGCGGGGCCCAAGCGCCGATCCGCCGATGCCGATGCAGAGCAGATCGGTGAACACAGGAGCCGATGGCGGGTGGATCGCGCCCTCGTGCACCTCCCTGGCGAACCGTTCGACCCGCTCGATCACCTCCACGATCTCGGCCCGGATCGCCTCACTGGGGGCACGATCGGGATCACGGAGCCAATAGTGGCCCACCATCCGCCCCTCGTCCGGATTGGCGATGGCGCCCTCCTCCAGGGCCTTCATCGCCGCGAAGGCAGCGACGAAGGCGGGCTCCAGCCGTTCCGGCAGCCCATCGTCGAACCGCATCCTGCTCACATCCAGATGGAACTGCAGATCCGGATGGACGTACAGGCTCTCCTGAAAGCGTTTCCAGAGGGATTCCACGGGTCGACGTCGCCAGGTCTGCGTACCGGCTTACTCGCCGCAGGTGAAGGAACGCCGCCGGGGCCTCAGGCCTCCTTCGCCAGCGGCGCGTTCCAGCACTGCACGGCCGGCAGTCCCCGGTAATCGGAGAGCACGGTGAGGGTGGCGGTGTCGAGCAGGAAGCGGGCCCCGTAGGCGGGCTCCAGCCCCAGCCAGCGCGCCACGAACACCCGCAGCAGGTGACCGTGGGCGACCAGGGCCACCCGGCCGCCCTCCTGCCGCAGCGGGTCGATGACCCGATCCACCCGTTCCCCCACCTGGGCCGGGCTCTCCCCGTCCGGACAGCCATCGCGGAACACCATCCAGCCGGGGCGCCGTGCCTGGATCTCCGTGGTCGTCAGGCCTTCGTAGGCGCCGTAGTCCCACTCGACCAGGTCGGGCTCGAGGCGGGCCTGGGCGGCCAGCCCCGTCAGTTCGCAGGTGCGGCGGGCCCTCTGCAGGGGGCTGCACAGCACCAGGGAGAAGGCTCCGGTCGCCAGCAGCGGCGCGAGGCCGCGGGCCTCCTGCTCCCCGCGCGCCGTGAGGGGGATGTCGGTGCTGCCGGTGTGCTGGCCCGAGAGGCTCCACTCCGTTTCGCCGTGGCGGATCAGGATCACCTCGCTGCGGGTGGCCGGAGCGTGCTGGGGGGTGGTCACGGATGGGCTCCCGGGAAGGGGGACGACCCGCTCACTTAAGCTGGATTCCGCCGTCGGGGTGGTGATCGTGGTTCGCAATGGCCCGGCGGCGGCCCGACGACCGGCCCCTGTGGCGGGGCCGCGCCCTTGAGCGCCCCCCCCGAGCCCCTCCCTGCCTCCGGCCCGGCCCGGGCCCAGTGCCCCTACTGCGGCGTGGGCTGCGGCCTGGAAATGAAGCCCCCTGCGGCGGCGGCCGACGGCGGTGACGGGATCTGGACGGCCCGCGGCGACCGCCACCACCCCTCCTCCCTGGGACAGGTCTGCGTCAAGGGGGCCACCGTGGGCGAGACCCTGCACCGCAACCGCCTCACCACCCCGCTGCACCGGGAGCGGATCGATCAGCCCTTCACGCCGATCAGCTGGGACCGGGCCTTCGACCTGATCGCGGCCCAGGTGCGCCGCACCCTGGCCGCGCAGGGACCCGAAGGGATCGCCATGTACGGCTCGGGTCAGTTCCTCACCGAGGACTACTACGTCGCCAACAAGCTGATCAAGGGGGCACTGGGGAGCAACAACTTCGATGCCAACTCCCGGCTGTGCATGAGTTCGGCCGTCTCCGGCTACCGGCGCAGCTTCGGAAGCGATGGCCCCCCCTGCTGCTACGACGACCTCGATCAGGCCGACCTGGTGCTGCTGATCGGCACCAACACCGCCGAGTGCCACCCGGTGCTGTTCCAGCGGCTGCTGAAACGCAAGCGCAGGCAGAAGCAGGACCTGCAGATCGTGGTGGTGGATCCGCGGGCCACCGCCACCAGCGACGCGGCCGATCTGCACCTGGCCATCCGGCCCGGCACCGACCTGGCGCTGCTGCACGGCCTCGGCCACCTGCTGCTGGAGCGGGGGGCGGTGGACCGGACCTACGTGGCGGCCTCCACCGAGGGCTTCGAAGCGCTCGCGGAGCTGTGGGCGGGCTGGACGCCCGAGAAGGCGAGCCGGTTCTGCGGCATCGAGGAGAGCCAGCTGCACCAGCTGGCCGCCCGCTGGGCCGCCGGCAGGGCCGTGCTGAGCCTCTGGTCGATGGGGGTGAACCAGAGCGTGGAGGGCACCGCCACCGTGGCGGGGATCATCAACCTCCATCTGGTGAGCGGCCAGATCGGCCGCCCCGGGGCGGGGCCCTTCTCCCTCACCGGCCAGCCCAACGCCATGGGGGGCCGGGAGGCCGGGGGGCTGGCCCAGCTGCTGCCGGGCTACCGCTCCGTCACCGAGGCCGAGCACCGGGCCGACGTGGAGCGGCACTGGGGTCTGGCGCCGGGGAGCATCGCCCCGGCCCCGGGTCTCACCGTGTGGGAGCAGATCGAGGCGATGGAGCGGGGGGCGCTGGGGCTCTGGTGGGTGGCGGCCACCAACCCCCTGGTGAGCCTCCCCTGGCTCGACCGTGTGCGCGCCGCGGTGGCCCGCTGTCCCATGGTCGTGCTCAGCGAGGCCTACGCCGGCACCGAGACCGCCTCCATCGCGCACCTGGTGCTGCCGGCGGCGCAGTGGAGCGAGAAGGCCGGGGTGATGACCAACTCCGAGCGCCGCATCACCCTTTGCCCGGCCTTCCGCACCCCCCCGGGGGGGGCCCGTCCCGACTGGGCGATCTTCGCCGAACTGGGCCGGCGCCTGGGCTTCGAGGCGTCGTTCCGCTACGGCTCCTCGGCCGAGGTGTTCAAGGAGTTCGTGGCGATCACCGCCGGCCGGGTGTGCGACCTGAGCGGCCTCAGCCATGGGCTTCTGGAGGAGCACGGCCCCCAGCAGTGGCCCTTCCCCGCCGGCACCGCCCCCGGCGGCGGGGTCCCGCGCCTGCACACCAGCGGCCGCTTCCCCACCCCCTCCGGACGGGCGCGGCTGATCTGCGAGCCGCCGATGGGCCTGGGGGAACCCCCCGATGACGACCACCCCCTGGTGCTCACCGTGGGCCGCTACCTGGAGCAGTGGCACACCATGACGCGCACCGCCCACGTCGAGCGGCTGCTGCGGCCCCACGGCCAGCCGCTGCTGGAGGTGAACCCCGCCGATGCCCGGGTTCATGGCCTGGTCGATGGCGGCCGGGCGGAGGTGATCTCCCGGCGGGGTGCGGTGACGGCACGGGTGCTGGTCACCGATCGGATCCGCCGGGGCACGGTGTTCCTGCCCATGCACTGGGGGGCGGCTCAGGATCAGGCCTGCGAGGCCAACCGGCTGATGCATGCCCTTGGCTGCCCGATCTCCCGGCAGCCGGAGCTCAAGGCCGCTGCGGTGACCGTCCGTCCGATCGAGGACAGGCCGTTGCCGAGCTGACCACCTGCGGGGTGCTCAGCGGCGGGTCACTGGTCGTCGTGGGCGAAACGGCGGTAGAGGAAGTCCAGGGCGTGGTTGCGGTAGTCGTAGTACTCCGGCATCTCCATCAGCTGGGCCCGCTGGCGTGGTCGGGGAAAGGGCAGTTCGAGGATCTCGCCGATCGTCGCAGCCGGGCCGTTGGTCATCATCACCACCCGGTCGGCGAGGAACAGGGCCTCATCAATGGAGTGGGTGATCATCAGCACAGTCACCCTGTGCTCCTGCCAGATCCGCAGCAGTTCTTCCTGCAGCTCCTCCTTGGTGATCGGATCGAGGGCGCCGAACGGTTCGTCGAGGATCAGCACCTTGGGCTGCAGGGCCAGGGCCCGGGCGATCGAGACCCGCTGCCGCATCCCCCCCGAGAGGCTGGCGGGCCGCTTGTCGGCGGCCTCACTCAGTCCCACCATCGCCAGATGGCTCTCGACGATGCGGTCGGCGTCGCCGTTGCGCCGCAGGTGGGGGAACACGTTGTTAACCGCCAGGGCGATGTTTTCGGCCGCCGACATCCATGGCAGCAGCGAATAGTTCTGGAACACCACCATGCGGTCGGGGCCGGGTTCCCGGATCGGCACCGACTGCAGCCGCACCTCGCCGCTGGTGGGCTGACCGAAGCCGGAGACCAGGTCGAGCAGGGTCGATTTGCCGCATCCGGAATGGCCGATGACGCAGATGAACTCCCCTTCGGCCACCTCCAGGCTGATGGTGTCCAGCACGGTGTAGGGCCCATTGGGGGTGGGGTACACCTTGCTGACCCCATCGATCACCAGGAACGGCTCGGCGGTCCCGGCGGTGCTGGGCTGGGGCGACGTCAGGGCCTGCATGTGGACGGTGGAGCGGGGGGAAGGGGAGGAGGGCGGGATGGGAGCGACGTCAGCGGCGGGCCTGAGCGGGAAGCGGAGCGTCAGAGACCCTGCCTGGCGGCGGCGGCAGGGGAGCCGCCGCCACGGTCACCGTGCCCTTGATGGGCAGACGCTCGAGGTAGGCGAGGGGATCGCCTGGATCGAGGCGATCGCCATCGAAGGCTGCCACCGGGGCCACCGCTGCCGGGGGGCGATCCGCAGTCGGCAGCCCCAGGGCGTCGGCCGCGCTCCGGAACAGGGCCCGATCCTGCACCCGTTCGGTCACCTCCCGCCAGTTGCTTGGGAAGCTCCCCAGGCCCCAGCGGCCGAGCTGGCTGAGAATCCAGACCGCCTCCGCCGGGTTGGGCTCGTTGACCGCGGGGCCGTAGAAGCGGTTGAAGGAGGGCATGGCGGTGGGCGTGCCCGTGCCGCGGTCGTAGGCGTCGACGAGACCCGGACGGATCATCGCCACATCGGTGCCGACGTAGGGAGCCTGGGCCAGCAGGTCGGCCAGTTCGCCGCGGTGGGCCGGGTTCTCGCAGTAGCGGCAGGCCTCAAGCAGCGCCTGCACCAGGGCCCGGTGGGTGCGGGGGTAGGCGGCTGCCCAGGCCTCCCTCACTCCCAGCACCTTCTCGCCATGGCCGTTCCAAAGCTCCACATCGGTGGCGATCACCGTGCCGAGGCCCTCCTGGACGGCGCGGGAGTTCCACGGTTCGCCGACGCAGTAGCCATCGATGGTGCCTGCCTTGAGGGCGGCCACCATCTGGGGCGGCGGGATCACCAGCATCTCCACATCACGCTCGGGATGGATCCCGGCCGACGCCAGCCAGGCCCGCAGCATCAGGTTGTGCATCGAGGCCGGATGCACCACCGCGAGCACCGGCCTGGTCTCCGGGTGGGCGGCGATCCAGCCCTTGAAGTCGGCCAGAGTGTTCACCCCGGCGTCGTGGAAACGGCGGTGCAGGGTGATGGCGTTGCCGTTGCAGCTGAGGGTGAGAGCACTCACCATCGCCAGGGGCGGCCGGCCGCCGCAGCCGAGGGTCATGGCGATCGGCATCCCCGCCACCATCTGCGCCCCGTCGAGCACGCCCTGGCGGACATGGGTCTCGAGGGTTTTCCAGTTGCTCTCGCGCCGCAGACGCACCTGGGTGAGGCCGTGCCTGGCGAAGAACCCCTTCTCCTGCGCCACCACCAGCGGCAGGCAGTCGGTCAGGGGAATGAAGCCCAGCTCCAGGTTCACCTTCTCGAGGCCGCCGGCGGCGATGGGCTCGGCGGGTTTGAGCCGCTGCTGACGGGCCCGGCGCTGGTCGGAGAGGAAGCCGACGATCTCGGCCCGCAGCCCGTAGTAGCGGGGGTGCTCCACCGTGCCCAGCTGGGTGCGGGGCCGGGGCAGCGGCACCTCCAGCACCTGATCGATGTGGGCCTCAGGGCCGTTGGTCATCAGCACCACCCGGTCGGAGAGCAGCAGGGCCTCGTCGACGTCGTGGGTGACCATCAGGGTGGTGACCCTGGCCTCCTGGCAGATCCGCATCAGCTGCTCCTGCAGGTTGCCGCGGGTGAGCGCGTCGAGCGCGCCGAAGGGCTCATCCAGGAGCAGCAGCTTCGGCCGCAGGGCCAGGGCGCGGGCGATGGCGACCCGCTGCTTCATTCCACCGGAGATCTCGCGGGGGTACTTGTCGGCGGCGGCCTTCAGGCCCACCAGCTGGAGGTGGTGCTCGATGAGCGCGTTCCGCTCCTGGCGGTCGGCGGCGATCACGTTGTCGACACCCAGGGAGATGTTCTGGCGCACCGTGAGCCAGGGCAGCAGCGAATAGTTCTGGAACACCACCATCCGATCGGGCCCCGGATCGGTGACCTGCCGGCCGTTCATCAGGATGCCGCCCTGGGTGGCAGTGGTGAGGCCGGCCAGCAGGTTGAGCAGGGTGGATTTTCCGCAGCCGGAGTGGCCGACGAGGGAGATGAACTCGCCTTCGGCGATGTCCAGGAAAATGTCCCTGAGGGCCACATACTCACCCCCGCCGGGCAGGGGGAAGGCCTGGGTGACGTGGTCGACGGTGAACAGAGCGGCCATGGTTCAGGCAGCTCCCTTGCTTAGCCTGCGCCCGGCGAAAGCCACCAGTCGATCGAGCAGCAGGCCAACGATGCCAACGTAGATGATGGCCAGCACAATCTGGCTGGAACTGGAATCTCCGCCAGCGTTGTAGGCATCCCAGATGAAGTAGCCGATTCCGCCATCGGCCTTCAGCATCTCCGCGGCGACGATCGCCAGCCAGGCGAGCCCGACTGCGATCCGCAGACCCGTGAACACGTAGGGCACGGTGGCAGGAATCACGATCTCCCAGATGTAGGCTCCCTTACGGAGCCTTAAAACGCGAGCCACATTCGTGTAATCCTGTGGAATTTCGCGGATTCCCACAGCCGTGTTGATGATAATTGGCCAGATGGCAGTGATGAAAATTACAAAAACTGCGGAAGTATTAGCATCTTGGAAAACCATTAACGAGATGGGAAACCAGGCCAGTGGAGGCACGGTGCGTAACACCTGAATCACGGGATCAAAGCCTTTGCCGATGAAGCGATTCATGCCGAGTATTCCCCCGGCGGTGATGCCGACAATGGCGGAAAGACTGTACCCAATTGCAACGCGTTGGAGCGAGATCAGGATCTGCCATCCCAGGCCTTTGCTTGTTCCGCCATCATCAAAAAACGGCTGACTGATGTACGGATCCCACGTCTGGGCGACCACGTTGATGGGCCCCGGAAGCCTGGACTCTCCGAGAATGAAGGAGAGAAGCTGCCAGGCAACCAGAAAAGCGCCAACGCAAACGATGTACGGAATCGACTGTTTGATGATGGGTGCAGGCGAGACCTTGCGAGCCAATGAGCCTTTGGAGGCGGAAACACTCATGACCTGGGCCTGATCGTAAGGGTGAATATCATGGATCGAAAACTCACTTCAGAGCTTTAATTTTAAGGCTGGCAAGATAGGCCTTGGGATCCTCTGGATCGAAGACCACCCCATCAAAAAACGTTTCCTTGCCCCGTGAATCGGATGCGGGGATCGCTTTTTCCTGCCCGATGGCCTTGGCTGCCTCCCTCCAGAGGTCGGAGCGGTTGACCTTGTCGATCAACGCCTTGGTGTCGGTGTTTTCGGGGAGATAGCCCCAACGGATGTCTTCGGTGAGGAACCAGAGGTCGTGGCTCTTGTAGGGGAAGGAGTGTGAGTTGGTCTCCTGCCAGAAATGCATCCTCAGTGGGGAATCGGTCACGCTGCGGCCGTCGCCGAAGTCAAAGGTGCCGGCGAGACGCGGCTTGATGTCGTCGACGCTGGTTTTGAAATACTTGTCCTTTGAAGTGATCTCGCAAAGTTCATCCAGGTTGGCAGGATCCTGACACCAGATCTGGGCTTCCTGAACGGCTTTCAGCATGGCCAGGGTGGCCTTGGGATTCTTGTCGGCCCAGTCGGACCGAATGGCGAAGGCCTTTTCCGGATGATCCTTCCACAGCTCACCGGTGATGGCGCCGGTGTAGCCGATCTTCTTGTTGACAGCCCGCTGGTTCCAGGGTTCACCCACGCAGAAGGTGTCCATGGTGCCCGTCTGGAGATTGGCGATCATCTGGGCAGGAGGAACCACCACCAGGTCGGCCTCGGTGTTGGGATTGACGCCGTTGGCCGACAGCCAATAGCGCATCCAGAGGTCATGGGTCCCGCCGGGGAACGTCATGGCGGCCTTGAGCAGCTTGCCGCTGGCCTTCTTGCGCTCGGCGATCGCCTTGATCTTGGGATCGCTGATCGTGACTTTCTCCTTGAGGAACTCATTGGACAGGGAAAGGCCCTGTCCATTCACGTTCAGTCGCGCCAGGATGTACATCGGCAGCGGCTGGGAGCTCTTGGTGATCGTCCCCGCCGTGAGCAGATAGGGCATCGGCGTGAGGATGTGTGCCCCATCAATGCCGCCGCGGTCTGCGCCCAGCTCCAGGTTGTCGCGGGTGGCGGCCCAGGAGGTCTGTTTGACGACCTTGACATCGGGCATGCCGTGCTTGGCGAAGAAGCCCTTCTCCTTGGCGATGATCAGGGGAGAGGCATCCGTCAGGGCGATGAAGCCGAGGGTGGCACCCTTCACCTCGGTGTCGCCTCCTGAGCCGGAGGTGGCCGGGGCCGAGCCGGTGTCGGATGGCTTGCCGCCACAGGCACTCAGCCAGATGGCCCCGGCCGTGGTGCCGGCGGCGGTGATCAGGAACTTGCGACGGGAAAGGTTGGACATGGAGCCAGTAGGGAAGCCTGTGAGGACCGGAGGAAGGCGCCTAACGGAGCCTGTGTTCTCAGGACGGGCTCCACAACGAAGCGCACCGTGCTGGGGAAAAGGTAAGGAGGGCTGGCGCAAAGGCTGACCAGACGGTTCTTAAGAGACCACGCCGACGGCCTGTGCCAGGGTCACATCGGTTACCGATTCGGACTTTGGGCCACCAGGGCCTCAGGCCTCCGCAGCGGCCAGCTGACGTCGCAGCCGCTCGCCGCTCCGGGCCATGAGCAGCGCCGTCGCCCGATCGAGGGCGTCCTCCAGCTGGTCGAAGCGGCCGGCGAACCAGAGGTAGGCCGCCACGTTCCAGCGCAGCGCCGGCATCAGGGCCCCTTCGCCACGGAGGGCCGCCAGGGCCTGGGTTCGCCAGAGCTCCAGCCCCTGCCAGGGCACCTCGGCGCTGGTGATGCCGTGGTCCCGGGGGTGGATCAGGATCCGCTCGGTGGTCCCCCGGCGCACGCGGGCGGTGATGCCGGCGCGGGAGGTGGGCAGGTCGGTGGAACCCTCCAGCCCCTTCACCGTCAGCAGGTCGGTCTCGCCGCCCTCCTGCAGGGCCTGCCAGGCCCGGGTCTCGGTAGGGGGATGGACGAAGCCGCTCACCAGCAGGTGCTCCCCTTGGTGGGGCGTCCAGAGCAGTTCCAGGCTGGCCACCGGCGGCCGTTTGCCGATGGCGTCCCGCACCGGCACCAGCCGCTCCGCCCGGCGGAAATGGTCCGGCTGGTGGGTGAGGGCCAGCCCATGACGGTCGAGGCGCCGCTGCACCGCTTCGAGCGGCAGCCCGGTGCAGGGGACGCCGAGGACGGCGAACAGCTCCGCCAGGGTGACGCCGAACTTCACCGGCATCGGATCGCCGCCGTGCAGCACCACCGGCACCGCGTCGCTGGCCAGCACCAGGGCCACCAGGGGCAGCAGGGGTGCGGTGCGGCTGCGGCCGTCATAGGGTACTCCGAAGCAGAGCGGCCGGCGACCGGGCGTTTCCAGCACCGGCCCGCAACGCCTGTAGCTGTCGAGCATCCCGGCGAGCTCGGTGGGGTGGGGGCGGCGGATGCGGTGGGCGATCAGGAAGGCCCCCATCTGGGCGTCATCGATCAGCCCGTTGAGCATCAGGTCCATGGCCTCGGCGGCTTCCTGGCGATCCAGGCCGGTGCTTGTGTGCTCGCCGCTGCCCACCTTGCCGATCAGTTCGCGGAACCGGGCCCGCTCGGGGCCGAGCGACCGCAGGCGCGCCAGACGCCGATCCTCGCCACCGTTCCGCGGCTGGGCCGTCCCCGGCAGGGTGGCGTCAGGACCCGGGTGGGCCCGTTCCGGTAACAGTGACGACATGGCCGGGCGGCTCCATGCCGGAAACTTAAGCCTCCCGGTCAGTGGGTTTGCGCAGCTTTCTCCGGCGCTCCCCGACACATCGATCCTTCCGGACCGCGCAGCTCTCATCGGCGTCCCGGGTCCCCGTCTCGCCGCATCGGTTCGCCCCATCGGTTTGAGGCACGCACCCCCAAGGCCTGCCCGAGGCTCCGCTTCCGTCCACCTGCCTGGCAGGGATCCGCCGCATGGCCGCCATGCGGACCGCTTTCTTCGCATGAACAGCACCGACACCAGCTCCGACACCAGCGCCGCCGCTCGCTCCACGGTCACCCAGGCGGCCAGCCCATTAGCCGGCGCTGCTTCCGCGCCGCTGCCGGCGGAGCTGAGCAAGGTCGAGCGGGCCAAGGCGGAGCTCTGCGGCCTCGACCTGGCGCCCCGGCTGGCGGAGCTGGCCGCGGCGGGCTGGGAGTCCCTCGACGAGGCCACCCTGACGATCCGCCTGAAATGGCTGGGGATCTTCTTCCGTCCCGTCACCCCTGGCCGCTTCATGGTGCGGCTGCGGCTCCCCAATGGCGTGATCCGCTCCGACCAGCTGGAGCTGCTGGCCGATGCGGTCGACCGCTGCGGCGAGCACGGCAGCGCCGACATCACCACCCGCCAGAACCTGCAGCTGCGGGGCCTGTTGCTGGAGGACATGGCGCCGCTCCTGGCGGGGATGGAGCGGGTGGGTCTCACCAGCCGCCAGTCGGGCCACGACAACCCCCGCAACATCACCGGCAACCCCCTGGCCGGCCTCGACCCGGAGGAGCTGATCGACACCCGGCCGCTGGTGGCCTCGATCCAGGCTCGCCTGCTCGCCGACGACGGCCCCCGCAACCTGCCCCGCAAGTTCAACGTGGCGGTGGGTGGCGCCCCCGACAGTTTCCTGCTGCACAACGACCTCGCCTTCCTGCCGGCGCCCGATCCCCGCGACCCGGCCGCGCCGCTGGGTTTCACGGTGATGGTGGGCGGCTTCTTCTCGGCCCAGCGCAATGAACTGGCCGTTCCCCTCGGTCTGTGGCTGCGGCCCGACCAGCTGCCGGACTTCACCCTGGCCCTGCTGCGCCACTACGACGCCCACGGCAACCGGGTCCAGCGCAACAAAAGCCGGCTGATGTACCTGATGGATGGTCTGGGGCTGGAGGCCTACCGCGACGCCGTGGTGGCGGCCTACCAGGAGCTGGCCGGGGCGTCGGCGCCGGCTCCGCTGCCCCATGACGGCCGCCACCTGGTGGTGCGGGCTCCTCGCGACGGGCTGGGCCTCCAGGCCCAGAAGCAGGAGGGTCTGCACTGGGCGGGGCTGCACGTGCCGATGGGGCGGCTCGATGCCGCTTCGATGCTGGAGCTGGCCCGCCTGGCCCGCACCCACGGCAGCGGCGAGCTGCGCCTCACCGAGGCCCAGAACGTGCTGATCGTGAATGTGCCGGCCGATCGCCTGGCGGCCCTGGAGGCCGAACCCCTGCTGGAGCGGTTCCGGCTGGAGCCCGGTGCCCTCCAGGCCGAAGCGGTGAGCTGCACGGGCAGCCGCTACTGCAGTTTCGCCCTGATCCCCACCAAGCGCACCGCCCAGGCGGTGATCGATGAACTGGAGCGGCGGCTGGAGCTGCCAGAGGCCGTCCGCAGCCACTGGACCGGCTGCCCCAACGCCTGCGGCCAGCCCTACATGGGCCAGATCGGCCTGATGGGGGCCAAGGCCCGCCAGGACGGCCGGATGGTGGAGGCGGCGAAGATCTTCCTGGGGGGCCGCCTGGATCAGGATCCGCAGCTGGCGGAACTCCACGGGAAGGCGGTGCCCCTCTCCGAGCTCCCGGACGTGCTGGAGGCGTTGCTGGTGGAACGCTTCGGTGCCCGGCGGCGGGACGCGCCGTGAGGGCCCCGTGACGGCCGCCCCTGCCCCCTGGGATCCCCGCCAGCTTCCCGCCAGCGGCAGCCCCGGACGCTGGCCCTGGCTGCAGGGGCTGCGGCGGGCCCGGGACCTCGACCTCGAGCCCTGGCTGCAGGCGGTGGAGATTGGATCCCTGCGGCCCGACCCCGACCTGCTGGCCGCCCTGGCGGAGCGACTCGACGGACCGGCGGCGGCGCGGCTGCTGGCCTGGTGGCTGGCCCAGCCCGCCGCCGACCCCGCCCTGCTGGCGGTGATCGGCCGCCACCGCCACCCCCGCTGCCGGGCTCTGCTGCGGCAGGCCCTGACACCGACCGACGACGGTCTCGCCGCCGGCGCACGGGCCGCGCGACTCCTGCCCCTGCTGGGCCATCAGCGCCACCCGGACGATTTCCCGCTGCTGCGCGAGCGGGTCCTGGCCCCCTTGCCGCTGCAGCAGCGGCGGGCCGCCCTGGAGGGCCTGGCGGTGGGGCTCGGGGCCTGGCCACCACTCCCCCTGTGCCAGGTGCTCGTTGCCCTGGTGGGAGACCTGGACCCGGCCCTGGCCGCCGCCGCCGTGGATCTGCTGGCCCGGCTGCCGGGGGGAGCCCCGGCGCTGGCCGCCCTGGATCGCCGCCCCCTGGCCCCGGAGCTGGCGCGGCGGGTGGAGCGGCGCCTGGCGGGACCGCTCCGGCCCGCCGCGCGATCATGAGCCCACCCCAGCCCACGCGAGGCACGGCCGATGTTCCGTCACCTGCTGGTGCCCACCGATGGCTCCGATCTCTCTGACGGCACGATCCGCCAGGCGGTGAGCTTCGCCCGCGACGCCGGGGCGACCATCACCTTCCTGTACGTGCTCGCCAACCTGGCCCTGCCGCCGCAGGGCTCCCTGTACGGCGATCCGGTGCTGCTCGATCCGGCCGTGGTGGAGCACTTCACGGAGGCGGAGCGGGCCTATGCCGATGAGCTGCTGGGGCGGGCCAGGGCCGTGGCCGAGGAGGCCGGCGTTCCCTGCGACACCGCCGTCGGCGAGCATCCGGTCGTCTACGAGGGGATCATCGACGCCGCCACGCGGCACGGCTGCGACCTGATCTTCATGGCCTCCCACGGCCGCCGCGGCCTCGCCGGCCTGCTGCTGGGCAGCGAAACCCAGCGGGTGCTGACCCACACCGAGCTGCCGGTGCTGGTGTTCCGGCGCCCCGGGCCCGCCGCCGGCGACGCTCAGGCGCCGGCGGCGGGCCCGGACGCACCGGCCTGCTGAAGGCGCCAGCGGCGCACCACCTCGGCGACGTCGAGACCGTCGAGGTCGACCTGGGCATTGAGGTGCTGCATGGTGGCGGCGGAGATCCGGCCGGCCAAGTTCTCGATCACGGGCACCAGCTCCCGGCGCCGCCGCAGGGTCGCCGTGTGGAACACGGGAACCGCGTCGTAGGGGGGAAAGTAGTGGCGGTCGTCACGGAGTTGCTGCAGGTCGAGGGCGGGGATCAGGCCGTTGGTGGTGTCGCCGGCGATCAGATCGACGCGCCCCTCGGCCAGGGCGCGGTAGGTGAGGCCCAGGTCCATGGCCTGGGGCGGCTGGGCGAAGCGCAGCCCGTAGCGCCGGGCCAGGCCGGCGAAGCCGTCGGGCCGGTTGAGGAATTCGTAGCCGAAGCCCGCCCGCCAGCCGGGGGTGTGGGGGGCCGCCTCGCTGATCGTGGCGATCCCCAGTCGCCGGGCCTCGGCGCGGCGCACCAGGATCGCGAAGCTGTTCTCGAAGCCCAGGGAAGGGAACACGGTGAGCCCGAAGCGTTCGGCGTAGAGCCGGCGGGTCTGCGCGAACACCCGCTGCGCCGGATCGGGCGTCTCCGGCGGTGGCGGAGGCTGCTCCAGCAGGGTGGTCCAGGCGGTGCCGGTGTACTCCACATAGCCGTCGATGCGGCCGCTGCGCACGGCGGCATGGATCAGGCCGGTGCCCCCCAGGCCGAAGTCGCGGCGCACCTTCAGAGGTGTGCTGGCCTCGATCTCCTGGGCCAGCAGTTCGCCCAGGATCAGCTGCTCGGTGAAGCTCTTGCTGCCGATCCGCACGGTGCCGGCGTCCGGGCCTGTTCCGGCGGGCGGCAGCAGCTTCAGGGCCAGCACGGCCCCAAGGGCGAGGCCCGCCAGGCCCCAGGCCAGCCGCAGCGCCCGGCGCCGGCCGGGGACTTCGGCCCCGGTGGACCGGCGGGCCAGGCGCCGCTCCACCAGCCCCAGGCCGCCATCGGCGAGCAGGGCGATGGCGGCGGCCGGCAGGGCCCCCGCCAGGATCTGGCCGTTGTTGACCGTGGCGATGCCCCGGAAGATGAACACCCCCAGGCCGCCGGCGCCGATGGCGGCGGCGATGGTGGCCACCCCCGCGCCGATCACCGTGGCCACGCGCAGGCCCGCCATCAGGGTGGGAAGGGCCAGGGGCAGCTCCACCCGCAGCAGCACCTGGCGGTCGCTGAGCCCCAGGGCCCGGCCCGCCTCCTTCAGCCCCGGGGGCACCTGGGCCAGACCGGTGACCAGCCCGCGCAGCAGGGGCAGCAGGGCGTAGAGGGTGAGGGCCACGATCGCCGGGGTGGTGCCGATCCCCCCCAGCAGCGGCACGGTGAGCAGCAGGCCGAAGATCGCCAGGCTCGGCACGGTCTGCACCGTGCTGGCGGCCGCCAGCACCGGCCCGGCCCAGCGGGGCCGGCGGCTGATCCAGAGGCCGAGCGGCAGGCTGATCGCCAGCGCCAGGGCGATGGCGCTGAGCACCAGCAGCAGGTGCTCACCGCTGCGCTGCAGGATCTCCCCGGCCAGGGCGCCGTCCCACCAGGCCGGCGGCCACCGGGAGGTCATGGCGCCTCGGACGGCGTCAGGGCCCGGGTGACCTGGAACACCGGCACGCTCACCCCGATCAGCAGCAGGGCCCAGCCGCTGTTGGCGGTGTCGTTGCGCAGGGCGCCGACGAGGAACGCGACCGACCCCACCAGCACGATGGCCGTGCTCCAGGGGTGGCCCCAGGCCCGATAGGGCCGCGGCCGCTCCGGCTCCCTGATCCTCAGCGCGAACAGGCAGACGAGGCCCACCAGGTAGAGGCTCACGTAGAGGAAGGCCGCCAGCCCCAGCAGGATCGTGAAGTCGCCGCCGAGCACCAGCAGGGCCGAGGCCAGGCTGGTGAGCAGCAGCGCCACGGTGGGCGTGCCGCCACGGTTCACCCGGTCCACCAGCGGGCTGAACAGCCGGTCGCGGCTGAGGCCGTAGAGGATGCGGGGGGCGCCCATGATCGAGGCGTTGATCAGCCCCGCCAGCGACAGCAGCGCCAGCACGGTGATGGCCTGGCCGCCGAAGGCGCCGAACAGCAGGGCGGCCGCATCGGCCACCGGCAGGCTGGAGACGGCGATCACCGGCAGCGGCAGCACCCGCAGCAGGGCCAGGTTGAACAGGGTGTAAAGGCCGATCACCGCCAGCACGCCGCCGATCAGGGAGCGGGGCAGGTCGTCCTGGGGTTCGCTGAACTCCTCGGAGAAGTAAATGGGGCTGTGCCAGCCGTCGTAGGTGGTGACGATCGCCTGCAGGGAGAACACCAGGGCCACGGCCAGGCCCGCCCAGCCCACCGGGGCCAGGCCCCCGGGGTCCGTGGGGATCGCGGCGGCGGCGGCCCGGGTGTCGGGGTCGCCCAGCAGGACGCAGGCCGCCACCACCGCCAGGAAGGCGAGGGCTTTGGCCAGGCTCAGCAGTTTCTGGCTGCCGCTGCCGGCTTCCACCCCCAGCAGCTGGATCAGGGTGAACAGCAGCAGCACCGCCAGCCCCACCAGCTTGCCGTGGGGCTCCAGCCCCGGCAGCAGGAAGGCGGCGTACTCGCCGATGGTGACCGCCACCCAGGCGATGCCGGTGCAGTGGCCGATCCAGTCCACCCAGCCCACGGTGAAGCCGGCGGCATCGCCGAAGCAGCGGCGGGCGTAGACGTACCAGCCGCCGGCCAGGGGCAGGGTCGCCCCCAGCTCCGCCACGGCGTTGGCGCCGAGCAGGGCGTAGAGGCCGCCCGCCAGCCAGGCCGCCATCACCCAGGGGCCGCTGCCCAGCTGGGCTGCCACCAGGCCGGGGGTGCGCAGGATGCCGGCGCCGATGGTGCCCCCCACCGCTCCGGCGATGCCGAAGCTCACCCCCAGCACGCTGAGGAGGCGGCCCGGGGTCCGGGTGGTCGATGCCTGGTCCGGGGTGGCTGCCGGATCGGTGGGAGCGGGGCGGGTCAGGAGGTGATCGCCCGTTCCAGCAGGGCCTGGAGCTCCTCGAGTTCGTGGTGGCTCAGCAGCCAGTCGCCCTGCTGATCCTTGGTGACGCGGGCCTCGAGGATCCAGCCATCCTCCGTGCGCACGACGGCGAAGTGGGGGGACTGGAGGGGAGCGGCCATGGGCGGGCTGGAACGGGGCGTCACGTCCTGCATAGCCAGGGCCGGTGGGGCGGGCAGCGCCAGATCCGCCAGCAGCGGCGGCGGGCCCAGCTGCTCGAGCCGGAACGTGGCGCCGTAGCTCGGGGTGGGGCGCTGGGAATAGAAACGGGCGGGGGCGGGCCGGCCCAGGCGGGCACGGCCCGCGGCCACCAGGGCGGCGGTCCGGCTGCGGGCCCGCAGCGCCCCCAGCACCAGCGCCTGCAGCCCGTCGGGGGCGGTGCTCCAGCCCAGGGCGACGCAGGTCTGGCGGTCGAGCAGGCCCAGCAGCGCCCAGCGCAGGGCGGGTCGCAGCGGGGCGGGCCAGTCGGCCAGGAGCATGGTCAGGGTGGCGTCGGCGATGCGCCGGTTGCTGGCCGCCGGGGCGAAGGCCCCCCGCTCCACCCGCTCGTTCAGCGCCAGCAGCTCCGCCAGGGTCTCCGGCAGTTCCGTGATCCCCATCCGCGCCCCCACCCCGCGCCAGAACAGGAACAGGTGCTCCTGCTCCAGGGGTGTCAGGGGCCGCCACCCATAGCGCGCCAGCCAGCGGATCGGCTCGGCCACGAAGGTGGAGAGCACGTAGAGGAAATCGTCGTTGCCGATCGCGTAGTGGCCGTGGATGCGGTTCATGCGCGCGATCACGGCGGCCCCGGCCGGACTGCCGGGTCCATGGCGCAGTAGTTCGGCCACCATCAGTCCGGTGTCGTCGTAGCGCTTGCGGGGCCGTCGCTCGAATTCCCCGGTGCGGGCCAGCAGGCCGGAGATGGAGGGCACGCAGAAGGTCTTGAGCAGGGCCAGCTCCAGGGCCCGGGTGAGGTCCCAGGGAAACAGCTCGCCGGCCAGCCGGTGGGCGGTGGCCTCGGCGGCCCGCAGCTTCGCGGCGGCGTCGGCAGGGGCGTTGGCGGCAGGGGCGTCGCCGGGATCGAGGGGATCATTCATCGGGGGGAGGCGTCAGAAGCGGGAGCCCGGCTGCTGCAGGAACACCTCTTCCTCGGGGCTGCTCGGCCGGCCCAGGGCCTGCTCGGTCAGCGCCCAGAACCGGTCCCGCCCGGTCCGGTCGCGCTCGGGGCCGGCCCGGAACCAGGCGGAGGGAGGCGTCTCCTCGAACCAGAAGCGCAGCACCTCCTGCGGGGTCGGCATGGCTCAGCAGAGGAATCGGTTCAGAAGAAATGGAAGCACCACCATCAGCAGCATGGCCACCGCCGTCAGGGCCGGCAGGTTGACGCCGAAGGGGATCACCACCAGCAGCACGCTGCAGCCGAGGGCCACCGCATGGGCCTGCTTCCTGCCGTAGAGCATGTAGCCCAGTCCGACCGACCCGATCACCAGCGTCAGCAGCTGGCGGAGGCTGGGATCGCTGCCCATCGAACCTGGCTCGGAGCGGCGGACGCCCCCATGCTGGGGCTCCCGTCGCCGTCCTGCCCACCCATGACCCACCTGGTGGTGCTCCAGCACCTGGAGCGGGAAGGACCGGGCCGTTTCGGCGAGGAGGCCCGGCGCCGGGGCTGGACGGTGACGGTCTGTCGCCCCGACCGGGGGGAGCCGATGCCCCGTCTCGGGCCCGACCAGGCCCTGCTGGTGCTGGGGGGACCGATGGGGGTGGGCGACATCGGATCGCCGGCCTTTCCCTGGCTGGAAGAGGAGGTGGCCCTGCTGCGGGAGTGCCTGGCGTGCGAGCGCCCGGTGGTCGGGCTGTGCCTGGGGGCCCAGCTGCTGGCCTTCGCCGCCGGCGGGCAGGTGGCGCCGCTGACGGCGGGGGAACCGCCGGTGCGGGCCTACGAGGTGGGCTGGGGGCCGGTGACCTGGACGCGCCCGCCGGGGCAGGAGCCGGTGCTGGCCGGGCTCGACGCTGCCCTGCCGGCGCTGCACTGGCACGGGGACCGGATCCGGCTGCCCGCCGCCGCCGCCCTGCTGGGCTCCACGCCCCTCTGCGCGGAGCAGATGTTCCGCCTGGGTCACCACGCCCACGGGCTCCAGTTCCACGTGGAGGTGACGGACGCCGCCCTGGAGGTCTGGCTCGACGAGGACGGTGACTACGTGCGCCTTGCCCTCGGAGCCGACGGGGTGGATCAGCTGCGGGCCGGCCAGGTCCGCTGGGGGGAGGAGGGGGAGCGCCAGGGGCGCCGGCTCATCAACAACCTGCTGGATCGCATCGACGCCCTGCTGGGGGGGTATCCCCTGCTCTGAGGGCCGGCGCAACGGCCAGCTGGCGGCGCCGCTGCTCCACGGCCCCATCCACGCTCCCTTCCATCCCCTTGATCAGCTCGCGGAAGCGGCGGCCTCCTTACGGTGATCCCTAGGGTGAGGGGCATGCCCGGGATCATCGCAAGCCCCCTTCTGCTGGTGGTGCATGGCCGTGCCGGTGGCGTCATTCCCGCCGAACTGCAGGCCCTGGCTGGGGACCTGGAGGCGGGGCGCGGAGCTGCGGTGGGCCTGGAGGCCCTGACGGCGGTGGAGCCGCCGGCCCCCCCCTGCGGCAGTGGCGGCGTCCCGCTGGCGCTGGTGCCCCTGTTCCTCCTGCCCGGCAGCCATGTGCGCCGGGACGTGCCGCGGATCGCCGAGCGCTGCCGCCGGCACGGGCCCGTGCGGCGCCTGCCGTTCCTGGGGGCCTGGCCGGCCTGGCAGCGGGCCCTGGCCGCCGAGCTGGCGGCGCTGGCGGCAGCGGTGGAGGCGACGCCGGGCGGACCGCCGGCGACGCAGCGTCCCTTGCTGCTGCATCACCCGCTGGAGGGTCCGCTGGCGGCGGCGTTCCTGGCCCACCTGGAGGCCGTCACCGGTGCCCGCTGTCACCCCACTTCATACAGTGCCACCACTCCCGAGGACGCTCCGCTGCCCCTGCCTGGCCCCGCCCTGCCCCTGGCCCTGGCGGCCAACCGGCTCACGGACGCCATGCCGCCGTCCCTGGGGCTGCCGCTGCTGCAGCGGCCCCGGTTCAGGGCCGTGGTGCTCGACGCCCTGATGGCGTTGCCATGACCGAGCCCACCCTGCCTCTCGATGCGGACGACGGCCCCGGAACCGTCTACTTGGTGGGGGCGGGCCCGGGGGACCCGGACCTGCTCACCCTGCGGGCCCACCGGCTGCTGCAGCAGTGCGACGCCCTCGTCTACGACTCCCTGGTGCCCACCGCCCTGCTGGATCTGGTGCCCCAGGGCTGTGAGCGGCACTTCGTGGGGAAGCGCCGCGGCCACCATTCGGTGCCCCAGCCCAGCACCAATGCCATGCTGCGCGAGCTGGCCGGCCGCCGGCGGCTGATCGTGCGCCTCAAGGGCGGCGATCCGTTCCTGTTCGGCCGCGGCGGCGAGGAGGCGGCCCACCTGGCGGCCCACGGCATCCCGGTGCAGGTGGTGCCTGGGGTCACCGCCGGCATCGCCGCCCCCGCCTATGCCGGCATCCCGGTCACCCACCGGCGGGCGGGGTCGAGCGTCACCTTCGTGACCGGCCATGAGGAGATCGACAAGCGCCGCCCCGGCGTCGACTGGCGCGGCCTGGCCCGCAGCAGCGACGGCCTGGTGATCTACATGGGCCTGCACAACCTGCGGCACATCATTGCGGAACTGATCGAAGGCGGGCTGCCCCCCGCCACGCCCGCCGCCGTGATCCAGCAGGGTACTGTGCGGGGCCAGCGGCAGCTGGTGGCCACCCTGGCCGTGCTGGCCGACCGGGTGGAGGCCGAGGCCTTCGCTTCACCCTCGATCGTGGTGGTCGGAGCGATGGTGCAGGAGCGGGTGCCGTCCTGCGCGCCGTCGCCCGCCGATGTGGCGATGCCGATACCCTTCTGAGGCTGCCGTCTCCGCCGCCGATGGCCCTGCCCCTGCCCCGGCGCGCAGCGGTGGCGGCCCTGCTGGTCCCCCTGTTCGCCGGTGCCTTGGTGGCGGCGGCGGGAGGCCGGGGGGCCAGGGCCGCGGCCTCGCCGCTGCTGGTGAGCGCGGCGGCCAGCCTCTCTGGCCCCCTGCAGACCCTGGCGGTCCCCTTCGCCAGGGAGCAGGGGGAGGCGCCGCCCCGTTTCAACGTCGGCGCCTCCGGCCTGCTGCAGCAGCAGATCCAGCAGGGGGCACCGGCGGATGTGTTCCTCTCCGCCGGCAGCCGGCCGATGGACACCCTGGAGCGCGCCGGCCTGCTGCTGGCCGGCAGTCGCCGGGATGTGCTGGGCAACCGGCTGGTGCTGGTGGTGCCGGCCCGGGCGCCGCGGCGACCCCTGGCGATCGCCGGGCTGGCGGCACCCAGGGTGGGGCGCATCGCCATCGGCGACGGCACGGTGCCGGCCGGCGATTACGCCCGCCAGGTGCTGGCCCACTTCGGGCTCACCGCGGCCGTGGCGCCGAAACTGGTGCCGCTGGGATCGGTGCGGGCCGTGGCCCGGGCGGTGGCCGCCGGCAACGTGGATGCCGGCTTCGTGTACCGCAGCGATGCGGTGCAGCTGGGGGGGCTGCGGGTGGTGGCCACCGCTCCCCTTTCCAGCCATGCCCCGATCCGCTACAGCGGCGCGGTGCTGCGCCGCAGCCGCCAGCCCCGGCTGGCCCGCGCCTACCTGCAATCCCTCGGCAGCCCCGCCGCCCGGAGCCTGTTCCGCCGTGAGGGGTTCGAGATCCTGCCCGGTCGGGCCCCCTGATGGAGGCCGGCCCCGGCCTGTCGCCCCTGGTGCTGTCCCTGCGCAGCGCTGCCCTGGCGGTGCTGCTGGTGACCCCGGCCGGGTTCCTGGCCGCCGACCGGGTGCGGCGCTGGCGGGGGGCGCGGCGGGCCACGGCCGACCTGCTGCTGCTCTCGCCCCTGGTGCTGCCGCCCACGGTGCTGGGGTTCGTGCTGCTGCAGCTGCTCGGCCGCTACGGCCCCCTGGGGGAACCCCTGGCGCGGCTGGGGCTGGAGCTGGTGTTCCGCTGGCCCGCCACGGTGCTGAGCGCGGCGGTGGTGGCCTTCCCGCTGACGTACCGCACCCTGCTGGCCTCGCTGGAGCAGCTGGATCCCGGCCTGGAGGGGGTGGCCCGCAGCCTCGGGGCGGGGCCCTGGCGGGTGTGGCGGCGGATCACCCTGCCCCTGGTGCTGCCGGGGCTGGGGGCGGGCCTGAGCCTGAGCTACGCCCGGGCCCTGGGGGAGTTCGGCACCACCCTGATGCTGGCAGGCAACATCCCCGGCCAGACCCAGACCCTGCCCCTGGCGATCTTCGCGGCCGTCGATGCCGGCGACCTGAACCGGGCCTGGGCATGGACCGGCCAGGTGCTGCTGCTGAACGGGCTCTGCCTGGGGCTGGTGCAGCTGTTCCTCAGCCGCTCCCGCCGGCCCTGGCGCGCGACTGTCCCACCGGCGGACTCCGCCCGTCCGCCTGGGGCCGTCCCCGCCGCGACCCCCGCGACCCCCGCAGCCCTGACGTCCCTGCGTCCTCCCACCCCCTTCCGCCTCCGCTTCGATCTGCACCAGGGCCACGGGGACTTCCGCTTCGCCCTGGCCCATGACACCTCCTGCCGGCGGCTGGCCATCCTGGGACCCTCCGGGGCGGGCAAGAGCCTGCTGCTGCGGCTCCTGGCCGGGCTGGAGCGCCCCCGCAGCGGCAGGATCGAACTGAACGGCCGGGTGCTGTTCGATGCCGGGCGGTGCCTGGATCTGCCGCCGGAGCGACGCCGCATCGCCGTTGTGCTCCAGCACGATGCCCTCTTCCCCCACCTGAACGTGGCCGCCAACGTGGGCTTCGGCCTGGCCCACCTGCCGCCGGCCGAACGCCACGCCCGGGTGGCCGCCCAGCTGGCGGCGGTGGGGCTGCAGGCCCAGGCGCGGCTGTTCCCGAGCCAGCTCTCGGGCGGTCAGCAGCAGCGTGCGGCCCTGGCCAGGGCCCTGGTGACGGAACCGGATCTGCTGCTGCTGGATGAGCCCCTCTCCTCCCAGGACGCTCACCGCCGCCGCCAGCTGCAGCAGCTGATGGAGGACCTGCTCGACCGCTCCGGCATCCCCACCCTGCTGGTGACCCACGACATGGAGGAGGCCTACCGGCTGAGCGAGGAGCTGCTGGTGATCGACGGCGGGGCGCTGCTGCGCCACGGGACCCGCCGGGAGGTCTTCGCGCACCCCGGGGCGGTGACGGTGGCCCGGCTGACGGGTTGCAAGAACATCTCGGCGGTGCAGCGGCTCGGCCCCACCCGGCTGCGGGCCCTGGCCTGGGGCCTCGACCTGGAGCTGCCGGATCCCCCGGAGGCGACGGTGACCCATGTGGGACTGCGGGCCAACCACCTGGATCTGGCCGCCGCCCCCGGGCCCGGGGCGGCCCACCACTGGCCCTGCCGGGTGGTGCGGGTGAGCGAGGGGCCGCTGCATGTCACCGTCTTCGTGGTGGCGGAGGTGGCGAGGGAGGTGGCGCCGATCCTGGTGGAACTGCGCCGGCGGGCCTGGGAGGCCCTGGGCCCGGAGGCGACCGCCGGCCCCCTGGTGCTGTCCCTGCCCGCGGGCTGCCTGCTGCTGCTGCGATGAGCGCCATGCTGGGGGCACCGTCCCGACGCTTCCGCCCCGGCATGAGCCAGCCCGGCCTCTCCCACCTCAACGCCGCCGGCCAGGTGCACATGGTGGAGGTGGGCGACCGGCCCGCCAGCGACCGCCGCGCCGTGGCCGAGGGCTGCATCACCATGGCGCCCGAGGTGCTGGCCCTGGTGCTGGAGGGCCGGGCGGCCAAGGGGGATGTGCTGGCGGTGGCCCGGGTGGCGGCGATCCAGGGCGCCAAGCGCACCTGGGAGCTGATTCCCCTGTGCCATCCGATCGCCCTCACCGGCCTGGAGGTGCGGATCGAGCCGACCGCCGACGGCAGCGGGCTGCGGCTGGAGGCCAGCGCCCGCACCACGGGAGCCACCGGTGTGGAGATGGAGGCCCTCACGGCGGTGCAGGTGGGCCTGCTCACCCTCTACGACATGGTCAAGTCGGCCGATCCGGCCATGACCATCGGCCCGGTGCGGCTGCTGCGCAAGGAGGGGGGACGGCGGGGCTCCTGGGAGCACCCCGCCGTCCGGGGACTGGCGGGGTCGAGCGATGGCTGAACCGTTCCCCCGCGAGGGCCTGCCCCTGGAGGAGGCCCGCCGGCAGGTGCTGGCGGTGCTGGCCCCGCTGGAGGGCCGCGAACGGCTCCCCCTGGCCGGCTGCCTGGGCCGGGTGAGCGCCGAGTCGGTGCGGGCTGCTGAGGCCGTACCGGGCTTTCGGGCCTCGATCATGGATGGGTATGCCATCGCCGACGCTGAGGCCCCCAGCCCTGGCCGCCGCTGGCGGCTGGTGGGCCGCTCCGCCCCCGGAGAGCCCCATGGCAAGGCACTGGCCGAGGGGGAGGCGATCCGGATCCTCACCGGCGCGCCGCTGCCCGAGGGGTGCCGGCGGGTGCTGCCCCAGGAGTTGGTGAGCCCCGAGGCCCCCGGCGACGGGGGCGGGGCCGAGGGGATCCGGCTGACGGGGGAGGCCGGCCCCAACCCCTGGATCCGCTCCCCCGACGAGGAGGCCGCCGCCGGCGCCGAGCTGCTGCCGGCCGGCGTGCGCCTGGGCCCGGCCGCCCTGGGCCGGCTGGCCAGCTGCGGGGTGGCGGACCTGGTGGTCAGCGCCCGGCCCAGGATCGGGCTGCTCGTCAGCGGCGATGAACTGGTGGGCGCCGGCAGGGCGCGCGGACCGGGCCAGATCTGGGAGAGCAACGGCACCCTGTTGCGGGCCCTGCTGGAGCGGCTGGGTTACTCCGTGGGGGAGCAACGGGTGGTGGCCGACGATCCGGCGGCCCTCCGCCGCGCCCTGCTGGAGCTGGCCGCGAGCTGCGACGTGGTGGTGAGCACCGGCGGCGTCTCGGCCGGGGACAGCGACTGGATCCGGCCCCTGCTGGCCGAACTGGGGGAGGTGGCCTTCTGGAAGCTGTTCCTCAAGCCCGGCCGGCCCTTCGCCTTCGGCCGGCTGGGGCAGCGCCCCTTCTTCGGCCTGCCCGGCAACCCGGTGGCCGCGGCGATCACGGCCCTGCAGCTGCTCTGGCCGGCCCTGCAGCGGCTGGAGGGGGGCGAGGTGGTCCTGCTGCCCCGGCTCAGGGTGCGGCTGGCGGCGGCGCTGAAACGGGGCGGCGGCCGGCCCGAACTGGCCCGGGCACGGCTGCAGGTGGCGGCCGACGGCAGCCTGCAGGCACTGGTGGAGGGCAGCCAGGCCTCCTCCCGCATCGGCTCGATGCAGGGGGCCGACCTGCTGCTGGAGATCCCCGCCGAGGCCGGTGCCCTGGAGGAGGGGTGCGAGCTGTGGGCCCAGCTGCTGCGGCTGCCGCTGTTCTGAGTCAGTCACCGGCGGCGTCCGGTGCTCCGAGGGCGGCGATCGGTGCCGGGATCGGCGCGGGGAGGCCGTCGATGCTGCGGCGGTTCTTGCGCTTCCAGTAGCGCTCCAGGCCCTCGTTGCCTTTGCGGCGGGCCCAGGCGTCGAGCTCGGTGCGGTCGCCCCCGTAGCTGTAGCGGGGCACCGCCATGCCGCAGGAGGTCTGGACCCGTTCGATGGCCAGATCGAAGATCTGGCGGGCGCCGGCCAGGGGCTCGAAGTGGCCGTACAGGGCCTCCCAGCCGGCCTCACCGCGCTGGATGGCGCGGGCGGTGCCGTAGAGCCGCAGGATCTGGGGCGGCCCCTCGAAGGCGCAGAACATCAGCGTCATGCGCGGGCAGGCCTGCACGTGGGCGGCGGTCTCGTTGCCGCTGCCGGTGAGGTTGAGCCAGATCACGCGGCGTTCGTCGAGCACCCGCAGCGCATCGCGCCCCTTGGGGGACACGTTGACCGTGCTGTCGGCGGTGGCGGTGCCGACGAAGAAAATCCTCTGGCTCTCGATGAAGGCGACCTGGTCGGCGCTGAGGGCGTCGCTGGACTGGCCCATGGAAAAGGTTGCGAGGGGAAGGGGGGGCAGGCACGGGTTCATAGCGGCGTGTTGCCGGCCACCCAGGTGCCGCTGCCGCCGCTCCACTCCCGTTTCCAGAAGGGGGCGTGGTGCTTGAGATCCTCCAGCAGCTCCTGGACGCAGCGCTGGGCGGGACCGCGGCGGTCGGCCTGGACGGCCACCAGCACGATCGCCTCCCCCGGCCGCACCCGCCCCACCCGATGCGCCACCAGCACGGCGCCCGCCCCGTGGTGAGCCGCGCCGGCGGCAGCCAGGGTCCGCAGCTGGACCTCGGTCATGCCGGGGTAGTGCTCCAGTTCCAGGGCTTCCAGGGGCTCGCCGGCGGCGGTGGTGGGGCGCACGCGGCCGATGAAGTGACTTTCCGCCGCTGCGTCCGTGGCGCCGGACGCAGCGGTCGCCAGGCTTCGCTGCCAGGCGGCCAGCCGCTCCAGCGGCTGGAAGGGTTCCTCCAGAAGCTGTACCACGATCGGGCCGGCAGGGTCGATGGGGCCGGCAGGGTCGATGGGGCCGGCAGGTTCGGCGGGGCGGGCGGTGGTCATCGATCAGCCTCCGGTGATCGGCGGCAGAAAGGCCACCTCGTCGCCGGGGGAAAGGGGACTGTCGGGATCGGCGAAGACCTGGTTGATGGCCACCCGGATCGTGGCCGGCAGCCCGGCGTCTCCACCGCCACTGCCACTGCCACTGCCACTGCCACTGTCGCTGTCACTGCCATCGCCTGCGTCCAGGGCCAGCTCCCGCCAGAGCGCGGCGGCGGTGGCGCGCCGGCCATCGGGGAGGGCGTCGAGGGAGATGAGGCGGTCGCCCCAGCCAGCCCGTTCGCGCAGAACGGCGAACAGCCGCACGCGCAGGGGGGGGGCGCTCTGGTGGGTCATGGGGGCTGCCTGGGCTGGGCCTTCGCCATGGTGGCGGCGGAGACGGCGAAAGCGGCGGTGGCTGCTGAGCCCGTCAGGCGGAAAGGCCGACCTGGCTGTGCAGGGACCGGCAGACCACCCGGTTGCGGCCATGGCGCCTGGCTTCGGAGAGGCAGTCGTCGGCCAGCTGCAGCATCCGGTCGGCGTCGCACACCGCCGCCGAGGGCGGATCCCAGGCCGCGATGCCGATGCTGACGGCAGATTCCTCACTCCCCAGCCGGGTCAGGTGGTGCAAGCCTTCTCCGGACCCTTCGGCATGGCGGGCCTGAGGGTGAGTTTCGCCACCTCTGAGGTCCTGCTCGCCGAGGCCCTCGAGCATCTGGCGGCCGGCCTGATCAGTGCAACAGCTGCACCGGATCCCCCACCGCGATCGGACCGGGGGTCACCACGCTGAGGCGGATGCCGGCCACAACGCCGTTGTGGCGGGCTGTGGCCCGCAGGATCTCCAGGCTCTCTTCCAGGGCACCCTGGGCCAGGGTGGTGACGACGCAGCGGGGGCAGCCGCCGTCGACCCGCAGCACCAGCTGCTCGCCGATCTGCAGGCAGGATCCGCTCCAGGCCTGCTCCACGAAGCCGGTGGCCTCCGGCGGCGTGGCGATCAGCAGGTTGGGGCGGAAGCGCTCGACGGCGAAATCCAGCTGGGGCTCGAGCTGCCGCAGCCGTTCCAGGGTGGCGGTGGTGAGGGCATGGATGGGGCAGGCATCGAAGAAGGTGCCGGCGGGCAGCTCCAGGGCGTTGGTGACGTCCTGAAAGGCGCGCCCTTCCACCGGCGGCCAGTACTGGTCGAGGCTGGCGCCCTCCGGGGGGGTGTCCAGCAGGCTCACCCGGCGGCCGAAGTACTCAGTGAAGACGGCGCCGACGTCGTCATCGGCGCTGCAGAGTTCGGCGGCGCCGTTGGCCTCGCGGGGCCCGATCAGCACCGCTGGCAGGGGCGCCCCCGGCGCCGGCTCCTCCCGGAAGCGGGCCCGGTAGTGGAGCAGGCCCTGCCAGAGCCGCGGGTTCTTGGCGCTGGCCACCCGGCCGCTGGCGTGGTCCCAGAGGGCGTAGGCCCGGTCGCCCCGGATGCCGCGGGGATCCACCTCCAGCGTGCTGGGGGAGTCCCCGAGCATCGACTTCACCGGATAGCGCCAGAGCGCCTGCACCGTTCCCACCCGATCCTGCAAGCCCGTTGCCTGTCATCGCAAGTGAACTCTGGGGGGGAGGCGCGACAACGCCGGTAGCAGCACCTACCTTCCGCAGGACCGGCTCCAGGCCCTCGGGTCGCCACCCCTCTCCTGCCGCGAGGACCCGGTCTGCATCCGGCCCACGCCTCAGGGGCTCCAGAAGCCGCGGGAGTTGAGCCACAGCCCCAGCACCACCAGGGGCAGCAGGAAGCCCGCCAGGATCTGCAGCCGCGGCCGCAGGCCGGGGGGCTCCGATGGGGCACCGGCCACGTCCGGGCGGGGAGGCGTGCCCTTGCCATGGGCGGGTGGGCGTCGGCGCGATCGCGAGGCCATGGGCTCCGGCGGTGGGACCACAATTCTTCACCAGCACCTGCTCGAGCGAAAGACGATCACGGAGCGCAGCGGGAGGGTGGGTCCAGTGGCGGGCGACCAGGTGACCGGTCGCCTGTGGCGCGGCGACCGCCGCCGGGATGATGATCGCCGGGGCGGATCTCGAACAGGAAGCGGTGGATTTCGTTGACGTACCTGGAGAGCAGAATTGCAGGATCGCGCTCTGGATGTCCGGGAAGTCGCGCCGCACCACCGAGAAGAGCTGCTTCCGGTTCCGGACCGGGCTGAGATCCTCGGTGATCTGCCGCCAGCCGATGCCGCCGCCTGCCTGAACGCACCAGACGTTGGTCAACGCCGCACCCCGGGGAGACCCGCCAGCGGCAGGCTCATCGGAGGGAGGCGGGTCGGGAGGGCAGGCCCGCGGGTGCCATGGCGGGATTGTCGCGAATCCTGCAGGGAAGCGCATCTTCATCAACCCTGAGACGCCTTTCTCGGTTTTTCCTGTCGAGTTTTCCTGTCGAGGCGGCGCACGGCCCGCTCCAGGGACGGGGCCAGGCCGCGCCGCTGCTGCAACCTCGGGCTCCAGATCCGCCCGCTGCGCAGCTCCTCCAGCCCGGCCAGTGCCATGTCCTGGCCCTCGTTCAGCTGCAGCTCCGTCAGGGGCACGGTGAGAGGGCCACGGAAGTAAAAGGCGCTGAGCTGGTCGTCGTGGTGCTCGAACCAGAGCGGCAGCGTCGACGCCCCCCAGCCGATCTCCTCCCGCAGTTCCCGCAGGATCGCCTGCTGGGGACCCTCGCCTGGATCGAGGTGGCCGCCGAACAGGCCCCAGCAGCCAGGATGGACGATCCCCTCGATGTCGTCCCGCAGCTGCAGCAGCCAGCGCCCCTCGCGCTCCAGCATTGCCAGCGCCACCGCGAAGGTCATGGGTGGGAGCGGTCCATGGATGGATGGGGCGGCGGGTGTGTCGGGGGGATTCTGGCCGGGGCGCCCGCGGGGTGCATCGCCGGTGGAGGGGCGTGATCGCCTTCCTGAGGGCGTCGTCCCGCTCATCGCCCTGGCTTTCGCGGGTTCCCGCGGATCAACCAGGCCTGTGAACACCGCCGATCTGATCGTCCTGCTGCTGCGGGCCGCCACCGCGCTTCTGTTCGGCGCTGGCGGGCCCGGTGCGCCGCGATCCGCTGACCCGCCTACCTGATCGGACGGGCTTCGCCGAGCAGGCCAGCGCCATGCTCGACATCGACGTTTTCTGCAAGGCAATCAACGACGGCTGGGGCCACAGGGGGCGGGCGATGCGGTGCTCCGCGGCGTTCTGGCCCGCGTCAGCGGCGAGGAATTCGCGCCGCTCCTCAGCTGATCCCCCCCACCACCGGCCACCAGGCCGCCGCCGCCACTAGCTCCGCTTCGCTGCAGTCCTCCGCGCGCCGCACCTCCACCGCCTGGCTGTCGAGCAGGGAGCCGTGCAGCGCCTCACCCAGGGCCTGACGCAGAAGGTCGCTGGCAGCGAAGGCCGCCGAGGCCTCCGCCAGGCTGGACGGCAGGCGCCTCGCCGTCCCGACGGGCAGGCCGGACGGATCGCCGCTCACCGGCGGCGGCAGCGGCCGGGGCTGTGCCAGGCCGTCGGCCACCACGGCCGCCGCCGCCCCCAGCAGCAGGTAGGGGTTGGCGGCCAGGTCGGCCACCTTCAGCTCCAGGTGGGCCGGGGCGCCATCGGCCGCGGTGGGGACCAGCCGCAGGGCCGCCTCCCGGTTCTCCACGCCCCACACCTGGAACGGCGCTGACCACGACCCCGGGGCCAGCCGCCGGTAGGAGACCGCCAGGGGGCAGGCCAGGGCCAGCAGGGCCGGCAGCTCTTCCAGCAACGCCCCCAGCATCCCGGCGCCTGCGTCGGAGAGGCCCGCTTCCCCTGTGCCGCCCTGCAGCAGCGCCGCCCCGTCGCGCTCCAGGCTCAGGTGCAGGTGGCCACCGTTGCCCACCTGCTCCAGACAGGGCTTGGGGCTGAAGCTGCAGCGCCAGCCGAAGCGGCGTGTCAGCCGCTGGATCACCAGCTTCGCCTGCACCAGCCGGTCGGCGGCCTCCAGGGGCGTGCCCGGCGCCAGCGCCATCTCAAACTGGCCGGCGCCGTATTCCGGGTGGAACTGCAGCCATGGCAGGCCGGCCGCCTCGATGGCCTCGAGCAGGGCCGTGGCGTAATCCAGGCCCTCCACCAGCCTGTCGGCGCCGTAGGGCCCGCCGGGGATCGCCGGCGCCGCCGTGAGATCGGCCGCAGGGACAGCCACCAGCCACTCCAGCTCGAAACCGGCCCGCAGCTCCACCCCGCCCTGCTCCAGCCGCTCCATCTGGCGGCGGCAGAAGTGGCGCTGGTCGCCCCCGTAGGGCGTGCCGTCGCGCCCGAAGCGCTCCCCCGGCGCCCAGGCCCAGCCGCTGGCCGGCTCCAGCGGCGCCAGGGCCGCCCTGTCCGCCCGCAGGCGCAGGTCGCCGTCGGGCCGGGCCAGGCGATGGGTGGCGGGGATGGCGCCGTCGGCCCCGAAGGCATCGGCCACCGGCGAGAAGCCCACCCCCACCGTCGCCGCCGCTTCGAAGGCCGCCAGGGGCACCACCTTCACCAGCGGCGCCCCGGCGTTGTTCACCCAGGTGATCGCCACCCAGCGGATCCCCTGGGCGGCCAGCTCGGCGGCGATGGGGGCGGGGGGAAGGGCCACGGAAGCGGCAGGCGGCTGCCGCCATGATTGGACGGATCGCCGGAGCGTGCATGCCCCCGTGCCCACCGCCGGAATGGCTGCACCCCGGGGCCACCGCCCTGCTGCTGGTGGACCTGCAGCAGGGCACCTGCGGCGACGCCAGGCCCCGGCCCGACCCGGACTTCGATCGCCGCTTCCGCGCCACCACCCTGCCGGCTGCGCAGCGGGTGCTGGCGGCGGCCCGGCGGGCCCGGCTTGAGGTGATCCACACCGTGATCGCCAACCTCACCGCCGATGGCCGCGACCGCAGCCTCGACTACAAGCGCTGCGGCATGGGCTTCCCTCCCGGCAGCCGTGCCGCCGAGGTGATCGCGGAGCTGGCGCCCCTGGCCGATGAGCCGGTGCTCCCCAAGAGCTCCTCCTCGCCCTTCAGCTCCACCGTCCTCGACTACCTGCTGCGCAACCTGGGCGTCCGCACCCTGGTGGTGATCGGCCTGCTCACCGACCAGTGCATCGACCACACCGTGAAGGATGCCGCCGATCGCGGCTACCGGGTGGTGTGCGTCCAC
This sequence comes from Microcystis elabens FACHB-917, assembly GCF_014698445.1. GTDB lineage: Bacteria > Cyanobacteriota > Cyanobacteriia > PCC-6307 > Cyanobiaceae > Cyanobium > Cyanobium elabens. Next base: position 58,315 of record NZ_JACJSZ010000016.1, read on the forward strand.
GACGCCTGCCAGGCGGTGACCCCCGAGCGCCACGCGGCGGCCCTGGAATGCTTCTCCGGCTACAGCGAGCGGATCGGCAGCGACGAGGTGGTGGCGGCCATGGACTTAGCCGCAACCCGTCTAGGTTGAGTCCAGTGCGTGCCGCTGCCATGCAGGTCAACCTCCATGACGCCAAGACCCACCTCTCCCGCTACGTGGCCCAGGCCCTGGAAGGGGAGGAGGTGGTGATCGCCAAGGCGGGGCGGCCGTTGGTACGGCTGGTGCCGGTGGCGTCAGCGCCCGAAGCCCGCCGGGGCGGCTTCCTGGGGGGCTTCGCGGTGCTGGGCGCCGATCTCAAGGCCGATTTCGCCGCCGAGATCGACAGCCTGTTCGGCTGATCCGCTCGCCGTGACCCGCACTGAAGCCACACCCCTGCTGCTCGATACCCAGCTGCTGCTCTGGTGGGCCATCGAGCCGCGCCGGTTGCCGGGCGGGACGGCGAGCCTGCTGGCGGATCCGGCCCAGCCCCTGGTGCTCAGCGTCGTGAGCCTGTGGGAGGTGGCGATCAAATCCTCCCTGGGCCGGGCCGATTTCCAGGTGGAGGCCGCCGCCCTGCGCCTGGGCCTGCTGGGGCAGGGATTCCGCGAACTGCCCGTCCGCGCCGAGCACGTGCTGGCGGTCCAGCACCTGTCCTGGATTCACCGCGACCCTTTCGACCGCCTGCTGGTGGTGCAGGCCCGGCTGGAGGGCCTGCGGCTGCTCAGCGCCGATCGCACCCTGCTGGCCTACGGAGAGCACGTGCAGGCCGCAGGCTGAACCGCCCTCAGGCCGGTGGCTCCGGGCCGTAGTAGACGTCGGCGTTATTGAACGGGGGCACGGTGGTGACGTACTCCGTGGTCAGGCTGGCGGGGTCGAAGGCGATGATCGTCCAGGTCCGGTCGAGCCACGGCACCCGGTCGGCGCCGGTGATCCTGAGGGTGGCCACCTAGGGGCCGACGACGCTGTCGATGAGATCGAACTCGCCGCCTTCGGGGTGGCGCACGTACAGCTTGACGACGCCATGGGCCAGGACCCGGTGCGGGTCGCCTCAGCCCGTGACCGGCCTGCGAACCTCCAGGGCCGATTCCAGGTCCTGATCAGCCCGGCGGCGATCGACTTGACCACGGCCTTGGTGCGGTTGTCGACCTGGAGCTTCTGGAAGATGTGCTTCACGTGGATCCGCACGGTCTCGGGACTGACCATCAGCTCCTGGCTGATCCGCTGGTCGGTCAGGCCCAGCATCAGGTGGTTGAGCACCACCCGCTCGCGCTCGGTCAGCGGTTCGATCGGGGCCGCCGGCTGCTGCTGCCGCAGCACCGCCGCCACCGGCTGGGGGTAGTAGATGCCGCCGCCGGCCACTACCCGCAGCGCCGGCATGAACAGGCCCGATTCGAAGCAGATGCCGTCGCAGCCGCGGGCCAGGGCCTCCCGCGCCAGGGCCTCGTTGGCGTCGTCGGCGATCAGCAGCGTGCGGATGGCGGGGTCGAGCGCCTTGGTGCGTTCCACCAGCGACAGCCCGGTGCCCCCCCTGCAGCCTCTGGCTCACCACCAGCAGCGACGGCCGTTGCCGCTCCAGCAGCCGGAAGCCCTCCTCCTCCGTCGTGGCGGCCCCCACCAGGCTCCTCTGGACCGCGGTGATGCACATGAAGGCCCCCAGCCATTTGATGTGCTCCAGGCAGGCCACCGAGGTGAGTCCGGCGAGGATCTCCTCCAGCTCCTCCAGCAGGGCGGGGATGCCCGGGATGAGCTCCGTGAGGTCCACGGCTGGGGGAGCGTCGCCGCCCTGCTGGCTCGGGCCGGGTGTGGTTGGGTCAGAGGGGCTCGGCCCCTTCGCTCAGGATCGCCAGATAGGCGGTGTAGGCGAACACCCGGTTGCGCCGGCCCCCGGTGATTTCCCGGGCGATGCCCAGAGCCACCAGGCTCTCCAGCGCCTTGGCTGCCGTGGGGAAGCTCAGCTGAGCCCGGGCCGCGAGCTGGGGAATCCCGAGCAGGGGGCGTTGTTTCAGTGCCGCATAAACCTGCCGCACGCTGGTGCCCGATCGCCCAAGCCCCGTGAGCCTGGACTCGTCGCCCCGGAAAAGCGCCAGCAGCCGGTGGGCCGCGTTCACGGCAGCGGCAGCGGTGCTTTCGACGCCCTCCAGGAAGAACGCGACCCACGCTTCACAGTCCCCATCGCGGCGCACCGCATCGAGGAGTTCACCAGCAGGGGCAGGTCGTCCTCGGCATGCAGGAACCGCTCCACCTCCGCCATGCAGCTCTCCACCCGCCCCGGCGGCGGCGGCACGAAGACGGCGTTGCCCGGCCGAGTACCGCCGATCCAGTTCTGGCTGCGCCGGAACTCTCCTGGCAGCCGATCGGCACCCCGCCCACGGGCCAGCAGCACGGCATGGATCTCCTTCAGCAGACGGGAGGAGAGGGGAAAGCCGGTGGCCAGCCTGGCCAGGCCGTGTTCCAGGGCGGCCACGTAGCTGGACACCTCCACCACATCATCGAAGGGAACCCCGGGAGCCTCCGCCAGCTCGAACAGCAGCAGATCCGAGAGGGAGGACTGGGTGCCCTCGATCTGGCTGGAGAGCAGGGCTTCGCGGCGGACGTAGGCGTAGATGAAAAGGTCGGGATCGGGGAGCAGGCTGGAAACGCCATCGAGGCGCCCTCAGGCCAGGAGAGCGCGATCGTGGAGGGCCTGGCCCAGTCCGCCCAGCTCGAGCGGGGGCTGGGGTGGCAGCGGATCCGGCACGAAGGCCCTGACCGGCTCCCCGGCGGTGCTGGTGATTTCGTTGTGGCCCGTGGCCTCCCGATTCATCTCCTGCGGTGGCGCCCCAGGCTTGAATAAGCCTCAGGCCAATTTAAGAGTTTGCGGAAAAACCGTCTAAGCAGTCGCGTTTTCCCATCTCCGAGCTGATTTCTCGGTGATTTCGTCAGATGGGGTCGTTTCCAGCGCTCAGACAGCCCGACTTTGCCGCATTTGGACTGTTTTGGCGGCCCAGCTGCTGCCGTTCGCGCACACCTTTGGGCATCTGGTGGTTCATGCCGCCGCCATGGTGGGCCTGAGCAAGTTGCCCAGTCGGATCAGGTTGTAGGCGATCACGTGCAGACCGAACACGGCGCTCACTTTCTCGGTGCCGCGCAGTTTGAACTGGCGCAGCCCGCCGAACGCCTTGATCCAGCCAAACACCTTCTCGATCCCCCGGCGGGCATTGATCGATTTGGCGTACCCCACGTGGCGGGTGGTGTTCTGTGCCACGTGGGGCGTCACGCCCAGGCGCCGCATCTCAGCGACAAAACCTTTGGTGTCGTCGTTCTTGTCGGCACCGAGCGTTTTCTGGTGGGCACCGGCGAGGCCTTCTGCCATCTCCTTGGCGGCATCCCGCTCACCGGTGCCCGTGGCTTGTGTGACGCGGCAATCGACGATCAGGTCATGACGGTTGTCCACGAGCACATGGCCCCGGTAGCTCAGCTGAGCTGGATGGGCCTTGGATTTGCGGGCCAGCAAAGCCTCGGGATCGGTGCTGGAGCGGTGGGTCTCGTTGCTGAGCTTGATGCCGCGAAAGTCACCCTTGGC
>NZ_JACJSZ010000017.1 GCF_014698445.1 Microcystis elabens FACHB-917
AGATGTCCCAGAAGACGTAGGCCCACTGGGGATCGCGGGGCAGGAAGACGACGCGGGTCTCGGCCGCCGGCCGCGGCGCCGGAGCCATCTCGGCCTCGATGGCGGCCACCGGCCGGGGAGAGGCCTGCTCGGTGCCTTCGCCCGAGCGATCGGCGATCGCCTCGGCCAGGGAATCCCTGTCCTGGGCGCTGTAGCGCTGGATCCCCAGGGTCCTGGCGAGCTCGCGCAACTGACGCATGCTGAGACCGGCCAGGTTCGCGAGCGGGTTGGTCCTGGCCATGCCATTTCAAGAATCGTTACAGCCCATGATCACCGATGGGATCAGGGCGGGATCACTCCTGTCAGAGGATCGCGACATCGCCGGAACCGGTCGGGACCGTCGGCGGCCATAGCACCACCCCCCGCATGGGTTCGATCCCGCGGCGCTCCGGGGGCCGGGTCGGCCGTTCCGGCACGGACGCCAGCACGGCCGAGACCGCCAGCAGCCCCCCCAGCAGCAGCCAGAGCCGCCAGCGGCGCGGCAGGACCAGGGCGCTGCGGCCCCCCTGTCCCCGGCGGCGCGTGCCGTCGGCGACCCGGCGGGCCCTGCCGAGGCCCAGCGGCTCTCCGCAACGGGCGCAGACCATGCGACCCGCCAGGCTGCGGTCGGCCCGCACGGCCCAACTGCCGCACCTCGGACAGCCCATGCCTCACCCGATCCATCGGCACCCATGCTGACGGAAGGACCTAGAGCAGCGTCGGATCGGCGCCGGCGGGCCGCTCGGCCGTTGGCAGATCGACCATCAGCCGGAAATCCTCGAACGCGAAACCCGGCCCCACGCAGCAGTGCGCCAGGCTCCATCGCCCCCGGCTGCGGGCCGCCTGCCACCAGAACGCCGGCACGATCTGCAGAGGGCCGGCCCCCGGATCACCGGCGGCGTCCGGGTCGGCGAGCGAGCCCAGCCGCAGCCGCTCGGCCGTGCCGCCCCGGGGCGGCAGCCGCCAGAGGTCGAGGGGGTCGCCGCCGGCGTGGTGCCAGACCTCAGCCGCTCCCACCACCTGATGCCAGCGGCTGAGCTGGCCCTCCGTCAGCAGGAAGGCGATCACCGTGAGTCCGGCGCGCTGCCGCCCGTCGCCGGCCCGGCACACCTGGCCGGGTGAGCGGTGCAGCTCCCGGTACCAGCCCCCCTCCGGGTGGGGCTGCAGGTCGAGGCGGGCGATCAGCGCCTCCGGACTGGGGTGCATGGCCTGGCGGACGGGAAGGGTCGCTGCCGATGATTCCGCGGCGACGACCAACCGGAGTAGAACATCCGTACTGCTCCGGTTCTCCTGTCCGCTCCGATGCGCCCCCTGCCTCTCCAGACACCGCTGCCCCCACGGGAAGGAGCGGCGGCGCTCTTCTGCCTCCTGGCCACGGAGGCCGTCAGCGCCGGTTTCCCCAGCCCCGCCGACGATTACGTGGAGGCCCGCATCGACCTCAACCTGGAGCTGATCCCCCGTCCGCTGTCCACCTTCTTCATGCGCGTCAGCGGCGATGCCATGGGTGGCGACGGCATCGTCGACGGCGACCTGCTGGTGATCGACCGCAGCGTCGATCCCCGGCCCGGCATGGTGGTGGTGGCGGTGCATGCCGGCGCCTTCCTGCTGCGCCGTCTGGCCCGGCGCGGCGGTGCGCTGTGGCTGGTGGCCAGCGACGGCACCAGTCCGCCCCTGCTGCTCAACGGCGCGGAAGGGGGCAGCGCGGAGGGGAGTGACGGTGGGGGGGCCGAACTCTGGGGCGTCGTGATCCACGCCGTGCATCACCTGGCGGGCGCCCCCTCCAGGCGTCACTGATCGGCAGCGCGGATCGGTGTCACCCGGCGGCGTCAGGGATCGGCGCGGCGGGGCATGGCGTGCGGATCGCCGGGCAGCGCAGGAGGGGCCATCAGCAGACCGCGCCGACGCAACTCGCGGCGGAACTCACCGGCCAGTCCGTCGGCCATCCAGAGCTTGCGCAGGTGGCCGAAGATCACCATGCAGCGCAGGATGATGGTGATACAGACGAGCACCTGCAGGCAGAGTTTCAGCACGATGGAAGCAGGTGCGACGCTGTGCTGGGATCAGCCTAGGGGCGCCGGGCGCGGCCGGCCGCGCCGGAACGGCGGAAAAGGACCGTCCAGGGGTCATGCTGGGTCGGTGGGCGGTAACGCCGCCGAGGCCTGCGTCGATGATCGAGCCCCTGCCGGAGCTGAGCACCGCCGAACTGGAGACCCTGCTGGCGGCCCTCGATCCGCTCCTGGACGGCTTCGGCGATGGGGGCTCCTGCCTGGATGATGCCAGCGCCTTCCTGGAACGGCTGGGCATGGGCCAGCAGGGCAACGGCGGGGGGAGCTCCTCCCCCCTGCTGCAGTGGCTGGAAAGCTGGCGGGCCGCCGGGGGCAACCGGGCGACCCTGCGGCTGATGGTGCAGACCCTGCTGACGGAACGGCAGGAGGCGCCGGCCGACTGACCCACCGAGCCGGTCAGGCGCGGCAGAGGGCATCGGCCATGCGGGCCGTCTGCACGATCGGCGCGACGTCATGGACACGAAGCACATCGGCACCGGCGGCGATGGCCTGGCCGCAGACCGCCGCGGTGCCCCAGAGGCGGGCCCGGGGGCGGGGCTCGGCCAGCACCGCACCGATGAAGCGCTTGCGGGACGGCCCCACCAGCAGGGGGAACCCTTCGTCCCGCAGCCGGCGCAGGCCCCGCAGCAGGGCGAGGTTGTGGGCGGTGGTCTTGGCGAAGCCCAGCCCCGGATCCCAGAGGATCCGCTCCGGACGCACCCCCGCCGCCAGGGCCCGATCGGTAGCCCGCAGCAGCTCCTGCCGCACCTCGGCGACCACATCGCGGTAGCTGGCCAGCGCGTCCATCGTGAGGCTGTCGCCGCGGCTGTGCATCAGCACGCAGGGGCAGTCCGCGGCCGCGACCACCGCCAGCAGGGTGGGATCGCGCCGGCCGGCGCTGACGTCGTTGATCCAGTGGGCCCCGGCGGCCAGGGCGGCTTCGGCCACCGGTGCGCGGAAGGTGTCGACCGACAGAAGGGGGCCACCGGCCTGAGGAGGCGGCAGGGCCTCCAGAATCAGCCGAAGGGCTGGCAGCACCCGGGCGATCTCCGCCGCGGCGTCGATCTCGCTCGCCCCGGGCCGGGTGCTCTGCCCCCCGAGATCGAGCAGGTCGGCCCCCTGGTGGTGCAGCAGCCGGGCCCGGCGCACGGCGGCCTCGGGGGCCTCGTAACGGCCGCCGTCGCTGAAGGAATCGGGGGTGAGGTTGAGGACCCCCATCACGAGGGTGCGGTCCCCCCAGCGGAAACCGGACGGGGCGGCGACGGGGCCGGCGGAGCTCACGGCGATCGGAGGCGATCGGAGCGGTGACGGGGGGCTCAGGCCGCCACCGGCACCTGGTAGTTGGCGATGCGGGCGAAGCTGACCGGATCGAGGGAGGCGCCCCCCACCAGCACACCATCGATGTCGCTCTGGGCCATCAGCAGGTCGATGGTGGCGGGATTGACCGAACCGCCGTACTGCACCACCACCTCGGGATGGCCCACCCAGCCGCGGATCAGGGCGCAGATGCGGTTGGCCTCCTCGGCGGCGCAGGTCTTGCCGGTGCCGATCGCCCAGATGGGCTCGTAGGCCACGATCAGGCGCAGCGGGTCGATGCCCTCCAGGCCCTGCTCCACCTGGCGGTGGATCACCCGCTCGGTCTCGCGGGCCTCGCGCTGGTCGTCGCTCTCGCCCACGCAGAGGATCGGGATCAGACCCGAATTCTGCGCGGTGCGGGCCCGCAGGTTGATCTGCTCGTCGGTTTCGCTGAAATACTTTCGTGGCTCGCTGTGACCCACGATGGCGTGGGTGACGCCATGCTCGAGCAGCATCGGCGCCGAGATCATGCCGGTGTAGGCGCCGCTGGTCTCCCAGTGCACGTTCTGGGCGGCGATGGCGACACCGGCGCCGGCCAGGTGACGGCAGAGGGTGGGGATCGCCGTGAACGGCGGCGCCAGCACCACCTCCCGGTCGTCGGGCAGATCGGCGATCAGGGGCAGGAACCTGGCCGCGAACGCCCGCGCCTCGGCGCAGGTCATGTGCATCTTCCAGTTGCCTGCGATGACGGCCTTGCGCACGTGGTCTCCCGGCAGCGACATTCGAGGCAGGTTAAGGCGTGGGGCCGCCGTCCCCCCCTCGATCCCGCCGCGGGGAGAGCATCAGCACCTCCCGGCCGTCGATGGCGACGGCATCCCCCGGTGCCAGCTGGCGACCGCGCCGGGTCTCGATGGCGCCGTTGACGGTCACGTCCCCCCGCTGGATGCGCTGCTTGGCCTCGCCGCCGGTGCCGACGAGGCCCTGCCATTTGAGGAACTGATCCAGCTTCACCGTCGGGGGGCGCCCGGAGAGCGCTGATAGGGTTCGTTGATGCTTGCACCCTCGCCGGCCGGTTTCCGCAGGCTCTGGCCGCTGCTGAAGCCCCACCGGCGACCCCTGCTGCTGGGGGGGGTGTGCATGCTGGTGTTCGTGGCCTGCTGGCCCCTGCTGGCCTGGCTGGCGGGTCAGCTCATCCCGGCCATCGGCGCCGGCGATTTCTCCAAGGTGCTGCGGACCGTGGCGGCGGCCCTGGCGGTGTTCCTGGTGCAGAAGATCGCCCAGTTCGGCCAGGACACCCTGCTGGCGGGCCCGGCCCTGCGGGTCAGCCAGGAGCTGCGGCGCCAGCTGTTCGCGCGCCTGCAGCGGCTCGACTTCGCCGCCCTGGAGAAACTCTCCGCCGGGGATCTCACCTACCGGCTCACCGAGGACGCCGACCGGGTCGGGGAGGTGATCTACAAGACCATTCAGGACACCACCCCCAGCGCCCTGCAGCTGGTGGTGGTGCTGGGCTACATGATCTGGCTGGACTGGCCCCTGGCCCTGGCCACCCTGCTGCTGGCCCCGCTGGTGGCCCTGATGGTGAGCGCCTTCGGGGCCCGGGTGATGACCGCCGCCGAGCGCAGCCAGAAACAGGTGAGCGACCTGGCAGCCCTGCTGGGGGAGGCGATCGGCGGACTTCCCCTGGTGAGGGCCTTCGCCGCCGAACCCTGGCTGCAGGAACGGTTCGACACCGAGATCGACCTGCACCGGCGCGCCCGTTACCGCACCCTGGAGCTGCTGGCGCTGCAGCATCCGGTGGTGGGCTTCATCGAAGCGGCCGGCATCCTCTCGGTGCTGCTGATCGGTGCGGCCCGGATCAAGGCCGGCGGCCTCGACAGCCAGGGCTTCAGCAGCTACGTGGCGGCCCTGCTGATGCTGATCGATCCGATCTCCCACCTCACCACCAACTTCAACGAGTTCCAGCAGGGCCAGGCCTCGCTGCGGCGGCTGCGGGCGATCGAGTCCGAGCCGGTCGAACCCCCCGACCACCCCGGGGCCAGGCCCCTGGGGACCGTCTCCGGGGAGCTGGTGCTGGACGGGGTGAGCTTCGGCTACAAGAGAGGCAGCCCGGTGCTGCGCCAGCTCGATCTCCATATCCGTCCCGGCCAGGTGGTGGCGCTGGTGGGACCCTCCGGCGCCGGCAAGAGCACCCTGTTCTCCCTGCTGCTGCGCTTCAACACCGCCCAGAGCGGCCGCGTGCTGCTCGACGGCCAGAACCTGGCCGACCTGCGGGCCCGCGACCTGCGCCGGGCCGTGGCCCTTGTGCCCCAGCAGAGCAGCGTCTTCTCCGGCACCGTGGCCGAGGCGATCGCCTTCGGCCGCGAAGCGAACCGGGAGGAGATCCGTCAGGCCGCCCGCCTGGCCAACGCGGCCGACTTCATCGAGCGCCTCCCCGGCGGCTACGACAGCCGGCTGGAGGAGAGGGGCAGCAACTTCTCCGGAGGGCAGCTGCAGCGGCTGGCGATCGCCCGGGCCGTGCTCGGCAACCCCGCGGTGATGCTCCTGGACGAAGCCACCAGCGCCCTGGATGCCGAAGCCGAGGAAGCGGTGCAGCAGGGCCTGCAGCAGGCCATGGCCGGCCGCACCGTGCTCGTGATCGCCCACCGGCTGGCCACCGTGCAGGAGGCGGATCTGATCGTGGTGCTCGACGGCGGCCGCATCGTCCAGCAGGGCAGCCACGACGCCCTCATGGCCAGCGGCGGCCGCTACCGCGAGCTGTGCGAACGGCAGTTCATCCGTCTGGAGGCCTGAGGGCCGTGCTGCCGGCCCGGGAAAGCGGCCGGCCCGGCACCTAGGCTGATCCGGCACCGAGCCCAGAGCCTTGCAGACCCCCAGCCAGCAGCCGCCCGTGCTGACCTTCGAGGGCAAGCGTTACGACCTCAACGGCCTGCCGGATGACGTCAAGGAGATGGTGCGGGGCATGCAGGTGGCCGATGCCCAGTTGCGCATGCATGAGGACACCCTCAAGGTCCTGGCGGTGGGCCGCCAGGCGATGGCCATGCAGCTGAACGAGCGGCTGCAGGGCATCCCGACCCTGGACGAGCCGGCCTGAGGCCGGCCCGGGCCGGGGGCCCTCAGCCGAGGGGGGCCAGATCCTCGAAGCGGAACACCTGGCGGCCGGCCGGGGTGTCGCCGTGGGCGTCGGTCTCCACCACCCGCTCGCTCAGCACCCAGGGGCCCACGCCCGCCAGGGGCACGAAGGTGTCGGTGAAGCGGCTGGTGCCGCCGCGGGCCTCGCCGGTGGCCGGGTCGCTGTAGCGGCTGGTGTAGGTGCGGCTGAGGTAGCCGCTGCCGGTGTCAGTGATGCTCTCGGTGAAGATCGTCACCACGGTGCCGTGGATGTGGCGGTGCACCATCGTCACCACGTTGTCCTTGATGCGGTAGCGGTCGCCCTCCGCCTTGCCGCCCATGATCACCTCGGTCCCGACCGCATCGGTCCCGCCGGCGGTGAAGGTGTTGGCGCCGTGGGTCTGCTCGAAGGGGCGCCGCACCCGGTGGATCGCCACCTCCCACAGCTGGGAGGCCACCGCCTTGTGCACCTCCTCGTCGCTGAGGCCCTCCACCGTCGCCTTGAGGTCGGCGCCCACCTGGAAGGTGCCCTCGAGGCGCCGGTCGCCCTGCTCCCAGACGCAGCGGCCCCGATAGCCGCCGAAGCCCGGCTCCCAGGTGTAGCGGTTCTCGTAGGCGGCGCGGAAAGCCTCGCGCAGGTCGGTGCCGGGGGCGATGGGCTGGGCGGCCAGGGTGCTGGTCACGGGGTCACGGGCAATCGGGCGTTCACCCTACCCAGGGCGGGTGGATGTCCTGCAGGGCCGCCACCTCGACCTGGCGCTGTTGCTGCAGGGCGGCGATGGCCTCCACGGCGGCCCGGGCCGCCGCCAGGGTGGTGACGGTGGGCACGGCGTAGTCGAGGGCGGCCAGGCGCAGGTAGCGGTCATCGTGGGCGGCCTGGCGGCCCACCGGGGTGTTGACCACCAGCTGCACCAGGCCGGAGCGGATCGCATCCTCGATGTTGGGCCGGCCCTCGTGCACCTTGAGCACCGGCGTCACATCCAGGCCGGCCTGGCTGAGCATCGCGGCGGTGCCGTTGGTGGCGGTGAGGGTGAACCCCGCCGCCAGCAGATCGCGGGCCACCGGCACCAGGGCGGGCTTGTCGCGGTCGTGGGTGGAGAGAAACACGCTGCCGCTGGTGGGCAGGGGTTCACCGGCGGCGAGTTCGGCCTTGGCGTAGGCCAGGCCGAAGCTGGTGGCGATCCCCATCACCTCGCCGGTGGAGCGCATCTCCGGCCCCAGCAGGGTGTCGGCGCCGGGGAAGCGCTTGAAGGGCAGCACCGCCTCCTTCACGGTCTGCCGCGGCGGCTGCGGCTCCGCCTGCAGGCCCAGCTCGGTCAGGGTGCGGCCGGCCATCAGCTGGCTGGCGATCTTGGCCAGGGGCACGCCGGTGGCCTTGGCCACGAAGGGCACCGTGCGGGACGCCCGCGGGTTGGCCTCGATGATGAACACGGTCTCGTTGCCGGCGCCATCGCGCTGCACGGCGAACTGGAGGTTGATCAGACCGCGCACCTCCAGCGCCAGGGCCAGCTCCGTGCTCCAGCGGCGGATCGTGGCCAGGGCCTCGGGCCCCAGGGACACCGACGGCAGGGCGCAGGCGGAGTCGCCCGAGTGGATGCCGGCCGGTTCGATGTGCTCCATCAGACCGCCGATCACCACCGTCCCCTGGCGGTCGCAGAGGGCGTCCACGTCCACCTCGATGGCGTTCTCCAGGTACTGGTCGATCAGCACCGGATGGTCGGGCTCCACCTGCACCGCCTCCACCATGTAACGGTTGAGTTCCTCCTCGTCGAAGACCACCTCCATCGCCCGTCCGCCGAGCACGTAGCTGGGACGGACGACGACGGGGTAGCCGACGGCCGTCGCCACCGCCCGGGCCTCGGCGTCGGTGCGCGCCAGGCCGTTGCGGGGCTGGCGGATCTCCAGGCGCCGCAGGATCGCCTCGAACTGCTCCCGGTCCTCGGCCCGGTCGATCGATTCGGGCGAGGTGCCCCAGAGGCGGGTGCCGGTGGCGCGACCCTCGTCGCTCGCCAGCCAGCGCAGCAGGGGAATCGCCAGCTTCAGGGGCGTCTGGCCGCCGAACTGGACGATCACCCCCTCGGGTCGCTCCGCCTCGATGACGTTGAGCACATCCTCCAGGGTGAGGGGCTCGAAGTAGAGGCGATCGCTGGTGTCGTAGTCGGTGGAGACGGTTTCGGGATTGCTGTTCACCATCACGGTGGCGAACCCGGCCTGCCGCAGGGCGAAGGAGGCGTGGCAGCAGCAGTAGTCGAATTCGATGCCCTGGCCGATACGGTTGGGCCCGCCCCCCAGGATCATGACCTTGCGGCGGGTTTCGGGGGTCACCTCGTCCTCGGGGGCCAGCACGGTGAGGGAACCGTCGGCCTCGAGTCGCTCCAGGGGCCGCTCGTAGGTGGCGTAGTGGTAGGGGGTGGAGGAGGCGAACTCGGCGGCACAGGTGTCGACCGTCTTGAACACGGCGCGCACCCCCAGGGCCTGGCGGCGGCGGCGCACGGCGAGTTCGTCGCTGCCGGTGGCCCAGGCGATCTGGCGATCGGAGAAGCCGGCCTGCTTGAGCTCCAGGAAGGCGGCGGCGCCGATGGCGTCGAGGGACCGGCCCCGCAGCAGGGTGGTCTCGACGGTGAGGATCCGGCGCAGCTTGGCCAGGAACCAGGGGTCGATGGCGCTGAGCCGGTGGATCTCGTCGTCGCTGCGGCCCGCCACCATGGCCGCGCGCACCGCATGGATGCGATCGGGGGAGGGGGTGCGCAGCTGCCGCTCGAGGTCGGCGGGATCCACCGGCCCGTCAGGGCGGTCGCAGCCCCAGCCGGCATGGCCCGTTTCGAGGGAGCGCAGGGCCTTCTGGAAGGATTCCTCGAAGCTGCGGCCGATGGCCATGGCCTCCCCCACCGACTTCATCGAGGTGGTGAGCACGGCCGGGGAGCCGCGGAACTTCTCGAACGCGAAACGGGGAATCTTGGTGACGACGTAGTCGATCGTCGGCTCGAAACAGGCCGGCGTGGCTCCGGTGATGTCGTTGACGATCTCGTCGAGGGTGTAGCCCACCGCCAGCCGGGCGGCGATCTTGGCGATCGGAAAGCCGGTGGCCTTGCTGGCCAGGGCCGAGCTGCGGCTGACGCGGGGATTCATCTCGATCACCACCACGTCCCCGTTGGCAGGGTTGATGGCGAACTGGATGTTGCTGCCGCCGGTGTCGACGCCGATCTCACGGATGATCGCGATCGACTGGTCGCGCAGGCGCTGGTACTCCCGGTCGGTGAGGGTCTGGGCGGGGGCGACGGTGATCGAATCGCCGGTGTGGACCCCCATCGGATCGAGGTTCTCGATCGAGCAGACGATCACCACGTTGTCGGCCGTGTCACGCATCACCTCCAGCTCGAACTCCTTCCACCCCAGCAGCGACTGCTCGATCAGGATCTGGGAGACGGGGCTGGCCTCCAGGCCGCTCTTGCAGAAGGCCTGGAATTCCTCCGGGTTGTAGGCGATGCCGCCGCCCGATCCCCCCAGGGTGAAGGCCGGCCGGATGATGCGCGGGTAGGTGCCGATGGCATCGCCGACGCGGAGGGCTTCCTCGAGATCGTTGGCGATCCCCGACGGACAGACGGCCACGCCGATGCGGGCCATCGCCTCCTTGAACAGCAGCCGGTCCTCCGCCTTGCGGATCGCCGCCAGGTCGGCGCCGATCAGCTCGACCCCATGGGCGGCCAGGGTGCCGTTCTGCGCCAGGGCGACGGCCAGGTTGAGGGCGGTCTGGCCGCCCATGGTGGGCAGCAGGGCATCGGGGCGCTCCAGCTCGATCACCCGGGCCACCACCTCGGGCGTGAGCGGCTCGATGTAGGTGCGATCCGCCAGGTCCGGATCGGTCATGATCGAGGCCGGGTTGGAGTTCACCAGCACCACCTCGTAGCCCTCGGCCCGCAGGGCCTTGCAGGCCTGGGTGCCGGAATAGTCGAACTCGCAGGCCTGGCCGATCACGATCGGTCCCGACCCCAGCAGCAGGATGCGCCTCAGATCCGTGCGGCGGGGCATAGGGCGTGGTAGGCAAACCCGCCCAGCCTCTCACGGTCGCCGTCCCGACCGGCCCGCTGGCGCCGCTGGCGCCGCAGGCAATCGCTAATCTGACGGAACACCATCGCCCGAGACGCCGCCGATGAGCGAACTCCAGCGCCTGAAGGGGCTGCTGCCCCCTGAGATGCAGAGCTGGGTGTTCGTCGAAGCGGCCGCCTCCGTCGATCCCCCCCTGATCACCATCGAGGAGATCGGCCGCGACGAGGTGGAGATCCAGGTGGATCTCGAGAAATGGGACGCCCTCGCCCTCGACCACCGCAACCTGCTCTTCTGGCATGAGGTGGGCCGCATCCAGAACGACGCCATTCCCCGCGACGGCTGGGAGATGGCGGCACTGGCCATCGGCCTGGGCGGCGCCATCGGCGAGCTGTGGGTGCAGGACGGCCTGCTGCTGGTGATGGCCCTTGGGCTCTCGGGCTTCGCCGGCTACCGCCTCTACCTCAAGAACAATTCCGAGAAGCGTCTCCAGGACGCGATCCTGGCCGACGAGCGGGCCATCGATCTGGCCTGCCGCTTCGGCTACAGCCTGCCCAATGCCTACAAGAGCCTGGGGGGTGCCCTCAAGGAGCTGGTGGAGCAGACCCGCAAGAAGCGCCGCCGCACCTTTTACGAAGATCGCCTTGAGGCCCTGCGCAAGAGCGCCGGCAAGGCCAGGGCCGAGATGGCCCAGCAGCAGGGCTCCCGCCATTCGGTCACCAGCGAGAACGTCTATGGCTGATGCCGACAGCCGCGCCCTCGCCCTGCTTGCCGCCGAGGCCTGCGACGATCGCAAGGCCGTCGACATCCGCCTGATCCGGGTGGACGAGGTCTCGTCCCTGGCCGACTGGTTCGTGATCTGCAGCGGCCTCAGCGACGTGCAGGTGCGAGCCATCGCCCGATCGGTGGAGGACCGCCTCGAAACCGACGCCTCCCGTCTGCCCCTGCGGCGGGAAGGCCAGAGCGAGGGCCGCTGGGTGCTGCTTGATTACGGCGAGCTGATCGTGCACGTGCTCACGCCCCAGGAGCGCAGCTACTACGACCTCGAGTCCTTCTGGGGGCATGGCGAGCAGGAGCGCTACGTCGGTGCTCCCGTCGAGGTGGGCGGCGCCGGCTCCGTCGCCGGCTGAGGGGGGAAGGCATGGCCGCCGGCGTTCCAGGCCTGCCCAGCCGGGACACCCCCTGCCCGGTGCCGCCGGCCCAGAGGCCTCTGCAGGAGTACGAGCAGCTCAGCCGCTCCTGGTTCTTCCATTGGCCGGCCAACGGACCGGCCGGGCTGGGTCGGGCCATGGGACTGTCCTGGCTGCTCTCCTTCCCTCCGGCGCTGCTGGTGGCCGGCGGCAGCATCCCTCTCCGCCACGACCCCGCCCGGCTGGTGATCGCCGCGGCCACCGCCGCCGTGCTGCTGCCGATGGTCCTGCTGCTTCGCCAGTGGCTCGGCTGGACCTACGTCCAGAAGCGGCTGGTCTCGGAGCGGGTGGAGTACGAGGAATCCGGCTGGTACGACGGCCAGGTGTGGGAGAAGCCGATCACCTGGCGCCAGCAGGACCTGCTGGTGGCCCGCCACCAGGTGCAGCCGGTGCTCGCCCGCCTGCGCCTGGCCATGGCCGTCGCCCTGGCCCTGATGCTGCTGGGGACGGGGCTCTGCCAGGCTCTCTGAGGCCGGCCACCGCGGATCCGCATCCTCCCCCATGACCCTGTCCTCCAGCTTCGCCGGCCCGGGCCGCCCCGGCATCCCCCCCCTGGAGGTCCGCCTGCTGCGCAACGGCATCGTCGAGTCCCGGCACCGGGTGCATGCGGTGGTGTGCGACCAGCGGGGACGGGTGCTGATGCGCGCCGGCGACCCCCAGCAGCTGAGCTTCGTGCGCTCGGCCCTCAAGCCCTTCCAGGCCACCGTGTTCGTGGGCAGCGGCGCCGCCGACCGGATGGGGGCTGGAGAGCGGGGCCTGGCGATCGCCTGCGCCTCCCACGCCGGCACTGCCCTCCATGCCCGGGAGGCGTTCAAGCTGCTCTGGGGTGCGGAACTCGACACCGAGGATCTCCAGTGCCCTACCCCTGCCGGCGCCGGCAGTCCCCTGGAGCACAACTGCTCAGGCAAGCACGCCGCCTTCCTGGCCGCCTGCCGGCAGATGCACTGGCCGCTCGAGAGCTACCTCCAGCCCGACCATCCCCTGCAGCAGGCGGTGGTCAAGCGGGTCGGGGAACTGCTGGGGCTGCCGGGGGCCGAACTGATCAGCGCCCGCGACGACTGCGGCGCTCCCACCCTGCAGCTGCAGCTGGCCCAGATGGCCCTGCTGTTCGCCCATCTCGGCAGCGGCGAGCAGGCCGACCTGGAACGGCTCAGCCGGGCCATGCTCGCCCACCCCGATCTGGTCGCCGGGGATGGGCAGTTCGACACCGAACTGATGCGCCTGGCCCACGGCCAGGTGCTGAGCAAGGGGGGCGCCGAAGGCATCCAGTGCCTCTGCCGGGTAGGTGAGGGCATGGGGGTGGCCATCAAGGTGGACGACGGAGCGAAGCGGGCCAAGCAGGCCGTCGCCCTGCACCTGCTCGAGCAGCTCGAGTGGCTCACCCCCACCACCCTGGTGGAACTGCGCCAGCGCTATCTGGCGCCGGCCGACCACCTGCGCCTGGAGGTCATCGGCGAGCTGCGCTTCGACGGGGCCCGCCCCTGGGGCGGCCCTGGGGGAGGGGGCATCGACTGATACACTTTGATGGTTGGACGCGGTCAATCCACGTCCATCGGTGCACCGCGGGGTAGAGCAGTCTGGTAGCTCGTCGGGCTCATAACCCGAAGGTCAGGAGTTCAAATCTCCTCCCCGCCACCAACTCCACGTCCCCTGAGGGCGCGTCTCCCACCAACCCTCCAGCCAACCGTTGGGGGGTTGTTGTTTTGGAACCCCTTGTGGCGAGGCCTTTCCTGAATGGCCGTCGTTGTATGGCCATGGTGATGCCGTCCGCCATGCTCACGACCCCTCCGGCCCCGCCCATCCAGCCGGCTTCGATTCCGATGCTGGCGGTGCAGGACCCCCTGGCGCCGAAACCCCTGGGGGCCCTGCCGGCGGACCTGCAACCCCTGGTACGGGAACTGAAGCGATTCGGCTTCAGGGTGCAGATCAGCACACCGCCAGTGCGGGGCGTCTACGGACTGTTCGAGGCCGGATCGCGAAGGATCTGGATCGCGCCGATCACGTTCGAGCTGGGCATTGCCCGGAAGACGTTCCTGCACGAGACGGTGCATGCCGCCCAGAGCTGCCCCACCGGCACGGTCACGCCGATCGGCTGGCGTCTGCCGCTGCAGCCGGTGGTGCGGCAGGAGATCTCGGGCCTCCTCACCACCCGTTATCACAGCCATCGCGTCGCCGAACAGGAGGCCTTCCATCTCCAGGGCCAGCCCGATGCCGTCGTCCGGCTGATCGAGGCCCTGCGCCGTCGTTGTGGCCTGCAGCGGCGGCCCGCGGCCGCTCCACCATGATGCCGGGAGCGGTTCGCCTTCGATGTCCGTCGCCCCTTCCGCCTCCGCCGGCAACGACCTGCCCTGGGACGCGGTGGTGGTGGGGGCGGGGGCCAACGGCTCGGTGGCCGCCATGGTGCTGGCGGAGGCGGGGCTGCGGGTGCTGGTGCTGGAGGCGGGGCCCGACCTCTCCGCCCGAAGGGCCCTGGGCAGCGAACCGCTCAACAGCCTGCGCCGTCTCGCCCACCTGAGCAGCGGCCGCCAGCGTCTGCAGCGGCACCATCCGGGATTCTGGAAGCACAACCCGGAACTGTTCGTCGACGAGCGCCGGAACCCCTACAGCACCCCGCAGGACGCGCCCTTCCTGTGGACCCGGGGGCGCCAGGTGGGCGGCAAGAGCCTGACCTGGGGGGGCATTACCCTGCGCCTCTCGGAGGCGGAGTTCCAGGCGGCCCGGCGGGATGGCCATGGCCCGGCCTGGCCGATCGGCAGCGCCGAACTGGCCCCCTTCTACGACCGGCTCGAGAGCCTGCTCGGGGTGCACGGCCAGCGGGATGGCCTGCCCCAGCTGCCGGACGGGAGGTACCTCCCGCCCCTGCCGTTCACACCGGGCGAGAAGCACCTGCAGACGGCGATCGCACGCGAACTGGGGCTGCCGCTGATCCACTCCCGCGGCTTTCGTCTGCATCGGCCCACGCCTGCGGCGCCCTGGCCCCCCTCCAGCGCCCAGGGGCTCAGCCTGCCACGGGCCCTGGCCACCGGTCGGGTGCGACTGCGCAGCGGGGCGGTGGTGAGCCATCTGGAGATGGACGCGGCCCGGCAGCGAGCCGAGGCGGTGGTGCTGGTGGACGCCGCCAGCGGCCGGCGGGAGCGCATCCCCGCCCCCCTGATCGTGCTCTGCGCCTCCACGATCGAAACGGTGCGGCTGCTGCTGCATTCCAGCGACGCCGTCCGCGGCGGCGGCCTGCCCGACCCCTCCGGCAGCCTGGGCCGTTATCTCATGGACCACATCTCCACCAGCCGCTTCTTCTCGATCCCCGCGATCGAAGCGCCCCTCGAGCCGGCCGAACTCTCCGGGGCGGGCAGCTGCTTCATCCCCAACACCGTGAACCTCAATGAAGGGAGTTCGGAAGCCTTTCTGCGCGGCTACGGCATCTGGGCCGCCCTGCAGCGCTTCGATCCCCCCGCCCTGCTCCGGCGGCGTCCCGGGGAGGCGGTGGGATTCCTGATCGGCCACGGGGAGGTGCTGGCGCGGCAGGAGAACCGGGTGAGCCTGGAGAGCTCCCGCACCGACGCCTGGGACCTGCCGATCCCCCACATCGCCTGCCGCTGGGGAGCCAACGAGGCCGCGATGGTGGCCCACATGCAGGCGCGCATGGAGGCCGTGGTGGCCTCCGCGGGCGGCCGCATCCGCCCGATCGAGGAGCTGTTCGTGCTGCCGCTGCTGGAGCCCCTGATCCGCGACAGCCTGGCGGTGCGCCCGGAGCCACCGCCCCCCGGCTACTACATCCACGAACTGGGCGGGGCCCGCATGGCCGGGAGCCGCGAAACAGGGGTCGTCGACCCCTGGAACCGCTGCTGGGGGGCGGCCAACGTGCTGGTCACCGACGGGGCCTGCTGGCCCAGCGCCGGCTGGCAGAGCCCCACCCTCACCGAGATGGCGATCACCTGGCGGGCCTGCGCCGCCGCCGCCGCCGGCATGCGGCGGCACTGAACGCCACGGTCCTGTCAGCGAGCCGGCACAGCAGGCCGAAGCTGGTGTCGATCACCACAATCCTGGCGACGACCCCTGCGCACAATGGCGGGGCGACCTCCAAGGGGTCGGGCAAGGGAGAAAATCATCGGCGGGGGTTGGCACCCTCGCTTTTTTTTGGCTGGCCTCAGGGCTTCTGGAACAGGCCGTCGAGGTAGTGCTGGGAAACCACGGGCTCCTGGCAGCCGTTCTGGAACAGGAACCCGGCCAGGGCTGAGGTGATGACGCTGTACTGGTCCCAGTGGGGATGGGCCGCGATGAACTCCCGTATGCCGTCGTAGAGCACCTCCGGCACCTCGGCTTCCAGGCTCACACTCGCCTCTTCGCCGCCGCACCCCGAGGGCTCAGGATCCATCGCCATGCTGGTGGGAGTCGGCTGCGTTCGCCCCAAGTACGCCACAGGCGATGGGCGGCGTCAAAATCGGGACGCCGCGACGCGTCGCCGGCGGCAGCCCATGAGACTCGCGGCCCCAGCTGGGCTGAAGGCGAGGTGTTGCAGAACACGGCAGCGTCGGAGCCCCTGTGGCTGACGCTGTCAAGGCTGCTCCAAGCCATCCGTGACTTTCCCCAGTCCTCAAGGTCCGAAGCGGCCGGATGGGCGGGATCTGTGGAAAAGCGCCGTGAAACGGGGGAAAACGACGCCGCCTTGGGGGAAAGTTCCGAACCATCGAAACAAGTGATCAGAACCCAGTCTCGCTGGACACACATGAAGATGAGACCGGCGAGGACGCAGACAGGGAACCGTCAATCAGTCGCCCGAGGTCCGCAGGGTGCGGGGACCCAGCGGATGATCGGCATGGGGATAGGCCGGATGGTAGTGGTGGTGCTGCTGCTGGCCATGGCCGTGGTCGTGGCCAGACGCCGTGGCCCCCAGTGGCACGGGGACGCCATCGGGCTGGCAGGCACCGGTGCACTCCCGCTCACAGAGGGTGCAGCTCTCCACCAGCCCCTCGACATGGTGGTGGTGGCTGTGCTGCGGGGCCCCCACCTCCCGCTCGAAGCCCAGCACCTGGGCCCGGTACTTGCAGAGCGAGCAGTTCATGGCCACGTCGCCCCCGAGCACCTCGGCGACCCTCTCGCGGAAGGTGTCCAGCACCAGGGGGTGGTCGCCCAGATAACCCGCCTGGACCAGCTCCAGGCCGGGATGGTCGGCGGCCACCCGCTCGCTGTGCAGGCGGATCCGGCTCACCAGCACGCCGGAGAACAGGAAGTAGGGGAAGACGACGATGCGCTGGAAGCCGAGCTTGACGGCCTGCCGCAGGCCGGGCTCCACCAGGGGAAAGGTGACCCCGGAGTAGAGGGTCTCCCCCCAGCCGAAGCCGAAGCCCTCCACCAGCATCCGGGTGACCTTGGCCACGTTGGAGTTGGCATCCGGGTCAGAGGAACCCCGCCCCACCACCGCCAGCAGGGTGTCATGCAGCGGCACGGGGCTGCGGCCGGCGGCGAGGGCGTCGGCGTCGGCGCGCTCGAGGGCGGAGCGGATGCGGGCGGCCGCGGCCTGGATCATCTTGAGATCCACCCCCAGCTCCCGGCCGTAGTCGATGCGCAGCCCGGTCTCGGCGGCGTAGGTGTTGAGCACCGAGGGGATGTCGTTCTTGGCGTGACCGGCGGCGAACAGCATGGCCGGCACGGCCAGCACGTGCTGGACCCCGCGCTGGCGCAGGGCGTCCAGGCCATCGCGCAGGATCGGCCGGGCGAACTCCAGGTAGCCGTGGTCGACGGGCACCGGCGCGAGGTGGTGCTGGAGCTGGTGGGCCAGGGAGGCGAATTCGGCCACCGCCAGACGGTTGCGGCTGCCGTGGCCACAGACCAGCACACCGATCGGGCCGTGGGGTCCCTCCGGAGCGATGGCTCGGTCAGCGGCGGTGGTCATGAAGGTCCGTGGCTGGCTCGACCCTATTCCCAGGGCTGAGCCCCGGGTGGGCTTCGGCGCGGAGCGGTCAGGATGGGGCTCAGCCACCGGCACCCATGAGCCTGCACCTGCCCCCCTACCGGCCCCTGCCCCCACCGGGTCCGAAGGCGGACCTGCTCAGCGTCGCCATCGCCGACCTGCGGCCCACCCAGATGTGCGTGGGTCTGGCCGAGGTGCGCAGCCGCCAGCAGGACTTCTCCCAGGAGACCGCGGAGCAGCGCCTGCGCTACCTGCGCGGCAAACCCGTTCCCCTCGTCCGCGGCGGAGGCGGAGCCTTCTGGATGGTCGACCGCCATCACCGGCTGCGGGGGCTGATCGAGCTCGATCCGGATGCCATGGCCTACGGCTATCTCGTGCTCGATCGCCCAACCGACCCGCCCCAGACGGTGCTGGCCGAACTGCAGGCCCAGGGCTGGCTGTACCTCTACGACGGCCGCGGCCATGGCCCCCTGGTCCCGGAGACCCTGCCGCAGCGTCTTCCGGACCTGCAGGATGACCCCTACCGCTCCCTGGTCTGGAGACTGAAGAAGGAGGGCATGATCGATCCGGCCCCCCTGATTCCCTTCCACGAATTCCGCTGGGGAGCCTGGCTGCGCAGCCGCCCCCTGCCGCCCTTCAGCTCCGCCAATCTGGCGCCGGCCCTGGCCGCCGCCCGTTCCCTGGTGCGCTCCAGGGCCGCCTCCCACCTGGCCGGCTGGAAAGGCTGAACCGGCAGACCCGGTCCCGTCAGTCGGGCCGGTTGCGGGGTGGTTCGCCGTCCCCGGCCAGCAGCAGCTGTTCCCAGCGATCGAAGCGCCGGCCCAGCAGCACCGCGGCCGCCGCCAGCAGCAGGCCCGCGACCAGCACCGGGGGCGTCCGCCACCAGGCGATCGCCAGCAGGGCCAGCCAGGGAATGGCCTGCACGGCCGGCCGCCAGCGCCGCAGTCCCGCCACTGCGCCGCGGCAGGCGGCGCAGTGGCGGCCATGGCTCTCCCAGCGGTCCATCAGCGCCGCCCGATCGAGGCGGGGGGGCAGGGGCTGGCCGGGGAAGGGGTCGCCGTCGTGGGCGTTGACCCAGTCGTGCAGGGCCTTCACATAGACATCGGCGCCGGTGGCCAGAAAGAACGCCCGCTCGGCCCCGCCGCTGCGGCCCCGCTGCTCCAGCACCCATTCCTGCCAGTGCAGGAACACCTGATCGTCCTCCAGCACGGTGTGGTTGGCGATGTGCTGCAGCCAGCGGGGCCGCAGACCGAGCAGCAGGGGAGGGAGCCGGGACCCGAACTGGAAGGGGAAGCGCGCGAACAGGCGGCACTCGCCGCGGCGGATCGGGGTCGCATAGACCACCGTGAGGATGCGGGCGAAGCCGGGTGCCGTGAGGTCGTGCCACATCAGGCCGGGGGCGGCGTAGGTGGTGTGCTGGCTGCCGAGCTTCCCTTTGCGGGGGCCCTCCTCCCAGAGGGCCGTGAACCCCTCCGGGCCGGCGCTGGTGATCGTCGCCACCACCGGGGCGGCGTTCTCCCGCTTGCCCACGGTGCGGTGGTGGGTGAAGGGCACGTGGCTCACGTCAAGCACATTCTCCAGGAGGGTGAGGGCATCCATCGGCAGGTCCCGGAAGGTGTCCTGCACGAACCAGCCCGGCTCCTCCAGCACCGGCACCAGCGGCAGCGGCACGGCCGCGGCGCCGTCCGCCTCACCGGCGAACACGAACAGCAGGCCCTGGGCCTCGGCGGTGGCATAGGGCCGGCAGCGGGAGCGCACGGCACTAGGACTTGCCCCCGGCTCGGCCTGGGGGATGGCGGTGCAGTGGCCGTCTCCGGCGAAACTCCAGCCGTGGTAGGGGCACTCCAGCTCGCCGCCGGCATTGATGCGCCCCTGGCTCAGGGGCACCAGGCGGTGCGGGCAGACATCGGCAAAGGCGCGCCAGGCCTGGCCGGCCCGGTCCCACCAGAGGACCAGATCCTCGCCCAGGAGGGTGAAGGCGGTAGGCCTGGCGGGATCGAGATCCCGCAGGTAGGCCACCGGATACCAGTGCCGGCTCCAGGCGGACTGCGTCATGGTGCCGATTCTGGTGAGTGGCGCGGATCGGTGCGAGCCCGTTACGAGACGAGGCGGGAAGAGGGGCCGGTGCGGGCGGAGCTCCTAGGAAGGCCTGGAGGCCCTTCCTGCCGTCCCTCTCGATCCCCGTGGGCACCTTCCTGGCTGGCAATCCCCTGGCGATCTTCGCCCTGCTGCTGGTGCTCAGCGTGGTGGTCCCACCGCTGGTGCGTCCCTTGCGGATGCCGGATCTGGTGGGGCTGCTGGCGGCGGGCGTGGCGATCGGCCCCCACGGCCTCGCCTGGCTCGTGTCGACCAACGAGACCGTCCGGCTGCTCTCGGATGTGGGGGTGATCTATCTGCTGTTCATCGCAGGGCTGGAGATCGACCTGGGGGAGTTCCGGCGCATCCGGGCCCGGTCCTTCCGCTTCGGCCTGCTCACCTTCACCTTGCCGATGCTGGCCGGCTCGGTGCTGGGGCTGGTCTACGGCTACCCGGCGGTGAGCGCCGTGCTGATCGGATCGATCCTGGCCTCCCACACCCCCCTGGGGTACCCGATCGTGCGCAGCTTCGGCGCCATGCGGGAGGAGTGCGTGACGGTGGCGATCGGCGGCACGATCTTCACCGACATCGCCGCCCTGGTGCTGCTCGCCCTCTGCGTCAGCCTCGGGCAGGGCCAGCTGAGCGCCTCGGGAGTGGTGGGCCTGCTGCTCAAGGTGGCCCTCTACGCCGCCGCCGTGCTGCTGCTGATCCGCCGGCTGGGCCGCGGCCTGATCCGCCGCAGCGTCGACGGCGACAGCCGCCTGTTCGTGGCGGTGCTGGTGGCCCTGTTCCTGGCGGCGGTGGGGGCGGAGCTGGCCGGCGTGGAGAAGATCGTCGGCGCCTTCCTCGCCGGCCTGGCCGTGAACGGCGTGCTGCCGGACGGACGGGTCAAGGAGCAGGTGGTGGTGGTGGGGGCGAGCCTGTTCATCCCCTTGTTCTTCATTGATCTCGGCCTGCTGCTTGATGTGCCGGTGTTCCTGAGCACGATGACGGGCTCCGCCTTCGCCGTCGCCCTGATCCTGAGCCTGATCGCCAGCAAGGGCCTGGCCTCCTGGTGGTCGGGCCTGCTGTACCGCTACGACGGGCCCCAGATCCTCACCCTCTGGTCCCTGTCGCTGCCCCAGGTGGCGGCCACCCTGGCGGCCACTTATGTGGGGTTCCGTCAGGGACTGCTGGATGAGCGGATGCTCAACAGCGTGCTGGCCCTGATGGTGGTGACCGCGACCCTGGGGCCGATCCTGACCACCGTGGCGATGACCCGGATGGCCAGCCGCCGGGCCAGGGATCTGAGCCTGGAGGAGAGTGGACAGCTGGCCCTGGTGCGCCGCGCCCTGCGGGTGTTGGTGCCGATCAGCAACGCCCGCAGCGAGGAGCTCCTGCTGGCCCTGGCGTCGCGCCTGATCGACGGTGAGGCGGGTCGGCATGGGGCGGTGCTGCCCCTCTCGGTGGTGTCGCCGCGCCAGGCCGAGGCGGGCCGCGGGCCCCATCAGGTCGTCCACCGTGCGCTGGCCGAAGGGCGCCAGCTGCTGGAGCGGGCCGACGCGTTCACCGCCGCGGCCGGGGTGCCCAGCCGCTCGCTGCTGCGGGTCGATAACGACATCCCCGGCGGCATCGCCCGCACGGCCCTGGAGCAGGGTGCCGATCTGGTGGTGGTGGGCGTGGGTGCGGGGCCACGCCTGGGACACTGGCTGTTCGGCGATCTGGTGGCCGCGATCTGCCGACAGGCCCACTGCCCGGTGGTGATGGCGAAGCTGGAGGAGGATCCGGCCACCTTCCGTCGCCTGCTCGTCCCCGTCAAGGACCTCTCCTCCGGCGCCCTGGAGCAGTTCCAGCTGGCGGAGAGGCTTCTGGTGGGCTGCCCGCCGGGGGAAGGGGCCGCCATCACCCTGCTGCACGTCCATGAGCCCTGGCTGCCCCAGTCGGAGCGGGATCAGCTGGCCCGCCAGCTCCAGGGCTGGGTCCCGTCGGCCTCCGGAGACAAGGGGCGTGTGACGGTGAGCGTGGAGCTCCAGGCCGACCCGAACGTGTCGGAGGTGATCGAGCGCAGCAGCGAGAGCCACGATCTGGTGATTCTCCGCTCCCTGCGGCGCCTGGTGGAAGGCCTGCCGATTCCCGCCAGCGACCAGGCCACCGGCCTGCTGCGGCGCCTGGGCTGCTCGGTTCTGGTGATCAGCGATCCACTCCACTGACCCCTGCATTGATCAGGGGCCATGACTAGACAGAGGGGAGACCCCCAGCCCCCATGCCCTACAGCCACCTCCTGGTGCCCAGCGACGGCTCCGACCTCTCGATGCAGGCCGTGCGGCATGCCGTGGCCCTGGCCGCCGCCCTCGGGGCCCGCATCACCTTCTTCCATGCCCAGGCGAGCGTGCCGGTGCAGGTGGTGGGGCTCGGCGAGATGCTCGATGCCTCCACCATGGAGGCCCTGATGAGCGCCAGCCGCAAGGACGTGGAGCGCATCCTGGAGGAGTCCCTGGCGGTGGCCCGCCAGGCCGGCGTCACGGCCGATGCGGAGAAGGTGATGAGCGACCTGCCCCACCAGGCCATCGTCGAGGCCGCCACCCGGCTGGGGTGCGACCTGATCCTGATGGCCTCCCACGGCCGCCGGGGGCTCGTGGGGATGCTGATCGGCAGCGAGACCCAGCGGGTGCTGGTCCAGTCCCCCTGCCCTGTCCTGGTCTACCGATGAGTGCCCTTGCCTCCGGCGGGGGCGATGGCGCCTCAGATCGGGCCTGCGACATCCTGCGGGCCCAGCACCATCCCCTGGCGGCCCTGTTCGCCCCCCGCAGCGTGGCGGTGATCGGCGCCTCCGACCGGAGGGGCAGCGTCGGCCGGGGGGTGCTCTGGAACCTGATCAGCCATCCCTTCGGCGGCACCGTCTATCCCATCAATCCGAAGCACTCGAATGTGCTGGGGATCCGGGCCTACGCCTCGGTGGCGGAGGTGCCCGAACCGGTCGATCTGGCGGTGATCGCCACCCCCGCCGCAACGGTGCCGGAACTGATCGAGGCCTGCACGGCGGCAGGGGTGAAAGGCGTGATCGTGCTCTCGGCGGGCTTCCGTGAGATCGGTGCCGCCGGGATCGCGCTGGAGGCCCGCATCCGCGATGGCCTGCGCCGCTCCGGCATGCGGCTGATCGGCCCCAACTGCCTGGGGCTGATGAACCCCCGCACCGGCCTCAACGCCACCTTCGCCAGCACCATCGCCCGGCCCGGCCACGTGGGTTTCCTGAGCCAGTCGGGGGCCATCTGCACCGCCGTCCTCGACTGGAGCCTGCAGGAGAACGTGGGCTTCAGCGCCTTCGTCTCGATGGGCTCGATGCTCGATGTCGACTGGGGGGATCTGATCACCTACCTGGGCGACGACCCGCAGACCCACAGCATCGTCATCTACATGGAATCGATCGGCGACCCCCGTTCGTTTCTCTCGGCGGCGCGGGAAGTGGCCCTCACCAAGCCGATCGTGGTGATCAAGGCCGGCAGGACGGCGGAGGCGGCCCAGGCGGCGGCCTCCCATACCGGAGCCCTGTCCGGCAGCGACGCCGTCCTGGACGCCGCCTTCCGGCGCTGCGGCGTGCTGCGGGTGGACAGCATCACCGACCTGTTCGATCTGGCCGAGGTGCTCGCCAAGCAGCGCCGCCGGCCCCTGGGGCCACGGCTGACGATCCTCACCAACGCCGGCGGTCCGGGCGTGCTGGCCACCGACGCCCTGGTGCGTCACGGCGGTGCCCTGGCCAGGCTGCCGGAGGCGACGCTGACGGCCCTCGATGCCGTGCTGCCGGAGCACTGGAGTCGGGCCAACCCGATCGACATCCTCGGGGACGCCGACCCGGAGCGTTACGAACGGGCGATCCGCCTGGCCCTCGACGACCCCGACAGCGACGGGTTGCTGGTGGTGCTCACCCCGCAGGCCATGACCGACCCGACCGGCACCGCCGAACGGCTGGTCGCCCTGGCGGCGACCAGCCGCAAGCCCCTGCTGGCCAGCTGGATGGGGGGCCGGGACGTGGAGGCGGGGGAGCACCTGCTCAATGCCGCCGGCATCGCCACCTACCGCTACCCGGACGCAGCGGTGCAGCTGTTTGATGCCATGTGGCGCTACAGCGACAACCTGCGCGCCCTCTACGAAACGCCGGCTCTGGTGCCGGAAACGGAGGAGGCGGCGACGTGCGGCGCCGCGGAGCCCCACACCGACCGCCGACGGGTGGAGAAGCTGCTGGCCGCTGTCCAGGCCGAAGGGCGCACCCTGCTCAATGAATGGGAAGCCAAGCAGGTGCTGGCGGCCTACGGCATCCCCACCGTCCCCACCCACATGGCCCTCAGCGCCGAGGCGGCCACGGCCGCCGCCGACGCCATGGGCTACCCGGTGGTGGTGAAACTGCTCTCCGCCGAGCTCACCCACAAGAGCGACGTCGGCGGGGTGCAGCTGAATCTGCCCGACGGGGAGGCGGTGGCCCGGGCCTACCGGACCATGGAAAGCGCGATCGTGTCCCGTCACGGGGCGAGCGCCTTCGGTGGGGTGACCGTCCAGCCGATGCTGGAACTCACCGGGACCTACGAACTGATCGTCGGCAGCAGCATCGACCCCCAGTTCGGGCCGGTGATCCTGTTCGGCACCGGCGGCCTGCTGGTGGAGGTCTTCCGGGACAGCGCCGTGGCCCTGCCGCCGCTCAACACCACCCTGGCCCGGCGGCTGATGGAGCGCACCCGGATCTACCCGGCGCTGCAGGGGGTGCGGGGCCGTCCGCCGGTGGATCTGGCGGCGCTCGAACGGCTGCTGGTGCGCCTGAGCCGGCTGGTGCTCGAGCACCCGGCCATCCTCGAGCTCGACATCAACCCCCTGAGGGTGGCACCCGGGGACGGGGACGGTGCCCTGGTGGCCCTCGACGCCCGGGTGCTGCTGCAGGCGTCCTCCGGGGCCACCTGCTTCACCCCCAGGCCGGCGATCCGGCCCTACCCCGGCGAGTACGTGCGCGACTGGAAGCTGCCGGACGGCTCAGCGGTGACGCTGCGGCCGATCCGGCCGGAGGACGAACCCCTGGTGGTGGCGTTCCACCGCACCCTTTCGGAGCAGAGCGTCTACTTCCGCTATTTCCATCTGATGACCCTGGACCACCGGATCGCCCACGAGCGGCTCACCCGGATCTGCTTCACCGACTACGACCGGGAGATGGCCCTGGTGGCGGAACGGGGAGGGCACAACGGCTCCCCGGCCGAGCTGCTGGGGGTGGGCCGGCTGAGCAGGATCCACGACGAGAATGCGGCCGAGTTCGCCATGCTGATCGCCGATCCCTGGCAGCGGCAGGGGCTGGGCACCGCCCTGCTGGGTCTGCTGCTCGAGATCGGCCGCCAGGAGGGACTCGAAAGGATCAGCGCCGAGATCCTGCACGAGAACCGGGGCATGCAGCAGGTCTGCCGCAAGCTCGGCTTCCAGCTCCGGCCCACGGCCGAGTGCGTTCACGCCGAGATCAGCCTGCTGGATGCTGCAGCTGCCAGGCCCGGTGCAGATCCACCCGCGTGACGCGGTAGCCCAGCCGGCGGGCGGCCAGGATCAGCTCCTGGCAGGAGCGGCAATGGCGCAGCCCGCGGCGGATCACCTCATCCGTCTCGGCCTCCTCGACGAGGCGTTCCAGTTCGCTCCAGCTCATCGGGTTCTCCCACCCTCCCGCTCACGCTGGCAACGGCGGGGTGATGCAGCCAGTGGTCGTACATCAGTCGTACAACAAGCGATGCACGGGGCCCGGCCGGCGGGGCCCAGAGCGATGCGGAGGGCAAGGCGCAGAGCGATGGGGAGGGCGAAGCCGCGGCGCAGTCGCATCCTGTCGGAGATCGGTCGGAAGCCGTTCATGGATCGGTCACATGGCTTGGCTTGATTGATGTCAGCCCCACCTCAGGGGTCGCTCCTCACAACGCGAACACCATGAACACCTCTCTTCGCCAGGGTTCCCGCCGCTTCGCGGGCATGCTGGGCACCGCCGGCGTCCTGGCCCTGCTCACCGCTCCCCTGCAGGCCTGGGCCGGTCCCTGGGGCCCGTCCGTCGCTCCCCGTGTGGTCGACAGCCGCCGCGTTCCCTACCCCCTGCCCACCCTGCCGAGCCCCTCGTCCTATGGCGATGGCTACGGCGGCGGCTACCGGGCCGACTATGACGTCGACCGCTACCGGGCCAACCAGCCCCTGGCCCCCGATTACATCCAGGCCCAGACGGCCCAGCGCTGCAACGTGGGACGGCTGGTGGGCGGCATCATCGGCGGCGGCCTGGGCTACGCCGCCTCCCGCCAGGACGGCCGCACCTGGGCCGTGCCCCTCGGAGCCCTGCTGGGCCAGCAGATGGGCTGCAGCATCGGCGCCCAGCGGGCTCCCCTGCCCTGGTGAGCCCCCGGCTCAGGAAGCGGTTCCGAAGGCCACCTGACAGGCGGCATTGAGGAGCTCCGCTTCCTGGGCACTGCTCGGCTCCTGGCCGTTCAGCAGCCCGGACTGACAGTCGGCCGAGAGCTGATACACCGCGCCGTTGGCACTGACGTCAAAGGCCACGGTGCTGGTTCCGGTCGGCTGGACCGTGCCGAAGAGCAGCTGGTACTGGGTGTTGGGCACCACGATCACGGTCTGGCTGCTGGCCACCGCGGCATCCACCGCACTGTTGATGATGGAGGCCGTTGCCAGCGTGGCCACACCCCAGGTGGCGGCCCGTGCCCCCCACCAGCCCCAGGACGGGGTGGCCCAGCCGCCGTACCAGCCGTGGTTCCAGGGTCGGGCCACGCCCCAGCCCGGACGGGCCCACCCGGGCCGCACGCCGATGGCGTTGACGTGGACGGCGCGGTTCCAGTTGCGGTTGACGTTGACGCTGCGGTTGAGGTTCCGGTTGACGTTGACGTTGCGGTTCAGGTTGGCGTTGACGTTTCGGTTGAGGCTGCCGGTGCCGGCGGGCCTGCCGAGGCCAGGGGCGCCGACCACCCCACCGGGACGGGCCGCGGGACGATTCAGCGAAGGCCCCCCCAGACCACCGCCGGCGACCCCGCTGCTCCAGCCACCGGCGGGTCTGGTGACGCCCCGGTTGAGGCCACCGGCCCCTCCGGATCCCTGGAAGCCGCTGCGGCCCAGCGATCCGCCGCCACCGAGCCTGGCGCCGCCCCCGCCTCCGCCCATCCGGGCCCCGCCGCCGCCCATCCGGCCGCCGCCGCCACCGCGGGCGATCCAGGCCGGCTCAGGAGGAGTGGGGAGCTCCAGGGCCAGGCCGGCCCCGACCGGGAACGCGATCACTCCGGCCATCAACAGCGCCAGGCCGCTCAGGTTCTTCATTTCAGCAACAGGGCACAGGCATCGTCGTAACAGCTGGCGTCCACCCGCCCGTCAGAGCCGAAATGCACCATCACCAGGTCGCGACCCTGGAGGCGGGTATTGGAACGGTCCTCCCGGACACTGTTGAGGTAATTGGGGTTGACCACACACAGGTCCTTGCCGTTGAAGCAGACCGTGTTGGTGGAGAAACGGGCCGAGGCGCCGCGCAGGGGCCGCCAGTTCCTCGCGTCGTGGTCCCAGATCGCCATGGTCAACGGTTCCGACGTGATGCGGACCGTTTCGACGCTGGTGCCGATGCGATGGCGGTACAGGGTGGCCTCGCCGCTGTCCACCGCCTCCACGGTGCAGGGCACCGGGGCGGCACCCTGCAGCGCACACTGGGTCGCGATCTTGTAGAGCACCCTGGAGGGATCCTGCTGGGCCAGGCCCGCCGACGGAGCCGCCAGCAGCACGCCCCCCAGCAGGCCGGCCAGGGCATGGACCGGGGGGTGACCGCCGGGGCGAACGGGATTCCTGCGGAGAAGCATGGGACGGGTGGGCCGCAGCAGGGGCCGGTGGGTGGATAGCGATGAACACATCGTGGCCACGGATGACCTGGGCTGGCAACAACGCAGCAGCCCAGGGTGGCGTCACAGGGTGATGAGGCCTTGCGCCCGGTCGCGAGCCGGTCGATGGCCGATGCTCCCCAGGCCCGGTCTGGCTAACGTTGTTTCAGCCACAGACTGTCCATCGATGGCCGTTCTCAACCGCTGCGCGATCGCGGTGGCCCCCCGGCAGCCGATGGTGGACTGGACCCGGCCTTTCTGGACCCGTGAAGACATGGAGGGGCTGGGTGAGGACCACAGCCTTTACCTGATCCCTACCTACGACAACGAACTCGAAGCCCAGGACAGGCTTCTGGACAGCTACGGCCAGATCTTCGCCGCCGAGCTGGATCTCTGGTGCCGCGATCGCAGCCGCTGGCCCCATCCCCGCAGCCTTGAACTGTTCGAGGCCTGGTTCTCCGTCCGGTTCTTCCCCCTCGTCGACGATCTGGACACCGCACCGCTGCACACCTACGTCCTCGACAACGACCTCCAGGACGCCCTGCGCGAGGCCATGAGCTGAGCAATGTTCTTCCGTATCCACCACCGCCTCAGCTACACCTACGAACGGCCTGTCTTCCTGGAGCCGATGGCCCTGCGCCTCACCCCTCGGCAGGACGGCAGCCAGCGGATTCTCGAGCACCAGCTGCGGCTCGAAGAGGCTCCGGCAGGGCTTAGCCGGGTGCTCGAACCCGATGGCACTGACGCGACGGTGGCCTGGTTTGAGCAGGAGCGCGACCAGCTCACGATCACGGTGGACATGCTGGTGGAGACACTGCGCAGCAACCCCTTCGACTGGATCGTCACCCACCCGGAGGCCCAGCAGCTGCCGGTGGGCTACCCGGAGGCGGAGGTCCGCTCCCTGGCGGGTTGCCTGCAGGATGGGGTTGACTCCGGCGTGGGTAACTGGGCCCGCTCCATCGCCACGGGGGTCGACGGGTCGGCCACCGCCTTCCTCAGCGCCCTCGCCGACACCATCCACCACGGCTTTCACCATGTTGGCCGGCTGGAAGGGGAGCCCACCGATCCGGCCGAGACGCTGGAGACGCGCACCGGAGCTTGCCGGGACACCGCCATGCTCTTCGTCGCGGCCTGTCGCAGCCAGGGACTGGCGGCCCGGTTCGTGAGCGGCTACTCGATGCACCATCCCCCCGAGGTGAGCGAACACGAACTGCACGCCTGGGCGGAGGTGTACCTTCCAGGAGGGGGATGGAGGGGCTTCGACCCCAGCCTGGGCCTGGCGGTGGCCGACGGGCACGTCGTCCTGGCCGCCGCGCCCGATCACCACCTGGCGGCACCGGTCAGCGGCCGCTACCGCGGCACTGGTGTGGGCTCCACACTGGCCTACCGGATCCACCTGCAGGCCGCCGACGACCTGGGCCAGCTCAAGGCCCCAGCTCAGCCGATGATCCTTAGCTGAAGCCAGCAGCCCGCGGGTGCCAGCTTCTCCACCACCACCGGGGCCTGGTGGGTGATGACCAGGCTGTGGGCGTACCGCTCCGCCTCGTCGCGGTGATCGAACGTGGGGCCGATTACCTCGCTGGGCACGGTGGTCTCGTTCTGGTCGGCGGGTCGGACCCGGTACCGGCCGGGAGGGCTGGGTTCACTCATGGACCCAATCTGCTCCCCGATCACGCCAAGCGGCGCCAGCAGCAGAGTGTCTTTCGATCCGTGCCGGACTCCCCACAGGCGGCACCGGCAGGAGGCCACACCGCGACCGACGAAAAAGCCCCCGGAGAACCGGGGGCGATCCAACGGCCACCGGACCGCCTAGGGCCCAATGACCCGGCAATGACTCAGTAGCGGCTGCGGCCACCGCCGTAGCCACCGCCGCCACCGCCGTAGCCGCCACCGCCGCCGGAGCGGCCGCCACCGCCACCGCCGGTGCGGGGTTCGGCCTTGTTCACCCGGATGCTGCGGCCCATCCACTCGACGTCCTGGAGGTCGTCAATGGCCTTGGTCTCATCGGCGTCGTTGGTCATCTCGACGAACGCGAAACCGCGCTTGCGACCCGTGTCGCGGTCGAGGGGCAGGGTGCACTGGCGCAGTTCGCCGTACTGGGAGAAGAGGTTCTTCACATCTTCCACTTCGGCGTCGAAGGAAAGATTTCCGATGTAAATGGTCATGAACCTGAAAAAAACTATGAACCGATCCTTCGACAGCCCTTTTCGAAAGTGATGAGCTTGCTGGAGAGAAATCTTGGAATCTTCCCCATCCTACAGCCCCCTCGGTCCGGACCCACGCCGGTCGCGGGTCGCACAAGCCGTCTGCAGGAGGGCGGTGTGGCTGGAAAGGTGGCCACCACTACCGACTGGGGCGATGGGAGCGATGCCGTGCCGCGGATCTGCAGCAGCGGCCTCACATCCGCGACATCGCCGTGATCTTGTTGAGCTTGTCCCGCTCGAGTCCTTCCAGTTCCTCGACCTGCAGCAGGCCATCCTTCACCAAACTGGCGAAGACGAATAGCAGGCCAGGGAGGCGGAAATCGAAACGGCCTTCGATTTCATGGCGCTGGATGCTGAGGAAGTCATGGAGTTTCCAGCATTCCTCGACGGAGTCCATGCGACTGGCGTGGGCCTGCACAGCCCGGATGATGCCGATGGCGGCTCTGGAGTGGGCCTTGTCGAAGGCGCGGCGTGCCACCTGCTGCTCCTGCTCCGTCCACTCCGACACCGCACGCACCATGGGTTTCAACATCTGGATCCGGACCTTAACGCCCGGGCCTGAGCGGCCGCGAGCCGTCGGCGTGATCGTGACAGAGCCCGTGATGATTGGAAACGCAAGGCCTCAGCGTCGGCAGTCGGAACCACGGCACCGCTGGGTGGGCATGGTGTTCCGCGTGATAGCCGAAGTGATAACAGGCCAGCAACGAGAGCAGGTGGGGATAGCCCAGGCTGCGGACGGCATGCCTACCGGCAGGGCCCGAGTCCTCGCCGCGATGGGGAAGATAGGTGCCGAACAGAAACAGCTGAAGGGAACTGAGAACCAGCGGCAGCACCCAGAAGACGGGGACAGCCAACGCCCGAGCGGGCTCCAGGGCCGTCAGGCCTCCGCCCACCGCCAACCAGCTGGCCAGCAGCAGGAGCAGCTGGTCCAGGGAGAGGTAGCTGGCCATGAAGCGCACGTACCAGCCCAGGGGGCCGTCGCCGCTGTCCCGACGGAAGTCCGGATCACGGCGGCTGCCGGGGGCGTGGTGATGGCGCAGGTGGTGGCGGCGGCAGCGGCCGTAGGAAAGGCCGGCGTAGAGGAGCAGGGCCAGCCGGCCGAGGCCGTCGTTGAGTCGCGGTCGGCCGGGCGCCAGGGTCCGATGCATCGCATCGTGGCCGAGGATGAACAGTCCCGTCTGCAGGAACGTGCGCAGGCCGACGGCCGTCACGAGCGCCGCCGGTGTCCAGGCGGCCGGATCGGCCAGCAGGGCCAGCGCCAGGCTGGCCAGCCAGGCCGAGAAGATCCCCGCCCCCAGGAGCAGACCCATGCCGATCCCTCCGGTCAGCGAACCCGCCGGCGCGGGGTGGGTGGACGGCCGGCTCAGCGGGCGAACTTGAGCAGCTCGGCGGGAGAGGCCAGCAGATCGATCGCCACGAAGTAGATCCTGTTGTCGGGATCGAGCAGGAAACGCCAGGCCACGTTCATGCCGACACCGGCGCCGAACCAGGGGGTCTGCACCTTGCCGGTCACCTTGATCTGGGTGAATCCACCATCGGAAGGCTCGCTGACGCCGGTTTCCGGCAGCAGCTTGAGGTTCTGGCAGTCCTCACGGAAGAACCGCAGGATGGCGTCGGTGCCGACGATGGGCCGCTGGAATGGGGGCTGCAGGGCGCCATCGGGCAGGAACAGCTGGATCAGCTGGTCGAAGTCGTTGGCATTGAGCAGATCCATGTAGGACAGGATTGTGGGGTTGTCGATGCCGGCGATCGTGACCCGGGTGCGCTGCTCGGGCGCGGTCGGCAGCACAATCGGCTCGACGACGCGCTCGCTGCCGTCGACCTTGCTGGGATCGAAGCCCATGTCGACAACAAAGTTGCGCAGCACGGTGATCTGCTGACCCGCATCGACCCCCTTGAGGGAGGAGAGCACCGAGGCCGCATTGGCGGAGAGCTGGTAACCCTCGGGGATGGGGGCGACGATGCCCTCGTCCATCCACTCACCCAGGCGGTACCAGAAGCCGAGCTTGATGTTGACCGACCAGATTGCGTAGGTGCGGCAGATCTCGGTGTCGGCTCTGTTGGCCAAGTCCACCATGACCTGGCTCTGCTCGGCGAAAGTCATCGCCTTGATGCGGTTGAGCACCGGCTCGGCGAACTGCATGCGGGCCGCGCCGGGGGCGGCGATGGTGATGGTCTTGCCCATCTCGAGGTAGGCGAACCAGATCAGGGCCAGTTGGTCCTCGGCGCTCAGGAGACTGAAGCGGGCGGTGAGGGCCGGCACCACATCGGCCGAGAGGGTGTCCGGGAAGATCTGGGTCGCTTTTTCGAGCGTGAACATGACTGAAACCTCCGGAAGGTCAAGAAATCTTTACAAATCCTAATGCATGGTGGTGGCGGCAACGCTGCTTTGAGCACCTGAAGCCGACCACCCAGACCAAGGAAAGCACGATGTCGTGTCCGTCAGCACAGCAGGCTGGACGCAGATCCAGGCCACCGTGCTGAGGACCAGGACCTGCGCACGATCCCGCCGGCGGGCGAGGCTCAGCCCCCTCCGGTGCTCAGCATGGCCGCCCCGGTCCACAGCACCAGGCCGGTGATGGCGAAGCCGCCGGCGGTCACCAGCCCCTGCCAGATCTGGCGGGCCAGGGGCGAGGGCTGCTCACCGAGCCAGGCGGGACGCGGCGTGCCGGGGGACCAGGGGCTGGCACCGCGGGGCGCCCGCCGGGCGTTCGTGTCCCGCCAGTAGGCGTCGTAACGGGGCGCCTGCTGGTTGAAGGGGCGCTCTCCCTGGGCCCGCCCGGGCAGCACCCGGGAGCGCTGGAACGGCACACTGTCGTACCCGAACGCCTCGAGATACTCGGGCGAGTCGAGCAGGGTGTCCACCAGGGCCGCGAGCCCATGCTGGGCGATCAGGATCGAATAACGGATCCGCTCCTGTTCGCCGTACACCGGCCGGCCCAGAACCCTGCCGACCAGTTGTTCAACCAGCCGATAGTTGCTGTTGCAAGCATAGAAACCCTCGCGGAATCGCCGGGAAAGCAGCAGACCACGGATGAAATCCCTCATGGTGATCTGTCCGCTGCGCAACTGGGATTCCAGCACCACCTCACGATCCGCCTTGAAGGCGTGAAAAAAGATCTGGCGGTAGGCCTGCTCGATCTGCACGTCAAGGCTGAGGCGATCTCCGGAGGCCTTGCGGGTCTCCAGGGTGGCGACGGCCTGGCGGGGGGATTCCTCACTGGCGATCGCGAAACTCGTCACCCTGGCGTTGAGACTTGAGGGTCGGGCGGCGAGCAGAGGAAGGGCCATGGATGTCGTCAGGGGGAATGAGCCGGAAAGAAAGATAAACGTCGCCCAATCTGGACTTGGGTCCCGGGCCGGATCCCTTACACAGCTTTACTTTTCGGGGCCGCCACGGGTGGGGCCGGCAGGAACTCGGGGCGCCCCGCCGGTTCGCAGTCCAGCCGCAGGGCCCGCTCGAGGGTCTGGTTGCGATAGTTCCTCAGGCAGTACTTGCAGCCGCCGGTGGTCTGGAGATGGCGTTCGGGGGTGATCACGATCTCCCGGACCGGATGCTCCAGACAGCGAATCTTGATCGGGCTGCGGTAGCTCTTGTAGTTGATCTCTGAGTAATCGTATCTCCCGCCGAATCGGGAGCGGGCTCGCTCCAGAAACGTGGCTTCATCGATCCGTAAACCCATTGGTCGATCCGCGGGAGTTAGGGAGGAAGAACCGAAGCTCAGGACCTCGGCTGAACAGGTCGGCTGAGGACGTCAGGGTCGGGCGCTGCGCTCTGTCGAAGGGCTCCTCAGCCCGATCCCATCGACGGGACCCATGGGCTGAGGGGGTCGGGCGGCCGTCCCAGTCGACGGTGGTCAGGAGTGGTCAGGAGACGAGTGCTGTCAGGAGGCGATCAACGGGCTCGATGGTGTCTGAGTCCGGTGGGATTCTGCCGCCGATGCCCATCAGGCTGGCGCAACGCATGAAATCTCCACACTTGCCACCGGCCCGGGCCCCGCGCCGGAAGGGGGTCGTCAAGGCCCGGGGCCGGGCGACCCGGACGGGGCGAGCTCCTCGGTGATGACGCGGAACCCGGTGAGCTGGTGGTCGCCGAAGGAGCGCAGGAAGGGCACATCCGCCGCGTCCCGGCCCCGGGCGATCAGCACCCGGCCGATGCGGGGCCTGTTGTGGCGAGGATCGAAGACATGCCAGCGATCCTCGAGGAACGCCTCGAACCACGCCGAGTAGTCGATCGGATCGGGCAGGGGCGTGGTGCCTGTGTAGCCCAGGTAGCCGGTGCAGTAGCGGGCGGGAATGTTGAGGCAGCGGCAGAGACTGATGGCCAGATGGGCGAAATCGCGGCAGACGCCCCGCCCCTCCCGCAGGGCGTCGTGGGCGGTCTTGTCGCTGCGGGCGGCGCCGTAATCGAAGCGGAGCTGCTCGTGCACCCAGTCGCAGATGCTCTGTACCCGCGTCCAGCCGGGACGGACGCCGCCGAAGCGTCCCCAGGCGACCTGGGCCAGGCGATCGGTGTCGCAGTAGCGGCTGGGGTTGAGATAAGGGTAGGTGACGATCGGCAGAGCCCCGACCGGGCACTCCCCCACGTCCGGCGCCACCGGATCGGGCAGGCCGTCGTCGGCCACCACCACCTCGAAACCCAGCGTCGTGCTGCCGCTGGAGGCCACGAAACGGCAGGCCCGGTTGCCGTCGGCGTCGGTGAGCACCTCGGCGATCCGGTCGGGGGTCAGCCGCAGCCGCTCCGGACCGCGGCGATCCTCCAGGCGGCTGCCATGGGGATGGATCAGAACCAGCACCGGCGTCGGTGCCCAGCAGGAGAGGGTCAGTTCGCAACCGAGCCGGATCAGCATGGCGAGGGGATGGCGAACGGCGCGAGCCCGATTGTCGATTGTGAACCCCCGGGCCGGGGATCGGGGGAATCCGACGGCGGGGTGGCAAGGCGGCCTGGTGGAGGCACGGCGGCACTGGCGACCCGCGACGATTGATGCTAGTACGGGCGTATCAGCGCCCTTTCTTTGTGGCCGTGGCCTTCTGTCCTGTCCCCGCTCCGGATCCGGTTCCACACCCCGCTGCACACCCCGCTGCGCAGTCCGCTGGGGGCCGCGATGCCTGGCCCTATCTGGGGCCCGGGCGGCTGCTCCCCAGCCGCAGCCGGCACGTCTGCCTCACCTGCCACTGGTTCCGTCACCACACCGGGACAGATGGCGTTCCCCTGCTGAGCTGCCAGTGGCATCAGGCCCTGATCTGCCACGGCGACCATCTCACCCAGCGCTGTCCGAGCTGGCTCGAGCCGCTGCAGCGCCGCTCCGGGTGGTGTCCGGAGGCCGCCTGAGATCGTCCTCCGGAGGAGGCAGCGCCCTCGATAGGGTGAGCCCTGCCCGCCCTCTCCGCATGGCCCCCGACCGCATGGCCATCGTCCGCGTGCAGGGCCTCGGCAAGACCTACCGGGTGGCGGACAAGCCACCCGGACTGGCCGGCACCCTGCGTCACTTCCTGAACCGTCGCGAGCGCACCATCAAGGCGGTTCGTGACGTGAGCTTCGCCATCGAACCGGGGGAGTTCGTCGGCTTCCTGGGGGCCAACGGTGCCGGCAAGACCACCACCCTCAAGATGCTCACGGGACTGATCCACCCCACCAGCGGCACGGTGGAGGTGGCCGGCTGCCAGCCCCAGCGGCGCGAGGCGGACTTCCTGGGGCAGATCACCCTGGTGATGGGCCAGAAGCAGCAGCTGATCTGGGATCTGCCGCCGCTCGAGTCCCTGCGGGTCAACGCCGCCGTCTACGGCATCCCCCCGGCGGAGAGCCGGCGCCGCATCGCCGAACTGGCGGAGATGCTCGAGCTGGGGGACGAACTGCGCCGACCGGTGCGCAAGCTCTCCCTCGGCCAGCGGATGAAGGCGGAGCTGCTGGCGGCCCTGCTGCACCGCCCGGCGGTGCTGTTCCTCGATGAACCCACCCTGGGGCTGGATGTGAACGCCCAGGCCCGGGTGCGCACCTTTCTGGCCGACTACAACCGCCGCTTCGGCGCCACCGTGCTGCTCACCAGCCACTACATGGCCGACATCACCGCCCTGTGCCCCCGGGTGCTGCTGATCCACGAGGGCCGACTCTTCTACGACGGCAGCCTCGAGACCCTCACCCAGCGGCTGGCACCCTGCCGTGAGGTGCGCCTCGAGTTGCACGCACCCCTGGGGCCCGAGGCCTTGGCCAGCTACGGCGACGTGGAGAGCATCGAGGGCCGGGAGGTGCGACTGCTGATCCCGCGCGAGCGCCTCACCGAACAGGTGGGGCGCCTGCTGGCCGACCTGGCCGTGGTCGATCTGTCGGTGACCGACCCACCCATCGAAGACATCATCGGCCGCCTGTTCCACCAGGGGGAGCTGGCATCGCGGGGGGCGCTGGCATGAGAAGGGCCCCGCGCCAGCGGCTGGCCCACGCCCGCCGCGTCGCCGCCGTGCTGCTCTCCAGCCAGTACGCCTACATGCTCGAGTACCGGGCCGAGATCGTGCTGTGGGCGCTCTCGGGGGTGCTGCCCTTCATCATGCTGGGCCTCTGGAGCGCCGTCGATGCCGGCGGAGGGCTGGGGATGGGCTCCCTGCAGCTGGCCCGCTACTTCCTCTCGGCGTTCGTGGTGCGTCAGTTCACGATCGTGTGGGTGATGTACACCTTCGAGGAGGACAACCTCAACGGCCGCCTGTCGCCCTACCTGCTCCAGCCCCTGCCCCTGGTCTGGCGCTACGTGGCCGCCCACCTCTCGGAGCAGGCCACCCGGTTGCCCTTCGTGGCGATGCTGGTGGGACTGTTCTTCCTGCTCTATCCCGCCGCCTTCTGGTGGCCCTCGCTGCCATCGCTGATGCTGACAGTGCTGGCCACCCTGGCGGCCTTCGCCCTGCGCTTCCTGATGCAGTTCACCCTGACGATGGTGTGCTTCTGGAGCGAGAAGGCCAGCGCCCTGGAACGCCTCCTCTACCTGCCCTACGTCTATTTCTCCGGGTTGGTGGCCCCCCTGGCGCTCTATCCCGAGGGAGTCCGGGCCTTTGCCTTCTGGACCCCTTTCCCCTACATGGTGGATGTGCCCGCCAGGATCCTGGCCGGTGAGCCGGTGCCGGTGCTCCAGAGCTTCGCGGCCATGGCCGCCTGGGCCGCCCTGCTGCTGCCGATCAACCTGCTGCTGTGGCGACGGGGGCTGCGCCACTATTCGGCCATGGGGGCGTGATGGGCCGTTACCTCACCACCTTGCGGGTGTTCTGGATCGCCTCGCTGACGGCCGAGCTGGAGTATCAGGCCAATTTTCTGATCGAACTGGTGGCCACGGCCGGCAATCTGGTGGGCAGCATCTTCGTGCTGTCGCTGTTCTACGGGCGCGGCCAGTCCCTGGGTGGCTGGAGCTGGGAGGGGGCCCTGGTGGTGCTGGGGGTCTACACCCTGCTCGAGGGGATCACCAGCACCCTGCTGCAGCCCAACCTCAGTACGATCGTGGCTCACGTGCGCACAGGCAGCCTCGATTTCGTGCTGCTCAAGCCGATCGACAGCCAGTTCTGGCTCTCGGCCCGCACCTTTTCCCCCTGGGGCCTGCCCGGCATCGCCCTGGGGGCCGGGCTGATCGGCTACGCCGCCTGGCGGGCCGGCGCCGCGCCATCTCCCCTGATCCTGCTGGGGGCGGCCCTGATGCTGGTGGCGAGCCTGATGATCCTCTACAGCCTCTGGTTCGTGCTGGCGGCCAGCAGCATCTGGTTCGTGAAGATCTGGAACGCCACCGAGGTGCTGCGCAGTGTGCTGGTGGCGGGCCGCTTTCCGGTGAGCGCCTTCCCGGCGGGTCTGCGGGCCTTCTTCACCTTCATCGTGCCGGTGGCCTTCCTTACCACGGTGCCGGCGGAGGCGATCCTGGGGCGGGCCTCCGGCCCCTGGCTGCTGGCCGGCGGCACGGTGGCCATCGCCTCGGTAGCAGTGAGTCGCTGGTTCTGGCAGTTCGCGCTGCGCTACTACACGTCCGCCTCCAGCTGAATGGAGCCCCTGGTTCCCCTGCCCCTGGCGGCGCTGCCGGCCCTTCCCCCGCTGGCCCTGGCGGTGGTGGGCCATGTGGAGATGGTCAGTTTCATCGGTGTGGAGCACCTGCCGGCCGCCGGCGAGATCCTCCATGCCGAGGATTTCTGTGAACTCCCCGCCGGCGGCGGTGCCGTGGTGGCCGTGCAGATGGCCCGCCTCACGGGAGAGCGGATCCCCTTCTTCACGGCCCTGGGCGACGACGCCATCGGGCGGCGGGCTGCCGGCGAGCTCGAGGCCCTGGGGCTGGAGCTGCACATCGCCTGGCGCCAGGCTCCGACGCGGCGGGGCCTCACCTTCATCGACGCCGGCGGCGAGCGCACGATCACCGTGATCGGCGAGCGGCTGATGCCCACCGCGGCCGACGGGCTTCCCTGGCAGCGGCTGGAGCGGACCGAAGGGGTCTTCGTCACCGCCACCGATGCGGGCGGCCTGCGCCTGGCGCGTAGGGCGCGGGTGCTGGCCGCCACACCGCGGCTGCGGCTGCCGGTCCTGCGGGAGGCGGGGGTGACCCTCGATGCCCTGATCGGCAGCGCCACCGACCCGGGTGAGGCCTACCGGCCCGAAGACCTCGATCCGCCGCCCCGCCTGCGCATCGGCACCGAGGCCGAGCGGGGCGGGGTGCTGGTGCCCGGCGGCCGCTATGCCGCCGTCCGCCGGACCGGGCCGGTGCGCGATGCCTACGGCGCCGGCGACAGCTTCGCCGCCGGCGTCACCACGGCCCTGGCCGCCGGCTGGGATCTGCGGCAGGCGATCAGCCTCGGCGCCCATTGCGGTGCGGCCTGCCTCGACGGGCGCGGCCCCTATGCCTCCCAGCTGCGGCTCAGCCGCCGCTGACCAGCAGCAGCAGGCGGTTGTCCTCCGGATCGGCC
This sequence comes from Microcystis elabens FACHB-917, assembly GCF_014698445.1. GTDB lineage: Bacteria > Cyanobacteriota > Cyanobacteriia > PCC-6307 > Cyanobiaceae > Cyanobium > Cyanobium elabens. Next base: position 38,647 of record NZ_JACJSZ010000017.1, read on the forward strand.
AGCCAGGCCTCGGCCCCGAAAGGTTCCAGCCGCGGCGGCTCCACCGGCACCGCCCCCAGATCCACCACCGTGACGAGCCAGTCGTCGAGCACCTGCAGGGGAGGCGCCCCATCCGCCGGGCGGGAGAAGCAGAGGGCCAGCCGTCCCTCGCCGCGGGGGCGGGGACGCCGCCGTGAGGGGGCGTAGATCTCCAGCCGGCGCTCCCCCGGCCCCAGCAGACGCCAGTGGCTCGGGCTGAGGCCTGGCAGTGGGGCCGTCTCCAGCAGGGCGCCGTAGAAGGCCGCCAGCCGCTCGGGGTCATCGGCGGCCAGTACCAGATAAGACATCGGGATGGGGGGCATCACGGGAGGCGCCTCGGCTCGCCACCATGGCAGCGGAGCGAATTCCCGGCGGCCATGGCGGTGCAGGTACTGAGCGAGGCGGAGCGGCGCAAGCTGGACAGTTCGGATGACGCCCTCTTCTATGCCGAACCCCGCTTCGTGCAGCATCTCGACGCCGCCTTCCGCCGCCGGCTGACCGCGCTCTACCGCGAGCGGATCCCCCCCTGCGCGGTGGTGCTGGATCTGATGAGCAGCTGGGTGAGTCACCTGCCGGAGGACATCACCTACGAGGAAGTGATCGGCCATGGCCTCAACGGGGCCGAACTGGCGGCCAATCCCCGCCTGGATCGGCACTGGGTCCAGAACCTCAACCAGGACCAGCGCCTGCCCCTGGCGGACGCCAGCGTGGATGCGGTGCTGATGGTGGCGGGCTGGCAGTACCTGCAGCGGCCCGAGCCGGTGGCGGCAGAACTGCTGCGGGTGGTCCGCCCCGGCGGCCAGGTGATCGTGGCCTTCTCGAACCGGATGTTCTTCCAGAAGGCCCCCCAGATCTGGACCGACGGCAGCGACCGGGATCACCTGACCTATGTAAGCCGGGTGCTGCGGGCCCAGGGCTGGCCGGAGCCGCAGCAGATCGCCGAGCCGACCCGGGCCGAGGGCCCCCTGGGCTGGCTGGGGGGTCAGGGGGATCCCTTCTTCGCCGTGGTGGCCGAAAAGCCGACGCCCTAGCTCCTGCCGATGCCCGGATCCCAACCGCCGCCGTCCCCCGGGGAGCCCCTTCCCCCCTGGCGGGCCCTGGTGCGCGGCGCCCTTGAGCGGCAGGGCCGCTCCCCCCAGGCCCGCTGGCTGCAGTTGGCCAGCGTGGCGACGGACGGCACCCCGAGGGTGCGCACCCTGGTGTTTCGTTGCTGGGCGGGAGCGAGCTGCCTCGACCTGCTCACCGACCGTCGCAGTGCCAAGAGCGGCGAACTGGTCGGATCGGCGCCCCTGGAACTCTGCTGGGTGCTGCCCCGGGCCCGCAGCCAGTTCCGGCTCAGGGGCCACCGGCTGCCGCTCGATGGCGACGAGGAGGAACGGTCCCTGACCTTCCACTGGCAGGCCCTCACCCCCCGGGGCCGGGCCCTCTGGGGCTGGCCGGCCCCGGGGCAAGCGCTCCTGCCGGAGGGACCGTTCCCCCGCGAGCTGGGGGAGGACGCACCACGGCCAGCGCATTTCGAGCTGCTGCGGGTGCGGCTGCAGCGGGTGGAACTGCTGGAGCTGACAGGGCACCCTCATCGGCGCCGTTGCTGGCGTGCCGACAACGGCTGGCAGGAGGAACGGCTCAATCCTTGAGCGAAATCCGTGAGCGAAATCCGTGAGCTGGATCGGCGCCCCAGGGTGGCCACGGTTAATAGATCTTCACATTAAAGTAGGAGAAAGTGATCGATCCATGCTCAACGTCCTGTTTCCCATCGTCTACATGGTGAGCTTCGCGGTGATCGCCGGCGGCGCCTTCGCCCTGATGACCCAGAACCTGCGCAGCGCCCCCTCCGGCCCCTCGCCCCGGCGACGCCACCCGGAGGCACCGGCCCAGGGGGAGGAGGTTCTCTACGTCGACCTCAGCCGGGAGCGGCTGGAGAAGCTCTACGAACAGGCCGGCTGAGCCGGACGCTCAGTTCGGGAAGACGGTGATGGCCGCCATCTCCCGGTAGGTGTCGTCGGCCATGGCATCGACGCGGAACGCGGTCCAGGTGGCGAAGGGTTCCGGATCACTGGCGGCGATCGGCCACTCGATGCGTCGCTTCCGGTAGGTGAGCCCGACGCAGGTGAGGGACTGGTCGTCGGCCATCAGCGACCAGAGAAGCTGAAGGTCGCTGCGCTGGTACGGAAACGGCCCCTCCTGAAGGCCGGCATCGGCGGGATAGCCGGGGGCGAGTTCCAGACCGCGCTGGTTCTCCCAGCAGAGAAAGGCGCCGTTCTCGGTGGGATAGAACCAGCAGGTCTCGTTGTCCGCCTCCCTCAGGGGGAACTGGTCGAGGCAACGGACGGTCTCGATGACGAGGTGCTCGGCCGGATGGCCGCCACTCGGCACTCGCTCCGGGCCGCCCAGCTCATAGGCGCCGAGCCAGAGGGCCCGCGGCTCGATATGGGGCACCACCGCATCGCAGATCAGGCGGTGGGATGGCACCACTTCCGCAGGGGAATCGGCCGGCTGTTCCGGGCAGGGAGCGGTGAGCAGGGGCTCGAAGGGGTCGGCACCACTGACGTTGGCCTGGCCGGAGCCCACCAGGTCGTCCAGGCTCAGGGACATCTCGGCAGGCACCCGGAACATGCGCAGGGCGATGCCACTGCGAACGCCCAGGAGCTGGGCCGCCCGGAGGTCCTCCCAGGAGGCGCCATCGCCGGGAAGCCCTCCCTCGGGAGCCAGTACGAAGACGAGAGCGTGCGCCATGGGAGAGCGGAGGGAACGCCGCAAACATCAAAGCCCGGATGGCAGAACCACCCGGGCCGATGGGACTGAGGCCGCTGCAGCGATCAGCCGAGGCCGATCTGGGCAAGGATGCCCTGGCCGGTGAGGATCTCGGTGCCGAGGCCGATCACGAAACCGAGCATGGCCAGGCGGCCGTTCCAGGTTTCAGCGAAAGTGACGAAGCCGAAGCGGGTGGTGGAGTCGGACATGGGGGAGTTCGTTGCGAAACTTGAACGGAGTGTAAACGATCGTGAAGGGTTGTGACTGTCGTCAGCGATGCCGTCGACGACCCAGGGGTTCGATCCACTCCTCCAGCACACCGGCGGCCGGGGCCGATGAGGAGGAGGTGCCGGCGGGGGCACCGAAGGGGCCGCCGGCGGGCCCCAGGCGGCAGCCCAGATGAATGTCCCCCTGATCGAGCAGGCGGCCGAGCCGCAGGGCCGTGGCTTCCTCCAGCCGGGAGAACCCGTCCTGGCCCTGGGTGAGCCAGGAGAGCTCGGCAGGGGTGATGACGCCGGTGGAGAGGGATTCGAGATAGAGCTCACCGACCGTCATGGCTGATGTAACGGAAGATGAAGATTGTGGCGCGGGTCCCGGGCGACCGCGGGGCCCCTCGGAAGCCCTCGGGAGGAGTGTCCGGCCGGACTCACGCGGTCGGGGCGGCGCCTCCGTTACATTTCTTAAGACGTTCCTTGGGGGCGGGTCTGGCTGACCCGTCCTTTTTTTTGCGCGCTGATCTGGTGGCCGCATCAGGATGGAGGTGCAGTCGGGGCTCAGACGGATGGAGACGGAGACGGTGCTGCCCCTGGCCGGAGCGGCTCTGCTGATCGTGATGGTGGTGGTGGGCGTGGTGGTGGTTGTGCTTCGGCCCAGCGACCTCCCGAAACGCTGAAGCGGATTCCTAGCCTGCGGCGATGGCGCTGCAGGTGGTCTGGTTCAAGCGCGATCTGCGCCTCGCCGACCACCGACCGCTGGTGGAGGCGGCCAGGCGCGGACCGGTGCTGCCCCTCTACGTGGTCGAACCGGAGCTGTGGCGGCAGCCGGACAGCTCGGGCCGCCAGTGGAATTTCTGCCGGGAAGCGCTCGAGGAGCTCCAGCAGGCGCTGGCCGGCCTGGGCCAGCCACTGGTGGTGCGGATCGGCGAGGTGGTGGCCGTGCTGGAGGCGGCCCATCGCCGCCACGGCATCGCCGCGCTCTGGAGCCATCAGGAGACCGGCAACCTCTGGACCTACGCCCGGGACCGGCGGGTGGCCGCCTGGGCCCGCGAACGGGGGATCCCCTGGCGGGAGTTCACCGGCTTCGGGGTGATGCGGGGCCGCAAGGATCGCCGCGGCTGGGCCCGGGACTGGGAGCGGCGCATGGCCGAACCGCTTCTGGAGGCTCCCGTCGCCCTGCCCCCCCTGGACGACATCGCCCCCCGGCAGCTGCCCAGCGCCGCCGACCTTGGGCTGGCGGCGGACCCCTGTCCGATGCGGCAGCGGGGGGGGCGCCGCGAAGGCCTGGAGCTGCTGGCGAGCTTCCTGCGCCAGCGGGGGCGCCGCTACCACCGCCGGCTCTCCAGTCCCCTCACGGCCTTCGAGGGCTGCTCGCGTCTCTCGCCCCACCTGGCCTGGGGCACCCTCTCGATGGCGGAGGTGACCCAGGCCACCCGGGCCCGTCGGGCGGAGCTGCCGGCCCTGCCTGCCGAGGTCGACGCGGGCTGGCCCCGGGCCCTGGACGCCTTCCTGTCGCGCCTGCACTGGCACTGCCACTTCATCCAGAAGCTGGAGTGCGAGCCCTCGATCGAGATCCTCGAGCTGCACCCCGCCACCCGGGGGCTGCGCCAGAGCGATCCCGAACGACTGGCGGCCTGGAGCGGGGGGCACACCGGGGTGCCGTTCGTGGATGCCTGCATGCGCGCGCTGGAGGCCAGCGGCTGGATCAACTTCCGGATGCGGGCGATGTTGCTGTCCTTCGCCAGCCACCACCTCTGGATCGACTGGCGTGACACCGGCCTGCACCTGGCCCGCCAGTTCGTGGACTACGAGCCCGGCATCCACTGGAGCCAGTGCCAGATGCAGAGCGGCACCACGGGCATCAACACGATCCGGATCTACAACCCGATCAAGCAGGGCCTCGACCACGATCCGGCGGGTGAGTTTCTCGCCCGTTGGCTGCCGGAACTGGCGGGGGTGCCGGTGGTCTGGCGCCACGAACCCTGGCGGATGGATCCGGCCGCCCAGGTCGCCAGCGGCTGCTGCATCGGCCGCGACTACCCGGCCCCGATCGTGGAGGTGGCCGCCGCCGCCCGGGAGGCCCGGGAACGGCTCTGGGGCCTGCGCCGCCAGCCCGGCTTCGGCGCCGCCGCCGATGCGATCCAGGAACGGCACGGCTCCCGCCGATCGGGACTTCCGCCCTCCGGCGGCAGGAGGGGCGGCGGCGGCAACCGTCGCCGGCAGCCGCGGGCAGCCGAGGGTCAGCTCAGCCTGGACCTGGACCTGGACCCGGGGATGGCGGGCGCTTCACGATCCGTTACCTGAATCGCCAGAATCCTCACAATTCCCCTGCCGCCATGACCACCTCGCTGCTGCTCGAGCTCTTCGCGGGCTTCTTCACCGCCTTCATCGCCCTCTGGATGCTGGCCCTCAATCGCCCCACCGTTGCCGTTGCGGCCCGGGCGGAGACCGGAGCTGGTCCGTCGGCGCCGCTCACGGCCTTCGCCGCCAGCCTGCGTCGGGCCCTGGGGTCCTACTTCCTGCGGGAGGGACGGCTGGCCAACATCGGACTGCTGGTCCTGCGGCTGGCCATCGGCGCGATGATGATCCATCACGGCCAGGACAAGCTGGCCAACTCGCAGTCCTTCGCGGACAACTACGTGGTGCCCTTGCACCTGCCCTTCCCGCTGTTCCTCGCCCAGGTGGCCGGCTACTCGGAAATCCTGGGCAGCTGGCTGCTGATCCTGGGTCTGCTCTCCCCCCTGGGGGCTCTGGCCCTCACCGGCACCATGGCCGTGGCGGCCTACCACCACATCCTCACCAGCGGTTTCAACATCTACGTGCTTGAGCTGGTGGTGCTCTACCTGGGAGGCAGCCTGGCCCTGCTGCTGGTGGGTCCTGGTCGCTACTCCTTCGACGCCGGCATCATCAACGGCCTGATTGCTGGCACCGCGACCAGCGGCAACATGACCACGGCCATCAGCGAGGTGTCCGTCTCCTACGACATGGTGGCAGAAGTCAGCTGAGGGTTCCTCCAATGCCTGAGATCTGAAGGTAGCCGGATGCAAACCCGACCACCTTCAGATCAGTTCGCCGGGTCGGTCTTCACACCGTCCGCTCCATCACTGGCCCCGTGCCTGGCTCCTTGGGTCCCCACCCCAACGCAACTGGATCCCGCCTCCCAGATTCCAGGAGGGACCCCCGCCGTAGAAGCCCGCCCCCCCTCGCAAAGAAAAGGTGGTGTTGTTCCGCAGGGTGTAGGCCAGACCACCCTGCAGCCCCAGGCCACTGCCCTGGATGGGGGAACCGGCGGGCCTGACTGGTGGTCAGGCCGAAGCCGTCGGTCACCCGGTTGGATGGGGCATTGCCCACGAAACCGGGCCCGAGCCAGCTCAGGCGCAGGGAGGGAGTGAACAGATTGGGGCCATCCTTCTGGGTGCCCCCCAGGTGAGGCCGATATCTGCCGTGCCCACCGTGCTCCCGGAGGATGGAACATTCCAGAGTCGGTGGGTGGCCGGATCCGTCACGGTGACGCCCCCCAGGGACAGGCTTGTCAGGGTCAGCAGGGCACTGGGCTCAAGCGTCTGACTGTCCGAGAGACTGATCCTGCCCCCGAAACGGTTGGCCAGGTTCAAGCCGCTGTCTCCCACCGAAGGGGTGCTGCTGCGGATACCGAAGGCGTTGCTGCTGCTGATGGCGAAGGGCTGCTCCGCCTGCCGTGCATCGCCGCCGGCCACCACACCGATGAACCAGCTGGGCTTGGTCACCTGCACCAGCAGACCTCCTCCCCTCAGCTGGGTACGGGCGGAACGGCCGCTGAACTGGGTGCCACCGGTGGCGGCAAAGGAGCCTGAATCGACAGAGAAGCTGCCGAATCGGCCAAGGGCACCGATCACCAGATCGCCGACGGCGTAGTTGAGCGGCAGGCCAGTCTGGGCACCACGGAAGGAGGAGGGACCTCCGGAAGCCCCCTGGGTCAACGGCCCACCGAAACCGCCGCCGAACAGGCGCAGCCGCCAGCCATCCCGTTCACTGAAGTAACCGCCAGGCCTGAGGCTGAAACGGAAATCCGACTTGGTTTCACCCTCCGACAAAGGCACCGCCAGCGTGGACGGGCTCCGCACCTCCTGCCGAGGCTGGTTCAGGCGTGGTGACGGGCGGTGTCACGGGCGGCTTGACGGGCGGTGTCACGGGCGGCGTCACGGGCGGAGGCAGGCAGAACGCAGCCTCGGTTCCATCGGGGCCTACAACCGCACTGGCCTCGCCCGCCCCGATCACAGCGCCGCAAACAACCGGGACGCTCAACGCGCAACGCAGACCGCGAGTCCGGTAGCGACGGCGAGCTGCCGGCTCCGGAACGGAGGGTTCCAACGGCTCAGAAGGGCTGACCAGGAAGCGACTCGCCATGGCGCCAACATTGGTGCAAGGCTCAGGGTGGCTGACTGTGTCCGTCACCGATGAGGAGGCCAGGGACGGGGGACGCACAGACACTTGGTCAGACGACGCAGACAAACAACCTGGCAAAATTGAGATGGGCCGGCAATGGTAGTCCTCATTGTGAGATGGATAGCCAAAAGCCGGGAATAGAGCGGACTGCCTGGGGGTTTCTAAGCTCCTTCATGCTTTTTTTCAAGGCCACCGGATGCTGGTGGCGAGAGACTTTGCTGCCCTGGGAACAGGCATTGCCTGACATCGCTCACCGTCCGACGGCAGGGCAACTCGGTGAGCTGTCCAGGAGTTCATGAAGGCTCCTGATGGTCATGGCACCCTTGGAAAGGCTTACCTGACGAGCCTTCGGGAGTCACACAGTGCCCTGCAGCGGCCTGACTCGTGGAGCAGGAGCATCATCTTTCAGTGCTGAATTATTCCAGTATGCTTCTGAAGCAAGGTACTGAAAGCCTTCTGGTATCGGCACTGTTTGACGTGAGCAGCCGGCTTGATTTGCAGCCCTTTCAGAATATTTAGGAGCATCTGCTGAGCGAAGTGTTCGATACCGCGACGGTTCCGAACTCGTAGGGGCCCAGGGCGCCTGCATATCCGTTGACCGCGAGGACGGGCCCTTGTTCGCCACCTTGGTGGCTGGCACCTCCCTGAGCTCGGAGCAGAACCTGACGATCGCCTCACCATCGCCGCCCGCTGATCAACGGGCAGCCCGTGGCGGCTGAGTTCTCCAGCGCCTGATCCTCACCGACGACATCACCCTGGAGAGCAGCCTGGCCGCCGTCGAGGCGGCGATCGCCAGCCTCATGGTCACACCGGACCCCGATGCCAACAGCGCCAGCACGCCGCTGGCGCCCAGCCCCACCCTGACCACCAGCCCTCTGAAGTCAGCTCAACAGGAAGCTGCCGCATGACCCCGACCACCCACGCGCATGAAGCCTGGACCGATGAAGGGGGTCATGTCGCGACAGCAGCTGCGGCTGCCGTCGTGAATGGCCATTGCGCCCATCCCCCCGATCAAGGCAGGCTGGATCCAATGGATCCCGATGACCATGACCCGCGAGCACGATCCCTTCCGCATTCCCCGCGCCGGCTGGGAAGCGGCCCCCCTGGCGGGGCTGGCCGCGGTGGATCTGAATCGCAACGGCGGTGCCTTCAGCGGTGGTGAGTTCGTCTCGGAATCCACCGTTGGCGGCGTGCTGCTCTATGCCATCTACCAGGCTCTGCTGAGTGCGCTGCGCACCGAGGCCCTGCGGAAGCGGGGCGAGATCGACCGCCTCACCCAGGTGCGGCTGGTGCTGGCCACCAGCCTGGAATCGGCGAAGACCGGCGTGGCGGTGGGAGCGGTGCTGTCGGTGGTGCTGCTGGTGTTCCCCTGGCTGACGGGGCCGATGGCTGTGCTCGGGGTGGTGGGCAGCGCCAAGGCTTCCCTCGACCTGTTCCATGCCTTCTGGGATGGCCTCGACGCCGAGCAGAAGCTCCAGGTGACCATCGCCGCCCACGAGGCGGGCGTGAACCTGCGCCGCTTCTTCCGCAACGCCGGCGAGGGGCTGGGGCCGATCGCGGGCTGAGCGAGGCCCCTTACCGGCCTCCCTGACGCCCACCCCCGAACAGCTGCTGCAGCAGCCCGCCCAGGGCCTGCCCCAGGGCTTCGCTGTCGCTGCCCTGCACCACCTGGCCATTGGCGTCCACCGGCTGGAGGGCCTGGTTCAACTGGGCCGTGGTCGCCTGGGTGGAGCTTCGGAAGCCCAGGCTGAACACGTTGCTCCAGCCCAGCTGGATGTTGGTGCTGTACTGGTCGGCGTTGACCCTGGACTGCACGGCGGCCGCCGAGCCGTTGGGCATCTGGATGCTCCAGGGACCGTTGCCCTGGGCGGTGAAGCGGAGCGTGCGCAGCGGGTTGGAGACCGGCAGCCGGTCGAAGGTGAACGCCAGGGCCTTGGAGCCGTTGGTGTTGTTCTGGACGATCTCGTAACGGCAGGTGCCGTCGTAAATGGAGATCCCGGCGTTGGTCCAGGCGCAAGTGCCGCTCTGGCGGGTGCGGGTGAACGGCGCCTGGAAGCTGTTGGTGGGGAGCTGGCCATTGATCGTGCCGCCGCCAGGCCCCCAGGTGGAACCGGCACCGCCGATCACCGTGCCCTGGCCGCCCGGCGTGCCGGCGCCGGCACCGGCCCCGAACACCCAGGGGTTCAGCCGTGGGTCGAAGCTGGTGCGCTGGCGGTTCGTCCAGCAGCCGCGCAGGTTGAAGTTGCAGTAGCGGCCGTCGGCGAAGGTGACGTCGACGATCGGATTGTTGACGAGATTGTTCTCCAGGGTGCGGCGCGCCCGGCGTCCGAATTCCTGCTCCGTCTCGGCCAGGGCGACCCCATTGGCGTTGAAGCAGACGCTCACGGACCTGTCGCAGATCACCCCCTGCACCGGGAAGGTTAGGGTCCGGTTGCCGGGCCGGCCGTAACCGCCGCCCCCGGTTCCGCCCCCGCCGCCCCAGGGCGTTGTCTGCACCGGCGTCTGCTGGCTCGGGGCCCCCCAGGGGTTGCCCTGGGCCCGTGCTTCCGGCGCCGCCACAGCCAGGGGCAGGGTGACCATGGGCAGGGTGACGAACAGCAGCGAGGCCTGGCTGACGATTCCGGTGACAAGTCTGTTCATGGAGCTGTTTACAAATCTGTTCATCATTCCTGCAACACGTTCACGAGCACTGGAATCAAGGATACCAGGGTTGGTCTTTCGAACCGTATTTCTCAGGAGATCTGCAGCAACCAAGCAGAAGAATTGTCAAACTTGATGATCACAACGCAGCCTGGTGATCACTGGCAGATTAAAAGCCTCTCCCCAGCCCCTCCCCCTCACTCCGCCTCGAGGCTCCCACGCACCATGGCCATGCCGCAGTGAAACGGGTAGGTGCCCGGCCGCTCGGGCAGCAGTTCGATGCTGGTGGTGGCCCCCAGGGGCAGGTCGAGGCTGCGCTGGAAGTCCGGAAAGATCACCCGGGCCACGCAGCCGCTGGGATCGGTGCGGTGAAACAGCAGGCGCACCGGCCGCCCCGCGGTCACACGGACGTGGGCGGGGGCATAGCCGCCCTGAACGGTGATGGTGATCTCCTGCATCCCCTGCTCCCCTTCGCTGGCCGTCGCTTCGGCGCCATGGGGGCCGAGGAACCACCAGAGCTCCAGGGCGATCAGGGCCAGCCCTGCGGCCGCCACCAGCACCTGCAGAGCGAGCGGCTGGGAGATCGTGCGCCAGAGGGGCGCGGCCGCCTCGTGGGGAGTCATGTGGCAGCGGCCCCCGACGGGCGAAGGCGGGGCCGGAAGCGACGCAGCCGCAGGGCGTTGCTCACCACCGACACCGAGCTGAAGGCCATGGCGGCCCCCGCCAGCATCGGGTTCAGCAGCCAGCCCGTCAGCGGGAACAGCAGCCCTGCGGCGATCGGGATCCCGGCCACGTTGTAGGCGAAGGCGAAGAACAGGTTCTGGCGGATGGTGGCCATGGTTCGGCGGCTGAGCTCGATCGCCGCCGGCACGCCACCGAGGTGGCCCGAAAGCACGGTGATGTCGCTGGCGGCGATGGCCACATCGGTGCCCGTGCCCATGGCGATGCCCACATCAGCCCCGGCCAGGGCCGGGGCGTCGTTGAGGCCGTCTCCCACCATCGCCACCGGGCCCTGACCCTGCTCCTGCAGCCGCCGCACCTCCGCCACCTTGTCGCCGGGGCGCACCTCGGCGATCACCCGCCCGATCCCCACCTCGGCCGCCACCACCTCGCTGGTGCGGCGGGAATCGCCGCTGAGCAGCACCACCTCCAGCCCCAGCCGCCGCAGGGCGGCGACGGCGGCAGGGGCCTCGGGCCTGATCGGATCAGCGATACCGAAGCAGGCCTCGATCCGGCCCTCCACCGCCACGGCGGCCACGCTGCGGGCGGCCCGCTCCAGCCGCGCCACCACCGGATCCAGGGTCGTGGTGTCCAGACCCGAGCTCCGCAGCCAGCGGTGGCTGCCCACCCGCACCTCCCGACCCGCCACCTGGGCCAGCACACCGGATCCTGTCCTGGCCTCGAAGGACTGGACGGAGGGAAGCTCCCCGTCGCCGCAGCGGCGGGAGGCGTAGGCGACGATCGCCTCCGCCAGGGGATGCTCCGAGCGCGACTCCACGGCCGCCACCAGGCCCAGGAGCGTCCCGACGGGCATCCGGCCGCCCTGGAGCCGCTCGAAATCGGTCACCTCCGGCTGGCCCATGGTGAGGGTGCCGGTCTTGTCGAGCACGATGGTGCGCAGCCCGCCGGCCGTTTCCAGCGCCTCGGCACTGCGGAAGATCAGGCCGTTCTCGGCTCCCTTGCCGGAGGCCACCATGATCGCCGTGGGGGTGGCCAGACCGAGGGCGCAGGGGCAGGCGATCACGAGCACGCTCACCAGAAACAGCGTCGCCAGCACGAGGTTGCCGCTGACCAGGAACCACAGCACGAAGGTGGCGATGGCGATGGCGATGACCACGGGCACGAACCAGCCCACCACCTGATCCGCCAGGCGCTGCACCCGGGTGCGGGAGCTCTGGGCCTGGCGCACCAGCGCGACGATGCGGGCCAGCATCGTGTCGTCGCCCACCCGGGTGACGCGGAAGATGAAGCTGCCGCTGCGGTTCATCGCGGCGCCGATCACCCCATCCCCGGGGCCCTTGGCCACCGGCGTCGGCTCGCCGGTGAGCATCGATTCCTCCACCCAGGAGCTGCCCTCCACCACCACCCCGTCGAGGGGCAGCTTCTCCCCGGGCCGCACCTGCACCAGGTCCCCCACCTTCACCGTGGCCACCGGGACCTCCGTGGCGATCCCCTCCCGCAGCACCCGGGCCGTGGGGGGCTGGAGCTGGAGCAGCCGCCGGATCGCCTCGGAGGTCTGGCCGCGGGCGCGGGCCTCCAGCAGCCGGCCCAGCAGCACAAGGGTGAGGATCACCGCGGCGGTTTCGTAGTAGACGTCGGCCGGCAGCCCTTCGGCGGTGAGCACCTCCGGGACCAGCGTGGCCACCAGCGAGGCCAGCCAGGCGATGCCGGTGCCGGCGGCCACCAGGGTGTTCATGTCGGCGCTGTGGCGGCGCAGCGACGACCAGGCCCCGCTGAAGAATTCCCGGCCGCACCAGAACAGCACCGGGGTGCTCAGCCCCAGCTGGGTCCAGGGGCTGGTGAACCAGGCCGGCAGCCAATCCAGGTGCATCCCCAGCATGTGGGGCAGGGTGGCCACCATCACCAGCAGGGTGAGCACGGCCGCCACCGACAGGCGGCGGCGCAGCACGGTCAGCTCCTGCGCCAGCTCCCTCTCCATCCCCGTCGGGGGGATGGCCGCCGGTTCGGCGGCGCAGCAGGGCGAGCCCAGGGTGGTGTTGCTCATCGCAGGCGGACCGTTGCCGGGAGCTTGGGATTCACCGTATGGGCTCCCCTGGACTGGAGAGTCAAGCCCCGCCCCTAGGCTGGACCCGTGCACACCTGCCCTGACTGGAGCCTCCTGGAGCGGCAAGCCCGGGGCCTGCTGGAGCAGCTCAGCCTGGCCGAGAAACTGGCCATGCTCGACGGCGACACCCCGTTCTGGGGGGGCCTGGCGGCCATCGCCCTCCACGACGCCTCCCACCGCCGCCCCTGGCCGGCTGGGGTGCAGGAGCGCCTGGGGATCGGCGGACTGCACTTCGTCGATGGCCCCCGCGGTGTGGTGCTGGAGGGGGGTGCCACCACCTTTCCGGCCCCCATCGGCCGCGGGGCCAGCTGGGACATCGATCTGGAGGAGCGGATCGGCGAGGCCATGGGGTCGGAGGCCCGCAGCTTCGGAGCCAACCTGTTCGGCGGGATCTGCGTCAATCTGCTGCGCCATCCGGGCTGGGGCCGGGCCCAGGAGACCTACGGCGAGGACCCGGTGCACGTGGGTGCCATGGGGGCGGCGGCGACCCGCGGCGTGCAGCGCCATGCCATCGCCTGCCTCAAGCATTTCGCCCTCAACTCGATCGACAGCGCCCGGTTCCGGGTCGATGTGAGCGCCAGCGAGCGGGTGCTGCAGGAGCTCTACCTGCCCCAGTTCCGCGACGGCGTGGAGGCCGGGGCCCTGGCGGTGATGAGCGCCTACAACAGCGTCAACGGGGCCTGGTGCGGCCAGCATCCCCATCTGCTGCGGGAGATCCTCAAGGACCGCTGGGGCTTCCGCGGCTTCGTGCTCACCGACTTCATCTTCGGCCTCCGCGACGGCGTGGCCGCCCTCCAGGCCGGCCAGGACCTGGAGATGCCCTTCCGGATGATCTTCGCGGCCACGCTTCCGGCGGCGGTGGCGGCGGGACGGGTGCCGGAGGCCCTGATCGATGCGGCGGTGCTGCGGATGCTGCTGGCCCAGGCCACGGTGCCCGCCGGCGCCTATCCGGTGACGCTGCGCGGCTGCCGCGCCCACCGGCAGCTGGCGCGGGACGCCGCCGCCGGCTCGATCGTGCTGCTCCGGAACAGCGGCAATGTGCTGCCCCTGAGTGGCATCGCGTCGCTGGCGGTGATCGGCCCGCTGGCGGACAGCGCCAACCTGGGGGACCGGGGGTCCTCCGACACCCGACCGACCCCGGGGTGGGTGGTGACGCCCCTGGCCGGACTGCGGGCGGCGGCGCCGGACCTGCGCCTGCACCACGACGACGGCGGCGATCCGGCCCGGGCCGCGGCCCTGGCGGCACGCAGTGAGGCGGCCCTTGTGGTGGTGGGCCTGGACTGGCGCCACGAGGGGGAACACATCCACCCGGGGGATCTGGCCCCGATCCTGCGCCAGGCGCCGCCCCCCGCCTGGCTGCTGCGCCTGTGCGGACGCCGCCGGCTGCTGCCGCTGTGGACCGCGGTGGCGGCGATGGTCGCCGGGGTGACGCGCTTCGGCTCGGCCCGGGCCGGCGGCTCCTTCGCCTCCGGCGATCGCACGGTGCTGCAGCTGCCGTCAGCGCAGGAGGCCCTGATCCTGGCGGTCGCCGCCGCCAACCCCCGCACGGTGGTGGTTCTGATGGGCGGTGGGGCGATCCTGTGCGAGGCCTGGCGGCAGCGGGTGCCGGGCCTGCTGCTGCTCTGGTACCCCGGTGAGCAGGGGGGTGCGGCCCTCGCCGACGTGCTGCTGGGGCGGATCTCCCCGTCAGGGCGGATGCCCTTCTCGGTGCCCACCGAGGCCAGCCACCTGCCGCCGTTCGATCCCCGGGCCCGGCAGATCACCTACGACCTCTGGCACGGCTACCGGCGACTGGCCCGCAGCGGGCAGCCGGCGGCCTTTCCCTTCGGCTTCGGGCTCTCCTACAGCCGCTTCCGCCACACCGACCCGGAGGTGGCCTGGCTCCCCACCCAGGCGGAGGAAGAAGCGGCGGTGGAGCTGGCGGTCACGGTGACGAACACCGGCACGGTGGAGGCCGCCGAGGTGGTGCAGGTCTACGTCGAGCCGCCCGGGGAGGCCGTGGAGCGGCCGCGGCGCACCCTGGTGGGCTTCGCTCGGGTGAGCCTGGGGCCGGGCCTGAGCCAGCGGCTGCGGATCCGGATCCCACTGCGCCGCCTCGCCTGGTTCGACCCGGACCGGGACGGCTTCGCTCTGGAAGGCGGCCGTCACCGGCTGCTGGTGGCCCGTCATGCGGAGGACGGCGGCATCGGCGTGGACCTCGAACTGGAGAGCGGAGTGGTGGGGCCCTGACGGAACCCTCAGCCCTCGCCGGAGCGGAGATTCAGGGCCTGCAGGGCGCGCTCCACCCGCAGGTGGGTGTAACGCTGCAGCCAGAGGCAGGGAACGTTGAACAGGGTCGCGAACACCAGGTTGATCTGTACCCCGGCCGGCGGCAGCCACAGGGCCGTGACGATCCAGAAGGGCCAGAGCGCCAGATGCACCAGCTCGGCCCGTCGGGTTTCCGCCAGCAGGCGCTGCAGGGTGGCGCGATCCCGGCCCACCAGGCTGTTCTTGGCCACCCCCCCGGGGAAGGCCGTGCCGGCATCGGGCAGCAGGGATTTCCAGCGGCGGATGGCGAGCCGCTGCTCGAAGCCGCTGCGGCTCTCCGGCCAGGGGCGCCGTCCCGTCAGCCAGGTGTCGTGATCCAGCGCCTGCGGGGGCAGCCGGTGGGCCAGCCAGCCGACCAGCAGTGACCACAACAGCCAGCCCAGGGCGCAGGCCAGCACCGCTAGCGCGTCGGAAACCGCCTGCCCTTCCATTCGATCGTGCCCCGCTCAAGATTCAGGATCGCCAGAACGAACACCCCCAGAAAGAAGAGCACGGGAATCGGAAAGATCAGGCAGATCCAGCCGAAATCGCCGATCCGGCGGGTGACCACCAGCAGCTGCACGGCGAAGCCGACGTAGAGCAGCAGGTTGGGCAGCACGGCGGACTCCCCCACCATCGGCCAGCCCAGCAGGGAGGCGGGCAGGCACCAGGCCGCCCAGAACAGACCGGAGATCCACAGGATCACGCCGAGCATCCAGAGCCAGCGCACCTCCCCGGCGGCGGTGGCGAAGTTCTTGGCGAAGCCCACCACCATGTCCTGCAGGCCCCCGGGATACATCCGGTAGTCGAGCAGCCCCTGGCCGATGTAGGCGCTCACCGGCAGACCCGCCTGCTCGTAGAGGTGGCCCAGAAACCAGTCCTCCACCACCTTGCCGGCGACCGCCGCATGGCCGCCGATGCGCTCGTAGTCGCTGCGGCTGGTGGCCATGGCGGGACCGAAGGCCACCCCGCAGCCCCGGCCCATCGGCACCGCCATCAGCCCCACGAGGTTGAACAGCACCGAGAGCAGCTCGTAGGGCTTCTCGGTGCGGTGGAAGGGCTGCACCGAAACCAGGCCGCCCAGCTCCTGCTGGGTCGCCACGAGGCGCTGCACGAACTCAGGATGGGGTTCGGTGTCGGCGTCGAGGAACAGCAGGGTCTCCCCCCGGCTGGCACGGACGCCGTGGTGGAGGGACCAGGTCTTGCCGCACCAGCCCTCGGCCAGGGGCGGCGGCCGCATCACCGTGACCCCGGCGGCGGCGGCGATGGCCCCGGTGCGGTCGTCGGAGTGGTCGTCGATCACGATCACCTCCAGCGGGGCGAAGCTCTGGAGCCGCAGGGCGGCGAGCAGCTTCGGCAGGGTGAACTCCTCGTTGCGGGCCGGGATCAGCACCGACACCGCCGGCTGGCCCTGGACCCTGGAGGCGGGAAGCCGGGGCATGCGCAGGCACAGGGCCCAGCCGAGCAGCCAGCGCACCAGCAGCGAGATGGCCAGCAGATCCACGGTCGGCACGCCTGCTTGTCTCTTCAACCTAGGGACGCAGCAGTTCGTCCACCAGGGCCCGCAGGGCGGCCGGGTGGGTCATCAGCTGGTGGTGGTAGCGCACCGGCAGGCGGCGGCCCGGGCCGATCGGCAGCACGGCACGCCAGGCCGGCATCACCATCAGGTCCGGATGGCAGTAGTAGCTGCAGCAGTCCACGGGCTCCAGGGTGGCCAGATGGCTGTTGAGCCGCACCAGCAGGGGGCTGCCCGCCTTCAGGTCGGCGATGCCGGCCATCGGCCAGCTGGGCCAGGGACCGGCGGTGAGGGTGCCCTGCTGCGGACTACCCACACTGATCAGCCGCCGCGTGCGCCGGTGGCCGCCCCGCAGCTGGATCCAGGTCCGGGCGATCACCCCGCCCATCGAAAAGCCCAGCAGATCGATGGGCTGCTCCGCCCCGAAGGCCGCCTCGATGTGGAGGCCGAGCAGGGCGGCCTGCTCCTCGATCGGCGTGAGCCCGAAGCGGTGGGGCAGTTGGGGGATCAGCAGGGGCCCGCGGCGCCCCGCCAGCTGGTGCTGCAGGGGGTCGAAGAGGCCTGGGGTGTCCCACATCCCATGGACCAGCACCAGCGGTGGGGAGTCGCCCGCGGGGCCTGGGGCCGTCGCCACCTACCAGACCAGTTCCGGCAACTCCCGGAACACCTTCCGCACGCCCACACTCCACTCGGCGCTGAGGTCCCTGAAGTAGCTGTCCCCCTCACTGAAGCGGCGGCGGTATTGGATCTCGAAGCGGTCCTTCTCGTAGACGAGCAGGTCGATGGGCATGCCCACCGACAGGTTGCTGCGCATGGTCGAGTCGAAGGAGACCAGCACGCACTTGGAGGCCTCCGCCAGGGTCGTGTCGGTGTGGATGACCCGGTCGATGATCGGCTTGCCGTACTTCGCCTCCCCCGTCTGCAGAAACGGTGTGTCTTCGCCGGCCTCGATGAAATTGCCCTCCGCGTACATGCGGAACAACCGCGGCGCCTCGCCCCGGATCTGTCCGCCCACCAGGAAGGAGGCATTGAAGCTGGAGCCGGAGGCCTTCAGGTAGGGGCCGTCCCGCTGCTCGATCGCCCGCACCGCATCCGACACCAGGACCATGACATCGAACATGGACCGGGCCGTCCACACCGAGGGCTCCCCGTCGTCGGCCTCGGCCCGCTGGCGCAGCAGACCGATCACCGCCTGGGTCCCGGCCAGGCTGCCGGAGCTGAGCAGGACGAGCACCCGGTCGCCCTTGCGCTCGAACACGGTCATCTTGCAGAAGCTGGCGAAATCATCCAGCCCCGCATTGGTGCGGGAATCGGAGGCGAACACCATGCCGCTCTCCAGAAGCACCGCCACGCAATAGGTCATGCCGTCCACACCTGGAATGACACCAGCTGCGAGGGGCCGAAGCTGGTGGTGAGGGCCACGTCGGCCGCATCCCGGCCCCGGGCCATCAGGATCCGGCCGATGCGGGGGGTGTTGTTGCGCGGGTCGAACACGTGCCAGCCGTCGCCGAGGTAGGACTCGAACCAGGCATGGAAGTCCATGGCCGAATGGGGCGGCGGCACCTCGATATGGCTCAGATAACCGGTGCAGTATCGCGCCGGGATAGTCATGCAGCGGCAGAGGGCGATGGCCAGGTGGGCGAAATCCCGGCAGACCCCCTCCCGGCTCTCGAAGGTCTGGAGCGCCGATTTCGTCGGGCTGGAGCGGTTGTAGTCGAAGCGCACGTGCTGGTGGACGAAGTCGCAGATCGCCTGCACCCGACCCCAGCCGCCGGAGCTCCCCTCGAACCGTGACCAGGCGATGGGCGAGAGGAGGTCGGACTCGCAGAAGCGGCTGGAAAGCAGAAACAGCAGGGTGTCTTCCGGCAGCTCCGGCACAGGCCGCTGCTCCAGAGCGGGCAGCACCGGGTCGGGCCGACCGGCGCCACCAGCCGCTGGCAGTGGTTGCCGTAGGAGTCCACATAGGGATGCAGCGGGACCGGGGGCTCCAGCTGCAGCAGATCCGGCTCAAGCAGATCGGCGGCCCGGCTGTCGTCCACCCCCAGGGTCACGATCAGGGGCGTCGGGGCAGGGAAGCGCAGCACCACGTCGAATCCCACCTGGATCTCGATCGGCTGGCTCGGCGGCGCCTGGGCGGAAGCTGGTGTATCCATGCATCACCCTATGGAGGCCGGACCGTCCGGGGTCGGCGGGAATCCCTCCGCCAGGGCGGCCTCCAGCTCCACATGGGGAATCCGGCGTCCCTCCCCGTGCACCACCAGGGTGTGGTCGCTGGCGTCGCTGACGGCATAGGGCAGGTTGTCCCCCACTCGCAGACCCCGCTCGCACTGGAGCCCCCGGCGCACCCGGCGGGCCAGACGGGCGTCACGGCCTTGGAGCACACCCACATGCCAGGGGCGAACCTCCTGGCCCAGCACCGGCGTGAAGCTGTGCAGGCTGACCAGCACGCTGGGCTGGCGGCGAGCGGCGCGGCCGTCGAGTTCGGCGGCGATGCGGCGGTGGCAGGGATGAAACAGTTCCGTGAGCCGTTGCCGCCGGGCGCCCGGGGACAGATGGAGATTGGCGGTGATGGCCGTCTGTCCGCAGTGGCTGACGATCGAATCCGGCGCCAGGGGCGGCTGGTTGGCGTCGATCACCAGCCGGGAATAGCTGTGCAGGATCAGAAAGGCGTCGAGCTGTGCCGCCAGCAGCGGAGCCAGCCCGTCCACACCCAGGTCCCAGGCCCCGTGGCTGGCGAGCTGGCGAGGGCTCAGGCCCAGGCGGCCCAGGCCCATGGGAATGGCGCGGCCGGTGTGATCGGCGGTGAGCAGCACCGGCGAGCGCCCGGCGGGGTTGACGATCCGGAAGACAGGAGGATCTGCGGGCCCCAGCAGGGGTTCGTGCTGCAACGTGACGACCTCGGGCCAGGGATCCATGCCACCACCAGCCTGGCAGGCTCGGGACGGGAGCGGGGCGCCCCCGGTCACTGGGAATAGATCAGGGCGCTGTAGGGGCCGATGCTGCAGGTGGCATGGCAGGGGAGTCCGTCCCAGTCGCCGGCAGGGTTGATTCAAGGTGTGTCACAGGCACCCTTGCCGGGGCTTTCCGCATCCGTTGAGGTCGGCGCAACCGCCACCCTCCTGTGTCCGAAAGCCCCTCTGCCGCAACCGATCTCGACCTGATCAGCTTTCTGCGGGCGATCCCC
>NZ_JACJSZ010000018.1 GCF_014698445.1 Microcystis elabens FACHB-917
CCGTGCTGTAGGTGCAGCAAACTGCGAGCACGTACCGATAGTAATAGGCGGCAGGAAACCAAAGGATGTGCCGCTATTTCAATGGCTAAACACAATCATGGGGAATGTCAAAACGGCGCTCAGTGGCACTCATCATACATTTAACTTCAAGAAGTATGGAGATCGCTATCTTGCAGAGATGTCTTATCGCTTCAACCGCCGGTTCAATCTGAAGAGTTTGCTGCAGCGTCTGCTCGTGGCCGGAATCGGTTGCAAACCGCAGCCCGAGCGGCTGCTCAGGTCTGCGGAGGTTTGTTGCTGATCAGGTCCTGTCATGGGGCTCAGCGCTGGCAGGCGCTCTCCGGCCCTGCCTCCACCACCCGGCCGCCCAGCTCCCGGCAGGCCTCCTGGAACGCCTGCCACTCGTCCATGCCGGCGGCGATGCGGCGCTGCACCAGGGCATCGAGCTTCTCCCCGGACACCGTGTGGGGCAGGGAACCGTGACTGTCGTGCTCCCGGTCGCTGCCCTTGAGCTGATCGAGGCCCTTTCTCACCTCCTGGCGCAGGGGCTCGCTCTGCTGGCGCCACCAGGGATGGTCAATGCGGTTGAGGCTGTCGAGGGCCTCCCACCAGCGCTTCTGCTTCACCAGCAGCGTCGCCCGCTCCAGCTGGGAGCGGTTGCGGTTCCAGATGGCCTGCAGGTCGTCGCCCATGGCGCTGCCGTCGCCGTTGCGCTCCTCCCCCAGGGGGGCCAGCGCCGCCAGGGCCCCCTGCAGATCGCCGGCCTGGAAGCGGGTGCGGGCCAGGGAGCGCAGCTGGCGCTGCCAGCGCGCCAGCCGTTCGCGGTCGGAGGGGGTGCCGGCCCGGGAGTTGATCACCTGGCGCTGCAGCCGCAGGGCCTCGCTCCAGTCCTCCTGACCCCAGAGCTGGTCGGCCTTGGCCCGCAGACAACGGCCCCGATCGAAGGGGGTGCGGCCGGGCAGCCAGCTGAGGGCGGCCAGCTGCTCGCTGTAGCGCAGGCAGTCGTCGAGGCGGCCGCTGGCGGAGGCCTGCTCCAGGCGCACGGGCAGCTGCCGCTCCCACCAGTAGCCAACGCCGATGGCGGCGGCGACCGAACCCAGGGTGATGGCCAGCCAGAAACGCGGAAGTCTGTGCCGGCGGAGGGCCAAGGGGGGAGAGACCGTTCGATTCTCCTCCGTTGTATGCAACGACGGCGACCGGTGCCCGGTCGCGGGGGCAGCCTGGTCGGCGTCCACCGCTGGCGACGGCGATCCCCCGAAGGCCGTGGCGCTCAGCGCACCGGCCCCAGGGGCCGCGGCTCGCCTCGGCCGCCGTCGGCGGGGGCCTCCAGGTCGTCCCAGGCCACCAGGAGCCGGGCCTGGGCGTCGATGAAGAACCGCAGCCGCAGCCGGTCGACGCCGCGCTGGCCGGGAGTGGCCAGGGGGATCGTCACCGGCGAGGACGACCAGGGTCGCACCGGGGCCGTCCCCGCCGGCCGCTCGCGCAGCACCGGCAGCCCGCCCTCGAAGACCACTTCGGCCCGCTCCTCGGGCAGGGGCTCCCCCAGCACCAGCTCCAGCTCCTCCTGACCGTCGCGGCTACAGGCCAGCACCAGCTCGAGGGGCTGCTCGGTGGGCCAGCTCTGGCCGGCCACGAACAGGGGATGCCAGCGGTGGGCGGCGCTGCGCCGGTCCCAGCAGCGCAGGGAGACGCCCCGGGCCAGCACGTCCCGGACCCGGACGCCGGGGGTCAGGGCCAGGGCCCCCAGGGCCACGGCCTCCACCGGCCGCTCGCCGCGCAGGGCCACGCCCGGGCAGCGGGACTCCAGCCAGCGCCGGATCAGGGGAATGCGGCTGCTGCCCCCCACCGGCAGCACGGCGTCGATGGCGCCCAGCCCCAGCCCCTCCCGGCGGGCGGCCGCCAGCACCGCCTCCAGCAGGCCATCGAGCAGCTGGGGCAGTCCGCGCTCCTCCAGCAGCCGCTCGAAGGCGGCCCGGGTCAGGGTCAGCTCCCGTAAGGACCCGGCCGTCGTCTGGATCTGCCTGGCCTCGGGGGCGTCGCTGAGCTGGCACTTGATCCGTTCGGCGAGCTGCAGCAGGGCGCCGTCCACGGGCCCGTCCGGGCACAGGTGGGCCGCGATCCAGCGGTCGATGTCCCGCCCGCCCAGAGCCACCCCCGCCTTGCCGATCACCCGGGCGCAGCGCAGGCTCTGGCCGCTGCGGGTCAGGTCCCGGCCGGCGAAGCGCAGCAGCTGGGCGATCGGCGCCGCCCGCCCCTCGCCGCCCTCCAGGGCCACCAGGGAGAGATCGATCGTGCCGCCGCCCATGTCCACCACCAGCACCCGGCTGCCCGGGGGCAGGCCGGCGCCGATGGCGGCGGCGGTGGGCTCGTCCACCAGGGCCAGCTCGGGCACCGCCAGCTCGCGGCTGGCCCGCTGCAGCCAGGCCCTGTAGCCGCGGTAGGTCTCGATCGGGGCGGTGAGCACCAGCCGCTCCGGTACCCGATCCGCCGGCAAGGCCCGCCAGAGCCCTTCCAGCAGAAGGGCGCCGGCCCGCTCGGCACTGAGCCAGCCCGATGTGTGCCCCGTTGCCGGCCCGCCGATCAGGCGCTTGAAGTCCCGGCAGAGGCCGGGGTGGTCGCCATCGGCCAGGGCCGCCTCGAGCACCTGCCGGCCGATCAGGGGACGGTCGGCATCGGGGGCCTCCAGCCACAGCAGGCTGGGCACCACGCAGGGATCGCCGCAGCTGTAGGGCGGCAGGGCCAGCAGGCCGGGGGGGGCCTGGCGGTCCTGCCAGGCCACCACGGTGGTGCTGCTGCCCAGGTCGATGGCGAGGGTTCCGCTCATGGGTCGAGGGGTGGCCCCCCTTCTAGGCGGCTGCCGGCAGGGAAGGGCGGGCCGAGGGGCTGATCTAGGGTGGCGTGAACGATGGTCAGGCCCGCATGCCGAGCAGCGAACTCAACGCCAAGGAACTGGCCCAGCGGGGGGAGAGCCTGATCGGCCACTCCTCCAACCGTTACCTGACCACCGTTCGCATCGCTTTCCGGGCCAAGCAGCGCCGCTTCGACGACTTCGACGGCCTGCTCGACGACTCGATGATCAAGCCGGTCCAGCGGGCCATCATCGAGCTCAGCGACGAGCAGGACCAGCCCGATCTGCTGCCCGGCTGAGGCCCTCGCCCCCCCGGCGGAGCCTCCCCGTGGAGATCGGCGAAGGCCAGGGCTGGCGACTGGTGGTGGATCCCACCCGGACCCCCTTTATCGCCCTCATCGGCGGCGACGGCTGGGCCACGGAACTGACGGCGGCCGAACTGGCCGCCCTTCGTCTGGCCGCCGGGCGCCTCACCGCCCAGCACCGGGCGATGGCCGAAGGCCTGATGGCCGAGGAGGCCGTGGCCATCGAAGTGGAGGTGCCGATCGGGACCCCTGAGGCCGGCGAGGCCGGATCCCTGTGGTTGGGCCTCGACGGTGACCGGCACCACTGGGAGCTGCGGCTGGTGCTCACTCCCGCCCCGGGCGGCCGGGCCATCGAAGGGGGCTGGGGGGCCGACGCCGGCGAAGCGTTCAGCGCCGCGCTGAAGCGGCTGAGACCCGCTGAGCAGGGACGCGTGGATCAGGATTGGTGATCGTTGGCGGTTTCCGCAGCCGCTCCCCGGTTTTGCACCGTTTCTCCCCAGGCCGGTGGTGATCGCTGCTGGAGCCCGGCCCCGGATGGGGAGAAGCGGCCGGCGTCGCCGGCGCCGCTTGACAGGGCAAGGCCCGGCCGCCTGCGCCGCGACGGAGGCCCGAGCGATGCGCCGAAGCCCCTGCGGTGGCTGGTGTCTCAGGCTGGGACGGGGCATGACTGTCCGCCGGCGGCGGCGTTTGACGTGGCCCCTCGGGTGTGGAGAACTGGCTCACGTCCTGTCCGCCGCCCGCGATGCCCCGCCCGAGAACGCTGCCACTGGATGGGGCCGAGTCTCTGGTGAGCCTGCGGGCGGAGGTGCCCGCGCCGCTGCTGGAAGCGATGCGGGCGTTCATCGAGCAGCACCCCAACTGGGACCAGTACCGCCTGTTCCAGGCCGCCCTGGCGGGCTTTCTGGTGCAGAACGGCATCCGCCACCGGGGCGTGACCCGCTGCTATCTGGCAAACCTGTTTCCGGGCCACCAGGCGTTCTCGGTGCCGGCGGCCTGAGGGTCGCCCACGGCCTGGGGACGGCCCCGGCCCCTCAGGCGTCCGGCTCCACCCCCAGCAGGCGGAACAGCCGGGCGGCACTGGCGTCGCTCACCGGCAGGATCGAGAGGCGATTGCCCCGGCGCACCACCGCCAGCTCCTCGACGCTGAACTGCTCCCGCAGGGTCTCCAGGCTCAGGATCGCCGGAAAGGTGGCGCAGTAGGCGAGGCGGACGCAGTCCCAGCGCGGGGCCTCCGGCCTGGAGGCCGGGTCGAAGTACTTGGAGGCGGCATCGAACTGGCTGGGATCCACCAGCCCCGTCTCGATCACTTCCATCAAGCCGACGATGCCGGGGGGGCTGGTGTTGGAGTGGTAGAAGAAGGCGCGATCGCCGATCTGCATGGTGCGCATGAAGTTGCGGGCCTGGTAGTTGCGGATGCCGTCCCAGAGGGTGGTGCCCTCCGCCTGCAGATGGTGGATGCCGTAGACGTCGGGCTCGCTCTTCATCAACCACCAGGCCATCGTGCGTCCGCCTCAGCCGTCGTTGTCGAGGGCCAGCACCAGGCGGCGGAAGTGGTCGCCGCGGGCCTCGAAGCTGGTGTACTGGTCGAAGCTGGCACAGGCCGGAGAGAGCAGCACCCCCCTGCAGCCGAGACCGGGAGCCAGCGTCGCGGCGAGGGCCACAGCGCCGGCCAGTCCCTCCTCCTGCTTGACCACGCCGCCGTAGCCGCTGGCATCCAGCAGGGCGGCGAACTCCTGCCGCGCGGCGCCGTAGAGCACCACCGCCGCGGCCCGCTGCCGGAGCTGCTCCAGCCAGGCCCTGGCCTCGCCCTGCTTCGACTGGCCGCCGGCCAGCACCACCAGGGGACCCTCCAGGGCCCGCAGAGCCACCTCGGCGGCGGCGTAGTTGGTGGCCTTGCTGTCGTTGAACCAGGTCACGCCGTTGAGGCTGCGGAGGCGCTCCAGCCGGTGGGGGACCCCGGGGAAACGGCGGCAGGCGGCCTCCATCACCGCCGGCTCCAGTCCGGCGTGGAGCCCCACCGCCACGGCCAGGAGCAGGTTCTGGCGGTTGTGGGCTCCGGGCATGGCCAGGGCGGAGGCGGGGAACAGGGGGCCCTGGCGGCCCCGCACCTGATCGTTGCCGTCGATCCAGAGCACCGCATCAAGGCCCGGCGGCAACGCCTCCCTGGGGCCGGCGGTGATCCATTCGGCCCGGTCCCAGCTGTCGGCGTGCTGGCGCAGGTCGGGGTCGTCGGCGTTGAGGATGCGGACGCGGGAGCTCTCCAGCAGGCGCCGCTTGATGGCCCGGTAGGCGGCCAGGGTGCCGTGGCGTTCCAGGTGATCGGGGGTGAGGGTGGTCCAGACGCCGATCGCCGGCTCGACGGCGGGGGCGGCTTCGATCTGGTAGCTGCTCAGTTCCACCACCAGCCAGTCCGGGCGCGGCCCCTGCTCCAGACGCCGCTGCAGCACCACCTCGGCGGCGGAGATGCCGACGTTGCCGCAGAGGGGCGCATCACGGCCGGCCTCCTGCAGAAGATGGTGCACCAGGCAGGTGACGGTGGTCTTGCCGTTGGTGCCGGTGATGCCGATCCAGGGCACGTCGCGGCTGGCCTGCCAGGCGGGCACGATTTCCCCCTGCACCCGCACCCCCTGGGAGCGCAGCGCCTCCAGCACCGGGTGGTTCCAGGGAATGCCCGGGCTGATCACCACCACCGACGGCCGCAACGGCAGGCCCCGGAAGGCCTCGAGGCTCAGGGGCACGCCCAGCCGCACGGCGATGGCCTCGCGCTCCAGCTGGGCCGACAGGCACCGGTGCTCCGGCGTGTCGGCGCTTTCGATCACCACCACTGTCTCGCCGCAGGCCTGCAGCAGACGGGCGGCCCCCAGACCCGACCGGCCCAGACCCACCACCACCGTGCAGGAGGGAGGTGCAACGGCCTCGGCGGGACTCATGCTGGCTGACTCACATTCAGGATCGGCTGAGGGTAGCAGCGAAGGGATCGCTGATCCTGAACAGGCCAGAGTATGAAACTTTCGGAAAATTCAATGGGCGATACTGGAATCGAACCAGTGACTCCTACCGTGTCAAGGTAGTGCTCTACCTCTGAGCTAATCGCCCGCTCTCTGGATCTCCGAAGCGGCGCCGAATCCGGTCAATAAACAACAAGATCCCAAGGGGGGTCGGGATGGATTGCCGTTGAAGTGAGTGGTCATCGGCGGGAAGGAAACAGTCCCGACGTCAGACCTTTCACAGTCAATCCGTCGAATCAGTGATCTTCCAGGGCTTTTCCTACTCGTCGGCCTTCCCTCCTGTCAACTTGCGCCGTCGGCCGCTCAATGGCGCTCCAACCGGATCCGGAAACGCTCCCGCTTGGTGGGTTCGATCGCCAGCACCTCCAGTTCGCCCCGCCCCTCCAGCTGGATCCGCGCCCCCACGGCCAGGGGCTGGCTGGGACTGCTGACCACCGTCCAGTCGAGGCGGACGGCCCCCTGCCGGATCAGGGTGGCCATGCGGTTGCGGGACAGCCCGAAGCCGGCCGACGCCAGGGCATCCAGCCGCAGGGAGGCCTCCACCGTCGTGATCTGGCGGGGCAGTCGGCGGGCCGGCAACTGCAACGCCTCGATCGGCCTGGCCTCGAACCGCACCGGCACCGTGCGCACCCGGCCCTCGGTCCCGTCCAGCCGCCGCGCCAGAGCCTCGCTGACGATCGCCTGGGCGCCGCGATCGCCCCGCAGCCACAGGTCACCCCGCTCCGCCGGCTCAGCCCCGGAGCCGGCCAGACCCTCGGCCATGTCGGCCACCGAAGCGGGATCGAACAGGAAGTTGCCGCCGATCTCCAGCCCCTGCAGGGCCGGGGCCGTCAGCTCCTGTCCCGTCCGGGCCAGCAGCAGGCAGCGGCGCTCGGCACCAGGGTGGCCGCCGTCACTGGCGAGGGTCAGCTCGCTGAGGGCACCGAGCCGGGCCTCGGCCTCCTCCCGCAGCGCCGCCTCGAGAAAGCCGCTGGCCTGGGGCTCCCAGGTGCGCAGGGCCGTCTCCGCCAGGGTGAACAGCGCCCCGAGCTCCTCCGGGTGGCGACTCCCCTCCAGCAGGTCCCGTCGTGGAAGCATGGCCCGCCTGCCTCAGGTGTCGTCCAGCCGCACGACCGCGGTCGGTCGGGCCAGCTGGATGGTGGTCCAGGGGATCTCCCGGCCGACGGGGGCCTCCAGCAGCAGCAGCCAGCAGCCCTCCTCGAGCCGGTTGCGCAGGATGCGGATGCGGTCGTCCTCCTCCGAGCTGACGCTGGCGGCGGCGGCGAAGCTGCCCATCCAGCCGGAGCCCATGCCCAGCAGGCCACCGATCAGGGGTTCGCCATAGGCCCCGGCGAAACTGAACGTGTGCAGATCGGTGATCTGGGTGAAGGTGAGCCCGGCCAGGAAGCCGAAGGGCAGCAGCCAGCGCACCATCGACCGCTGGCGCCGCCGCCGGGCCGCCGCCGGATCCAGGCGCTCGATGCTGGAGAGGGCGGCCTCACCGCTGCCGATCAGCACCACCCGGCTCAGGGCCGGCTGAAGCGCCTGAAGGCGATCCCGCAGCGCATGCAGGCGGTCCCGGTCGTCCAGCACGACCACCACACTCAGGGACATGGGCTCGTCTCCGCACCGCTCTCTACACTGCACCTCCGGCCTGCCCCCCTGGGGGCGCACTCCCCGCCCTCCGCACCGCTGCCGGACATGACGAAGGTTCTGGTCTCCGATCCCATCGACCAGGCGGGGATCGACATCCTCTCCCAGGTCGCCCAGGTGGACGTGCGCACGGGCCTGAGCCCGGAGCAGCTGGTGGCGTGCATCGGTGACTACGAGGGCCTGATGATCCGCTCCGGCACCCAGGCGACCGCCGAGGTGATCGAGGCCGCGAGCCATCTCCGCATCATCGGCCGGGCCGGCGTGGGCGTCGACAACGTCGATGTGCCCGCCGCCACCCGCCGCGGCGTGATCGTTGTCAATTCGCCGGAGGGCAACACGATCGCCGCCGCCGAGCACGCCCTCGCGCTGATGCTCTCCCTGTCGCGGCACGTGCCCCACGCCCACGCCAGCACCATGGCCGGCGGCTGGGACCGCAAGACCTACGTGGGCAATGAGCTCTACAAGAAGACCCTCGGCGTGGTGGGCCTCGGCAAGATCGGCTCCCACGTCGCCCGCGTCGCCCGCGCCCTGGGCATGGACGTGGCCGCCTACGACCCGTTCATCTCCGCCGAGCGCGCCCAGCTGCTGCAGGTGCGTCTGCTGCCCCTGCCCCAGCTGTTCGCCGAAGCCGACTACGTCAGCCTGCACCTGCCCCGCACACCGGACACCGAGAACCTGGTGAATGCGGCACTGCTGGCCACGATGAAACCCACCGCCCGGCTGGTGAACTGCGCCCGCGGCGGTATCATCGACGAGCAGGCCCTGGCTGATGCGGTCGAGAACCGGGTCATCGCCGGTGCTGCCCTCGACGTCTACGCCAAGGAGCCGCTGGCGGCCGACTCCCCCCTGCGGCGGGTCAAGGAGCGGCTGATCCTCACCCCGCACCTGGGCGCGTCCACCGAGGAGGCCCAGGAGAACGTGGCTATCGACGTGGCCGAGCAGATCCGGGACGTGCTCCTCGGCCTGCCGGCCCGCAGCGCCGTCAACATCCCCGGCCTGACCCCCGAGGTGATGGAGCAGCTCAAGCCCCATCTGCAACTGGCGGAAACCCTGGGCCTGCTCCTGAGCCAGCTGGCCGGCGGCCAGATCAGCGAGCTGGAGGTGCGCCTGCAGGGCGAATTCGCCTCGCACCCGGCCCAGCCCCTGGTGGTGGCGGCCCTCAAGGGCATCCTCTCGGCCGCCCTCGGCGACAGCATCAACTACGTCAACGCCACCCTGGAGGCCAAGGAGCGCGGCATCCACGTGCTCGAGGTGAAGGACGACGCCAGCCGCGACTTCGCCGGCGGTTCGCTGCAGCTGAGTTCCCGCAGCCCGCGGGGCAACCACAGCGTCACCGGCGCGGTCTTCACCGATGGCGAGCTGCGCATCACCACCATCGACGAGTTCCCGGTGAACGTGACGCCCAGCCGTCACATGCTGTTCACCCGTCACCGTGACATGCCCGGCATCATCGGCCAGCTGGGCTCCCTGCTCGGTGAGCACAACGTCAACATCGCCTCGATGCAGGTGGGGCGCCGCATCGTGCGGGGCGACGCCGTCATGGTGCTGAGCCTCGACGACCCGATCCCCCCCAGCCTGCTGGCGGTGATCCACGGCATCAACGGCATCCAGGCCGCCCACCCGGTCACCCTCTGATGGGTCTGGTCTGGTGGCGGCTGGAGATGGCAGCCCCGGCCGAACTGGAGGAATCCCTGCTCTGGAAGCTGCCGCTCCTCGGCGTGCACCGGGTGGCGCTCCAGCACCCCCCCGAGGCGCCGGAGCAGCGTCAGCTGCTGGCCTGGCTGCCGGAGAGCGACTGGCCCGCCGACGAGCGCCAGGAGCTGGAGCGGGCCCTGGCGCCACTGGGGGACCCCTTCCAGGTGGCGCTGCCACAGGTCCGCTGGCAACGGCAGGCCGATGAGGACTGGAGCCTGAGCTGGAAGAGCCACTGGCGTCCCGATCCGGTGGGGGAGCGGCTGCTGGTGCTGCCGGCCTGGCTGGAGGTGCCACCCGAGCAGGCCGGGCGGCTGGTGATCCGCATCGATCCGGGCAGCGCCTTCGGTACCGGCAGCCATCCCACCACCCGCCTCTGCCTGGAGGCGCTGGAGGCCCTCGCCGGCGAGCGGGAGCGGGCAGGACTGGGTCAGGGCCTGGGGGGGCTGCGGGTGGCCGATCTGGGCTGCGGCAGCGGCATCCTGGGCCTGGCCGCCCTGCGGCTGGGGGCGGCGAGCGTAGCCGCCGCCGACACCGACCCCCTGGCGGAGCGGGCCACCCGCCAGAACGCCGCCCTGAACGGCCTGGGCCCCTCGGTGCCGGCGGTCGCCACGGGCTCAGCCGAAGCCCTGGTGGCGCTGCTGGAGGGGCGTCCGGCGGATCTGCTGCTGTGCAACATCCTCGCGCCGGTGATCGAGGCCCTGATTCCCTGGTTCGAGCACCTGCTGAGCCCCGGCGGCATCGGCCTGCTCAGCGGCCTGCTGGTGGACCAGGCGCCAGGCCTGGAGCAGGATCTGGCGGCGGCGGGCTGGCGGGTGGAGGGGCGGGTCGAGCAGGACCGCTGGGGCCTGCTGCGGATCCGTTCGGCATCGGATGTTGCATAAGGCACGCTGATCTGTGTCCTGGCTTTGATTGGGCTTCCCGGCCTGCGGGGCTCAGATCAGCAGGAATGCCCCCTGTCGGATGTAGGAAGGGCGGGTCCTACAGGCCCTGGCTGCCGGGTGTCTGTGAGCTCCAATCTCTTCCATGGCTTCCTACAAGGTCACCCTCGTCAATGAGAGCGAGGGCCTGAACAAGACCATCGAGGTTCCTGACGACCAGTACATCCTCGACGCCGCCGAAGAGCAGGGTATCGACCTGCCCTACTCCTGCCGCGCCGGCGCCTGCTCCACCTGCGCCGGCAAGCTCACCTCCGGCACCGTCGACCAGTCGGATCAGAGCTTCCTCGACGACGACCAGATCGAGGCCGGCTTCGTCCTCACCTGCGTCGCCTACCCCACCTCCGACTGCACCATCAAGACCCACACCGAAGAAGAGCTCTACTGAGCTCCTCGACGGGCGGCCCGGTTGGATCGCCCCCTTGAACCCCGCGTTCTTCTCCGCCACCCTCAGGGGTGGCTTTTTCATGGCACTTCAGGTGGACACCGTGCTGGCCTCCGGCAGCGAGCATCCCAGTCCCGGCGGCCAGTACAGCTACCGGGTCCTGGGGCCCTGCTGCCGCCTGTTCGATCGGGAGGAGCTCCCCTGGCCCTGCTGCCGCCTGGCCTGGCGCAGCAAGGAGCCCAGCTGGCGGCGCATCGGCCGCCGCTTCGTGCCCGACCTGGCCGCCCGCCGCTGCCCCTCCTACGCCGTGGAGCTGCTGCAGCCGGGGGCCCGCCCCACCCGCACCGTGATCACCCTGTTCCCCCAGCGCCTGGCTCCCGCCCTGCAGGAGTGGTGGTACAGCAAGCTGCCGGGGTCGCTGGAGGCCGGCAACCTGGCCCCGCCATCGCCGGCCCCCTGAGGCGCCCGGCCCGGTCCCCCCAGGCGCGGCGCGTCCAGGCACAAAAAACCGGCCGGCACGGGGCCGGCCGGAGCGGTTGCGTCGGGCGATCAGAAGTAGATCTTGCCGCCGCCCCACTGGACACCCTGGACCTTGGGGGCCACCAGGATGTAGCCGGCGATCAGGCGCAGGTCCTCGTCGTCCAGATCGCGCATCTTCACGAACACGTCGCTGCTGCGCAGGCTGGGATGCACGTCGGCGATGCTGTATTCCCCGTCGTAGGAGGTGGGGTCCTTCATGTAGTCGACCAGGGCCTCCACCGAATCCCGGGCCGGGGTGGCCAGGGCGAGGGTCTCGGGATCGAGGCCGACGTTCTGGTTGGTCTTGGTGATCCCGCCGGCGTGGCAGGTGCCGCAGCTTTCGTTGAAGAGCTTGCGGCCGGTCTTGACCT
Organism: Microcystis elabens FACHB-917; assembly: GCF_014698445.1. GTDB lineage: Bacteria > Cyanobacteriota > Cyanobacteriia > PCC-6307 > Cyanobiaceae > Cyanobium > Cyanobium elabens. The sequence goes on from NZ_JACJSZ010000018.1 coordinate 11,699, forward strand.
CCTTCTCGCTGAAGGTCACCAGGGTGCCGTCGGGGGAGACCGGCACGGTGAGGTCCTCGGCGCTCCACTGGGCCGCGGCCGCAGGGCCGGCGAAGCAGACCAGCAGGGCCAGGGGCAGGATCAGCAGCGTCCGGACGAGACCGCGGAACGCGGTGCCGAGGGCCGTGGCGGGGCGGGCGGCGGAGCGAAGGAGGGGGGCCATGGGAGAAGCCGGCGGAAGGGCGGTCGGACCGCAACTGAGACCTTGTATCACGGGCGACGGGTCCCCCGGAGCGGAATCACGCGAACTGTTGCAGGCTCAGCCCGCCGTCCCCACCGAGAGGCTGAGGAAGTCCCTGGCCACCACCGTCTCGGGGAAGATCGCCCGGGCCTCCGCCACCAGATCGTCGGGAGTCATGGGATTCCCCGCCAAGTAGCGGGGGCTCAGATGGGTGAGCACCAGCTGCTTGACCCCTGCCTCCAGGGCGGTCTGGGCGGCCATCGTGCTGGTGGAGTGCTGGCGGGCGATGGCCAGGTCCGCCTCGCCGTGGGAGAAGGTGGACTCGTGGATCAGCAGGTCGGCGCCGCGGGCCAGGGCCACCGCCGCCTCGCTGAACACGGTGTCGGTGCAGTAAACGACGCTGCAGCCGGGCCGGGGCGGCCCGCACAGGGCCTCGCCACGGATCACCCGGCCGTCGTCGAGGGTGACGCTGCGGCCGGACTTGAGCTCGGCGTAGACCGGCCCGGGGGGAATGCCCAGGGCCCTGGCCCGCTCCACGTCGAAGCGGCCGGGCCGCGGCTTCTGGTCCACCCGGTAGGCGTAGGCCGGCACCCGGTGGGTGAGAGCGGTGCAGCGCACCGTGAGGTCGTCGTCATCGAGCACCAGGGTGCCGCGGGCGGCGGCCTCCTTCACCCGGTGGGTGCGCAGGGGGTAGCCGATGCGGGTCGAGGAGGTGCGCATCACCCCCTCCAGGTAGTCGCGCAGCGGGTCCGGTCCGTAGAGATCGATGCCGGCGCAGCTGCCCGCCAGCCCCAGGCTGGCCAGCAGCCCCGGCAGACCGAAGACGTGGTCGCCGTGCATGTGGGTGACGAAGATCCGGCGCAGCTGGGACACCCGCAGATCGCTGCGCAGGAACTGGTGCTGGGTTCCCTCGCCGCAGTCGAACAGCCACAGTTCAGCCCGCTGCGGCAGCCGCAGGGCGACGGCGGAGACGTTGCGGGAGCGGGTGGGAACGCCGGAGCTGGTTCCCAGGAAGGTGACCTGCACACCCCGGCGGCCTCAGCTCGCATGCTGCCACGCCGCCGACCACGCCGCCGGCCGGATCACCGTCCGGCACCATGGCCCCGGCCGATGGCCCCCTCCAGAATGGGCCGTTGTCGCTCGCCTGCACCCGTGACCCTCCTCCGTCCCGGCTGGCGCGCCGGCCTCTCGCTGGCCCTGCTCCCTGCCGCCGTCGCTGCGCCGCTGTCCACCGAGGCACGGGCACCGGCTCCCGTGGTGCGGGTGCTGCTGCAGGAGGCCCCCAGCCTCGAACTGCAGGCCGGCGGCGGTGTCCTGCGGCTCGGCGACGGCACGGGGCACACCCTGGTGGAGCTGGGCCCGGGGGCACGGCTGCAGCTGGTGCGCAGCGGCCCGACCCTGGAGGCCCGGCTGGAGGGACCCGGCGGACCACCCCGGCGCGTGGCGCTGCCGTCGGGACAGGCCTGGATCGATCCCGCCCCGGGGCGGGGGGAGGGCGGCGAGGCCCTGCTGACCCTGCAGCAGCGCCGCTACCGCGGCCGGCTGCTGGTGCGCAGCGAGGGCGACCGCCTGCAGGCCATCAACCTGATCGATGTCGAGAGCTACCTGCCCAGCGTGGTGGGCAGCGAGATGCCGGCCAGCTGGCCGCTGGCGGCCCTGCGGGCCCAGGCGGTGGCGGCCCGCACCTATGCCCTGCGCCAGCGCCGACCGGCGCAGCCCTTCGACCTCAAGGCCACCGTGGCTAGCCAGGTCTACAAGGGGGTGGAGGCCGAAGCCGACTCCACCCGAGAGGCGGTGCGCAGCACCCGCTCCCAGGTGCTGGTGCACGGCTCCTCCCTGATCAACGCCGTTTTCCACAGCAGCAGTGGCGGTCTCACGGAGAACAGCGGCGAGATCTGGCGCCAGCAGCTGCCTTACCTGGTGAGCGTGCCCGATTACGACCAGGCCAGCCCGGTCCACGCCTGGCAGCTGCGCATCGAGCCCGACCAGCTGGCCCGGGCCTTCCGAGAGATCGACGGCGCCTTCCGCATCGAGGTGCTGTCCACCACCAGCTCCGGACGCATCCGCCAGGCCCGGGTGACGGGCCCCGGGGGCTCACTGGTGCTGTCCGGCGCCGAGCTGCGGCAGCGGCTGGGCCTGCGCAGCACCCTGGCCCGGTTCGACTTCGAGGCATCGCCCCAGGCCGTCCCCTTCCCGCCCCCCCTGCCCTCCCTGGAGGGCGCCTTCACCGCCGAGGGGATCCGCTCGCTGGCCTCCGGCCTGGTTCAGGCCCCCTGGCCGATCCCCCGGCCGCCGGCGGCGCCGACCCTGCTGGTCAGTGGCCGGGGCTACGGCCATGGGGTGGGCATGAGCCAATGGGGGGCCTACGCCCTGGCCCTGCGCGGCGAGGACTACCGGCGGATCCTCCAGCACTACTACCAGGGGGCCCGGATCCAGCCCTATTCCTCCCTTTGAGGCGTGATGCCGGCGGCAGCCCGGCCGGCTCCGCCATCGTGCCGGTGGTGCTGGCCGATGTGGCCGCCGTGGCCGAGCGGGTGGCGGCCCTGCTGCTGGCCGACCGCCTGAAGCCGACCCTTCCCCTGGGGCTGGCGACCGGACGCACCATGGAGCCCGTCTATGGTGCCCTGGTTCGGCGGCTGGGGCGCCTGGAGCCCGCCCTGAGCACCAGGGTGCGGGCCGGCTGGAGCAGCTTCAACCTTGACGAGTACCTGGGGCTGGGGCCGCAGGATCCCTCCTCCTTCGCCGCCACCATGGCCCGCCAGCTGGTGGAGCCCCTCGGCCTCGAGCCCGGCCGGGTGCGGCTCCCCGATGGCCGGGCCGTCGATCCCGACGGCGAAGCGCGTCGCTACGGCGCCGCGGTGGCCGCCGCCGGTGGCATCGGCCTGCAGCTTCTGGGGCTGGGTCTCAACGGCCACGTGGGTTTCAACGAACCCCCCGCGGGGGCGGCCGAGGCCTGTCGCTGCGTCGCCCTCAGCGACCCCACCCGCCGCCAGAACGCCGGCGCCTTCGGCGGCGATCCCGGCGCCGTTCCCCGGCGGGCCATCACCCTGGGGATGGCCGAGATCCTCGCGGCCCGCCGGGTGCTGCTGGTGGTGACGGGCGGCGCGAAGGCGGCGGTGCTGCGCCGCACCCTGCGGGAGCCCCCCACGCCGGAGCTGCCCGCCAGCTGGCTGCAGCACCACCGGGCCCTCACCGTGATCGCCGACGCCGAGGCCATGGGCTGAACGTCTGCCTCAGCCGGGCAGGACCGCCTCCATCAAGGCGTCATCGGCCTCGAGATTGCTGGTGACGCTGCGCACGTCATCGAGATCCTCGAGCACATCCAGCATGCGCAGGCAGGCGGCCAGCACCGCGGCGTCCTCGAGGCGGCAGGGCAGGGAGGCGATCCAGCGGTGCTCCCAGCCGGCCAGGGGCAGCTGCAGGTCCCGGAGACCGTCCTGGAGGGCTTCGAGGTCGGCATAGGCCCCGAACACATCGACGCCCTCGGCATCGATCGCATAGCCGGCCGCCGCCGGCCCACCCCGCTCCTCCAGGGACAGCAGGTCCTCCAGCAGGCGCTCCTCGTCGGCGCCAGGAAGGGCCAGCCGCACCACGGATCGCTGTTCGAACAGGTAGCTGACGCAGCCGGTCTCACCCAGGTTGCCGCCGTGCTTGCCGAAGGCCAGCCGCAGGTCGGCCGCGGTGCGGTTGCGATTGTCGGTGAGGGCCTCGATCAGCACGGCCACGCCCCCCGGGCCGTACCCCTCGTAGCGCACCGCCTCGAACAGGTCGGCCCCACCCCCGCCCTGGCCGCTGCCCTTGGCCACGGCCCGCTCGATGTTGGCGTTGGGGAGCCCCGCCACCTTGGCCTTCTCGATGGCGGTGCGGAGCTGGAAGTTGCCGGCCGGATCGGCGCCGCCGCGGGCCGCCACCGTGATCTCCCGCCCCAGTCGGGTGAACAGCGCCCCCCGCCGGGCGTCCACCACCGCCTTGGTGCGCTTGATCTGGGCCCATTTGCTGTGGCCGGCCATCGCGGGGTCGCAGGGGGGTCAGCCGGCGGCGTCGAAGACCAGCCGGGGCAGGAGCAGGCCCTTGCCGTCGGCACGGGCGATACCCGCCAGATTGCCATCCGGGGTGAGCACGGCGACCGCCCCTTCGGGCAACTGGTCCACGGTACGGGGCAGGGAACGGCCGCAGCGCCACGGGGACAGCTGGGTCGGATCAAGGCGCTGGCGCGGCAGGTCCACCAGCACCTCGAGGGGATCCAGCAGCGGGGGGAGGGGGCCGCACGCCAGCCGCTCCATGGAAATGGCCTGGTGCAGCCCGAACCCGAGGGCGGCGGTGCGGCGCAGACGGGCCAGGGCGCCGCCGCAGCCGAGAGCGTCCCCCAGATCCCTTGCCAGGGCCCGCACGTAGGTGCCGGCGGAACAGCGCAGCTCCAGCTCCAGGCGGCCCGTCCCGGCGTCCCAGCCCAGCAGGTCGAGGCCATGGATCCGGACGGGCCGCGCCGCCAGCGCCGGCTGCTCCCCCGCCCGGACCCGGGCGTAGGCCCGCTGGCCGCCCACATGCACGGCGGAGACCTGGGGAGGCACCTGGAGGATCTCGCCGCGGAAGCGCTCCAGGGCCCGCTCCAGGGCGACGGGGTCGAGGGGCGGAACGGCCGAGCGCTCGATCACCTCTCCCTCGAGGTCGTCGGTGCCGGTGCGCACCCCCAGCTGGATGGTGCCGCGGTAGGTCTTGTCACCGGGCAGGTACGGCAGCAATCGGGTGGCCGGCCCGAGGGCGATCGGCAGCACGCCGGTGACCGCCGGATCGAGGGTGCCGCCGTGGCCCACCCGCCGCAGGCCATAGGCCCGCCTCACCCTGGCGACGCCGTCGTGGGAGGTCAGGCCGGCGGGCTTGTCGAGCACCAGGAATCCGCAGCCGTGGCGCGACGGAGGGGACGGCGGCAGCCTGGAGGGACCTTCTCCCATGCTCAGGCGCCGATGACGCTGCAGGATCGGCGCGAGGTGACCTTCCTGGTGCTGGCCGGCATTTTCCTGGGGACCATGGGCATGCTCAACATCCTGGGGCTGACCCGTTTCCTCCACCTGGGCAGCATCGGGTCCTTCCCGATCATCGTGGCGGTGGGGGCGCTGCCGTACCCCGTCACCTTCCTGTGCACCGACCTGATCAGCGAGATCTGGGGCGAGCGGCGCGCCTCCCAGCTGGTGTGGGTGGGCCTGATGCTCAATGGCTGGATCGTCCTGGTGCTCTGGCTGGGTGGCATCCTGCCGGGCCTGGACGGATTCGGTGGGGTGGCGGGCCTGCCGTCTAACTCCCGGGCCGATGGGGTGCCGGTGTTCTTCGAGGTGCGTCGACTGGCCTTCGGTGCCGTGGGGGCCTCGATGGCCGCCTACATGGCCGCCCAGTTCACCGACGTGCGCCTGTTCCATTTCTGGAAGCGCTTCAGCAACGGCAAGGCGCTGTGGTTGCGCAACAACGGCTCCACCCTGGTCAGCCAGGTGGTCGACACCTCGGCGGTGGTGCTGATCAGCCACTACGCCGCCCACGTGCTGCCCATCCGACAGGGCGAGCCCGTGCTGCCCCAACTGGCGCTGTTCATCGCCAGCGGGTACGTGTTCAAGCTGGTGGCGGCCCTGGCCGACACCCTGCCCTTCTACCTGCTGGTGGGCTGGCTCCGGCGCTATCTGGAGGTGCCGGGGGACGGCGCCGAACTGGCGGACGTCCCCCCGCCAGGGACCTAGGCGCCGACGGCGATGTTGACGCGCTTGCGGTTGCGCAGACCCCGCTTGATGGATTCGAAGCTGACGACCCCATCCACCAAGGCGTAGAGGGTGTCGTCGGAGCCGCGACCCACGTTGACGCCTGGAATCACGGAGGTGCCGCGCTGGCGGATCAGGATCGCGCCGGCGCTGACGGTCTCACCGCCATAACGCTTGACGCCGAGGCGCTTGGCGTTGGAGTCGCGACCGTTGCGGGTGGAACCTGTGCCTTTCTTGTGGGCCATGGGAGCGGGTAGACAGGGGTAGGGGAGGAAAGGGAGGGGGGACCGGTGGCCTGATCAGGCGATCGACTTGCCGCCCACCTTGATCGTCTGGACCATCACCCGGGTGAGCTCCTGGCGGTGGCCGTTCTTGCGGCGGGTCTTCTTCTTGGGACGCATCTTGTAAACAAGGATCTTGGGTCCACGGCGGTGGGCCATCACCTTGAGTTCGACGCTGGCGCCTTTCACATAGGGCTGCCCGAGGGTGGTCCCGGAGGCGTCCTTCACCAGAAGGACGTTCTCCAGGGTCACGGTGCTGTCGACCTCGGCGTTGATGCGGTCGAGGTCGAGGTAGCGATCAGGCTGGAGCCAGAACTGCTGGCCGGAGGCCTCGACGATCGCGTAGGCGCCGGTGTCGTCCTGGTCGGAAGGGTCCTTGGCAGGGGCTTCCTTCGGGGGGGCTTGGGTCATCGCTCAGGGGGCGTGGCCAGGCTGGCGGCGGGAAACCACCATTGGGCCTGGGCGCACGGAATCGAAAGACAGAACTAAGATCTTCCCGTTCGGGCCTCCCTTTCGTCAAGAATCAGCCCGTTCAGGGGAGCTCCCCGCCGCAGCGGTCGATGCCCCAGCCGGTTCTCAACATCCTCTCCCTCATCCAGACCCCCGCCCTGGCGAAGGCCTGCGGCCAGTGGCTCAGGGGCGGCCGCTACCAGTTGGTGCCGGTGGATCCCGCCGCCGGTCCCCTGGAGCAGCTGGGCCAGCGCCGCGAGGACTTCGACGGGATCCTGCTGGAGGAGGGCGCCGTCGATGGCAGCTTCTTCGGCAGCCTCCACGACCAGGGCCTGAAGCTGCCGGCCGTGCTGATCGGCCCGGTGGACGGCGAGGTGAAGTTCCACGACGCCGAGGTCCGCCTCCCCCCCGACCAGCTGGAGCAGCTGAGCTACAGCCTGGATGCGGCCGTCTCCCGCTTCCTGCGCAGCATCACCCTGCCGGCCGGCAGCGAGGCCAGGGCCTCCACCCCCGACGGCTGGAAACTGCCGAACCGGCTCAATGGACGCCTCGGCTACCTCGGCGTCTACTACAAGCGCGACCCCTCCCGCTTCCTGCGCAACCTGGAGACAGAGGATCGCGACGAACTGCTCGACTCGCTGCGACGCACCTACCGGGACCTGCTGATCAGCTATTTCAAGAACCCCGCCGCGGCTAATCAGGCGATCGAAAGCTTCGTGAACACAGCATTTTTCGCCGACCTTCCGATCACAAAGATGGTCGAGATTCACGTGACTCTGATCGAAGAATTTCGCAAACTGCTGATGCTCAAAGGCCAGAAGAACGATTTTCTCCAGGACTACCGACTGGCCCTGCTCGATGTCATGGCCCACCTCTGCGAAATGTACCGGCGCTCCATCCCGCCCGACCTGCCGGTCCTGCCTCCCACCACAGCCGAATCCGCCAGCCCCACCGCCTGAGTCCAGCCATGACCTTCCGCAAGACCTACATTCTCAAGCTCTACGTGGCGGGGAACACTCCCAATTCGATGCGGGCCCTGAAGACGTTGCGCGACATCCTGGAGTCAGAGTTTCGAGGCGTCTACGCCCTGAAGGTGATCGATGTGCTCAAGAATCCCCAGCTGGCAGAGGAGGACAAGATCCTGGCCACACCCACCCTGGCGAAGATCCTGCCACCGCCGGTACGACGGATCATCGGCGATCTCTCCGACCGGGACCGTGTGCTGATCGGCCTTGATCTCCTCTATGAAGAGCTCACCGAGGAGGACTTCAAGCTCGACACCAATGACATGGAAGCCGGCAATGTGTCCTCCATAACGGAATCCTCCTGAGTCCCGATCCAACCCAAGACCTTTCCGACCCTCGCCCCACACCGACCTCTTCGATGCAGGACCCCGCCGACCACACCGCCATTGCCAATCGGATGCTGATGCAGAAACTTCCGACGGGGATCGAGGGTTTCGATGACATCTGCCATGGCGGGCTGCCGATCGGGCGATCGACCCTGATCAGTGGGACATCAGGAGCCGGCAAGACCGTCTTTTCCCTGAATTTTCTGTGCAACGGCATCCGTCAATTCAACGAAAACGGCATCTTCGTCACCTTCGAGGAGTCGCCCCTCGACATCCTCCGCAATGCCTCCAGCTTCGGCTGGAATCTGCAGGAGATGGTCGAGCAGAACAAGCTGTTCGTGCTCGATGCCTCCCCGGATCCCGATGGTCAGGAGGTGTCGGGCAGCTTCGATCTCTCCGGCCTGATCGAGCGGATCCACTACGCGATCCGTAAATACAAGGCCAGGCGGGTGGCGATCGATTCCATCACCGCCGTCTTCCAGCAATACGACGCCATCTCGGTGGTGCGGCGGGAGATCTTCCGGCTCATCTCCCGGCTCAAGGAGATCGGCGTCACCACGGTGATGACCACCGAACGGGTCGATGAATATGGGGCCATCGCCCGCTATGGCGTCGAGGAATTCGTCTCCGACAACGTGGTGATCCTCCGCAACGTGCTGGAAGGCGAGCGGCGGCGACGCACCGTGGAGGTGCTCAAGCTGCGCGGCACCACCCACATGAAGGGGGAGTTCCCCTTCACCATGGGCAGCCACGGCATCAGTGTCTTCCCATTGGGGGCGATGCGGCTCACCCAGCGATCCTCCAACGTGCGCCTGAGTTCCGGCGTCCCCCGGCTCGACGAGATGTGTGGCGGCGGCTTCTTCAAGGACTCCATCATCCTGGCGACCGGCGCCACCGGCACCGGCAAGACCCTGCTGGTCAGCAAGTTCGTGGAGGACGCCTGCCGCAGCAAGGAGCGGGCCATCCTGTTCGCCTACGAGGAATCCCGCTCTCAGTTGCTGCGCAACGCCACCAGCTGGGGCATCGATTTCGAGCAGATGGAGCAGGACGGCCTGCTCAAGATCATCTGCGCCTATCCGGAATCCACCGGTCTGGAGGATCATCTGCAGATCATCAAGACAGAAATCAGCCAGTTCAAGCCGTCCCGGATGGCGATCGACTCCCTCTCCGCTCTGGCTCGTGGGGTCAGCCACAACGCCTTCCGGCAGTTCGTGATCGGAGTGACCGGCTATGCAAAACAGGAAGAAATCGCTGGATTCTTTACCAACACCTCCGAAGAATTCATGGGAAGTCATTCGATCACCGATTCCCACATCTCCACGATCACCGACACCATCCTGCTGCTGCAGTATGTGGAAATCCGCGGTGAAATGGCCCGCGCCCTCAACGTGTTCAAGATGCGGGGCTCCTGGCATGACAAAGGCATCCGAGAATTCGTGATCACCGGCAACGGTCCGGAGATCAAGGATTCCTTCGCTAATTTCGAGCGCATCATCAGCGGCGTCCCCCACCGCATCACCACCGACGAACGGGCCGACCTGGGACGAATCATGCGCAGCGTGGATGGCGAGAGCTGAACCCTTTCAGCCGACGCAGCTTCTGCTCTGCAGCACCCGCTAGTTGGAGCGCTGGAAGCGGGCCATCAGCAGGGGCCCCAGCACACTCCGGAAGTGGCGCGTGATCTGTTCGCGTCGCCGGTTCAGAATCGGCCCCGCCTGGTTGGCCCCGATCAGGGAGGCCGGTGCGCCGATCGTCTGCAGAAAGCGAAGCAGCAGCCCTTCCGCTCCCACCGCCCCGTCATAGTCGAGCAGGTGCAGCGGGGAATCCGAGAGGCCCCTCCACCTGCGTGCGAAAGCCGCGTAATCACAGAACTTGGAATAGCGCCTCCCCTGCAGCAGGAGGCGGAAGGCAAAGCCGGGACAGCCCAGCCGGGCCCTCACCCCCGATCGCCTCAGTTCGCAGTACAACGACTCCAGGTAGTGGTCCACCCGGCGCAGGAACATCAGCCAACTCACGGTGTGCCCCTCCGCCAGGAGGGTCGCTTCGAGCTGCCACAATCGATCGGGCCGCACGACCAAGAGACTGAGATCCTCGCCGCTGATCACCGCCAGGTGCAGCGGACAGCTGCGCAACTCCCGCACGAGCTCAGCCAGTCCGCCATGGACCGGATTCCAGCGCTTGTCATTGAGCAGCTCGAAGGCCAGATGGTGGTGGCCGGACTCCGGCGAATAGGTTCCTGAGGTTGGAACATAGATTCCCGCCGCTTGAAGATCTGCCGCCCGCCTGCGGAGAAAGGCCTGAATGGATGTGCTCCCCGTTTTGTGGTCACCAATATGGAGGAACAGATGCACCGATGGATAGTGGTGCCGGGGCGCCGATCATACGGGTGCTGGCCATGATCGATCCGTCATGGATGACACGCTGGTTGGCACGCTGGAACCGGGCCATCAGCAGCGGCCGCAGCAGTCTCCGGTAGCGCCGGGTGACGTGCTCCAGGCGGCTGTTGAAGCGGGGCTGATCACGGCCGGCCGTGACGATGAGGCCCTCAGATGCACCGAGGACCCGCAGAAAACAAGGCAGAATCCCCTCATCGGCAACGGCCTGATCGTAGTCGAACAGCAACAGCGGAGACGCCGACAGCTGGCGCCAGCGGCGGCAAAAGGCCGTGAACTGAAAGTAATGGACCGTGCCTCCGAATCGCTGTGTCTGGGCGTACTTTCCCCTGATCAGGATGGAAAGAACGAAACCCGGGTAGCCGAAGCGGGGACGAACCCCACAGCCCCAGAGGGTGGTGTAGAGCGATTCGGAATAGTCGTCGACACGGCGCAGGAACATCACCACGTCAGCGTATGTCCCTCCGCCCGCAGGGCATGCTCCAGACGACGCAGCCCATCGGGCTTCTCCACCAGACAGATGAAATCCTCGCTGCTCAGCACAGCTCGCTGCAGGCCTGGCGTACGGCTGGCGTGACGCAACTCTTCGACCAGCTCGTTCAAGCCTTCAAGCGATGGGTCGTAGCGGCTGTCGCCCCCCAGCTGGAAGGCCAGATTGTGATGGCCGGAACTGTCACAGAGGGTGCCGGCCGAGGGAACGAGGATGCCGGAGGCCGCCAGCTCACGGGAGCACCTCCTCAGCCAGGCCTGGAGGGATGTGGTTCCTGTCTTGTGGGTGCCGATATGGATGAAGACATGCATTCTCGGTGGGAGATGCCGGAATGGACGCGCGATCTTAGGCGGGGATTCTTCGCTCCGCTTCGATCTCGGCCATGGACGCGGACCGCTCCGCCTGCACCCGCAGTTCATCTCCATCCGCCTCCTCCAGGGGCAGGTCGAACCAGAAGGTGGTGCCCACGCCGGGCTCGCTGGCCATGCGCGCCTGGCTGCCGTGCTTCTCGAGGATGCCCCGCACGATCGAGAGTCCCAGCCCCGTGCCGGCCTCGGTGTGCACGGCGTTCTCGACCCGGAAGAAACGCTCGAAGATCCGTGCCTGGTCGGCCTCGGAGATGCCGCAGCCGGTGTCGGCGATCTCGACCCGCAGCCGCGGCAGGCGCGAGGTGAAGCTGCAGGCGGGATGGTCGTCCGCCTCGGCGGCGGGATCCAGCGGGCAGTGGTCGGGCCAGGGGTAGGCGCGCAGCAGCAGCTGGCCGCCGCTGGGGGTGAACTTGAGGGCGTTGCCCACCAGGTTGTCGAACACCTGCAGCAGCAGGTCCCAGTTGCCCCGCACCCGGGGCAGGTGCTGGTCCCCGGCGAAGAGCAGCATCACCCCCTTCTCCTCGGCATTCAGCCGGTAGGTGCGCAGGGTCTGCTCGATGGCCGGGGCGAGGTCCATGGGCTCCAGCTGCCAGACCCGGTCGGACTCCAGCCGCGACAGGTCGAGCACATCGGTGACCAGGCGGGAGAGCCGGTCGGTCTCGGCGTTGGCGATGCTCAGGAACTCCTTCTGCTCCTCGGCGCTGAGCAGGTCGCCCATGTCGTGGAGCGTCTCCACATAGCTCTTGATGTTGCACAGGGGTGTGCGCAGCTCGTGGGACACGTTGCTGATGAAGCGGCTCTGGGCGGCGTTCAGCTCCACCTCCCGGGTGAGGTCCTGGATCGTCATGGCGATGCCCTTGAGGGTTTCGCCGCTGGCATCACGCACCGACTGCAGCACGATGCGCAGGGTGCGGGGGGGATCCCCGAAGCTGCAGCGCACCTCGGTGTTGTCGCGCTCGCTGCTGATCAGGCTCTCGAGGGGATCGTGCAGCTCCATCGCCAGCCGGTCCGGCAGTTCGGCGGCAAGCTCGCTGCCCTCCAGGTTGCGGCCCTCCCAGCGGAACAGCCTGCGGGCGGTGGGGTTGGCCAGCACGATCCTGCCCTCGGCATCGAGCAGCATGGCGCCGTCGGCCATGGTGGCGATCAGCGACTGCTGCTTCACCTGGGCAGCGGTGAGCTCCTCGATGTTGGCCGCCTTGTAGACCTCCAGCTGGGAGGCCATGGTGTTGAAGCCGTTGAGCAGCTCCCCCAGTTCGCCCCCCACCGGCAGGGCGATGAGGGTCTCGAAGTTGCCCCCGGCGATCGAGCGCACCCCCCGCAGCAGTTCCTTCACCGGCTGGGTGATCGTCAGGGCGTTGAACACCGAGCCCAGGATCACCAGCACCCAGATGGAGATGAACACCGCCACCGTGACCTCCCGGGTGAGGGCGGCGCTGGCCAGGAGCGTCTCATTGGGGTTGATGCCCAGGGCCACCACCCCCAGGTAGCGCCCGTCGCTCACCATCGGCACGAACACATCGGTGACCTGGCCGTCCGGGGTGAGGTGCTGGCGGATCAGGGGATTGTCGGGTCGGCGCTGGATGTCGGCCGGCAGTTCCAGGCGCCGGCTCAGCACCCGTTCGCCCATGCCGGTGCTGCCGCCCATCGGAATGCCGAGGTAGATCACCCCGTCGGAATCGGCGAAGAAGATGTAGCGGAGACTGCGGCTGGACTGCCAGAAGCGTTCGGCCACCGAGGCCAGCTCGCGGTCGTTGCCCTCCGCCACCAGGGGTGTGACGTTGGCCGACAGAAGGAGCCCGAGATCCCGGGCGAAACGGGTGTCGCTCATCCGGGCATCGCGCTGGATGCCGTTGAGGGCCAGGAAGGTGATCCCCGTCATCAGCAGGCTCACCACCAGGGTGGCGACCGCCAGCAGCTTGGTCTGGAGGCTGAACTCGGCCCACCAGCGCTGCAGGCGTGCCCGCCAGAGGCTGAAGGCGCCGGCGGCCTCGCCGCCGTCCGGGGCGGAACCGGAAGCGGAGCGGGTCATGGCAGGGCCGGACGTCGCGTCCGCACCTGGTGGCCGATGTCGCTGCGGTAGACCATGCCCTCGAATCCCACCCGTCCCAGGCCGTCATAGGCCCGCTCGAAGGCGGTGTCGAAGTCGTCGGCCTGGGCCACCACCGCCAGCACCCGACCGCCGGCCGTGACCACGGGGCCCGCCTCGGTGCGGCGGCTGCCGGCGTGGAACAGCTGCCGATCGAGGTCGTCGCCGAGGTCGCCATGGATCGGATCCCCACGGCGCACGTCGCCGGGGTAGCCCTCGGCGGCCGCGATCACGCAGGCGCTGCAGCGGGGCGCGATCGACAGCCTCGGGGCCTTGTCGAGCCGGCCGGTGGCGCAGGCCAGCAGCACCCGGGCGAGCTCCGGGCCGAGCAGGGGCATCAGGGTTTCGCACTCCGGATCCCCAAACCGGCAGTTGAACTCGATCACCCGCAGACCGGCCTCGGTGAGCATCAGGCCGGCGAAGATCACGCCGCGGTAGTCGATGCCCCGTGCTCGCAGGGCCGCCATGATCGGCTCCAGCACCCGCTGGCGCACCTCCTCCATGCCGGCCGCATCCAGCAACCGGGCAGGCGCGTAGGCCCCCATGCCGCCGGTGTTGGGCCCCGTGTCCCCCTCGCCGATGCGTTTGTGGTCCTGGGCCGGGGGCAGCAGCACCATGGAGCGGCCGTCGGTGAGGGCGAACACCGACACCTCCGGGCCGTGAAGGCGCTCCTCCAGCACCAGGGAGGGGGCGGCGGCCTCCGCTCCCGGGGTGGCGTTCTGGAAGCGCCCGGCGAACACCTCCTCGATGGCGGCGCGGCACTCCTCGAGGCTGTCGGCCACCGTCACGCCCTTGCCGGCGGCCAGGCCATCGGCCTTCACCACCAGGGGGCGGCCGTGGCGATCGAGCGCCTCCAGGGCCTGCTGCCGGTCCGTCGCCGCCCAGGACGCCGCGGTGGGGACCCCCGCCTCCCGCATCAGGTCCTTGGCCCAGCGCTTGCTGGCCTCCAGCAGGGCCCCGTCGGCCCCGGGGCCGAACACCGCCAGCCCCTCCGCGCGCAGCCGGTCCGCCAGGCCAGCCGCCAGCGGCGCTTCAGGACCCACCACCACCAGGTCGACGGCATGCTCATGGCAGGCCGCCACCAGGGCGCCATGGTCGGTCTCGGCGATGGCCAGCTGGCGGCAGCCCGCCAGGGCGGAGGTGCCGCCGTTGCCCGGGGCCACCAGCGCCTGCTCGACCTCCGGACAGCGCGCCAGGGCCCAGCCCAGGGCATTCTCGCGGCCGCCGCCGCCTACCACCAGGATCCGGGCCGGCCCCTGGAGCGGGGTGGAAGGGTCAGGAACGGTCAACGGGGCCATGGGGCGGTGGGGAAGCGGAAGGGGGGTGGATCGGGTAGAGGGGCTCCCCTAGGTTGTGCGCCGGCACGGGTGCTGCACCGGTCGCCCTCACCAGCCTTGCCGCCACTCCCCTTTGCCATTCTTCCCGACCGCCGCCTCGACCGCCGTCCCGCCCGGGGGATCCGGACCCACCCCCGCCCCGCCGGCGCGCCGGCGGAGCCGTGGATGGTCGGTCCTGGGCGGCCTCGGCGCCCTGGCCCTCCTGGCGGCGGCCGCGGGGATCGGGCCATCGCTCGCCCATGCCGCGGCCCCCGGCCCGGCGACGCCCGCCCCGGCCGCCCCGACACCGGCCGACGCTGGGGGCAGCCCCGGCGGGCCGGCGGAGCCCGCGGCCGAGCCCGCGGAGTGGCCGCCGCTCCTCAGCGACGAGGCCTTCGCCGCGCTGCTCCGCGATGGGGATCTCGAACAGCTCGACGCGGCCTGCCGGGAGAGCGCCGAGGCCGATCTGCCCGAGCGCCTGCGGCAGCTGCAGGAGCGGCTGCTGACGCTCCACCCGGCCCCCCAGCCCCTCGAGGTGGTGCTGGCCAACGCCGACGTGCTGCTCAGCTGCCGGGCGCCCAGCGCGGCCATGGACGTGCTCAACCGCTACGGCCCGGCCGCCGGAGCCGAGCGGGTGCAATGGCTGCAGCTGCAGTGGAGGGCGGCCGCGGCCGGGCTCGACCACCGTCGGGCGGCCCTGGCCCTGGAGCGGTTGAGACAGGAGAGCGGCACGTCCCTCGAGGCCCTCGCCCTGCCGCTGCAGCGCCGCGAGGACGGCACCGTGATCAGCCGCCCGGCCCTGGAACTGCTGGCCCTGCATCTGGAATCGCGCGGCTTCCCCCGGGTCGGCGGTGAACTGCTGGTCCGGGCTCGCCAGGGCGGGCTGGAGGGGGCCCTGCGCCTGCAGCAGGCGGTGGGGATGCTGGCGGAGCTGCCGGCGCCCCAGCGGGAAGCCCTGCTGGAGGCGGCCCTGGAGCAGGCGGCGGCGGCGGGCGCCTGGGGTCTGGTGGCCGAGCTGCTGGACACCCAGGCCGCCCTGCCGTCGGAGCGGGCCGTGGCCCGGCGCCTGCGGCTCAGCGGCCGGATCGACGACGCCTACGGGGAGTGGCGCCGGCGGCGCGAGGATCCCTCCGCGGCGCCGCGCGCCCGCGAGCTGGAGATCCGGCTGCGCTCTCCCCGGGATCCGGGCGGCCACGCCGCCGATCTGCCGGTGCCGACGACGGAAGCGGTCCCGGAACCGGCCCCGATCCCTGCCCCTGCTCCTGCCCCTGCCCAAGCGCCATGAGCCTCTCCCCTGCCACCGGCCCCCTCCTTTACGAAGGCAAGGCCAAGCGGGTGTACGCCACCGACCGGGGCGATGTGGTGGCCGTGGAGTACAAGGATGACGCCACGGCCTTCAACGCCCTCAAGAAGGCCCGGCTCCTCGGCAAGGGGGCCCTGAACTGCCGCATCTCCGCCCTGCTGTTCGAGCACCTGGAACAGCTGGGGGTGCCCACCCACTACCTGGGGCTTCACGGGGACCGCTGGATGATGGTGCGGCCGGTGCGGGTGGTGCCGGTTGAGGTGGTGGTGCGGAACGTGGCGGCCGGTTCCCTCTGCCGCCAGATGCCGATCCAGGCGGGCACCCATCTGGATCCACCCCTCCTCGATCTTTACTACAAGGACGACTCCCTGGGAGATCCCCTGCTCAGCGAAGCGCGGCTGGACCGCCTGCAGCTGCTGACGCCCGACCAGCTGGAGACGATGCGGACCCTGGCCTTCCGGGTCAACGACGCCCTGCGTGATCTGTTCGCCCGGGTGGATCTCGAACTGGTGGATTTCAAGATCGAACTGGGGTTCACCTCCGACGGTCAACTGGTGGTGGCGGACGAGATCAGCCCCGACACCTGCCGGCTCTGGAACCGGGCGGCAAGCGACGCCCAGGCTCGGATCCTGGACAAGGATCGATTCCGACAGGACCTGGGCGGCGTTGTCGAGGCCTACGGGGAGGTCCTCAAACGGGTCCAAGGGGTCTGTCCCGAACCGCGGGTCTACGGGTAAGGTCAGCGGGATTTTGCGGCCTGGCCGCTCTGCAGACGACATCCATGATTGGCGTTCGCCTCGGCAGGCCCCAGATCCTTCGAAGCGTCACGCCCCGGGCGGCGACCGCCTCCCTGCCCCTGCTGATGGCCCTGCTCCTGGCCGGTGGCCAGGCACGCTCCGCCGAAAGCCAACCCGTCCAGGAGGAACAGCATCCCGCAGGCTCCCTCAGCCGGCCCCCCTCAGGCGCTGTGGCCCAGGCCGGCGCCGATCCCTTCGCCGACCCCGCGGAGGCCGGGCCGCCGGCCGGGGCGAGTCCGGTGACACCCGGCCCCGGAGCCACCCCCTCCAGCCCGGCCCCGGCGCCAGCCCCGAGCGCGACCCCCGGCACCACGCCCAGCCCCCCCGCCGCCAGCGACGACCGGCCCGGCAGGCCCTCCCTCGCACCGGCCCCCGCCCCCTCGGCCTCGGCCGAACCCCGGGTGCTGATCAGCGAGGTGGTGATCGAAGGCCTCGGCGACCACCCCGAGCGTGAGCGGCTGGAGCTGGCGGCCTACGCCGCCATGGCGGTCACCCCCGGCAACGCCATCACCCGCAGCGAACTGGAAACGGACCTCCAGGCCATCTACGCCACGGGCTGGTTCTCCGATGTACGCATCCAGCCTGAGGACGGCCCCCTGGGGGTGCGGCTGGTGGTCTCGGTGGTGCCCAACCCGGTGCTCACCAAGGTGAGTCTGGATCCGGCCGACGCCAAGGTGCCGGAATCGGTGGTGCTGGACACCTTCGCCGGCGACTACGGCAAGACCCTCAACCTGGTGACCCTGCAGGGACGCATGCAGGAGCTGCAGAAGTGGTACGCGGATCAGGGCTTCTCCCTGGCCCGCGTCACCGGCCCCTCCCGGATCGGGCCCGACGGTGACGTGCAGCTGCTGGTGCGCCAGGGCACGGTGAAGGGCGTGGAGGTCCAGTTCCTCAACAAGGAGGGGTCGGCCACCAACGACAAGGGCCAGCCGATCAAGGGCAAGACCAAGGACTGGGTGATCACCCGCGAGATCTCCATCAAGCCCGGCGAGATCTTCAACCGCCGCAACCTGGAGGACGACCTCAAGCGCCTCTACGGCACCGGCCTGTTCAGCGACGTCAAGGTGACGCTGCGCCCCGAACCGGAGGATCCCGGTTCGGTGGTGATCGTGCTGGGGGTGGTCGAGCAGTCCACCGGCTCCCTCTCGGGGGGTCTGGGCTACAGCCAGAGCCAGGGGGTCTTCGGCCAGATCCAGTTGCAGGACAGCAACCTGTTCGGCCGGGCCTGGGACCTCTCCACCAGCTTCACCTACGGCCAGTTCGGCGGCCTGGCCGACATCTCCTTCTCCGACCCCTGGATCAAGGGGGACAAGTTCCGCACCGCCTTCCGCATGAGGGCTTTCATCAGCCGGGATGCCCCCCAGGTGTTCCAGAGTCAGAACAACGGCAACATCTTCACCGTTGCCGATTTCTACCGGGCCCCTGGCACTCAATTTGCTTACGGTATCTTTTCATCGTCGAATCCCCTCAGGGAAAGCTTCTCGTCGGTGACGGCAGCCAAAAACGCCGCCGAGGCCAAAGGAGAGGATCTCAGCTGGTTCCAGTACGACGGCAACAGCGTGCTGATCCAGCGCGTCGGCGCCAACGTCCAGTTCGTGCGCCCCCTCAACGGGGGCAATCCCTTCAAGCGGGCGCCCTGGACGGTGCTGCTGGGCCTCACCGGTCAGGTGGCCACGCCGATGGATTTCGCCGGCAACTCGCGTCGCTTTGGATTGGCCGTCCCCAACGATGCCAATGAACTGGATTCAGTGCGCACCAGTTCGATCATCTGCCTGGCCTTCAACTGCGCCGCCCGCAACCAGCTGGTGGGCCTGCGACTGGCGGCGACGATGAGCACCCTCAACGATCCCCGCAACCCCACCCAGGGCAACTTCCTGAGCATCGGCACCGAGCAGTTCTTCTCAGTGGGACCCGATTCCCCCACCTTCAACCGCATTCGGGGCAGCTTCACCCACTTCATCCCGGTGCGCTGGCTGAAGTTCTACAAGGGCTGCCGTCCGAAGCCCGGCGAAACCGAGGACTGCAAGCAGGCCCTGGCTTTCCAGGTGTCCGCCGGATCGGTGATCGGCGACCTGCCTCCCTATGAGGCCTTCTGCCTCGGCGGCGGCAACTCGGTGCGGGGCTATTTCGACTGCGATCTGGGCGTCGGCCGCAGCTTCGGCGAGGCCACGATCGAATACCGCTTCCCCCTGTTCAGCATCGTCAGTGGCGAGCTGTTCATCGACGGCGGCACCACCTTCGGCTCTCAGGCCAATGTTCCGGGCAACATCGGCGGCCTGCTCAGCAAGCCCGGCTCCGGCTTCTCGGTCGGCACCGGTCTGATCGTCACCACCCCCGTCGGTCCGCTGCGCCTGGAGGTGGCCAGCCAGGACTTCACCGGCGAGTGGCGCTTCAACCTCGGCGTGGGCTGGAAGTTCTAGTGACCAGCTGGCCCAGCGACTATCGCCAGGCCTGGACCCTGCGCTCCGGCGTGGAGCGCTCCGGGGTCGGGCTTCACAGCGGCACGGTTTCCCGTGTGCGCCTAGGCCCCTCGGAACGGCCCGGCTACTGGCTGGGCTGGCTGGATGCCCCGGAGCTTCCCCTGCAGCGTCTCGGCCCCGGCCAGGTCAGCGACACCCGCCTGTGCACCTGCCTGCAGGTCGGCGATCGCCGCCTGGCGACGGTGGAGCACCTGCTGGCGGCCCTGGCCGGCACCGGGGTGAGCCAGGCGGAACTGTGGGTGGAAGGGGGGGAGATCCCCCTGCTCGACGGCTCGGCCCTGCCCTGGGTGGAGGCGATCGCTGAGGCTGGGCTGAGCGAGCGGGGCGAGCGCATCGAACCCCCGTTGCCCCCCTTGCCCCTCACCCTCGGCCAGGGGCTGGGCTTCGTGGCGGCCCTGCCGAACGAGCGGCTGCGCCTGGCGGCGGCGATCGAGTTTCCCCAGGCGGCCATCGGCCGCCAGCTCTATGCCCTCGATCTCACGCCCGAACGCTTCGTGGCCGAGATCGCCCCGGCCCGCACCTTCGGCTTCCGGGAGCAGGTGGAGCAGCTGCTGGCCGCGGGCCTGATCCGCGGCGGCGCCCTCGACAACGCCCTGGTCTGCGATGGGGACAGCTGGCTGAATCCGCCCCTGCGCTTCGCCGACGAACCGGTGCGCCATAAGCTTCTGGACCTGCTGGGAGATCTGGCGCTGGTGGGCCTGCCGCGGGCCCATGTCTTTGCCTACCGCGGTTCCCATGGCCTGCACACCGCCGTGGCCGCGGCCCTTGCGGCCCAGGCGCCCCACCTGCCCGTACCCGTACCGACCCACTGAATCCTTGACCGTTCTTCCCTCCGCCGCTCCTGAGGCCGCCACGGCCCCTTCCCCCGCCGCGCCCGCTGGCCCCGCCACGGACACGGCGCAGTCCGTGGTGCTCAGCTGCGAACAGATCCTCAATCTGCTCCCCCATCGCTATCCCTTCGCCCTGGTGGATCGGGTGGTGGAGTACGTCCCCGGCCAGCGGGCGGTGGCCCTCAAGAACGTCACCTTCAACGAACCGCAGTTCCAGGGCCATTTCCCGGGTCGGCCCCTGATGCCGGGGGTGCTGATCGTCGAGGCCATGGCCCAGGTGGGGGGCCTGATCGTCACCCAGATGCCCGACCTGCCGAAGGGTCTGTTCGTCTTCGCCGGCATCGACGGCGTCCGCTTCCGGCGGCCCGTCGTGCCCGGCGACCAGCTGCTGATCACCTGCGAACTGCTCAGCGTCAAGCGCAAACGCTTCGGCAAGGTGCAGGCCACCGCCACCGTGGATGGCGAGCGGGTCTGCTCGGGCGAGCTGATGTTCTCGCTCGTGGACTGACGCGATGTCGAGCGCAGCCATGACGACATCGGTGCATCCCACGGCCCTGGTCGATCCCAGGGCCCGGCTGGCCCCAGGGGTGGAAATCGGCCCCTACGCGGTGATCGGGCCGGAGGTGGAGATCGGCGAGGGCAGCCGCATCGGTCCCCATGTGGTGATCGACGGGCGCGTGCGGATGGGCAAGGGCAACCGGATCTTCCCGGGGGCCTGCATCGGCCTCGAGCCCCAGGACCTCAAGTACGGCGGCGCCCCCACCGAAGTGGTGATGGGCGACGAGAACACGATCCGCGAGTGTGTCACCATCAACCGCGCCACCGCCGAAGGGGAGCGGACCGTGCTGGGCAACGGCAACCTTCTCATGGCCTACAGCCACATCGGCCACAACTGCCAGCTGTCCGACCGCATCGTCATCGCCAACGGGGTGGCGGTGGCGGGTCATGTGGTGATCGGCGAGCGCGCCGTGATCGGCGGCGTGCTCGGCATCCACCAGTTCGTCCACATCGGCAGCCTTGCGATGGTGGGCGGCATGAGCCGCATCGACCGGGACGTGCCCCCGTTCATGACCGTGGAGGGCCACCCCGGCCGCATCCGGGGCCTCAACCGCGTCGGTCTGCGCCGCAGCGGCATGGCCCAGCTCGACGACGGCGCCCAGTTCCGCCAGCTGCAGGATCTCTGGACCCTCATCTACCGCAGCGATCTGGTGCTGGCCGCTGCCCTGCGCCAGGCCCGGGAGCGGCCCCTGCTGGCCGCGGCCGATGAGCTGTGCGCCTTTCTCGAGGCCTCGGTGGGGCCGGGCCGGCGCGGACCGCTGCCGGCCCAGCGCTGATGGTGCGAGTGCTGGTCAGCACCGGAGAAGTCTCCGGTGATCTGCAGGGATCCCTTCTGGTCAAGGCCCTGCATGAGGAGGCGACCCGCCGGTCGCTTCCCCTGGATGTGGTGGCCCTCGGCGGCAGCCGCATGGAACGGGCCGGCGCCTGGCTTCTGGCGGACACCACCAAGCTCGGGGCCATCGGCCTGTGGGAGCCGATCCCGCTGGTGCTGCCCACCCTGCGGCTGCAGGCGCGGGTACGGCGCTGGCTGAAGCAGCACCCCCCCGACGCCGTGGTGCTGATCGACTACATGGGGGCCAACGTGAATCTGGGCCTGCGCCTGCGCCGCCTCTATCCCCAGGTGCCGATCACCTATTACATCGCCCCCCAGGAATGGGCCTTCCGCCTCGGTGACGGCGGCACCACCCGGCTGATCGGCTTCACCGACCGCATCCTGGCGATCTTCCCGGAGGAAGCCCGCTTCTACGCCGAGCGGGGCGCCCAGGTCACCTGGGTGGGCCATCCCCTGATCGACACCCTCGAGCAGCGGCCGTCGCGACAGGAGGCCCGAGCGCGACTCGACCTGCCGGCGGAGGCGCCGGTGCTGCTGCTGCTGCCCGCCTCGCGCCGCCAGGAGCTGCGCTATCTGCTGCCCTCCATGGCCGCCGCGGTGGCCCTGCTGCAGCAGCGCCTCCCCGACCTGCAGGTGCTGCTCCCCGCCGGCCTCGCGGGGTTCGAGACGGCCCTGCGCAATGCCATGGCCTCCGCCGGGGCCACCGCGGTGCGGGTGATCCCAGCCGGCGAGGCCGACGGGCTGCGGCCGCTGCTGTGCGCCGCCGCCGATGCCGCCCTGACCAAGTCCGGCACCGCCAACCTGGAGCTGGCCCTGCGGGGGGTGCCCCAGGTGGCCGGGTACCGGGTGAGCCGACCCACCGCCTTCCTGGCGAAGCACGTGATCCACTTCAACGTGGAGCACATCTCGCCGGTGAACCTGGTGCTCGGCGAACGGCTCGTGCCGGAGCTGCTGCAGGACGCCTTCACCCCGGAGGCGATCGTCGCGGCCCTGCTGCCCCTGTTCGATCCGGGCTCCGGGGCGCGGGAGCGGGTGCAGGAGGGCTACGTTCGTCTCCGGCGGGAGCTCGGGGAGCCGGGCGTCACCCGCCGGGCCGCCACGGCGATTCTGGAATCCTTCCCGGGACATCCCCCATGCGACTGATCGCCCTCGTGCTTGGTCTGCTGCTGGCCCTGGGCGGGCCGGTGGCACCGGCCCTGGCCGCCACCGAGGAAGCCGTGCTGGCCGGCGGCTGTTTCTGGTGCCTGGAGCACGATCTGGAGGGGCTCCCCGGGGTCCTCGACGTGGAGAGCGGTTACAGCGGCGGCAAGGGCGGCAACCCCACCTACAAGCAGGTCTCGGCCGGCGGAACGGGCCACCAGGAGGTGGTGCGGGTGCGCTTCGACAACACCGAAATCCGCTACGACACCCTGCTGCGGGCCTACTGGCGCAACATCGATCCCCTCGACGGCGGCGGACAGTTCTGTGACCGCGGCGATTCCTACAGGCCCGTGATCTTCACCACCAGCGCCAACCAGGCCGTGGAGGCCCGCAACAGCCTGGTGGCGGCCGCCCGGGAACTGGGCAAGCCGGCAGCGGCGATCAAGGTGGCGGTCCGGCCCCTGGCGAAGTTCTGGCCGGCGGAGGGGTACCACCAGGACTACGCCAAGCGCAATGGCGTCCGTTACAACTACTACCGCTGGTCCTGCGGCCGCGACCGACGTCTGGACGCGCTCTGGGGGCGGAGGGCCCGCACCAGCCAGCGCTGGAATGGCGGCTGAGGTCATCCCCTGGCCAACGCCAGCTCCGGCCGGGGAAACCGCACAGCCCACCCCCCTGTCGCTACCCGGAGAATGCCTTAGCGTTTGAGCCATTACCGGAGGGCTTCTGTATGTATCTGCTGACCATCCGGGACGGTCTGCAGACGCGCCACATCGGGCCGTACGCGAGCCCAAGGCAGGCGTCCGACGATCTCGACAAGCTGCAGGCCGGCTGCGGTGACAAAACAACCTGGCAGATCCACCGCCTCGAATCCCCTGCCGAGCTGCACGCCCACATCTCCGGCCAGGGCGACACCGAACCGGTGGCCGCCTGAGCGTTGCCTCAGGCCCGGGGCGGCGTGCGCGGGTAGCCCCGCAGCAGCCCGCTCTCGACCATCAGCCCCACACCGGCATTGATCAGGATCAGGCCGAGGGCCCCGTACCAGACCCAGGGACCGGCCTCCGGCAGTGACTGCCCCTGGTCGGCCGCCGCCGCCAGGGCCGACCACGTCTGAATGCCCTTGCGGATCACAGCCTCCCCGAACAGGCAGAGTCCGGCCGGAAGCAGGAGCACCCCGAGCTGGGCCTTCACATACCAGCGGATCTTGTGAACGGCCATGGCGCGATGCGTTGTCTGGTCTGGAGGCAAACCTAGGCGCCGGCGTTCAGGCGGCAGCGCCCGCCACCAGCCAGGCCACCAGGGTGCGCACACCGAAGCCGGTGGCCCCCGCCGGATCCAGCCCCCGCTCCTTGTCGCTCCAGACGGTGCCGGCGATGTCGAGGTGGGCCCAGGGCAGCCCCCTGGTGACGAAGTCCTGCAGGAAGAGGGCCGCAGTGATCGAGCCCCCCGGCCGCGGGCCGGTGTTCTTCATGTCGGCGACGTGGCTCTTGAGCCCCTTTCCATAAGAGCCGCGCAGGGGCATGCGCCACAGGGCCTCGCCTCCTGCCGTGCCGGCGGCGAGCAGGGCCTCGGCCAGGCCGTCGCTGGGGGACCAGAGGCCGGCGATCTCCTCGCCCAGGGCGATCACACAGGCGCCGGTGAGGGTGGCGAGATCGACGATGGCGTCGGGCTCCAGGCCGCAGGCGTAGACGAGGGCATCGGCCAGGGTGAGACGCCCCTCCGCATCCGTGTTGTTGATCTCGATGGTCTTGCCGTTGGAGGCGGTAAGCACATCGCCCGGGTGGATGGCACCGCCGCTGATCATGTTTTCGCAGCTGGCCACGATCACGTGCACCTCCAGGCCGGGGGGGCGGATCTCGGCGATGGCGCGGGCCGCCCCCAGCACGGCGGCGCTGCCGCCCATGTCGTACTTCATCATCTCGATCTGGGAGCCGGCCGTCTTGAGGTTGTAGCCGCCGGAGTCGAAGGTGAGCCCCTTGCCCACCAGCGCCACCCTTCGGGTCACCTCGCCGGCGGGCCGGCAGGTGAGATGGATGAACTTGGGGGGCAGGTCGGAGCCCTGGGCCACCCCCAGGTAGGCCCCCATGCCGAGGGCTTCGCAGTCGGCCCGCTCCAGCACCTTGATCTCGAGGCCGAAGGCGTCGGCGATGGCGGCCGCCTCATCGGCCAGCGACTGGGGGGTCACCTTGTTGGGCGGGGCCGCCACCAGCCGCCGGGCCAGTTCCACGCCGCTGCAGGTGGCGGCCACATGGGCCAGGCCCGCCTCGGCGGCCTGCGCCACCCCCAGCAGGGTCACCTGGCCGGGCAGGCAGCGGGGCTCGGCCTCGCTCTTGAAGCGCTGGTCGTCATAGAGGCCCAGCCGCACCGCCTCCGCCATGGCCGCCGCCGCCGCCGCCGGCTCGAGCCCCTCCAGGGGAAACCACAGGCCGATCTGCTCGGCGCCGGCTCCGGCGGCCGTGCGGGCCGCGCCGGCGCCCGCCTGGCGCAGGGCATCGAGACCGAACTCGGCCGGATCCCCCAGGCCCACCAGGATCAGGGTGGCCGGGGTGCCGCCGGGCCGCTCGAGGGTGAGGGTCTGGCCACTCTTGCCCTCGAACCGGTGGCGCCGCAGCCAGCCCTCGAGGGCATCCCCCACCAGCTCCTCCACCAGGCCCCGACCGCCGCCGGCGGCGGCGGTGAACAGCCCCACCACCAGGGTGTCCCCCGCCCAGATCTCCGAGAGGGGACCGGGGCCGCCCCGGTCGACGGCAACACAGCGAAACTCCATGGACCCAGCGCAGGCGACCCATGATCGTAGCCAGCATCGCCGTGGGACTCAGGCGTACCCGGCCGTGAACGGGGTGGCCCAGCGGTCCCGGGTCTCCTTGTTGAAGGGGGGAAGCCAGCGCCGGATCAGGGCCTGCTCCAGGGCGCGGCGCGGGACGACCGCCAGTGGCACGTCCGTCCAGAAGCGGATGCTCGGCCGCGCCTCCAGACCCGCCCGCGCCAGGGCTTCGCCATAGGCCGCCAGGTAGTCCTTGCAGTCATGGTCCCCCTTCCAGCGCCGGTCGGCCCGTCCGGTCTCGCCGACGTACAGCAGCAGGGGCAGCGGCAGCTGGGGCGGACGATCCATCACCAGGTAGAGCGCCGCCCCCTGCTGGGGAGATCGGGGCCAGCGCCAGAAGGACAGGCTCTGGGGGCTGAGGCTGAGGGGATCGAAGCACCGCACCTGCTCGTGGGGATCGCCGGGGTCGGCGGGTACGGGGAACAGCTGCCCCTGCTGGGGGGGGGCGACGGCACCGGCCGCGGCGTAGAGCGGCCCCTGGTGGTCGGCGAGACGGGCCTGCCAGGCGAGCAGCTGCTCGCGCCACAGGGGCAGCGATGGCGGCGGCGGCGCGCCGGCCACCGCCGCCGCCGGGAACAGTTCGCCCTGCCGGCTCATCGGGCCCGCCTCCGGGCCGGTGGCAGCACCGGCCCCGGAGCGGCGTCGTAGCGGAACCGGCCGATCCAGCCCTCCACCTGCTCGGGGGGGAGCTCCAGGCGCTCCTGGAGATCGGCCAGATCCTGGAACGGCCCCCGGGCCCGCTCCCGCAGCAGCCGGCGGCAGGGCTCCGGCCCCAGGCCGAGCCGTTCCTGCAGCAGCCGTTCGGACACCTGGTTGATCGCCAGCGGCGGCGGCAGCGGCCCGGGTCTGGGATGGCCCCGTCGCCGGAAGCGCAGCACCGGCAACCAGGTGTCCATCCGGGCGGGAGGAACCTGGAGCGCCGCCGCCAGATCCCCGGGACCGGCCCACTGCCGGCCCTCGCCCTGGAGCCGGATCAGCCGATCCACCAGCTCCGGCGGGCAGCCGGGCAGCCGCAGCCAGTCGCGGGCCTCGGCGTGGTTGACCTCGAGGCTCCAGCCCAGGGCGGCCGCGTGGCGCACTTCGACCCCATCCCGGAACCGCAGAGCCGGATCGAGGGCCAGCTTGAGGGCGAGCAACTCCCGTTCGACGGCCTCCTCCGCCCCCACCCCGGCGTCGCGGGTCTCCGCCGCCGCCATGGCCTCCGCCGCGGCTGGGGTGGCCCGGGGCCGCGGCGGCAGCTGGCCGGTGGCCTCAAGAAGGTGGCGGGCCAGGGGATCGAGCCAGTGGCGTCTTGCCATGGAGGCCCGAGCGCACGCACGTCGGGCCTGAAACTAGCGGGTTCCTCCGGGTCGGGGCCAGTCGACCAGGCCCAGCTGCAGGCCGATCACCACCGCCTCGATGCGGCCCCGGACCCGCAGCTTGAGCAGCACGTTGCGCACGTGGGTCTTGACCGTGTCGACCGACACCATCAGCTCTGCGGCGATCTCGTGGTTCTTCAGGCCATGCACCACCCGCTCGAGCACCTGCCGCTCCCGGGCGCTGAGCGGCTCGGCGGCATCGCCGCCGGGCTCCGGATCCGCCAGCACCGCCCCGATCAGGCCACGGTCGAGGTAGAGGCCGCCGCCCAGCACGGTGTGCAGGGCCTGGAGGCCGGAGCCCTGGAGCAGACGCGACTCCGCCACGATGCCATCGCAGCCCGCCTGCAGGGCCCTGCGGATCCTGGCGAGGCGGTGCTCCTGGGACACCAGCAGCAAGGTTCGGACCTCCGGGTGGCGCCCCTTGGCCTGGACCACGAGGTCCACGCCGCAGCCGTCCTCCAGCCGGTCGCTGACCAGCAGCAGCGAGGGTCGATGGCGGCGCACCTGGGCGAGCCCCTCGGCGGCCGTGGTGACGGCACCCAGGATCCGGGCGGGGGTGCCCATGAGAAGGGTGATCTGGGTCCGGTTGCCCAGGCACAGCACCAGCCGGACACCGCTGAGCAGGGCCAGTCCCCGACTGAGGTCGTCACGCACCTGGGGCAGCAGGGGAGTGAGGTCCACGGGCATAGTGGCGGGGACACCCCGGGGATGGGGGTCGTTCATCTTCACCAGGGGATGGGCTTCCATTCGGTATCCGGCGTGGCGGGCCGGTGGAAGCGATACGTGGATCCGCACTCCCCAGGCCTGCCTGGCCTCTGCAGAATCAACCTTTCCCGCCGTTCGGAGCAGACCTCCCATGGCTTTCTTCGACTCCGAGATCGTCCAGGACGAGGCGAAGCGGCTGTTCAGCGATTACCAGCAGCTGATGCAGCTGGGCAGTGAGTACGGCAAGTTCGACCGCGAGGGCAAGAAGCTCTACATCGAGCGGATGGAGGAGATGATGGAGCGGTACCAGGTGTTCATGAAGCGCTTCGAACTGTCCGAGGACTTCCAGGCCAAGCTCACCGTCGAACAGCTGCGCACCCAGCTGGGCCAGTTCGGCCTCACCCCCGAGAAGATGTTTGAGCAGATGACCCTCACCCTCGAGCGCATGAAGAGCCAGCTCGATGGGGCGGGCTGATCCGGCGTGAACGACGTCATCCTCGTCGGAGCGGGGCTGGCCGGTCTGGTGGCCGCCAGGGAGCTGCGCGGCGCCGGACTGTCGGTGCAGGTGATCGAAGCGGCTCCCTCCGTGGGGGGCCGGATGGTGCGGGCCCCCCTGGGGCTGGAGGGGGCGGGGCCCTCTGGGCAGCGGCCTTCCGCCTGGGTCGACCTGGGAGGGCAGTGGGTGGGAGCCACCCACGCCCGCTTCCGTGCCCTGCTCGAGGCGCACGGCCTGCGCCGTTTCCCCTCCCCCCACGACGGCGAGACGGTCCTCTGCTTCGGGTCGAATCGCTGCACCTTCAGCGGCTTCTTCCAGGGGTTCCCGGAAGGGCAGCCGCCCGCGGTGCCGGCCGAGGACTGGGCGGATGCGATGCAGGCCCTCGGGCGCTTCCAGGAGCTGGTGGCGTCCCTGCCCGAAGGGCACCCCCACCACCACCCCGACGCCGCCGCCCTCGACCGCCTGAGCTTCCAGGACTGGATCGCGGCCCACACCCACACCCCCTTCGCCGCCTGGTACTTCGCCTATTTCTGCCGGGCCGTCGGCTTCCTCGGGCCGGCGGAGCCGGACCAGGTGTCCCTGCTGCACGTGGCCTGGGGGCAGCGCACCGCTCCCCAGGGCGACCACCCCGAGGAGGAGCTGATCCACGGCGGTGCCGGCCAGCTGCCGGCACGGCTGGCCGAAGGTCTGGGGGATGCCCTGGTGCTGGGGGAGCCCGTGCGGGAGATCCATCAGTCCGAAGGCCCCTCCGCTTCCGGGGCCAAGGAGCCCATCACGGTGACCACCGACCGCGCCAGCCGCCACGCCCGGGCGGTGATCGTGGCCATGGCGCCGGCGATGGCGGCCGCGATCCGCTTCACGCCGGAGCTGCCGGCCGATCGGCTCGCCCTCCACGAGGGCATGGCCATGGGCCGCTGCACCAAGGTGCTGGTCGCCTACGGGAGCCCCTGGTGGCGGGAGGCCGGACTGGCGGGCATCGGCATCGGTGATCGCCCCTGGGTGGAACTCTGCGCCGACAGCTCCGATCCCGAGACGGGCCTTGGGGTGATCGCCGCCTTCGTGGCGGGCCGCCGCCAGGAGCGCTGGTCGACCCTGGACGCCGAGGAGCGGCGGGCGGCGGTGCTGGGGGATCTGGCCGCCTACTTCGGTCCGCAGGCGCTGGAGCCCCTGGGCTATGTGGAGAAGGACTGGCCGCGGGAGCCGTTCGTGGGCGGGGCCTTCGCCGGCTGGATGCCCCCGGGGCTGTGGACCCGCAGCGGCGACGCCCTGCTGCGGCCCCACGGCCGGGTGTTCTGGGCCGGCACCGAGGTGGCGGAGCGCTGGCCGGGCTTCCTCGAGGGTGCGGTGGCCAGCGGCGAGCGGGCCGCGGCCGACGTGGTGGCCCTGCTGGGCTGAGCGACCCCTGCACCACGGCTGCCTACGATCCCCCCCAGGCAGGCGGCTGGCGTCGATGGGGGAAGCGGACCGTGGGGATCGGGCGGTGAAACCTATGGAGCCGCCGGGAGCGCCCCTGACGGTGCACCCCCTGGCCGACGCCCTGGCCAGGGGCATGGCGGATCTGTTCCCCGCCGGCCGGGATCCCGACCCGGATCAGCGCCTCGAGGCCCGGCTGGCAGAGGCGGAACGGCAGGGACGCCCCCTGCGGGTGAAGCTGGGCATCGATCCCACCGGCAGCGACATCCACCTGGGGCACAGCCTGCTGTTCCGCAAGCTGCGGGCCTTCCAGAACGCCGGTCACACGGCGGTGCTGATCATCGGAGACTTCACCGCCCGGATCGGCGATCCCACCGGCAAGAGCAGCACCCGCGTCCAGCTCGACGCCGCGGCAGTGGAGGCCAACGCCGCCACCTACCTGGCCCAGCTGGGCCAGGGCCAGCCCCCCGAGCGCGCCCTGCTCGACTTCGAGACCCCCGGCCGGCTGGAGGTGCGGCGCAACTCCGAGTGGCTCGCCGGCCTGGATCTGCCGCGGGTGATCGAGCTGATGGGGATGTGCACGGTGGGCCAGATGCTGGCCAAGGAGGACTTCGCCAAGCGCTACGGCTCGGGCACCCCGATCAGCCTGCACGAGTTCCTCTATCCGCTGCTGCAGGGCTACGACTCGGTGGCGGTGCGGGCCGACCTGGAACTGGGCGGCACCGACCAGAAGTTCAACGTGGCCATGGGGCGCGACATGCAGCGCCATTTCGGCCAGCGGCCCCAGTTCGGCCTGCTGCTGCCGATCCTGGCCGGCCTCGACGGGGTGCAGAAGATGAGCAAGAGCCTGGGCAACACGGTGGGGCTGATGGAGGACCCCCTCTCGATGTACTCCAAGCTCGAGAAGGTGCCGGACGCGGTGGTGGAGGACTACCTCACCCTGCTCACTGATCTGGACACGGCGGCCCTGCCCGCCAACCCGCGGGAGCGGCAGAAGGCCATGGCCCTGGCGGTCACCGCCAGCCGCCATGGGCGCGAGGCGGCGCTCCAGGCCCAGGCCGATGCGACCGCTCTGGTGGCCGGCGGGCTTTCCGGCGCGGGCCAGTTTTCGGCGGATTCGGGTGCAGACAGCGTGCCCGAGGCCTCCCTGGCCGGGCTGGCCTTCCCCCTCAAGGCGTTCTTTCTGCTCAGCGCCCTGAAGGTGTGCGCCAGCAGCAGCGAGGGACGGCGCCAGATCCAGGGCGGCGGCGTCAGGCTCGACGGCGAGAAACTCAGCGACCCCAACCAGGAGTTCGCCAGCGCCGAGGAACTGGCTGGCAAGGTGCTGCAGCTTGGCCGGAAGACCTTCCGGCGGCTGGTGGCCTGATGGATCCGGCCGAGCGGATCATCATCGCCCTCGATCGCGGCGATGCCGAGGCGGCCCTGGCCCTGGCGACGGCGATCCCGGGACTGCGCTGGGTGAAGGTGGGCCTGGAGCTGTTCACCGCCGCCGGCCCCGCCGTGGTGCGGGAGCTGCGGCGGCGGGAGCTGCGGGTGTTCCTGGACCTGAAGTTCCACGACATTCCCGCCACCATGGCCGGGGCCTGCCGCAGCGCCGCCCGGCTGGGGGCCGAGCTGATCACGGTGCACGCCTGCGCCGGCGGCGAGGCTCTCGCCGCCGCCCAGGCCGCGGCGATCGAAGGGGCCGCCCAGGAAGGACTGGGCGCCCCCACCCTGCTGGCGGTGACCGTGCTCACCAGCTGGGATCCCGACCGCTTCCGCCGCGATCTGGCCGTCGAGACACCGCTGGAGGCCTATGCCGGCCAGCTGGCGCAGCTGGCGGCGGCCGCGGGCCTCACCGGAGCCGTGTGCTCCCCCCACGAGGTGGCCCGGCTGCGGGCGGCCCACCCCTGGCCCTTTACCCTGGTGACCCCAGGAATCCGCCCGGCCGGCAGCGACACGGGCGATCAGCGGCGGGTGATGGCACCGGCAGAGGCGGTGGCGGCCGGTGCGACCCAGCTGGTGATCGGGCGACCGATCAGCGGCGCCGCCGATCCCGCGGCGGCCTTCGCGGCCTGCTGCGCCGAACTGGACTGAAGCAGCCCTGGCCACGCAACCAGCCCTGGAGGGAACGGTCCAGCCTCAGCCCGGCGATCGGCAGGGCGCGCAGCACCTCCCGCAGGGCGAAAAGCTCACCCGCCAGCCAGCCGCAGAGCCAGACGGAGAGAAACGCAGCCGCATGGAAGTGACCCCGGCCGATGCGGACGGAAACGGAACGTGGAGCTGGCGACGTCGCGCCGCTGTGCCCGTACCTCACCCATGGGAAGCCCCCGGCTCCTGCGCAGGAGTCGGGGGCGAGAAGATCGGCGCAGGGCTGGCCTCAGCCGACGAATTCGCGGCTGGGGGCACAGACGCCGGCGGGGGCGGTGCCCTTCAGGTAGGCCAGCATCGTGTCGGCGTCGGAGCACTCGAAGGGGTCGGTGGGGCAGTTGTCCTCGAGGCCGGGCTCCACGAACATCTTCTCGATCGTGCCGTCGTTGACGAGCATCGAGTAGCGCCAGGAGCGGGCACCGAAACCGAGGTTGCCCTTCTCGACCAGCATGCCCATCTTGCGGCTGAACTCGCCGTTGCCGTCGGGCAGCAGGAACACCTTGTCGGCGCCCACCTGCTTGCCCCACTGGAACATCACGAAGGCGTCGTTGACCGACACGCAGACGATGCTGTCGACACCCAGGGCCTTGAACTCCTCGTACAGGGCCTCGTAGCGGGGGAGGTGGTTGGAGGAGCAGGTGGGGGTGAAGGCACCGGGGAGGGAGAAGACCACGACCTTCTTGCCCTTGAAGATGTCGTCGGTGGTGAGGTCCTGCCAGCGGTAGGGGTTGGGCCCGGGGACGGACTCATCGCGCACACGGGTCTTGAAGACGACGCTGGGGACTTTTTCGATGGCAGCCATGTGAATGCGTGAAGAACGACTTGACGACGCGCCGCCCGGAGCAGCGATCGCCAGGAGCTTAACTCATAATCGATCCGCCTTAGTGGGAAAACCGGCTGAGTGTTTCTGCTCATCGCGGCGCCCGTGTCACCCCATCGACCGGCCTACAGTCCGGTTCGCCTGCCCCCGGCCCCTGCCCGCACCATGTCCCTCTCGATGTACCAGGCGGCGGTGCCGCCCCTGGCCCGCAGCCTGACCAACCTGGCGGCCATCCTGCGCAAGGCGGCTGCCCACGCCGAAGCCAGAGGTATCGATCAGGCCGTGCTGCTGCAGGCCCGCCTCTACCCCGACATGTTCCCCCTGGTGCGCCAGGTGCAGATCGCCACCGACATCGCCCGCAGGGGCCTGGCCCGCCTGGCCGGCGTCGAGAGCGCGGCGATGGCGGACGACGAGACCGGCTTCGACGACCTGATCCGCCGCATCGACACCACCGTCGCCAGCCTCGAGGCCCTCAGCCCCGCCCAGGTCGACGGAACCGAGGCCAAGGCGATCGAGCTGCCGATCCGCGGTGAAACGCTCCGCTTCAGCGGCGAGAGCTTCCTGCTGTTCTTCGTGCTGCCCAACGTCTATTTCCACGTCACCACCGCCTACGACATCCTGCGCCACAACGGCGTGGAACTGGGCAAGCGGGACTACCTGGGCGAGCCCTGAGGGGCCATGGGCCGCCGCAGGGCCGCCGGATCCAGACCCTCCCGCAGGGCCAGCACCATGCCGGCGGCCTCGGCGTAGCTGGCGGCGGCGATCACCGGCAGACCCAGGCCCTCGCCACCCACCTGCAGCAGACAGGGGTTCCCCTCCACGGCGATGACAGGCACGCCCCGCTCGGCGCAGGCCAGCACCGCCTCCCCCCCCAGGGCCCCGGCCGGGACCACCACCGCCCCGAGATCGGCGCCATGCAGCAGCCCGTGGACGCTGGCCGGCTCGGGCCGCAGGGAGGGAGCCCGGCTCAGACCCACCAGCACGCAGGGCAGGAAGGTGTGGCCCAGCTCCTCGGCCGCCGCCCGCGGATCCAGTGCGGGATCGGGCGGCAGCGGCGCCAGGGCGGGGGCATGGGCACAGGGCACCCCCAGGTGGCGCACCAGCAGGTGGCTGATCACCGCCTCCGCCCCGGCCAGGGCATCCACGCCACTGCCGTGACGGTAGGCCGCCAGGGCGTCGCTGCCGGGCTCGTCCGGGAAGCGGGCCACCACGGCGATGGCCGTGGCCCCGGCCGCTAGCAGCGCTTCACCGGCCCGCAGCAGGGCGTCGGGCCGGCCAACCGTGCCCCAGCTGCTGCCGCTGGGCCCGATCGAGAGGCTCACCGCCAGGGGCTCGTCGGTGGTGCGCACCGGGCCGATCGTCAGGCCGAGGCTGGCGCGGCAGGCGTCGATCACCTGGCGGTGGCGCAGGGCCAGCTCCGGTTCGAGGCCCGCATCCATCAGAACACCCACCCGCTGGCTGGGCACCGGAGCGAGGGCCAACGCGCCGGCGGCGAAGCGGTCGAGGCTCCAGCCCTCCACGTAGTGGATGCGCCGGTCGCTCCAGTAGAGGGAGGCGGCGTTGAGCACATTGGGGTGGGTGATCAGGCAGCCGCTCGCCGCCGCCAGCAGCCGGGCCGCCGGCAGGCCGTCGCCGGCGAAGCCGCCCACGGCGCAGCCGATGCCGGTGGGGATCACCAGCAGGGTGGGCAGGGGCGGGGCCGCCACGCTCAAGAGGCGGGAGCGGCGGTCGGCGTCGGCGCCGGCCCAACGACGATCCCCTCGAGTCGCAGGCCGCGGCCGGGATCGGCGGCCGTGATCGCCCATCGCAGGGGTTCGGCACCTGCCCCGGCCAGCCTTGTCGCCTCGGCGCCGAGGGCCTGGCGCAGCTGGGGCAGCAGCGGCCCGGCCTGAGGCTGCAGCCAGAGCTCCAGCGGCACCAGGGCGAGGCTCATTTCTGGAACTGACCGAACTGGGCCTCGTAGAGGGCATCCTCCTGGCCGGCCAGCAGGTCGAGGTCGGCCAGGGGATAGGACACGCAGAGCAGGGCATAGCCCTTGGCCTGCAGTTCGGCCTTCACGCCCATGGCATCGGGCTGGTGCACCGTGCCGCTGCGCAGCAGGGCGGCGCAGGTGGTGCAGACGCCCGAGCAGCAGGAGCTGGGCAAAGCCACGCCGGCGGCCTCGGCGGCGGCCAGCACCGTCTGGTCGCTGCGGCAGGGGAAGGTGTGGGAGACGCCGTCGAGGCTGGCGGTGATCTGGAAGCTGATGGGCTCGGACACGGGGGAAAGGGGTCTGGGAGGGGCGGCGCGGGGAGGGCGGCTCAGGCTCCCGGGTCGGGCCCATCCTCCCCGATCGCCAGCCACTGGCCCGGATGGGGCGCGAGGTACTCCCCCGGCGCGGCCGCGCCCGCCGGGCCGGTGAGCACGAAGTCGATGCTCAGCGAGAAGCGGATGTCGTCGGGGTCGTCGTTGGGCAGGACCGCATGGTCGACGCTGGAGGGAAACAGCAGCAGCAGGCCGGCGCGGGGCGCGACGTCGTGCCAGGCCCGGTTGAGGGCGGCGGCGGCCCGGATCGGCCCCTCCTGGCCCACCGCCAGGCCCGGCACCAGCTCATTCACCGGCCGCGGGGCGAACAGGCGCAGGCAGCCGCTGCGGCCGCTGCCGTCGCCATTGAGGTAGTAGACGGCGCTGAGGTGGGCATTGGGATGGTGGTGGCGTCCCACCTGCTGGCCGGGCTCGCTGATCACCGGCCAGGAGCGCTGCACATGCAGCGCCACCCGGCGGCGGTCGAAGCCCAGCCCATCCAGATAGGCAAGGGCATGGCCGGCCAGGGTGGCGATCAGCGGGGCGAAGAGGGGGTCGTGGTGAAGGGCACCGGCGCCATGGACATCCCCGGTCCAGGCCACGTCCTCCTCCTGCGCTCCGGGCCCCCCGCCGGGATCCGCGCCGCGCAGGGCCAACGCCCGCTGCAGGAGCAGGGCGGTATCGAGGGGATCGGGCGTCAGCTGGACCCACCCCAGGGCCATGGGGAACAGGGGCTCGATCGCCAGGGCCGAGCCAGCGGGGGTGGTGGCATCAGCCATGGGGGGAGCAGCGACCGGGCCAGGGAATGCTGCCCCAAGGGTCCGACACCGAGCCATTCAGCCGCCACCCACCACCACACCGCGACGAGCGCCGCGCCTGCTGGAGAAGCTGCGGGAGGAACTGGCCGTGCGCCACTACGCCCGCCGCACCGCAGGGACCTACGAGCAATGGGTGCGACGGTTTCTGCGCTTCCACAAACTGCGGCCGCCCCGGGAGATGGGGCAGGAGGAGATCAATGCGTTCCTCACGCACCTGGCGGTGGAGGAGGGTGTGAGCGCCTCCAGCCAGACCCAGGCCCTCTCGGCGCTGCTGTTCCTGTATCGGCACGTGCTGGGGACGGATCCGGGCGACCTGACGGGGGTAGTGCGAGCCCGGGTGCGACGGCGGCTGCCGGTGGTGATGACGCCGGCGGAAGTGCAGCTGGTGCTGAGCCAGCTGGAAGGCACCACGGGCCTCGTGGTGTCGCTGCTGTACGGGAGCGGGATGCGACTCATGGAGGCTCTGCGCCTACGGGTGCAGGATCTCGACTTCGGCCACCGGCAGATCACGGTGCGCAGCGGCAAGGGCGACAAGGACCGCCTCACCCTGATGCCGGAGCGGCTGGTGGCTCCTCTGGGAATGCACCTGGAGCAGGTGCGCCAGGTGCATGGCGACGACCTCGCCGCTGGCTGGGGGAGTGTGCTGCTCCCCCATGCCCTGGGTCGCAAGTATCCAAATGCGGCAAGGGAATGGGGCTGGCAATGGGTTTTCCCCCAGAGCCGCCGCTGGCGCGATCCAAAGGACGGCAGAGAAGGGAGGCACCACCTCGATGCCTCGATCGTGCAGAAGGAGGTGCGCAGAGCGGTGCAGGCCGCGGGGATCCCCAAACGGGTGAGCTGCCACACCTTCCGTCATTCGTTCGCCACCCACCTGCTGGAGAGAGGCGCCGACATCCGCACCATTCAGGAGCTGCTCGGCCACAACGACGTGCGCACCACGTTGATCTACACCCATGTGCTCAACCGGGGCCCGTGCGGCGTGCGCAGCCCCGCCGACCTGCTGTGAGTCGAAGAGAGCTGCCGTGAGCTGCAGTAACCCACAGCAGGGACCAGCGAACCGCTTTGAAGGACGTACACGGCGAATGGCGACTGCATGGGCTGCAGAACATCAACCCGCTCCAGACGGATGGCCAGCGCTTGGACCCGCCGGATGCGCCTACCCTTGCCAAGGCGCATTTCTGGGTGCATAACGACGACGAGATGCATGCAGGTCAACGAGCAAGGATGGCGAGGAACCCAGTCATGGCCATGGATGCTCCGAGGTGCGGCCCAAAAGTCCCCTGCATAGGCGGCAACCTGGGTAGCCCCTTGCGTGCATCACGGAACCACCCACTTAGTAGTTGGACAGACCAAATTGCATGTATGCCCATGACAGACCCGAAGCACATTTTCGATGCTGCATCAGACTTCCAGATTGGTTCGAGCATTCTCGGCGACCAGTTTGGTCAACCTATATGGCCATTGCGTGCGACTGTGGTAACAGGGGCACTTGCGGCGGAGCTTTACTTGAAGTGCCTCCTAGAGCTGGGTTCAATAGCATTTCCGAAAGTGCATAGACTGACTGACCTCTACGAACTCTTGCCGCCCGATAAGCGAATCACGGTCAATGCCCAATACAAGAAGATTCATTCGGATGGGGGAGATATTCTGGACGTGTTCCTCGCTCACAATGCGACTTTCGTTGACTGGAGATACATCTATGACAAACAGCACGAAGGGTTTTGTCTCGACTTTGGCGCTCTGCGAGATGCTTGCATAGCTCTGCGTGAGGCTATCTTGTTGCTACGGCCCGATTGGAGGATGCCAGGAAGATGAGCAATGCCATCGTATGCATCTTTCAATGCCGCGTGGCTGTCCAACACCGCCATTCACCTGAGCCGCCACCATATGGCTATCTGCTTAGCGCATCACTCACTGCGGCCAGGTGATGGCGAGCGTTGGCCCGAAGGGAAGATCATCGCGCAGGAAGCGCAAGCGACGCAGCAGTGGCTCAGAACGGGAGGCCAGCTCGAGGGCATGCCGCCAAGTTCAATGCAATGATCGCAGTGAATTTCCGTATCCGATTCCCCTGCCATGGGCATCGACTCCCTGCTGGAGCGAATCCGCGAGCGCCAGGCGAACGACCCCGACGCGGGCGAGGGCCACTGGGCCGTCGCATCGCCCGCTCTGCTGACTGGCGAACCCGAGCCCCTCTACCACCATCACAACGCCACCCTGGCCATTGATTTCCGGGTGCAGCGTCTGCCCCTGAGCGGTCTGCAGGTGCTGGATCCCCGCCTGGTGCGCATTGCCCCGGGGGCCCGCAATGAGAGCCACCGCCATGCCCACGAATCGATTTTTGTGGTGCTCGCAGGCGAAGGGGAGCTGCGCATCGGCGCGCAGACCCTGCCCCTGAAAGCGGGGGATGTGGCCTGCGTGCCGCGCTGGCTGGTGCACCAGAGCCGCAACAGCTCCGACAGCGAGGAGCTGCAGCTGTTGGCGATCACCGATTTCGGGCTCACCTCAGGTGTGCTGGGCGACTACGACCAGCGCACCCGGCTGAAGGGGGGCGGCGCCGATGCTCTGGAGAGCGCCGAGCAGGCCGTAGAAGCCCTGATGGCCACCGCGCTGAACCACCGGGCGGTGCGCCATCCTTATCTGGCGGCCCTCGCCGCAGGCACGCTCACCGATCCCGCCTGGGCTCTGGCGGATTTCGCGCGCCAATACCAGGGCTATTCGGCCCACTTCCCCCGTTACCTCACGGCCCTGATCTCCCGGTTGGAGCCCCCGGCCCATCGCCAGACCCTGCTGGAAAACCTGATGGAGGAGTCCGGTCACTACGGCACGGCGGAGCTGGACACGTTGGCGGGCTTTGGCATCGCGGCGAAGTGGATCGAAGGGGTGCCCCATCCCCAGCTGTTCGAGCGCTTCCGCCTCGCCGTGGCCATCCCTGGCGGCGAAGACGCCCCGGAGGAGCAGGAGGTGGTGGGCTGGCGGGAGATGCTGTTGGCGGTGCTCAGCCAGGGCAGCGCGGCGGAGGCGGTGGGGGCCCTGGGCCTGGGCACCGAAGCGATCGTGCCCACTATATATCAGGCTTTTGTGGCGGCGATCGAGCGGTGCGGCGACCTCGACCCGCGCGACACGGTGTTTTTCCCGCTGCACACCTTGGTGGACGATGCCCACCAGGCCAGCCTGCGGAAGATCGCCATCGATTGCGCCGCCAGCGAGGCCGGCCGGGCGGATCTGGCGCGGGGCATGCACAAGGCTCTGGCGTTGCGCGACAGCTTCTGGAGCTGGCTGCATGAGCGGGCGCTGCGGGGGAGGTCTTGACGGTCGACACCCGGACGCTCTACGACGCAGCCGCCGGTGACTGGCGCCGCGCTGAGCCGCTGCTACTGAGCGACTTCACGGCCCGGGAGCGGGTGCTCGAGGTGCTGGGCGATGTGGGCGGGCTGCAGCTGTGGGACCTGGGCTGCGGCGAGGGCTATGTGGGCCGACGGCTGGCGGCGCAGGGGCCCCGGCGGATTGAGGGCTTCGACCTCTCGGCCGCGATGGTGGCGGCGGCCCGGCATCAGGCCGACGAGCTAGGGGCGGAGTCGGGCGGACCGCTGCACTACACGGTGGCCGACCTGGCCGATCCCGCCCAGCTGCCGGCGGGCTCCTGCGATGGCGCCTACGCGGTGTTTCTGTTTAATTACCTGCCGCAGGCAGCGATGGCCCGGGTGCTGGCGCACGTGCACGCGGCCCTGCGGCCTGGGGGCTTTTTCCTGTACACGGTGCCCCATCCCGCGCTGCCCTTCCTGCGGGGCCCGGAGCCGCCGTTTTACATGGACCCGGCGGGCCAGTCCTACCTGGGTAGTTCAGATCAGTGCTTTGAGGGCCGGATCTGGCGGCGCGATGGCGTGGCCAATCCGGTGCGTTCGCTGCACAAAACCCTGGCGGACGACTTCCGGCTGCTGGCCGAGACCGGCTGGACGCGGCTGCCGCAGGTGGAGGAGCTGGGGGTGACGGAGGCGCACCTGGCCCTGGATCCGGAGTTCTTCGGGCCGCTGCGGGGACTGCCGCTGCATCTGCTGTTTCTGCTGCGCCGATGAGGTGGCTGCGCCGATGACCCAGGCCCCTGCACGAATTCTGGGCTGGCAGGCGGCGGATCTGGCCGGCGACCAGCGCTGGATCTTCGCCGCCAACCCCCGCCTGGCGCAGGCCACAGAAGCGGAGCTGCAGGCGTGGCTGGCGCCGGTGCGGCAGGAGCTGAAGCTGGGCTGGGGCGTGGCCTGGATCCGGGGGCTGGGCGCCCTGCCGGAAGCGCAGCTGCGGCGCCTCTATCTGGCCATCGGCCGGGGCCTTGGCGAGCCGGACACCACCTATGGCGAGCTCTACGACGTGACCGACAGGGGCGCCTGCCATCTGCAGCGGGCGATCCCGGTGTCCCAGACGCGGGCGGCCACCACGATGCACACCGACAGCTCCCAGCGCACCACCCATCCCCGCTGGGTGGGCCTGGCCTGCGTGAGTCAGGCGCCGGAGGGAGGCGGCTCCGGGCTGGCCTCCGCGGTGGCGGTGCACGACCATCTGGCCCGCCACCAACCGCAGGCGCTGCGGCGCCTGCACCGCTGCTTCCACCGCGATCTGGTGACGCCGGGGGGCAGCCGCGAGCGGCAACAGCGCCTGGCCAACCGCTTTGCGGTATTCCAGCAGGCAGCCGATGGGCCCAGCCTGCGCTACATGCGCCACTGGATCGAAACCGGCCACGCCCGCCTGGGCAAACCCCTGGCTGAGGCGGACCGGCAGGCCTTCGACCAGCTCGACGCCGCCCTCAACGACCCCCGCTTTCGCCATCCGCTGCGCCTGGAGCCGGGCGATCTGTTGTTCTGCGATAACCACAAAACCGCCCACGACCGGGAGGCCTATCGGGATGATCCGGCGGCGCCGCGATTGATGCTGCGGTTGTGGCTGAATGGCGGCATGGAGGATCGTCATAGCCAAGTAAGAGTGATAGAGCAGGGATTGGGTGCGTTGAAGAGAAGTTCTTATGTGCGCTATCCTTGAGTCAAGCACGTCCCAGGCGGGACGAGACCAGGTAATCCTTAAATTCAGCGTGCCCAATGGATAGACTATCGCAGCAACGACAATCAACCACAAGGATTTATCAGAAAGAGCGTCCAGGGCGCACCCTTCCATCGGAATGCAATGAAGCTGGATACATAGTTGTTGGGTCCTCCCAGTGATGGGTGGGATACACTGGTCAGAATGGAGCTATTCTTAAGGGGTACAGGATTTTTCCGTGGCAAGTCAGTTTGATGTCGTTGTCGAGAAAGACTCAGAGGGCTTTTTCGTCGCAAGTGTGCCGGCTCTCATTGGCTGTCACACACAGGGACGCTCTCTTGATGAGCTGATGGAGCGCACAAAAGAAGCCATCGAGTTATACCTTGAAGTCAAAGAAGATGATGTCGAGGAACTTGATTTTGTGGGGGTTCAGAGGGTTGACGTACAGGCGTGTCAAAGTATTCAGCGGTTAGAGGTAAACGCCTGATTACAGCACTCAAAAGGGCTGGCTTCCTCATTCTTAGGGTGAGGGGCAGTCATCATTTTTTTCGGCATCCAGATGGACGGACAACTGTCGTTCCAGTGCATTCTGGAGAGTCACTTGGGCCTGGGTTGCTGGCCAAGGTGCTGCCTGATGATGAGATCACAAGGAATGAACTGGAAGAGTTACTTGCTTAAGCGGAAACGCCGGCCAACAAGCCCTTCGAGTGGACAGGCCGCCGTCAGCTCTCAGCTTCGCCACCCCAATCTCCTTGCCTGCCACTCAAGGGCAGCGTTAGGCCGCTGAACGCACGCACATTGCAGCCCATTCAATGCATACCGGCATCGACGTCCCACTCGCAGAGCACTTGCACGCATCGCTTCGGTGTCACTCCGTGGCTGCCACTCAGGCGGCCTGGATCAAGGGTAGCGCCAGGATCGGATCTGGCTCCTCTGTTGGCTTGTTGATCCACACTTCTTCGGGTTGACGCCAGCAGCGGGTGCTTCGGCTCCAGCGTGTTGGATTGGCCCGTCGGGCCTTCTCGTAGACATCGGCTCGCTTCTGGCAGATTGCGGTGGCGGTACCGCTATGGCGCTGATGGGGGGTGACGAATTTGATGCCGCTGTGGCGGTGCCGGTGGTTGTACCAGCCGACAAACGCCGCCACCCACTCGCACGCCTCCTCTTTGCTGGCAAAGGGCCGGCTTGGGTAGTCGGGCCGGTACTTGACCGTTCGGAACAGGGATTCCGAGTAGGGGTTGTCGTTGGAGACCCTTGGCCTGGAGAAGGATCTGAGCACTCCCATCTCCTCCAGTCGCGTTTCCAGCGTGGCCCCACGCATGGCATTGCCGTTGTCGGCGTGGAGGATCAGTGGCTGCTGCTGGCTCTGGCGGCTGCCAAAGCCGCTGGGTCCTCGGTAGCGCTCCTTGAGGCAGGCCCGCTGCACCAGGTCCGCCGCGATCTCAGCCGACTCCACCTCGGCCACATCCCAGGCCACCACCTTGCGGCTCCAGACGTCGATCACCAGGTAGAGGTACAGCCACGCACCCCGCACTGTGGTCGGCAGATAGGTGATGTCCCATGACCAGACCGCATTGGGGCGATCCGCCATCAGTCGCGGCACTGAGCGCGGTTGCTGCGGCAGCCGGGCCCGCCTGGTGCAACACCCGATAGAAGCTGCTCTCGGAGCCGATGTAGAGCCCCTGATCTGCCAGAGCCGGCACGATCTGCCCCGGCGGCAGCGAGGCGAACTCCGGCTGATTGCAGGTGAGCAGGATCCGCTGGCGTTCCTCGTCGCTGAGGCGATGAGATACCAGACGAGGACTCCCTTTACGAGTTTGCGGAAAA
This sequence comes from Microcystis elabens FACHB-917, assembly GCF_014698445.1. GTDB lineage: Bacteria > Cyanobacteriota > Cyanobacteriia > PCC-6307 > Cyanobiaceae > Cyanobium > Cyanobium elabens. The sequence continues at coordinate 54,037 of NZ_JACJSZ010000018.1, forward strand.
ACCGTCTAAGCAGTCGCGTTTTCCCATCTCCGAGCTGACTTCTCGGTGATTTCGTCAGACTTGATTACCCAGCTCACTCCGCGATGGTCGCCCTGGGGTCATAGAGTGGTACACAGATACCAGTCCGGTCATGGCCCGCAACAGCATTCAGTTCCAGAAAGGCCTTTCGCTGCCTGACTTCCAGCGGCTGTACGGCACCGAGGAGCAATGTGAGGCTGCTCTGGAGAAGGCGCGCTGGCCTGATGGGTTCCGCTGTCCCCGCTGCAATGGCCATGAGCATGGGCTGGTCTATGGCCGCCGGCTCAAGCGCTATCAGTGCCGGAACTGCGGCCATCAGGCCACGCTTACGGCCGGCACGATCATGCAGGCCACCAAATTGCCTCTGACCACCTGGTTTCTGGCCTTTTACCTGATCGGCCAGGCCAAAACCGGGATCTCCTCGCTGGAGCTCAGCCGCCACCTGGGCGTGAAGTACGACACAGCATGGCTGCTGCACAACAAGATTCTGCGGGCGATGGCTGATCGGGAGGAGGCCTACCTGCTGCG
>NZ_JACJSZ010000019.1 GCF_014698445.1 Microcystis elabens FACHB-917
ATGAAGGCGACGATGAAGCAGATGGTGGCGGCCAGCAGGGTGGGGATCATCAGCACACCGAACCAACCGACGTAGAGACGGTTGTTGGTGGAGGTGACCCAGGCGCAGAAGCTTTCCCAGCTTTCCGAGCGGCCGCTGCGAAGGGCAGTGGTCATGGAAGTCAGACGGTAGGAAGAGGCAGTGATCCCTCCACAAGGGAGGTCGATTCACACTAAGTAACCTCTGTCGCACGCCTGCTGGATCGCAATGATCCTTCAGCCAATCGGGCGTTGCCGCAATGAATGTTGATGAAGCCATGTCATGACTAACCGGCAAAACAAGGCCGTCATGTTGCGGGGCTTCCCGTCGCGGGTGTCACGTCGCGGTCGTCGCGCTCAGCTGCTGGCCGATCCAGGTCCGGCTCTGCTGCAGGAACCCGGACCAGTCGAGCTTCTCCGCCTCCGCCGCCCGGGCCACCAGGAGCGGGGCCTCCCGCTTGATCCGCTCGAGGTCCGGGGCGTCGACGCCGGCGGAGAGGGCCAGCACATCGGCCATGGCACGGCTCACCACCCGCGTCAGGTAGGCCGCGGTCAGGGCCTGGACTGCTCCGCCCACCAGCCAGGTGGCGCCGTGGAGACGGGCGGCGGCGATCAGGGCCTGGCTGCTCCACTCCACCACCCCCAGCAGCAGGGAGGCCTTGCCCAGTTCCACGGCGGCGGCCTTGAGCTGCTCCGCGCTCCAGGGGCAGCCCCAGAGGCGGGCCATCTCCTGCAGCATCAGGCCGTTGGCCGCCGCCAGCACCAGCAGATCGAGGGACGGGAGGGGGGCGGCGAACACCCCGGCCGCCACCACCCACTGGGTGCGCTGCTGGAGCTGGATCAGCCGTTGCCGCCGCAGCCGCTCCAGGTCGGCCTGCCAGTGGCGGTGCAGCTCCTCGATGCGTCGCAGCGGCGTGGCCCGGCGCAGGGATGGCCCTTCGGCCCCCAGCCAGCGCGCCAGGGGCTGCAGGCTGGCCAGGAGGGCTTCGGGCCGCCCGTCCCACGGCAGCAGCCGGTCGGCGGCGGCGCCGGGCCACTGGGAGGCCAGTTCGCTGGCCAGGGCGGCCGGGTCACAGGGGACCTCCGGCTGCACCAGCAGCCAGAGCGGCTGGCTCGGCGGCACCGCCTCCAGCCAGCGCAGATCGGCGGCCCGCAGCGGGGTCACCAGATGGAACAGGACCACGTCGGCGGCGGCGAAACCCTCCGGCCAGCGGCGCTCCCGGCTCACCGCAGGCAGGGCTTCGCCCCAGCGCAGACTCAGGGCCAACCGGCTGCGCAGGGCCTGCTGGAGCTGGGGGGCCCAGGAGGCGTCGGGGGCGAGGGAGCCCACCAGGGCGAGATGGAGTCCGGGGCGGGCCCCCTCCTCCCGCAGGGCGGCGAGGGCGGCGCGGCGTTGCGGCTGGCCCTGGCCGGGCTCCCCCTCGGCCGCCGTTCCCTCCAGCTGCTCGAACCGGAGCAGCAGCTCCTCACAGCGCCGCATCCAGGCGTCGAAACTGCCGGGCAACCGGGGCGGCGCCAGGCGGGCGGGCCGCCGGCCCAGCCACCACCATCCCGCCGCCAGCCCGGCCAGCCCGGCCAGACCCAGCCCATCGCCGGGCAGGGCCCTCAGCAGCAGTTCGCCCCCGATCACCCCGCCGGCGAGCAGCAGCGCCTGCCGGCTCCAGCCGGGGGAGAGCAGGAAGGCCAGGGCGGCGGGGCGCGGGGGGTCCGGTGGCGTCACGGGGGTGTTCCGGCGGCGTTGCCTCTTTAGCTCAGAAGCGATGGGGCTCACACCCCGCGTCCACCTCCGTTGAGGGAACGTCCCTGCAGATCCCGAGCGGACGCTGCATGATTCAACCAGTCGTTCGGACCCCCTCGTGCCGGCTTCCGATGCCCGCCCCGGCCCGGCCGCGACGGTGGACGGCCTGTTCCTGCTCGACCACCACCGCCAGGAGCTCGTCCTTGCCCTGCGGGAACTGGAGCGCAGCGACCGCTGGCACGGCGGTCTGCCGGTGCTGCTGCTGGAGCGCTGCTGGCTGCGGCTGAGCCGGGTCGCGGTGGAACAGCTCGCCGCGCGCCTGCCGCCGGACTGCAGCCAGGAGGCCCCCGAGCTGCGCCGCTACCGGGAGCTGGTTGCCGCCGGTCATCCGTCCTGGGAAGCCGAGCGTCTCTGCTGGGACGATTTCGGCGCGGAGGCCTGCCGGGAGGCGCTGCGGAAGTTCTGGACCGCCCAGGAGCGGGGCACCCTGGGCTGGACCCTCGAGACCTACCTGGAGCTGCTGCAGCAATACCGCGTGCGCTTCGCCGCCGGCGGGCCCCGCCCCGTGCCCCTGCTGGTGCTGGCCCGGCGACACGGCGAAGCCCGTCGGGGCCGGCACCGGCTGCTGTGGCTGGGTCCTGACGCCGCCGCCGGCCGGCCGTCGATGCGCGACACTTGCCCCTGATTGCGGGCTGCGGCCATGGCGGACGACACGAACACTCCTCATCCCGAGGGCTCCGGCCGCCGGGATTCCCCCGAGCGGGGAGGCCGCTCGGGGCCGAACCGGGAGCCGGGCGGCTTCCGCATCCGCCTCAGCGACAACGAGATGCAGGCGGCCCGTGCCCTGCAGGAGGCCTTCGGTCTGCGTTCCACCGTCGCCGTGCTGGGTTTCGCCCTGCGCACCCTGGCCGACCAGCTGGAGAAGGGTCAGCTCGAGGCCCTTGTGGCCGAGCACCGGGCCCAGGCGGGGTCCCGCGGCGCCGCTCCCCGGGGCGGTGAGCCCCGCCGAGTCGGTGGCGACGGCCCCCGCCAGGGGGGCCGTGGCGGCCATGGTGCCCCCCGGGTCGATCCCTTCGCCCGGCCCAGCCGGCCCGCGGCGCCCATGGCGGTGATCGAAGCGGAAGCCCCGGCGGTGGAGGCCCCCGAGGCCGAGACCGAAGCCCAGGACACCGTGGAGGCCCCTGAGCCCTCCGAGGTGGCCATGGCCTCCGCCGACACCGAGGGCGACGCCACCCCCGAAGCGTGAGCGACACCGGCGCCGGGACGGCGCGTCCCCGGGTCCTGTCCGGCGTGCAGCCCACCGGGGCCCTGCACCTCGGCAACTGGCTGGGGGCGATCCGCAACTGGGTGGCCCTGCAGGACAGCCACGAGACCTTCTTCTGCGTGGTCGATCTGCATGCGATCACGGTGCCCCATGATCCGCACCGCCTGGCGGAGGACACCCTCACCACCGCGGCGCTGTATCTGGCCTGCGGCATCGACCCCCAGCGCTCGACGGTGTTCGTGCAGAGCCATGTCAGCGCCCACAGCGAGCTCTGCTGGCTCCTCAACTGCGTCACGCCGCTCAACTGGCTGGAGCGGATGATCCAGTTCAGGGAGAAGGCGCTCAAGCAGGGCGACAACGTCTCCACCGGCCTGCTGGATTACCCGGTGCTGATGGCCGCGGACATCCTTCTGTATGACGCCGATCTGGTGCCGGTGGGGGAAGACCAGAAGCAGCACCTGGAGCTGGCCCGCGACATCGCCCAGCAGCGCATCAACGCCCGCTATGCGCCGGACCCGGACCACCCCGTCCTCAAGGTGCCCGAGCCCCTGATCCTCAAGGAGGGGGCCAGGGTGATGAGCCTCACCGACGGCCGCAGCAAGATGAGCAAGAGCGACCCCAACGAGGGCTCGCGGATCACCCTGCTGGACGCGCCCGAGGTCATCACCCGCAAGATCAAGCGCGCCAAGACCGACCCGGTCATGGGCCTGGAGTTCAGCAACCCGGAGCGGCCGGAGGCCGACAACCTTCTCGGCCTCTACGCCCTGCTCTCCGGCCTGGGCCGCGAGCGGGCGGCGGCGGACTGTGCCGCCATGGGCTGGGGCGCCTTCAAGCCCCTGCTGGCGGAGGCCGCGGTGGAGGCCCTGCGCCCCCTGCAGGAGCGCTATGCGGAGCTGCGTCGCGACCCGGGCCACCTCAAAGCGGTGCTCAGGGACGGGCGGGAGCGGGCGTCGTCCGTGGCGGTCGCGACCCTGCAGCGGGTCCAGGGAGCTCTCGGTTTCCTGGCCAAGCAATAAACTGGCCTCCGCGCCGGTCGGCAGGGGAGCAGCAAGACTACGTATCCGTTTTTTTGTATTGATCACGACAGCTGATCGTTCATCACTCAGGTAGCGCCGAGTCGGCGGTGGCCCGGTCGGGGCGGTCGTCGGTCGGTGGATCGCTGCGCCCCTCCGGCCCCGACTGAAGATTTCCTGAAAGACCATGGCGTTGGCCAGCTGCCCAAGCGCACTCAGCCACGATCTGTCCAGGTCGGGCGCTGGGGTGTCGCCTTCAGGGCCCGGTCCTGTGCAGGGTCTGGGATCCCTGATGACCCCCTGCTCTTGCGTCGCCTTCCGCCGCCGCCGAAGTCGCTCCAGCGGGGCCCGCTCTCCCTGGCGCTGCTTCTGATGCTGCCGATGGTGCAACGCCCGGCCGCCCCCGTTCCCCCGCAGGCGGCCCGGCCCGCCTCCACCGCCGCCTCCTCCCCAGCCGCCGCAGCCCCCCGGCCGGTCGTGGCCAGCGCCCCGGGCTTCTACGGGATCACCCCGGAGCGGCGGGCCCTGCTCAACACGATCCGCTATGCCGAAGGCACCTGGTTGGGCGGGAGCGCCGACGGCTACCGGGTCCTCTACGGCGGCGACCGCTTCGGCGACCTCAGCCGCCACCCCGACACCGTGGTGCGCCGCGGCTATGCCAGTGCCGCCGCCGGGGCCTGCCAGTTCCTGCCCACCACCTGGGACCGGACCGCCGACCGTCTCGGGCTACGGGATTTCGGCCCCGCCAGCCAGGACCAGGCCGCCCTGCATCTGATCGATCAGCGCGGCGCGCTGCGACGCTTCGACCGCCACGGCCTGACGCCCGAGATGCTGGCGCGGCTGGCGCCGGAATGGGCCTCCCTGCCGACCCTGGCGGGCGATAGCCACTACGGCCAGCCGGTGAAAGGCCTCACGCAGCTGCAGCGCTTCTACCAGCGCGAACTGGAACGGCAGCGACGCCTCACCAGCGCCTGAGCCCGTTCATGGCTCCCGGTAGACCACCCGGCCCCGTTCGTCGTTGCCCACGTCGAGCAGGTGGTTGAGCAGCAGCCGCTCGATTTCGGCGCTGACCACACGGCTGTCGGCCTGGGGAGGCAGCTGGAGCTCCAGCAGGGCGTCGTTGAGGGTGAAACCGGCCCTGCCGGTGCGGCGGGCGAGCTGGAGCAGCTGGCGTTCGATCGGGGGATAGGCCGCGGTGTCCCGACCCGCCAGCGCCTCCTCCAGCAGCAGCGACTGGTTGGCCTGGCGCACCATGTCGGGGAGCAGCACCAGATCCAGGAGCTGACCGATGCCGCAGAGCCCGAAGGTGAGCAGCCAGAGGGTGCCGCTCAGGGGCTTGCGGTTGTAGAAGCGCGGCAGGCCGAAGAGCCCCACCAGGCAGGTGCACCACAGCAGGTAGCTGAGGGCGACGCTGCGCCGCTCGGCGCTCCCGCTGAGCCCCGACCTGGCGGGGACGCCGGGGGCTGGCCGCTGGACGGCGCCCTCGACGGGTCCTGGCGTGGGACGGGCGGCCATCGCAGTGCTCAACCCCTCCAATTTAGGGCCGACCGCTCAGGCCCGACCGGCGGTCGGGCCGGCCGACCCCAGCCGACGGCGGCGGGGGTCCCCGGTGGGCCTGGATACCATGACTTCAACAGGTTGCCTCCATGACGTCCGCGCCCCCTTCGCCGGTGCCACCGGCCTCCGGCCCTGCCGCCCCCGGTGCTGCCCCCTCCGAGGGGGCCGCCATCGTGCTGCCGAAGACCAGCGAGAGCCCCCGGCTGCTGCGGATCCGCCACTCGATGAGCCATGTTCTCGCCATGGCGGTTCAGAAGCTGTTTCCCCGGGCGCAGGTCACGATCGGTCCCTGGACCGAGACCGGGTTCTATTACGACTTCGACAACCCGGACCCCTTCACCGAGGCCGATCTCAAGGCCATCCAGAAGGAGATGGGCAGGATCATTGCCCGCAAGCTGCCCCTGGAGCGCATCGAGGTGAGCCGCGAGGAGGCGGAGCGGCGGATCCGGGCCCAGAACGAGCCCTACAAGCTGGAGATCCTCGAGGGGCTCAGCGATCCGATCACGCTCTACTCCCTGGGCGACCAGTGGTGGGACCTCTGCGCCGGCCCCCACGTGGAGAACACCGGCGAACTGCACCCGAAGGCCTTCGCCCTCGAGAGCGTCGCCGGGGCCTACTGGCGTGGTGACGAGAAGCGCGCCCAGCTGCAGCGCATCTACGGCACCGCCTGGGAAACGCCCGAGCAGCTGGCCGAGCACCAGCGGCGCAGGCAGGAGGCCCTGCGCCGCGACCACCGCCGCCTGGGCACCGACCTGGATCTGTTCTCCATCGAGGAGGAGGCCGGCGCCGGCCTGGTGTTCTGGCACCCCCGCGGCGCCCGGATGCGGCTGCTGATCGAGGACTTCTGGCGCACGGCCCACTTCGAGGACGGCTACGACCTCCTCTACACCCCCCATGTGGCCGATCTGAGCCTCTGGAAGACCTCGGGCCACCTCGACTTCTACAGCGACAGCATGTTCGGTCCGATGGCGGTGGACGAGCGGCAGTACCAGCTCAAGCCGATGAACTGCCCCTTCCACGTGCTCACCTTCGCCAGCCGCCTGCGCTCCTACCGGGAGCTGCCGATCCGCTGGGCCGAGCTCGGCACCGTCTACCGCTACGAGCGGCCCGGTGTGATGCATGGGCTGATGCGGGTGCGCGGCTTCACCCAGGACGACGCCCACGTGTTCTGCCTGCCGGAGCAGATCTCCGATGAGATCCTGCGGGTGCTCAACCTCACCGAGCGCATTCTTTCCACCTTCGATTTCCGCAGCTACGAGATCCACCTCTCCACCCGCCCAGAGAAATCGATCGGCGAGGACGCGGTGTGGGAGCTGGCCACCGCCGGTCTGGTGGAGGCCCTCGAGCGCAAGGGCTGGGCGTACAAGGTGGACGAGGGGGGCGGTGCCTTTTACGGCCCCAAGATCGACCTCAAGATCGAGGATGCGATCGGCCGGCTGTGGCAGTGCTCGACGATCCAGCTCGATTTCAACCTGCCGGAACGCTTCGATCTCAACTACGTGGCCGCCGACGGCAGCCGCTGCCGGCCGATCATGATCCACCGCGCCATCTTCGGCTCCCTCGAGCGTTTCTTCGGCGTGATGGTGGAAAACTACGCCGGTGATTTCCCCTTCTGGCTCGCCCCGGAGCAGGTGAGGCTGCTGCCCGTCACCGATGAGGCCCTCCCCTGGGCCGAAGAACTGAGGGGCCGGCTGGCGGCCGCCGGCATCCGTGCCGGCATCGACCACAGCGGCGACCGGCTCGGCAAGCTGATCCGCAACGGCGAGCAGATGAAGATTCCGGTGCTGGGGGTGATCGGTGCCCGGGAGGCCGAAACCCGCTCGGTGAGCCTGCGCAGCCGCCGCCAGGGCGTTCTGGGCAACGTGGCGGCCGACGCCCTGGTGGCCGCCGCCACCGAGGCCAATGCCGGCCGGCTGGCCACCCTGGCGCTGGCATGACCATCCTGCTGGCGGGCGACATCGGCGGCACCAAGACCCTGCTCAGCCTCTGGCGGCCGGGTGGGGAGCGGCCCGAGCTGGTGCTGGAGGAGCGCTATGCATCGGCGGACTGGCCGGATCTGGTTCCGATGGTGCGCGACTTCCTGGCCGTCTCCGGGCCGCTGGCCGGTGGCGTTCCGGCGGCGGCCTGCTTCGCCGTGGCCGGTCCGGTGGAGGGGGGCCGGGCCCGGCTCACCAACCTCCCCTGGGTGCTCGACAGCGACGGCCTCGCCCGTGACTGCGCTCTGCCGCTGGTGGAGCTGGTCAACGATTTCGCCGTGCTGATCTACGGCCTGCCCCATCTCGATGCGGGCCAGACGGCTCCTGTGCGGGAGGGCCAGCGGGAGCCGCAGGCCCCGCTGCTGGTGCTGGGGGCCGGCACCGGCCTGGGGGTGGCCATGGGGCTGCCCACCGCCGCTGGTCTTCGGGCCGTCCCCAGCGAAGCGGCCCACGGGGAATTCGCCCCGCGCAGCGAGCCGGAATGGGAGCTGAAGCAGTGGCTGCGGGCCGATCTGGGGCTGGAGCGGATCTCGATCGAGCGGGTGGTGAGCGGCACCGGCCTGGGCCACGTGGCCCGCTGGCTGCTGGAGCGGTGCCACCCCGCCGGTGACCATCCCCTCAGCGCTCCCGCCCGCCTCTGGGTCGAGGCCGGCGATGGGCCCGACCGGGCCGACCTGCCGGCGCAGGTGGCCCTGGCCGCCGCCGCCGGCGATCCCCTGGCGAGCGAGGCCCTCGGGCTCTGGCTGGGGGCCTACGGCAGCGTCTGCGGGGATCTGGCCCTGGCCTGCCTGAGCCGCGGCGGACTCTGGCTGGCGGGGGGGACGGCCGCCAAGCTGCTGGCGGGCCTGCGTTCCGAGGCTTTCCTGGTCCCGTTCCTGAACAAGGGCCGGCTGCGTTCCACCCTGGAGCCGATGCCCATCACCGCCGTGGTGAATCCGGGCGTCGGCACCTTCAGCGCCGCCTGCCGGGCCCGGATGCTGCTGGGCTGAGCCCGGCTCCCCCCACAGGGGTCCGGCTGCAACACTGAGCCCAACGACAGGTCACGTATGGTCCGGCCCCAGATCGGCCAGGGGGTGGTGGTGGCGGTTCCCGCCACCACCGCCAACATCGGCCCGGGTTTCGATTGCCTCGGCGCCGCCCTGGATCTCGGCAACCGCTTCGAGCTGCGGGTGATCGAGGGAGGCGGTGAACGGTTCGAGCTCATCATCGAGGGCCCCGAGGGGGCCCACCTGCGCGGCGGCACCGACAACCTCGTCTACCGCTCGGCCCAGCGGGTCTGGCGCGAAGTCGGGGTGGAGGCGGTGGCCCTGGAGGCGCGGGTGCAGCTGGCGGTGCCCCCGGCCCGGGGTCTGGGCAGCAGCGCCACCGCCATCGTGGCGGGCCTGATCGGCGCCAATGCCCTGGTGGGTGAGCCCCTCAGCCGCGAAAAGCTGCTGGAGCTGGCCATCGACATCGAGGGCCATCCCGACAACGTCGTCCCCTCCCTGCTCGGCGGGCTCTGCCTGACGGCCCGGGCCGCCTCGCACCGCTGGCGGGTGGTGCGCTGCGAATGGAACCCGGCCGTGAAGGCGGTGGTGGCGATTCCCACCATCCGGCTGAGCACCAGCGAGGCGCGCCGCGCCATGCCGCGCAGCATCCCGATCAGCGACGCGGTGATGAACCTGGGGGCCCTGACCCTGCTGCTGCAGGGGCTGCGCACGGGCAACGGCGATCTGATCGCCGACGGCATGCACGACCGCATCCACGAGCCCTACCGCTGGGGACTGATCCAGGGGGGCAGGGCCGTGCGGGAGGCCGCCATGGAGGCCGGGGCCTGGGGCTGCGTGATCAGCGGCGCCGGCCCCAGCCTGCTGGCCCTGGCCCTGGAGGAGCGGGCGGCGGCGGTGGGGGAGGCGATGACCCACGCCTGGCAGGGGGAGGGGGTGAGCAGCCACAGCGCCGTGCTGGGACTCCAGGAGGGGGGCAGCACCTGGGCTCCCCTGGCGGAGGGCAGCCGCCCACAGGTCGTGATCGGTGAGTAGAACTACCCAGTTGATAGGCTCTGCCGGCCGGGAACCCCGTCCCGACGCGGCAGCGTCTCCCGTCATACTTTCCGCCTGGAGCACCCCACAGTGATGGACGCCAGCCTGCCCCTTTCGCTCGCGTCCGCTTCCCTTGCCGCCGGAGTCACCGAAGCCGGCTTCCCCTGGCTCAGTCTGATCGTGCTGCTCCCCGCCACCGCTGCCCTGATGATGCCCCTGCTGCCCGGTGACGGCAGCGACCCCCGGCTGCCCCGCACCCTGGCCCTGGGGGTGCTCGGCATCGACCTGGCCCTGATCCTCTGGGTCTTCGCCCGCCATTTCGATGCCGGCCTCGGCGGCCTGCAGCTGGTGGAACGGGTGGCCTGGGTGCCGGCCCTCGGCCTGGAGTGGTCCCTCGCCGCCGATGGCCTCTCGGCCCCTCTGGTGGTGCTCAGCGGCCTGGTCACCCTGCTGTCGGTGGCGGCCAGCTGGAACATCCGCCTCAAGACCCGCCTCTACTTCGCCCTGCTGCTGGTGCAGGCCACGGCCCAGAGCCTGGTGTTCCTCTCCCAGGACTTCCTGCTGTTCTTCCTGGCCTGGGAACTGGAGCTGGTGCCGGTGTACCTGCTGATCGCCATCTGGGGCGGCAAGCAGCGCCAGTACGCCGCCACCAAGTTCATCCTCTACACGGCCACGGCCTCCCTGCTGATCCTGATCAGCGGCCTGGCCCTCGCCCTCTCCGGCGACAGCTTCACCCTCAACCTCAGCGAGCTGGCGGCCCGCTCCCCCGGTGGCACCTTCGGCCTGCTCTGCTACCTGGGCTTCCTGGTGGGGTTCGGCGTGAAGCTGCCGATGTTCCCGCTGCACACCTGGCTGCCCGACGCCCACGGCGAGGCCAATGCGCCGGTGTCGATGCTGCTGGCGGGGGTGCTGCTGAAGATGGGCGGCTACGCCCTGCTGCGCTTCAATGTCCAGATGCTGCCGGAGGCGCATCTGCGGCTCGCCCCGGCCCTGATCGTGCTGGGGATCATCAACATCGTCTACGGGGCGCTGAACGCCTTCGCCCAGGACAACGTCAAGCGCCGCATCGCCTGCAGTTCCGTCAGCCACATGGGCTTCGTGCTGCTGGGGATCGGGGCCGTCGATGCCCTGGGAATGAGCGGGGCCATGCTGCAGATGATCAGCCACGGCTTGATCGCCGCCGCCATGTTTTTCGTCACCGGTGTGTTCTATGAGCGCACCGAGACCCTCTCGATCCCCAACATGGGCGGTCTGGCCAAGGTGCTGCCGATCACCTTCGCCTTCTTCCTGGCCAGCTCCCTGGCTTCCCTGGCCCTGCCGGGGATGAGCGGCTTCATCAGCGAGATCACCGTTTTCCTCGGGGTCACCTCCTACGACGGCTTCACCGTTGGCTTCCGGGTGATCACCATCGTGTTGGCGGCGATCGGCCTGGTGCTCACCCCGGTCTACCTGCTCTCCCTCTGCCGTCGGGTGTTCTTCGGTCCCCGGATTCCGGCCCTGGCGGTTGTGGGCGACATGAAGCCCCGGGAGCTGCTGATCGGCCTGACCCTGCTCGTGCCCACCCTGGTGATCGGCTTCTGGCCGCGGGTGGCGATCGATCTCTACGAAGCCAGCACCAACGGTCTGGCCGCCGAGCTGGCCAGCACCGGGGCCGTGGCCATGGGACGGTTGGCCGCCCTCGGCTGACTCGCCGCCCGGCGCCCGGGTGGGCTGAAATGGGGGCTTCCACCGAAGCGGCCGCCCGGCGATGACCACCACCCTCAAGAGCCCCCCCGCCCTGCTGGCCGGCGAGGGTCTGCCGCGCTTCGAAGCCATCACCCCCGACCAGGTGCAGGCCCACATCCCCGATCTGCTCTCCACGCTCCAGGGAGAGCTTGATCGGCTGGAGGCGGATCTGGCGGCGGCGGCGGCCGAGGCCCGCACCCTGGGCTGGGGGGAGGTGATGGACCCCCTGCAGCGGCTGGGGGAGCGGCTGCGCTGGAGCTGGGGGGTGGTCAGCCACCTCAACGGCGTCTGCAACAGCCCGGAGCTGCGGGAGGCCCATGCCAGCCAGCAGGCGGCGGTGGTGGCCTTCGGCAACCGGGCCGGCCAGAGCCGGGTGCTGTTCGAAGCCCTGCGCACCCTCCAGGCCCAGGGCGGCCTCGATGCCACCCAGGAGCGGATCCTGACGGCGGAACTGCGCGACATGGAGCTGCGGGGCGTGGGCCTCGAGGGTGAGGTCCAGGAGGCCTTCAACGCCGCCAGCCAGGAGCTGGCCGAGCTGGCCACCGCCTTCTGCAACCGGGTCCTCGATGCCACCAACGCCTGGACCCTGCGGCTCACCGATCCCGCCGAGGTGGAGGGCCTGCCCGACAGCCTCAGGGAGCAGCTGGCCCAGGCCGCCCGCGACGGCGGGGAAGCCGAGGCCACGGCGGCCGAGGGTCCCTGGCTTCTGGGGCTCGACATGCCTCGCTTCGGTCCGTTCCTGAAGTACAGCCGCCGTCGCGACCTGCGGGAGATCGCCTACAAGGCCCACGTGAGCCGGGCCTCGGGCGAAACGGACGGCAACTGGCCGACGATCGAGCGGATCCTCACCCTGCGCCGTGAGCAGGCCCGGCGCCTGGGCTACCGCTCCTGGGCGGAGGTGAGCCTGGCGGCGAAGATGGCCGGTTCGGTCTCCGAGGTGGAGGCTCTGCTGGAGGATCTGCGTGCCGCCGCCTACCCGGTGGCCGTGCGGGAGTTGGAGGAGCTGCGTGCCTGCGCCGAGCGGGAGGGGGCGGCCGAAGCGGAGGACCTCAAGCCGTGGGATGTGAGCTTCTGGGCGGAGGTGCGGCGACGGGAGGCGTTCGACCTCGACAGCGAGGCCCTGCGCCCCTGGTTCCCGCTGCCCCGGGTGCTCGACGGGCTGTTCGGCCTCTGCGACCGCCTGTTCGGCATCCGCATCCTCCCGGCCGATGGCGAGGCGCCGGTGTGGCACCCCGACGTGCGCTTCTTCCGTGTCAAGGACGCCGGCAGCGGCGAGCCGCTGGCCGCCTTCTATCTGGATCCCTACAGCCGCCCGGGCAGCAAGCGCGGCGGCGCCTGGATGGACGAATGCCTGGTGCGCTCGGTGGACGCCTCGGGCCAGCCCGTGCTGCCGGTGGCCTACCTGGTGTGCAACCAGAGCCCGCCGGTGGGGGAGACCCCCAGCCTGATGACCTTCGAGGAGGTGGAGACCCTCTTCCACGAGTTCGGCCATGGCCTCCAGCACATGCTCACCACGGTGGAGCGTCCCCAGGCGGCCGGCATCAACAACGTCGAATGGGATGCGGTGGAGCTGCCCAGCCAGTTCATGGAGAACTGGTGCTACGACCACGCCACCCTGATGGGCATGGCCCGCCACTGGCAGAGCGGCGATCCGCTGCCGGAGACGGAGTTCGCCAAACTCCAGGCCGCCCGCACCTTCATGGGGGGGGCCGCCACCCTGCGCCAGGTGCACTTCGCCCTCACCGACATCAGGCTGCACAGCCAGTGGACGCCAGAGTGTGGCAAGTCCCCGGAGCAGCTGCGCCGGGAGATCGCCGCCACCACCACCGTGCTGGAGCCCATCGAGGAGGACGCGTTCCTCTGTTCCTTCGGCCACATCTTCGCCGGCGGCTATTCCGCCGGCTACTACTCCTACAAGTGGGCCGAGGTGCTCAGCGCCGATGCCTTCAGCGCCTTCGAGGAGGTGGGCCTGGAGAACGAGGCGGCGATCCGCGCCACCGGCCGCCGCTTCCGCGAGACGGTGCTCAGCCTGGGCGGCAGCCGCCATCCCGGCGAGGTGTTCGAGACCTTCCGGGGCCGGCCCCCCAGCCCGGAGGCCCTGATCCGGCACTCGGGGCTGGTGGCGGCGGGGAGCTGAGGCTCCCCCCTCCATGGCCGACCAGATGGCCGACCGGGATGGCCGACAGGGGCCTCGTCAGCCGGGCAGCCCGGCCTGGCTGATGGGCCCCAGCTTGACGCCCTCCGGGTAGTACTTCCAGCCGTCCCGGATCCGGATCTTCTCGTCCCAAGGAAGCTTGTAGCAGCCGTTGGCCAGATCCCGGACCCAGGTGAGGTAGTTCTCCTTCTCCCCGCCGGGTTTGCCCACATAGGCGCGGCAGCCCAGGTTGAAGATGTTGTTCTCCAGGGCCCAGTTCTCCCGCGCCTTGTCCACCAGCCGGGGAAACAGTTCGGCCGTGACGATCTCCCACGGATTCCGGTGGCCCTGCTGCAGCATGTTGCCGTCGTACCCGGCCAGGTTGACCGAGATGGTGTACATCAGGTTCTGCCAGGCGTTGGTGCGGTTGGTCCAGATCCACTGGTCGTTGACCTGGGTGGAGTAACCCGAAATGCGGATGTAGACATTGGCCCCCTTGTAGGCGGCCTCCCGGGCCAGTTCGGGGAACATGCCGTCATGGCAGAGGCAGACCGCCAGCCTGGACCCCTTGCGGCCTTCGCACACCGGCATGCCGTAGTTCCCCGGCGACCAGGGTTCGATCGGCACCCAGGGCTGCAGCTTTCGGTAGTGCAGGGCAATCTCGCCCTGGGAATTGATGATGATGGCCGTGTTGAACGGCGGCAGGCTGGGGTCGTCGTTCTGCTCCATCAGGGAGAAGACTCCCCAGACGTCGTTGTCCCGGCAGGCCTTGCGGAAGCGGTCGATTTCGGGGGAGTCGATCCGCAGCAGCATCTCGTCGTAGGTCCAGATGGAGGTGTTCAGTCCCTGGGTGGAGTACTCCGGGAACATCACCAGATCGAGATCGGGGTAGCCGGCCTTGGTGGTGGCGACCGCCTTGCAGATCTGATCCACCTGGGTCTGGATGTCGGCGGATCGGGACCGGTGGCCGGGCGCCGCTCAGAGGGGCTCATGGTCTTCAGTCGCCGGGAGCTCAAGCCAGCGGTTGAGCTGCAGGCGTGAGAAGCTGTGGGGATCGGGGGCGAGCTCACCCACCAGTTCCCCGCACAACCGCTCCACAGCCTGGGGCCAGGTGATCTCGCCGGTGCGCTCAAGCAGCACCTCCACCGACAGCAGCCAGGCCTGCAGGGCCTCGAGATCCTGCAGAACCTCCCGGAGCCGCCGGTGCTGGGCACACCGGGGAGAAGCGTCGCTGGTCAGGGCGCGGACGACGGCCTGGGTCAGGCGCTGCAGGGCCGTAAGGCAGGTCCGGAGCTGCCATTGCTGTCCCTGCAGGGTGGGCTGGCGGCGAACCAGGTCTTCAAAAAGCGTCCGGAAGCGAACGTGCTCATCCGCCGAGGGCTCCCGTTCCCAGGGGCCCTGGCCCGGGAGGTCCTCGGAGGCATCAGAGGGCATGGCCAGCGGGCGAAGGGACGGGGGACCGGCGGTGGGCTCGCTCACCGGCAGGACGCCGGCATCAGGCCGATGGGCCGGCGACAGCGACATGCTGTAACGAGAACGATTCTCACAGCGTAGGACTCCAAGCGGCCGGATCGGGGAAGCGGTCTGGGTGAGAATGGTTCTTGTTCTGATCGGATCCCTTCCCTGGTCCTGCCGCCATGGCTCCCTCCGACGCCCCGCCTGTCGCTCACCTGGAGCGTTCCCCCGTGCCAATGCCAGGTCCGCGTCAGCAGAAGCTGCTGCAACTGCTGCGCGAGGCCGACGCGGAACTCAGCGGGCAGGAGCTGCATCAACACCTGCTGGCCGCCAGGGAGCGCCATGGTCTGGCGACGGTGTATCGGGGCCTGCGGAAGCTCCAGCGCTGCGGCCTGGTGCGCAGCCGCAAGCTCGCGAGCGGCGAGAGCGTCTACGCCCCTCTGGAGCGGGATGAGCACCACCTCGTCTGCGTCGACTGCGGCCGCAGCGAACGGCTGCCGATCTGTCCCCTCGGCCCGGGCGGACTCGGTCTGACGACGGTGCTGCTGGGCGGGTTCCGGCCGTTGTTCCACACCTTCGAGATCCATGGCCTCTGCAGCCGCTGCCAGCACGGTGAGGGCCCCGGCCGTGGCTGAGCTGGTGATCGCCGGGTCCGGCCCCCAGTCCCTTACCCTCTGCTGCCTGCTGGTGCAGAAGCGGCCCCGCTGGCGCCAGCGGCTGCGGGTGCTCGATCCCAGCGGCACCTGGCTGGCCCGGTGGCACGCCCAGATGGGTCGCTTGGAGATTCCCTGGCTGCGGTCCCCCTCGCCCCACCATCCCCACCCCAATCCCCATGCCCTGCGCCGCTTCGCCCAGGAGCGCCAACGTCTTGGCGAACTGGAGGGTCCCTATGGCCTGCCCCACACGGCGCTGTTCGCCGACTTCTGCCGCAGCGTCGTGGCCGAGTTCCAGCTGGACGACCGGGTGCAGGCCGCTTCGCTTGAGCGGATCCGGCTCGCCCCCGCCGGCGACGCGCCCATGGAACTGGCCCTGAGCGACGGCTCTCTCCTGACGGCGCGGCGGCTGGTGGTCGCCACCGGCGCCGACGTCCCGGTGCTGCCGGACTGGGTCCGGGCCATCGAGGACCCATACCCGGCGGACGCCCTGCGGCACAGCCAGCACATCGACCTCAGCACCTGTTGCGGTCTGGGGGGCCAGCATCTGGTGATCGTCGGCGGCGGCCTGACCAGCGCCCACCTGGCGCTGGGCGCCATCCGCCGCGGTGCCCAGGTCAGCCTGTTCTGCCGACGGGACGTGCGCTGCCGGTCCTTCGACGCCGACCCGGGCTGGCTGGGCCCCAGGTACCTCAGGGATTTCCGGGCGGAACCCTGCTGGCACCACCGCCGCCAGCAGGTGCTGGCCGCCCGCGACGGTGGCTCGATCACTCCCCAGCTCGCCGACCAGCTGCAGCAGGCGCAGGCGCGCGGCGACCTGCAGCTCAACCCCTGGTGCCAGATCGCCTCGGCCCGGTGGTGCCAGGGCCAGTGGCAGCTGCGCTGCCAGGACGGCAGCCGCCATCGGGCCGAGCGTCTCTGGCTGGCCACCGGCCATCACCAGGGGGTGGGCCACCATCCGCTGCTGCGCCAGCTGCAGGAGCAGCGGCCCCTGGCGTTGATCGACGACTGGCCTGTGCTGAAGGACGATCTGCGCTGGCCGGGCATCCGCGTCCATGTGATAGGGGGATTGTCGGCTCTGCAGCTGGGCCCGGCGGCCCGCAACCTGTTCGGGGGGCGGGAAGCGGCCCGGCGCATCGGCCGCGCCGCTCTCAAGGCCTGATCCGGCCCCTTGCGTTTCCACCGTCATCAGGTTTCCACCCTCATCGGCGGCTCCCCGACGAGGAAAGGCAGCCGATGCTCCCCAGGCCGAGCAGGATCCCCCCTTCCAGCGGGATCAGAAGCCACCGTCGCCGAATCGCGGCCCGGCCCATCACCAGAATCCGCTGCCCCCGTTAGCGTCGGGGATGGTTGATCGACCTCCGGTGCCCCCATCGCCCCCAGCCGCTCACGCTGTTCCGGCTCCGGCGGCGTCGGGGTCCCGGAACCCGTGATCGGCAGCCAAGGCCTCCAGGTGCCCGGGGCGGGACGCCGACTCGGCGTGCGGGCGGACAGCTTCAATCCGGTGCCCCGGGGGGCCCTTCCCACCGAAGCGAGGCAGCTCCGGGTCGGCGCCGCTGCGCTCGTCCAGACCCCTCCCCCGCTCCAGCCCCTGGGGCGCCGGCCATGAGCTCCCCGGCCCGGCAGGACCCGCCCGGTTCCCCCGTGGGCCGTCTGCTGCTGATCGCCCTGCTGCTGGCCGGGGCGGGACTGTTCTTCGGCCAGGGCTGGCACCAGCGGTTGGATCTCGCCGCGCTGCAGGCCTTCCGCGACCAGCTGCTGGCCTGGCGGCAGGCGGCTCCGCTGGTCAGCGCCGCCGGCTACGTGGGGGTCTACGTGCTGGTGACGGGCCTGAGCCTGCCCGGCGCCACCGTGCTGACCCTGGCGGGGGGCGCGATCTTCGGCCTGCTCCAGGGCACGGCGCTGGTGTCGATCGGCTCCACCCTGGGGGCCACGGCGGCCTGCCTGCTGGCCCGCACCCTGCTGCGGGAGCCGGTGCGGCGCCGGTTCGGCCAGCGCCTGGGCCCGATCGAGGAGGGCATCCGCCGCGACGGCACCGCCTACCTGCTCAGCCTGCGGCTGGTGCCGGTGGTCCCCTTCGTGCTCGTCAATCTGCTCATGGGCCTCACCCCCATGCCCCTGCTGACCTTCGCGCTCCTCTCCCAGCTGGGCATGCTTCCGGCCACCCTCGTGTATGTGAATGCGGGCACCCAGCTGGGCCAGCTCACCAGTTTGAGCGGCCTCCTCTCGCCGGACCTGCTGGCGTCCTTCGCCCTGCTGGGACTGCTGCCCTGGATCGTCAAGCTGCTGCTGGGCCGCTGGCGTCTCTGGCGCCTCTACCGCCCCTGGCCCCGCCCCCGCCACTTCGATCGCAACCTGATCGTGATCGGTGCCGGGGCTGCCGGCCTGGTCACCGCCTACATCGCCGCCACCGTGCGGGCGAAGGTCACCCTGGTGGAGCGGCATCGCATGGGCGGCGACTGCCTGAACACGGGCTGCGTGCCCAGCAAGGCCCTGATCAGCAGCGCCCGCCTCGCCGCCCGTCTGCGCCATGCCGATCGCTACGGCCTGACCGCCCGGGAGCCCCGGGTGGAGCTGGGCCGGGTGCTGGAGCGTGTGCGCCAGAAGGTGGCGGCCATCGCCCCCCACGACAGCGTCGAGCGCTATACCGCCCTCGGGGTGGACGTGCGCCTGGGCCAGGCCCGACTGATCAGCCCCTGGGCGGTGGCGATCAGCGCCGCTGACGGCAGCGAGACCGTGCTGACGGCCCGATCCATCGTGCTGGCCACCGGGGCCGCTCCGGTGATCCCGGCCCTGCCCGGCATCGACAGCGTGCGGGTGCTCACCAGCGAGACCCTCTGGGACGCGCTGGCCGGGCACCGGTCCTTGCGGCCCAGCCTGTTGGTGCTGGGTGGCGGTCCGGTCGGCTGCGAACTGGCCCAGGCCCTGGCCCAGCTGGGCCTGCCGGTGACCCTGCTGCAGCGCAACGAACGCCTTCTGCCCCGGGAGGATCCCGAGGTGGGGGCGCTCCTGCGCAAGGTGCTCAAGGCTGACGGGGTGCGGGTGCACACCGGCTGCCGGGTGGAGCGCCTGGAACCCGCCGCCTCGGGGGGCGTTGAGGTGGAGGTGACGGTGGACGGCGTCACCATGCGCCTGGAGGCCGACGAACTGCTCTGCGCCGTGGGGCGCCAGGCCCGGCTGGAGGGCCACGGTCTGGAGGCGCTGGGCATCCCCACCGGTCGCACCATCGACACCGACGCCCATCTCCAGACCCTGTACCCCAACATCCATGCCGCCGGCGATGCGGCCGGTCCCTGGCAGTTCACCCACACGGCCGCGTACCAGGCCTGGTACGCGGCCGTGAACGGCCTGTTCGATCCGCTGCGGTTCGCCGTCGACGACCGTGTGATTCCGCGCACCACCTTCACCGACCCCGAGGTGGCCCGGGTGGGTCTGAACGAGACCGAGGCCACCGCCGGGGGGGTGGCCTTCGAGGTCACCCGTTTCCCCCTGGCCGAACTGGACCGGGCCATCGTCGAATCGGCCGAGACCGGTTTCGTCAAGGTGCTGACCGTGCCCGGCCGGGACCGGATCCTGGGAGTGACGATCGTGGCCGAGCAGGCCGGGGAGCTGCTGGCCGAATTCGTGCTGGCGATGCGCTGGAACCTGGGTCTTGGCAAGGTGCTGGGCACGATCCATGCCTACCCCACCCTGGCCGAGGCGAACAAATACGTGGCCGGGAGCTGGAAGAAGGACCACGCTCCCCAGCGCACCCTGGCCCTACTGGAGCGCTTCCACACCTGGCGCCGCGGCGGCTGACAGGAACGGGTCCGGGCTGTGCAGCCAGAAGAAGAACGTGGTGAACCCCGCGAACAGGAGCCAGCCCACCCCTTCCGGGATCAGCACCAAGCCCCGGCGCCGGCCGGAGCCGTCCTGCACCTCCAGGTTGGCCACCCGCGCCAGGGCCACCAGGGAGGTGATGTTCAGCACCAGCCACACCGGGGCGAACAGCCAGTCCGGCGGGGCATAGGGGGGCAGGCGGAAGCCGGTGTAGAAGGCGGCGTCGCCGAGCACCCCCGCCGGCCAGAAGCTGACGGCATTGGTCCCCGCCAGGATCGCGGCGCCATGCCACCAGCGGAAGCGCCGCCGCGGGGCCATGGCGGTCACGCCTGGGAGTGGAGCCCGATGGTGTTGCCCTCGGTGTCGAGCACCAGGCTCATGAAGCCGTAGGCGCCGATCGACATCCTCGGCTTGATCACCGTGCCGCCGCCGCCCGGCGCCATGCCCTCCATTTTCGCCAGGGCGCCGCCGGCCCCCACCTTGTTGTCGTCGATCGGGAAGGCGAAATACTCCATGCCCGCATCCGGCATGGGTTGCAGGCTGAGCTGGAACACGGCCTCGTAGAGGGCCCGGGCCCTGGCCATGTCGTCGACCTAGAGCTCGAACCAGATGACGGGATTGACGGCCATGGGTCCAGCGATGTCCTGGGCCGAGACTAGGCCAGGAATCCGGGAGTCACCCCGCCACCCCCTGGTCCTGGCGGGGCGCCATCGGGGTCCAGTTCTCCTTCACCAGCTGGCGGGCCCGGCCCAGGGCCAGGGCCCCGGCGGGAACATCCTGGGTGAGCGTGGAGCCCGCCCCCACCGTCACCCCCGCTCCGAGCGTGATCGGCGCCACCAGCACCGAATTGGCTCCGGTCTTGCTGCCGCCGCCGATCACGGTGCGGTGCTTGCGGACCCCGTCGAAGTTGGCGGTGATCGTGCCGGCTCCGATGTTCACGTCGGCGCCGAGGTCGGCATCGCCCAGGTAGCTGAGGTGGTTGGCCTTGCAGCCCTCGCCCAGCCGGCTGTTCTTGACTTCCACGAAATTGCCGATGCGGCAGCCGGCGGCCAGGTGGGTACCCGCCCGAAGCTGGGCGAAGGGGCCGATCGTGCAGCCGTCTCCGACGCGGCTGTCCCGCAGCACCGAATGGACCACCTCCACCTCGGCGCCCAGTTCGCTGTCCTCGATCAGGCAGCCCGGCCCGATGCGGCAGCCGTCGCCGATGCTGCTGACCCCACGGAAGTGGCACTGCGGCTCCACCAGCACGTCGCGGCCGAAGCGGGTGTGCTCGCTGAGGGTGCAGCTGGCGGGATCGGTGAAGCTCACTCCCTCCGCCATCCAGTGGCGGCGGAGCCGGTCCTGCAGTACCGCTTCACAGTGGGCCAGCTGCTGGCGGTCGTTGATGCCGGCCACCTCGTCGGGGTCGGCCACCTCCAGGTGCATGGCCGGCCGCAGCAGGGCCACGGTGTCGGTGAGGTACAGCTCGCCTTGGTCGTTGTCGGTGCTGAGGCTGGGCAGCACGGCGGCCAGGCGCACCCAGTCGAAGCAGTAGATCCCCGCATTGGTGAGGGTGTTGGCGAGCTGTCCGGCCGTGCAGTCGCGGTGCTCCACGATTTCGCTCACCTGCCCCGCCCCGTCGGCGAAGACCCGGCCGTAGCCGCTGGGGTCCGCCAGCCGGGCGGTGAGCAGGGTCACGGCGGCGCCGCTGTCGCGGTGGGCGGCCAGCAGCGCTTCCAGGGTCTCCGGGCGCAGCAGGGGGACGTCGCCGTTGAGCACCAGCAGCTCGCCCTCGAAGCCCTGCAGCGGCCCGAGCAGCTGCTGCACCGCATGGCCGGTGCCGTTCTGGGGCTGCTGCAGCACGAACTCCGGGCCCTCGACGCCGGCGAGGGTGTGCCGCACCCGGTCGGCCTGGTGCCCCACCACCAGCAGCTGGCGGTCGGGGGCAAGCCGGTGACAGCTGCCCAGCACTCGCTCCACCAGGGTCGCGCCGGCCAGGGGCTGGAGCACCTTCGGCAGGGCACTCTTCATGCGGGTCCCTTTCCCGGCGGCCAGGACGGCAACGGCGAGCATCGGTGGCGGCGGTACGACTCCGCCGGAATCTACCGGTGCCCTCCGGAGCAGCCCAGTCCGCCGGACGGGCCGCGCCGCAGCAGCCGGGCCGGCGGGGCGTCGCTGCGCTCCTGCTCCCGGCGGCGGCGCTCCAGGATCTCGGCCGCGCTGCCGCGGCCGGTGGGGTCCCGGTAGGGCACGGCGGCGCGGCTGGCCAGGTGCTCCCGTTCGATGGGCCCCAGGGGCCGCAGAGCCGGATGGGGGGCCAGGGGGGCGGGGCTGGCCACCGTCCCGGCGCTCCAGCGCTCCGGCTCATCGGCGGGCGGCCGGATCGCCCCCACCTCCAGGCCCAGATCCAGCAGGCAGCGGCGCACCGCCGCCGCCGAGCTGTAGGTGAGCAGCCGGCCGTCGGGCCGCAGCAGCCGCACCAGTCGCTGCAGGAACTCCCGGCTCCAGAGCTGGGGGCAGCGCGGCGGGGAGAAGGCATCCAGCAGCACCAGGTCGCAGCGACCCTGCAGCGTTCCCGCCAGCTCCGGCAGCCGCTGGCGGGCATCGCCGATCAGCAGCCGCGGGCCGCCGGCGAGGCCCTCCAGCCGGCCGATCACCGCGGCGGGCCACTGGGCCCGGAAGCCGGCATCCGCCAGGGCCAGGTCCAGGGGCCGGGGGTCCAGCTCCAGACCCCACCAGTCGAGTCCGAGGCCGGCGGCCGTGGCGGTGTCCAGCAGGGCGGCGGTGTTGGTGCCGGTGCCGACGGCCACCTCCGCCACCACCAGCTCCCGGCCCGGGGCGAAGCGCTCCAGCGCCGCCGGGACCACGAACTTCTCGTCGGCCTCCCGCAGGGCCCCGGCGGCACTGTGGAAGCCCTCGTTGCAGCCGCGGCTGTAGAGGCTGAAGCTGCCGTCGCGCCCCAGGCGGGGCAGCAGCACCGGCAGCTCCTGCGGTGCCGTTTCCGCCCCGGGCACCCCCCGATCCGGCTCAGTGCCGCAGGCGGGCCAGGTCATCCCAGAAGCCCGGGTAGGAGACGGCCGCCGCCTCCGGCCGGCCCAGGCGGGTGTCGCCCCGGGCCACCAGGGAGGCCACCGCCAGGCTCATCGCCACCCGGTGATCCGTCTCGCTGTCCACCGCGGCGCCGTGCAGCGGGGTGGGGCCCTCGATGCTGAGACCATCGGCGTGCTCCTCGAGCCGGGCCCCCATCGCCGTCAGCTGGCGGGCCATCACCGCCAGGCGGTCGGTCTCCTTCACCCGCAGTTCGGCGGCGCCGCTGATGCGGCTCACCCCTTCGGCGCAGCAGGCCGCCACCGCCAGCACGGGGATTTCGTCCACCAGGCGGGGGACCATCGCTTCCTCGATGCGGAAGGCCCGCAGCGAACCATGCTGGACACGCAGGTCCCCCACCGGTTCGCCGGCCACGTCGCGGCGGTTGAGCACGGAGATCCGGGCCCCCATCGCCGCCAGCACATCGAGAAGGCCGGTGCGGCTGGGATTCAGCCCCACGTTCTCGACCGTGACATCGGCCCCCGGGGTGATCGCCCCCGCCACCAGCCAGAAGGCGGCGGAACTGATGTCGCCGGGCACCACCACAGTCTGGCCCACCAGGGCGGACCCGGGCCGGACGGTGATGAACCGGCCGAGATCACCGCCCACCTCCAGGTCGGCGCCGAAGGCCCGCAGCATCCGCTCGCTGTGGTCGCGGGTGGGGGCCGGTTCCACCACGGTGGTGGGACCGCTCGCCGTCAGGGCCGCCAGGAGCAGGGCGCTCTTCACCTGGGCCGAGGCCACCGGCGTGCCGATCACGCTGCCGTGCAGCGGCAGACCCTGCACGGCCAGGGGCGCCAGGTTGCCGTTGTCGCGTCCCTGGATGCGGGCGCCCATCTGGGCCAGGGGGGCTCCCACCCGGCGCATGGGCCTGGAGCGCAGGGAGGCATCACCGCTGAGCACGAAGTGGCGCCCTTCGCGGCCGGCCAGCAACCCCAGCATCAGCCGCATGGTGGTGCCCGAGTTGCCGCAGTCGAGCACATCGGCGGGTTCCCGCAGTCCATCGAGGCCCACCCCCTCGACGGCCACCACCTGGCCGGCGGCGATCGGTGACACCATGACGCCCATGGCCCGCAGACAGGCCGCGGTGCTCAGGGGGTCTTCGGCGGGCAGGAGTCCCTCAATGCGGGTGGTGCCTTCGGCGATGGCCCCGAACAGCAGCGAGCGGTGGGAGATCGACTTGTCGCCCGGCACCTTCACGGTCCCCCGCAGGCTGCCGCCGGCGCCCGGCAGCAGGGCCGCCGGCGACGCGGCAGCACTGACTTCGACGCTCGCGGGAGAGGACAACAGGGCCGGTGCCAACTGAGGCGATCCTATGGAGTGGCCGGTTCGGGTCCCGCTGCCGGGATCTTCCGTCAGGGGCGGATCCCCACCGCCCGCAGCCGCGCCGAGAGGCCCCAGACCTCCACCACCAGCCGGTGCCAGGGGGTGATCGTCTCCATGGCCAGGCCCATTGGGCTGGGGGCGGCAGCCCGCAGCGCCCGCGCCGCGGCCAGGCTGCGGCGGGCCTCCTCCAGCCGGACCCGCAGCTGGTGCTGCTCGGCGAGGGTCAGCACCGCCTCCGGGCAGTGGTCGAGCAGGAGCAGTCCGCGATCGAAGGACTCGGCGAAGTCCTGCAGCAGGGGCACCAGGATCTCCTCCAGCAGCGGGCCGGTGGGATCGGGAAGGGAGGGGGCGGGAACCATGGATTCACTCTAGGAATCCCCTGCCTGGCCGTTCGGGTGCGCATCACCAGCCCCCGGGCGCTCGGGTTCCAGGAGCAGCCCCCAGCAGGGATGGAGGGGATGGACCCGGGGCCTGCCGAAGCCGGTGCCCGCCAGCGGCAGCCCCAGGTTGGCCCAGCGGAACAGGGACCCCTCCAGGTTGCGCACGTCGGTGAAGCCGGCCTGCCGCAGCGATCGGGCCAGCCGGGCGGAGCGGTACCCCACCGAGCAGTAGACGACGATCGCCGTGTCCCGTGCCAGTCCCGCTGCTCCCGGGGCATCCGGCTCGGGAAGCCGGCGGGCGCCGGCCAGGTGGCTGAGGGTGAATTCCTCCGGCCCGCGGGCATCGATCAGCAGCGGCGTGGAACCCTCGCCGGCCAGTCGATCGGCCAGTTCCTCACAGCTGATCACGGCCACGTCCGGGAAGCTCAGGCGGATCCAGCGGATCAGCAGGGGCCAGGCCAGGCGGCGCAGGCCAGCGGCGAGGGCCCCGCAGCCGGCGGCCGTCCGGGAGAAGGGCATGGAACGATGGGGGTCCGGATGGGACGCCCCATGATCGACGTCGCCGTCTGGGATGGCCTGCTGCGCCGCCATGTCGATGGGGAAGGCCGGGTGGATTACGCCGCCTGGCAACGGCAGGGCGCAGGCGAACTGGAGGACTGGCTGGCGGCGCAGCGCCCCTTCGATCCGGATGCCCGTGCGGGGCCCGAGGCCTTCGCCCTCTGGATCAACCTCTACAACGCCCTGGTGATCCGCCAGGTGCTGGCCCGCTTCCCGCTGGCCTCGATCCGCCCCACCATCGCCGGGGTGCCCAACTGGCCGGCGTTCCTGGCCTTCTTCTCCCGTCCGGTGATCACCCTGCAGGGGCAGCCCCTCAGCCTCGATCGGATCGAGCACGGCCTGCTGCGGCCCCGGTTCGCTGACCCCTGCCTCCATTTCGCCCTGGTCTGCGCCGCCAGGGGCTGCCCCCTGCTGAGGCCGGAGGCCTACCGCCCCGAGCGGATCGCGGCCCAGCTGGAGGAGGACGCCCACCGCTTCCTGCGCAACCCCCAGAAGCTGCGCTTCGACCCGGCCCGCCGCACCCTGCATTGCAGCCGGATCTTCGAGTGGTACCGCCGGGACTTCCTGGCGGTGGCCCCCTCGATCGCCGCCTACGTGGGCCGCCACCGTCCGGACCTGGATCTGCCGGCCGGTGTCCGGATTGCCTGGCTCCCCTACGACTGGGCCCTCAATGGCTGAGCGCCGTGCCGGGACTCGGTCGGCGGGTGCTTCAGTCGCTGATCTCGCCGTAGAAGCGTTTCAGCCGCGCCGCCGGCACCCCCAGGCCCCAGAGCAGGCCGATGGCCAGGTAGAGGCCGGTGGCCTTCCAGGCGCCCCAGCGCGCCACCCGTCGGTCGGAGGTCTCCACCACCCTGTTCACCTGCCGGATCCTGCCCAGCCGGCCCAGCCGGACGCAGAGATCGGCGTCCTCCATGATCGGCAGGCGCTCGTCGAAACCGCCGCAGCGCACGAAATCGCTGCGCCGGCAGAACATCGCCTGGTCGCCGAACAGGACCCGGAACCCGTTCAGCAGGTAACGGTGGGGCCGGAACAGCAGGGCCGCGTAGTGGGTCTTGAGGGCGTTGTGCAGGCTCACGCCCCAGCGGGTGCGGTCGGCGCCCCGCATCAGGGCCAGGAAGCCGCCGCCGCTGATGGTCGGGTCGGCCAGGGTGGCGCCCACCAGCTGCACCAGATCCGAGGGGACCAGGGTGTCGGCATGGAGAAAGCAGAGAATCTCGCCGCTGGCCGCCGCCGCCCCCCTGTTCATCTGCACCGCCCGCCCCGCCCGTGGCGAACGGATCACCCGGCAGCCGTGCCCA
The DNA here is from genome assembly GCF_014698445.1 of Microcystis elabens FACHB-917. Lineage (GTDB taxonomy): Bacteria > Cyanobacteriota > Cyanobacteriia > PCC-6307 > Cyanobiaceae > Cyanobium > Cyanobium elabens. The sequence goes on from NZ_JACJSZ010000019.1 coordinate 26,001, forward strand.
TGGGCCCTGGCCAGGGTGGCATCGGTGCTGCCGCCATCCACCACGATCACCTCCATGGCCGCCGGATCGAGGATCTCCAGCTGCTGCAGGGTGCGCCCAAGATGGCTGGCTTCGTTGAGGGTCGGGATAATGATCGAGACCGACCTTGCCGTCACCTTGCTGCGCAACAATCTTGCATTCTATGATCAGCAGGCGGCCTGCTGGTGGGAGCCGTCGTCGACGATCTTTCCTCTCAGCCAGCTCAATCCGCTTCGCTTTCTCTACTTCGATCAGTTCGTTTCCCCCTGGGGGAATCTGCGGGTTCTGGATGTGGGATGCGGCGGCGGTTACACCTGCGAATTCCTTGCCCGTCGGGGCGCCCTGGTCACGGGCATCGACCGCTCCGCCCCCTGCATCGCAGCGGCCCGCAGCCATGCGGCCACCTCGGGGCTGGAGATCGCCTATCAGGTGGGACTCGCGGAGGAGCTTCCCTTCACCGCCGGCAGCTTCGATGTGGTGGTCTGCGTCGACGTGCTGGAGCATGTCGATCGGCCCCAGGCCGCGATCGCCGAGATCGCCAGGGTGCTCACCCCCGGAGGATCGGTCTGCTTCGACACCATCAACCGCACCTTCCGCTCGCGGCTGACCATGATCTGGCTGCTGGAGACGCTGCTGCGGATGATCCCCGCCGGTGTCCACGACTGGCGGCGGTTCGTGCCCCCGGCAGAGCTGCGGCGCTGGCTGGAGACCGGCGGCTTCAGCGCCATCACGTTGCGGGGCATGGACCTGTTCGGCCGGGGGCCGCTGCGCACCCTCGGCCGGCTGATCCACTATCGCCGCACCGGCGGGTTCCAGGTCGGCTTCGACCATGACCTGGCCGTGATGTTCATCGGTGTGGCCGTGCTCAGCCCAGCAGCAGGCCCCCCGCCTCGCTGAAGGCGGCCCGGGCACTGCGCAGGTCGTAGAGCAGGTCCTCGAGCGTGAGCTGGTCCAGTTCCCGCTCCAGGGCCTTCAGCAGGCGGCGATTGAGCACCCGGGTCACCCGGTCGCTGGGGCTGGGATCCTCCTGCGCGGGCGCCAGGGCGATCAGGCTGCCGGCCGGCGCCTCCACCGCCGCCAGGATCGCCGCCAGCGGCACCTCGGCGGGCGGGCGCCGCAGCCGGTAGCCCCCCTGCCGGCCCCGGCGGGCCTCCACCAGCCCGGCGCGGCGCAGCTTGAGCATCAGCTGCTCCAGCATCGGGCCGGGCAGGTCCTGGGCCTCGGCCATGGCGCTCACCGACTGCCAGCGCGGCGGATCGAGGGCCAGCTCCAGCAGGGCCTTGAGGGCGTAGATGCCGCTGCGGCGCAGCATCAGCGGCCGGCCGCGAGGCGCTCCAGCACGTGCTCCAGGGTGTAGCCGAACAGGGCGGGATCGGGCTCGCCGCGGCCCAGGTCGTCGAGGCCCAGTTCGCTCCAGCGGGCATCCACCCGGGCCTCCAGGGCGGCGTCCCGGCCCAGGGCCTGGCCCCAGTCATGGCGTTTTTCCGGGCCGATCTTGGTGGTGGCGTCAATGGCGAGCCGGCCGCCGAGACCCAGGCGCTCGCTGGCGAAGTCGAGCGAGTCGAACGGGGTGTCCTCCAGCACGAACAGGTCGCGCTGGGGATCCACCTGGGCGCTGATCGCCCAGATCACCTGGCGCGGGTCGCGGATCGCGATCGACTTGTCGACCACCACGACGAACTTGGTGTAGGTGAACTGGGGCAGGGCGCTCCAGAAGGCCATCGCCGCCCGCTTGGCCTGGCCCGGGTAGGCCTTGTCGATGGCGATCACCGCCAGCTTGTAGCTGAGGCCTTCCATCGGCAGGAAGAAATCGACGATCTCCGGGATCTGCTGTCGCAGGATCGGCGTGTAGATGCGGTTCAGGGCAATCGCCAGCATCGCGTCCTCCTTGGGAGGGCGGCCGCTGAAGGTGGTGAAGTAGATCGGATCGCGCCGCTGGGTCACGCACTGGAACCTCACCAGCGGCGATTCCTCCACGCCGCCATAGAAGCCCATGTGATCGCCGAAGGGGCCGTCGGGCAGCTCTTCGCCCGGCGTGATCGTGCCCTCCAGCACCACTTCGCTGTGGCTGGGCACCTCGAGATTCACGGTCTTGCACTTCGCCAGCCGCACGCCCTCACCGCCATAGAGGCCGGCGAACAGCCACTCGCTCAGCTGCACTGGAATCGGCGTGGCCGCCGCCATCACCAGCAGCGGATGCACGCCGATGGCGATCGCGATCTCGAGCTTTTTCCCCATGGCCGCCGCCTTGCGCAGGTGGCGCGCGCCGCCGCGCACGCTCAGCCAGTGCACGGTCATCGTGTTGAGGCTTTGCTGCTGCAACCGGTAGACGCCCACGTTCGGGGTGCCGGTTTCGGGGTCCTTGGTGATCACCAGGCCGAGGGTGATGATGCGGCCGGCATCCCCGGGCCAGGGGCGCAGCAGGGGCAGGGCATCGAGGTTCACCTGCTCCCCCTTGAACACCTGCTGGCGGCAGGGGGGCGTGAGATCAAGATCCGGCCGGGCCCGCAGCAGATCCCAGGCCAGGCCGCCGTAGCGCCTCAGCTCCCCCAGTCCCTTGGGGGGCCGCGGCTGCTGCAGCAGGGCCAGCTTCTCGCCGAGGGCCTCCAGCTCTTCGGGCTCCTCCATGCCCATGCTCCAGAGCACCCGCTCCTGGGTGCCGAGCAGGTTGATCGCCACCGGCAGCGAGGAGCCGATCACGTTTTCAAACAGCAGCGCCGGCCCGCCCAGGCCCAGCACCCGGTCGGCGATGGCGGCCAGCTCCAGATCGGGATCCACCGGCACGCTGATCCGGCGCAGCCGGCCGCGGGTCTCCAGCAGCTGGAGGAAGCCGCGGAGGTCGCGGCGGGCCTTGGCGGCGAACAAAGGCTGGCAGTCGGCTGGCCGCACTCTGGCGCGTCGAGCCGGCCGCCCGCGCCGGGGGCACCGTTCAGCCGGGTGGGCTGGGCAGGGATTCAGCATGGGGGCCCTGTGTGCTGATGATCGGCAGCTGATTAAGCAGGCGACGTCGCTCCGGCCAGTCGGGCTGCAATGCATCGAGAAGGGCAACGAACTTCTCTTCATGGGTGGGAACCCGCAGATGGGCCAGCTCATGCAGCACGACATAGTCGAGACAGGCCCGGGGCTTCTGGGCCAGCTGGGTATTCAGACGGATGTTGCGGGTGGCTGGGTTGCAGCTGCCCCACTGGCGACTCATGGCCTGAACGAACAGGCGATTCATCTGCACACCCAGGCGACGCTGCCAGTGTTCGATCAGGCCTGCCGCCTCCTGCCGGAGCTGTCTGCGGTACCAGGCCGCCAGGACACTCCGGCGCTTCTCAGGCGTGGCGCCGGGACGCACGAAGAGCATCAGCCGTCCGGGGTGAACCTCAACCGTTGGAGCGGCCTGCACCTCCTCGATGTGCAGCAGCAGCCTCTCGCCCCAGAGGACGTGAGATTCCCGCTCCACCACCAGCCTGGGGCTCTCGCGCGGCTGTGCGGCAAGGCGGGCCTGCTGCCTGCGGATCCAGGCCAGCTTGCCGATGGCGTAGGCGCGCACATGGTCGGTGCTCATTCCATGCGGGGCGGAGATGCGCACGGATCCATCGGGCGGCACCACCGAGAGATGCAGGTGTTTGATCGGCTTGTGGGTGACCACCACTGGCACGCTCCCGATCAGCAGCTGGTGACTGGTGGGTGCCTGCGACATCAGTATTCAGCCTGCGCCATCAGGACCGCAAACAACCGTTCCACCTCAGCTGTGTCCTGCAGCAACCCGAACAACGCGGCCTTGATCACCTGCTCCTTGGCCTGGACACCCTTCCAGCCATCGGGCCGCACCTGGCGCACGGTGCGATCGATGCGCAGGGCCAGATCCAGATCGCCGTTGAGGTTGCTCCAGAGGGCTCGCTTGCCAGGGCTATCGAGCACTGAGGGCGTGGTGTCAGCGGTTTGCTGTTGCAGTTGGCGAGCAAGGTCAGCCACGCGACGGAGGTACTCCTCGTAGGCGCCAGCCTGCTGCTTGCGGAAGCGGATGATCTCATCGAGCACCTGAGACATCCGGTCGTAGAAGGCAGGGTCGTTGGCTCGCTCGTTGATGATCGTGCGCCTGAAGTTGCCTTCGATGGTCTCCTGCACCGCCTTACGGTTGCTGGCCCCCTTGCCGAACGTGGCATTGATCGCCTGGGCGACACCCGTCCTGACGATCAGCTCCAGCAGGCCGATGTCATCAAAGGCGGAGATCTTGCGGGGCTGATCGGCCTCGATGTAGGCGTCGATCAGGAAGCGCATGTCAGCTTCGTAGGCCTTCAGGTCGAGGTTCTCCCCTGAGGCAAGGCGGATCACCTGGCGCCAGTTGAGGGCCTTGTCACGCAGCTTGGTGATGCGGGCGGCCTCACTGCGACTGTAGCCGGCGTCGGTGAGTTCGTTGGCCAACGCGGCGTGGGTGCGGGTCAGCTCGGCCACCGCTTTGTAGTAGGCCATGCGCAGAGGCTCACGTTCCTGAAGGTCATTCGGGTTTTCGGTGTTGCCGCAGAAGTGATGCAGGATGGACAACTCGTCCATGGGCGGTGCGACGGGCTCAGCCAGCAGCGCCTCCTGCTCCAGGGCCTGATCCAGACGTTCCTTGGCTTTCTTCAGGCGATCCTGCAGCAGCACATCTGGATCAGGGCCACCTGAGGAGTGATCCAGATCATCCTTGGAGTACACCGAGATGGCGTTCTCCACCTTCTTGAACAGGTCCTTGTAGTCGACGATCAGGCCATAGGGCTTGTCGTCGCCATCCAGGCGGTTGGTACGGCAGATCGCCTGGAACAGGCCGTGATCCTGCATCGACTTGTCGATGTAGAGCACGCTGCAGGAAGGGGCGTCGAAGCCGGTGAGCAGCTTGTCGACCACGATCAGCAGCTTCATCCGTGCCGGCTGGCTGATGAACAGCTGCTTGGCCTGTTCTTCATAGGTTTCGGTGCGGCTCATCCCTGGTTGCGGGGCCACGCCGAGGAGAAGCTGCTCGTAGATGGTGAAGATCACCTGCTTGTCGGTTTCGGTGTTGGCGCCGACCTCCTCCTTGCTCACATCAGCAGCCTTGGGGTCGTAGGAGGTGATCACGGCGCACTTGCCCTTGAGCGCCGTCTGGTTGAACAGCTCGAAGTAGCGGCAGGCCTCATAGATGCTGGAGGCCACCAGGATCGCGTTGCCGCGTTCGCTCGCCAGCCGCGGGATGTTGACCGCAAAATCGTGGATGATGTCGAACACGATGCGCTCCATCCTTGAGCGGGAACTGAGCACGTTCTGCAGGGTGCCCCACTGGCGCTTGAGCTCCCGTTGCTGCCAGGCGTTGAGTGTGGCGGTCTTGGTGTCGAACCACTGATCCACCCGCTCCTGGGAGCTGAGGCGTTGATCGATGTCGCGGGCCTCGTACACCAGATCGAGCACCACCTGGTCGTCGACGCCCTCGCTGAACTTGTAGGTGTGGATGTAGCCGCCGAACACCTCCAGGCTGGTGGCCTTGTCTTTCTTGAGTAGGGGCGTGCCGGTGAAGCCGATGAACACGGCCTCGGGCAGCAGCGCCTTCATCACCCGGTGCAACTTACCGCTCTGGGTGCGGTGGCACTCATCCACGAAGATGAACAGTTCGCCCACCGCAGGGCTCGGCTGGGCTTGCAGATCGGCAAGATACTGCTCGAAATTCTCCACGCCGCGTGCGCCGAACTTGTGCACCAGGGAGCAGAGCAGCCGGGGTGTGGGCTGAGCCAGGGCCTGCAGTAGATCCCTGCCGCTGCTGCTGCGCTGGATCGTTTCGCCCGCGGCGCCGAACACGCTTTCGATCTGCTTGTCCAGCTCGTCGCGGTCGGTGATGATCACGACGCGGGCGTTGGGGTTGTTGGCCAGGATCCAGCGGGCCAGCAGCACCATCACGATGCTTTTGCCACTGCCCTGGGTGTGCCAGATGATGCCGCCGCGGCGTTCCTGGACGTGATGCTGGGCTGCCTTGATGCCGAAGTACTGGTGAACCCGCGGCAGCTTCTTGATGCCACCATCGAACAGCACGAAGTCGCGCAGCAATTCGATCAGCCGATCCTTGCGACAGATCTTGAGAAGATACTTGTCGAGTTTCAGGCGGCTGTTGTCGGCTTCATCCTCCTTCCAGCTGAGGAAGTATTTCTCGGGTGTCTGGATGGCGCCGTAGCGCAGACCTTCGGAATCATTGCCAGCCAGCACCAGCTGGTTGGTGGCAAAGAACCAGGCGTTGAACTCGCTCTGCTGGTTGGAGAGATTCTGGCGGATACCATCGCCGATGCTTACACGGCTGCGCTTGAGCTCGATCACGCCGATGGCAATGCCGTTCACGTACAGCACCAGATCCGGGCGCCGCTCGCGGGCGCCCTTCAGCGTCACCTCCTCAGCGATGGCGAAATCGTTGGCTTCCGGGTGCTCCCAGTCGATCAGGCACACGGTGCTGGTGGGCTGATCGGCGGCGGCCTTCACCTGCACGCCATAACGCAGCAGCGAGTAGAGGCGGCGGTTGGCCTCGTAGAGGCCGGCCTGGCTGACATCCGCCGCGCCTCTGAGCTGATAAAGGGCACCACTGATCTCGGCAGGGCTGTAGCCGCGCCTTTGCAGGTAGGCGGTGAGGAACCCTTCCTCGATGTTGCTGTTGCCGGGGCGATCCTTCCAGTTGCCCAGAACGCGATAGCCAAGCTGCTCCTCAAACAGCCGAAGCACCCGATCCTGGGTGGCCCGTTCGAAACCGAGGCCGCTCATCCCTCTGTTCGCGGAGCGTCAGGTCCCTCCAGCACAGGCTGCCCGTTTTGCAAGGTGACGGTGTAGTGGCCGAGAAGACGCTTGCGTTCCAGCTCGGCAGTCACCGCCTGCTGGAGGACCTGCAGAACCTCCTCAACATTGGGGGGAAGCGCTGAACTCATCAGGTCATCTTCCCCCAAGTTCCATCTTCAAAGTAGCGGATACCAGGCATGCAGCGATGCCGGCGTGTGCTTGTCGTTGTCGCTCCCCGGCCGGTGTCATGACATCACCTCCCACCAGCCGCTCTTCGTAGGCCCGCGGTGCTGGATCCGGCCCTCGGCACGTAACTTCTTGAGGTGATAGCTGATCCCATCCACGCTGAGTTGCAGGGCCTCGGCCAGATCTCTGGTGGTGATCGTGGGCTGCTGCCGCATCAAGGCCAGGATCCGCTCGCGGGTCTTGCCGGCCAGCAAGGGAGCCGCAGGCTTTTCTTGGGTGGTTTCTTCCGTAGCTTCTTGGGTAGTCTCCGTAGCTTCTTGGGTGGTTTCCTGGGTCAGGGCTGAGGTTGGGGGCCTCCCCAGGCTGATCCGAAACCCATCCTCCAGAGCGAACATCGGCTCGCTCAGGCCCGCTTCGCGGCAGCGGCGGATCATGTCGCCGGTGCCGGTGCCCAGGCGTTCGATGTACTGGGTGAGATAGAGGGGTTCAGCAAGCAGGGGATTGGCGGGGATCGAGCCGTGGGGCTGGCGCAGCTGGACGAGGCTGAGGGACGGCGGCAGGCTGCCGGGGTTCCAGATCTCCACCCGATCGGCGAACACCATCACCTGCACCGAGCCGTTGCTGGTGTAGTCGCGGTGGGCGACGGCGTTGACGATCGCCTCGCGGATCACTTCCGGCGGAATCTCGTAGGCGGCGGGAGCCTGGGTGGAGGCGGCGCGGGTGCCGACGGTGAAGCTGAGGCGAGCGAGCACGAAATCCACGGCCTGATCCACAAGCTCGAACACCGTTCCCTTGAACACCTGATAGGAGGGGATCGGCTTGGCCACGGCGGTGCCATGGAAGTGGGCGGCCTTCAGTTCACTGCTGATCAGAAAGCGCTGGGGTTGGCGGCCAAACAACGGCACGGCGGCGTGCACGGGCTGGCCGTTGGCGAGCAGGTTGAGATGGGTGAGCAGCTCGGATGGGGAGGCGTTGGGCGGCAAGGGAAGCCGCGCACCTGGCGGGCCCGGTCGATGAACCAGGCCATGCGCTCGGGATCGAGATCAGCCAACGTGGCCTGGGGGCAGTGGGAGGCGTCAAAGGGGCCGCTGCGGATCAGCTGGCGATCGTCGAGCCACTGCACCAGGGCGGCATAGAGGCCGGCGATCAGTTCGGCGCTGGTGGCGAAGCGTCGCCGCACCAGCGAGGCCTCGGCCTGGCGGATCAGGCCGAGCATGCGCGGATCGCGGCTGGTGTCGTCGGCAGCCTTGAGAAAGATCAGCCGCGTCTTACCCCGCTCACCGGCGCGTTGAAATTCCCGCTCGGTGGGGAAGAGCCCCTCGGCATCGACGCTGCCGACCTCACTGCCGAACTGGCCCACATAATGCTCGCACCGGTCCACCAAATGCAGGTAGAGATCGTCGGCGCGGCGGTCGCTGGCGGGCAGGTCTTCGAACAGCACAGGCTCGAAGAAGCGCCGCAGCAGGGGATCTCCCTGCAGGAAATCGCGCAGGGCCAGGCGCTCGGCCGCGAACTCCTTCTGCATGCTGCTGAGGAAGCGCGCGTGGCGGGTCATACGGCCACGGGATCAAGGCTCAGGATCTCTCGCTCCACATAGGTCCGGAAGGCGGACGGCGAGGTGAAGCAGCGGAACCCGGCGGCGCTGGCCAGGGCCAGGGTGGCGGGCTCTTCGTTGAGCAGCACGGCCACAGGCTGGCTGAGCTCTTCTTGGATGCCGGCGGGCCAGGCCAGGTCGAACACGGCGCGCTGTTCGCCTGTGGCTGGATCGGCGAAGTCGTAGGCGAGGGTGCCAAGGGTGAGGGACTGATCACCCATCCAGGCGTTGAGACCGATCAGCTCGACTTCTTCTTCCTCGCTGGTGATGCCACCGAGTGTTTCGGCGCCTGGAGCAGGTACGGCGGCCGCGGGGCCGGACAGCCAGCGGGTGTCTCCATGGAGCAGCTCCTCCAACCGGGCGTTAACTTCGGCTGCCAGCAACGCCTTGCGGGCCTCAAGGAAGGAGCGGAAGTTCTCGAGCTTCCAGAGTTCTGGATCGGGGGGGATCCACTGGGAGGTTAGGGCACCTGGATGGGCTGCCTCGATCTCGGGGAAGTACATCTCCGGCAGACGATCGAGGATTTTGATATTGGTGTCTTTGGTGAGGAAGCAGAAGTTGGCCAGGGCGTTGACCTCTGGTCTGCGGTAGCCGGCCTTGTAGAGCTGGGCCTTGGGGAAGATGTGATGCACCTCCAGGCGGCTCATCTTGCCGAGCATGCCGGCCTTGAGCGGCAGGCCAGTGCCCCAGTCCCGGGCCTCGCCCATGCGGGTAAGCAGGTAGAGCACGGGGTAGAAGCGGGCTCCGAGGCTCCAGCCAGTGAAGTGCCCGGGTTCGACCCGTAGCCCGCCATGCCAGAGGCGCAGCTGCTCCAGCAGGCGCTCCAGCCCGGCGCCTTCGCCTTCGAGGGCAGCGAGATCCTGATCGATGAACGATTCAGTGGAACCGGAGAAGCGGCCCCACATGCCCGCCTGCACAAACCAGAACAGCAGTCGGTCGCGCTCCACCTCATCCATGGGGCCGCTGCGCTGATCGAGGTAGCGCACCATCACCGGGACGCTGAAGCGGCCGAAGAACACCTGGTCGTGATCGAGGCCAAGGCGGCCGGCGATCAGGTTGAGGCAGGTGTCGATGTGCCTGGTGGCGCGCTTGAGGGCGTCCTGGATTTCGGGGGTGCTCTTGTCGTGCAGATAGAGGAACTTGGCCTCGCCTGTGAGCAGCGTATTCACCGAACGCAGCAGCCAGTCGAGGTTGAAGCTGTAGCCGTGATCGCTCCATTCCTTGAGCTTGGCCTTCATGGTGTCTCGACCCTCCGGCCAGTCGGCGCAGATCTTGGCGAGGGCCAGGTCGCCCTTGGAGAGCTTGGTGCCGCCGCTGTTGACGCGGTTAAAGATGTCCACCACCACGTCGAGGGTCTTGTCGGCGCCGGTGACTTCTTCGATATGAAGGTCGATCTCGGTGATCCCGAGCAGTTGGCTGAGACGACCGATGAACTCCCCGACCCGTGGGGCCAGCTCGGGGTTCTGGCCGAACTCGGCAGCCAGCTGGCCGAGGCCGGCGCTGCCCAACCCGAGCAGGTTGGTGACATCGATCCAGAGCGGATCGTCCTTCATCTTCACCGGCTGGTAGAAGGCAAACACTTCCTCCCCGAGATGAAAACGGAGCCCGGTGAAGGCCTGGGCATTGCCATCGAAGAACTTGGGAGGCTTGCCGCGCACCACGCCATAGAGGGAGGTCATGCGCTGCTGGCCATCGAGCAGCAGCTTCACCACACCAGCGGCCAGCGGGCCATCGCCCCGATGGGTTGCGGTCCGAGACTCCGTGGCCCATACCAGCAAGCCGCCGACGGGATGGCGTTTGTAGAGGGAATCAAACAGCCCGCGCACCTGGTCACGATTCCAGACGTAGCCCCGCTGGAACTCGGGCAGGGCCATGTGGCCGCTGTCGATGTGGTCGAGGATGGTGGAGATCTTCATGTCTATCCCTGAAACCCCGATGCAGCCAGGTAGGTCTCTGCTGCCTTTCCCAGGCGACTGCGAAAGACCGTGAAGAACGGTCTTCGGAGTCCATGACGCGGACTCAGGTACTTGGGACAGAGTGCATCAGCCTTCGACCTCCGCAGGTCCCCCGCAACGGTCTTGGCTGCAGCCACTCTTGCCAGGCAGAGGCGAACGCAATTCAGGTTGAGGTGCTCAATCGACCTCGCAATCAGCTCCTGTGTTGTGGAATAAGCGTTTGGACTGATCGCAACCTGTGCACAAGCATCGGGATGCGGGATCAAGCGCCCATCATGCAAAACGGCCACCAAGGGCGGAAATGCAGGTAAATCCAAGTGATTGACGACAATCCCCCTACTGTCTTCGCAGAGTAGCCCTGTGTTGACCCGATGGTTCTTGGATTGGTCGCAGCTCAGATTTTCAGGAAGCGGCTCCAGATACCGATCTTTCTCTGCGGCCCAGCGCGAACCGCCGGTGCAGACCGCGAGCATGTTGGGCCAGTGCAATGCCCAGTTGCAGCCGGGATCTTGGTACGACTTTGAAACCACGTGTTCAATCTGCAGGCTATTCGCATCTTTGGTTGCCGCAAGTTCGCAATAGGCGCAGAGGCCACCCTGATCGGTTTGCAGCGTCCTGCAGAGTTCGTCGTAGACGGCACGCCCCTCAGCCCTCAGTTTGTCCCACGTTGCATTGCGGTCGTTTGCCTGGAAGGCCACAAGCTGGGCAGGCGTGGCAGGCGTCTTGTGAACCCTTTTCATGGCGCTGCTTCCGCTTCCCATTCCTGGTTCTCGATCTGCAGGTCGGCTTCGACCAGAGCAGGTTCCTCACCTTGATACAACTGATCTAACTTCTGGCGAAGTGCTGTGGCGCGTGGATCTTTCCAATGGGCTGTGTAGACCAGTTCAAGATACTCGTTTAATTCGCTCACTTCATTCACGGGTGGTCGCAGGCTCTTGAGGCCAAGCACGGTCTGCAGAAGTCGGGAGCTTTCGGCACCCAAGGCTCCCGCAGGTGCGCCGTAGCACTTTCCATATTTGAGGATGCGAATTTGCCGAGATTCAACAGTCGTAAGAACCTCTGGACTATGGGTGGTGACAATGAATTGAATCTTGGGGAATGCCCTACGAATGGCCTGCAAGATGCGCTGTTGCCAGCCGGGATGAAGGTGCTGATCAACCTCATCGATCAACACGATCCCCTTGGTTTTTTGAATGGCCTCTTCGCCCAATGGACTGTTCAGCCGCATGCAGCGAAAGGCCAGGTCAGCCACCAGAGAGACGACTCCGCGTACGCCATCACTCATCTGGCTCACCGCGAGCCGGCCATGATCGGGATGGACCATGGAAAGCTCTTCAAAGTCGTAGCTGTAGGCAAACTGCGACCATCCCTCCTCGGCAAGGACAGAATCAACGGCTTGTTGAATACCTTGTAGACGTGGCCCCCAAAGTTCCCCCTCTTTCCGTTCTAATTCTTGGCTTCTGGCCCGGCTGGCTCGGTCCATCCATTGCTGGACCTGCACAAAGTTAGAAGCTGGCGACAGGCAGTCTTCATAGCCAAGCGAGCGATTCTGGGTCAGCACTTGTTTGCGCTGGATATTTTTGTGCGCCTTCCAGAGACGGCCTGTTCCATAGTAGGCAATCACGGGCAAAGCATCATCCTCGGCTCGATGGACCGAGGCTTGTAGTCGTTGGCCAAAGGTCGTTAATTCAGAAACTTCTCGAGTCGTCGTACGACTCTTGGGTCCAGCCAGCTCCCGAGCCAGGTGGTGAACCAAGGTCATCTCGTGATCCAGGTCAAATGGAGCTGGGAACTGAACTCTGCCTTCAATTCGTACAGGCCAATCCTGGCGCGGTTCTTTGGTGTTTGGATCCAAGCTGCGCCGGGCATCACGCGCGGATAATCCTTTGGCGCGACCAAGATCAAACGCGCCTACAAACGTTCCAAGCAGGATGGTGATGGCCTCCAGAATGCTGCTCTTGCCATGGCCATTTCGAGCCACCAGTACCGTCAGATCCTCCTCGAACGACAGCTTCAGGTCTTCGAAGCGACGGAAGTTCTGGATGTGAAGCTCTTTGATCAGCATGATCTGGCTTCGGGGGTGTGGTGGTGAAGGGTGGGTTCTTGTGCTAGCAGGTTAGCCAGTGAATGGGTGGCAGGCATCCAGGGGTGCTGATGGCTAATGCACGCGGCAGAGGGGATCGCAGTGGACCGGGTGGTGATCTTCATGTCAGGCGGATCTTGCCGGTGAGGAGCTGTTGCATCATTCCTTGCTTGAGTTCACGGGCTTTGTCGAGGCGAGCTTCAAGGGATGCGAGCTCGGCGTCCATGTCGGAGAGAACGGTAGCGATGGTTGTTTGTTCTTGCTTCGACGAAGGAACGTTTACCTCAATGGGTAGCAATTTAGAGACAGTCAAGACTGGTTGTGCAGACGATTCTGCGCGTCGATTTAGGTTAAGCGTCCCTAGCGCGAGCGTCAGCCACGCAACATCCACATTCTCGAAAGCACGCACGACTATTGCGTGCTCAGACGCAAAGAACTGTCCGCTCACTTTCAGAAGGTTGCCGCACAATGCGCCCACTCTCCCGATCAAGCAGTAATCACCTTCGTGAGTGAAGCGCGTTGTGAACCCGCGTTGTCCATTGCCCCCATAGCACGGGAATGGCGAAACGGCGTCAATGCTTTTCGCGGTAATGCCCTCTCCGCTTTTCATTGAGCACAGCTCACCCAGCCTCTTCACCTCCCACTCCCCCTCAAACCCCGGCAGCCGCCGCTTGCCGGTGAGCAGCTCCTGCATAGCGGCTTGTTTGATTTCCGTTTTCTTATCAATTAGCTCGTCAAGCATCAAGATTTGATCTTCAATGTCTTGGAGGGCTTCACCTGCGGCCTTTTGCTCTCTAAGGGGTGGCAGGGCAATGGGGAACTCTCGTACATCCCTGCCAGTAATATTGGGATCCTTGCGACTGCTGCTTGCAACTGACTTCCAGTATTCAGCCCTAAAGTTTAAATAGCTCAGGAGAAATCTCGATGACAGCCTGCTCTGTTCAGGGCGAATTGCTGTTAGGGCTTGGTTAATAGTCGCCTCCTTCGTGAGCATGCCTGTGCGCCCAATCTGATTGAATCCTCCATACATTGCAACGAGCACGGATCCCTTTGGATACAGGCGTAGCGAGGTTTGCTGAAGAGCGCTTGGCGTGACGCACTCGTCAGTTTCGAGGATCGAAGAGTTGTTGAGGTCAAGTGTCTTCACCCAGGGAATGGTTCCCCCGTCGAAATATTCCTGCTGTTTGGCTCTTGAGGGTGTTGCTCCGGAGGACGTTTCAGCTACGTCACCTATATGCACGCAATACCAATCCTCAGGGATCACTCCAACCTCCGTCTGTTTGTAGCCCGGCTTCAGTTCCATGCAAACCCCATCCGCTCCAGGTGCCCGGCCACCCGCGCCTCTAATTCCTCCACTCTTTCGCTGATCGCCGGCAGTGCCTCGCCGTAGCGCTCGCCCAGCTGTTTGAGGCGGCCGGTGAGGGCCTGGCTCACCCGTTCCACCTCGGATGCGACGGCCTGCTCCAGGCTGGTCAGCCACTTGCCCTGCACCACCAGCTCGCGCACCTCGGTGTCCGTGAGGCTGTCGTAGCGGCCGTAGGCCTGGTCGTCGAGCTCGGCCTCGGCGGCCTTGAGGGCCTTCTTGGTGGCGGCCTCCTCGTCGCTCAGCTCCAGCCAGTCCCGCAGCACGGCCAGCTCCTCCGCGGCCTCGGGATCCTTGCGGATCTCCTTGATGCGGGCGTTCACAGCGGCCTTGTTGATCTTCTCCAGCTCGCTGAAGGCGCCTTCTTCGCCACCGTGCTCCTCCTCCAGTTCCGCCAGGCGGCTGCTGGCCTCCTCCAGTTGGGCGTGCAGGGCCTCAATCATCTCCAGATCACCGGCGAACAGCTGGCTGACCAGCAGCTCCTTGGGCACCAGGTCGCAGGTCCAGCCCTTGTCCTTGGTCTTGCCTTTCTTGTCGGTCTCCAGCACCCGGTAGGGCTCGGCGCGCCAGCCCTCGGCGCTGATCGCATACACGTCGTCCTGCATCGTCTCGGCCCATTGGTCGAGCAGCAGCTGGTACACGGCGTAGGCATCGATCAGCGGCTGGCCCTGGAAGTGGGCCAGCAGGCCCTCGCTCAGCTCGCGGATCACAGCCTTGGGGTGACAGCCCGGCTCCAGGGCCATCAGCTGGTCTGCTGCCCGCTGGCGCCAGGCCGCAAAGTGCTGGGCCATCCCCGCCAGGAAGCGGGCGAACTGGGGATGGGCGGTGATCGTGGCCTTCAGCTCAGCCGGCGCCACCGCCAGCTCCAGATAGCCAGGCCGCAGCGGCCGGAACAGGGCCTCGCGCAGCTGCGGGCATACCTGCCAGTAGGCCTCCAGGGCGTCGATGTCGCGCTCGGGGATGCCGCCGCGCAGGTGGGCCTCAATGTCCTGCAGGTCTTCGGCTTCGCTGCTGTCGATGTAGCGGGGCAGGTTGAGGTTGTAGTCGTGCCCGGCGATCTCCTCATTGGGCACGAAGCGCGAGTAGCCGGGCAGCTCCAGCTGGCGCGTGAACACATCGACGATCTTGTGGATGTCGCGCTCGCGCAGGCGGTTCTTGGGGCCGTCCTTGATGAAGCCCTTGCTGGCATCCACCAGGAAGATCCCCTCGCGGCTGCCGGCCTCGCGCTTGTCGATCACCAGGATGCAGGCGGGGATGCCGGTGCCATAGAAGAGGTTGGCCGGCAGGCCGATGATGCCCTGGATCAGGCCTCGCTGGATCAGGTTTTTGCGGATCTCGGCTTCGGCGTTGCCGCGGAACAGCACGCCGTGGGGAAGGATGCAGCTGCCCCGGCCCGTGCTCTTGAGCGTGCGCACGATGTGCAGCAGGTAGGCATAGTCGCCCTGCTTGGCGGGCGGGATGCCGAAGCCTTCGAAGCGGCTGTAGGGATCCTTGGCGGCATCCAGCCCGGTGCTCCAGCGCTTGTCGGAGAACGGGGGATTGGCCACCACGTAGTCGAACTGCTTGAGCTGCTCGCCCTCCTTGAGCTTGGGATCGGCCAGGGTGTTGCCTTGCCAGATGATCGCGGTGGGGTTGCCGTGCAGGATCATGTTCATCCGCGCCAGGCCGCTGGTGGCGGCATCCTTCTCCTGGCCGTAGAGCGTCACCGGCCGGCCGGCCTGGGCCGCCACCTTGAGCAGCAGCGACCCTGAGCCGCAGAACGGATCACACACGGTGGTGGAGGCTTTGACATCGTCTCGGTCGATCTGCAGCACCTGGGCCTTGACGCGGCTGACCTCAGCTGGGGTGAGGAACTGCCCCTTGCTCTTGCCGCTCTCCACGGCGAAGTGGCGCATCAGGTATTCGTAGGCATCCCCCAGGATGTCGTCGTCGTCGGCCCTGTTGCGCGAGAAGTTGAGCGCTGGTGCCTCGAAGATCGCGATCAGATCGGTGAGCCGCTCCACCAGCTCCTTGCCGCTTCCCAGCTTGGCCTGGTCGTTGAAATCGGGGAAATCGCTCTGGCTCAGCTGCTGATTGGCCGCCACCAGTGGGGCGATGATCTGCTTGTTGATCCGATCGCCGATCTCCGCCTTGCCCTTGAGGGCCACCATGTCGGCAAAGCTGGCGCCCTCGGGAATCACCAGCGGCGCATAGGGCTGGCCGGCGTACTTGTCGCTGATGTATTTGAGGAACAGCAACACCAGCACATAATCCTTGTACTGGCTGGCATCCATGCCGCCGCGCAGGGCGTCGCAGCTGGCCCACACGCTCGAATACAGCTCCGACTTACGGATGGCCATGGGGGCGTTGCGGGCGAGGGCCGTTTCAGGGGATTGTGCCGCAGCTTGCCGGGCGGCTCCCACTTGCGCGAGCACCTGCCCGCCCGCCTTCCTCAGGCGGCTATCCGCCCGTCGCTGGGAACCTGGCAGGGGCGTCGGGAGGCACGGCGGCGGCGGGGCTGGCTGCTGAGCAGCAGGCGCTCGCTGGCGGCATCCAGCAGCACGTGCACCGGCCGCTGGTAGCGGTCGATGTAGGTGTCGCAGGCGATCCCTTCAGGCAGCAGCGCGACTTCACGCTTGCGGCCATCGCGGCGCACAACCAGGGGAGCCATGGCGGGGAGGGCGCTGGCGGTGCTGAGCCACCGCACCCCGGCGAAACAGCAGTTCATGCTCCCGACCCTGGCGGGGGTGGCAAGGGTGCGCTCCAGGGCCGGTGTGGCGGCTAAAACGCGAGCGGTGTTCTCGGGGTTTGCGCGGCCCGCCGCAGGATGACGTGCAGCACCAGCAGGCTGAGGGAGCCGGCCGGGCCGATGAACAGGTGCCAGAGCTGGTCGCCGCTGGCGTTGAGCAGGGCGCCGAACAGGGTGGTGAGCCCCACGGTGAACAGGGGATACAGCCACAGCAGCGGATCGTGGAAGCTGCGCCACCACAGCCGCAGCATCACCAGCAACAGCAGGCTCTGGCTGGCGATCGCCGCCCCCTTGCCGAAGGCCGCGTAGCCGGCCGCGCCCGCCAGCACCAGGGCGAGCAGCAACGCCCGCAGGCCCCGGTTCGTGCTGACCGCCGCGGCCAGCAGGGCGATGCCCGCCGCCAGGGCCGAGAAGAACAGGCCGTTCCAGCTGCTGGTGTGGTTCACATACAGCCAGCGGGTGGTGGTGTGGTCGAGGGTTTCCGCCAGCGCCGCCAGCCCGAAGGCGGCGAAGCCGAGCACCAGGCAGCCCCTGCCGCCGGTGGGCCGCTGACGGGCGGCGGCCAGCGCCAGCCCCCAGGCCACCGCCACCGCCTGCAGATGGGCGAGCACCAGCAGCACCAGGAAGGGGCCAGCCACGCTGGGATGGGCGGTCATCGGCTTGGCTGCTGGACTGACCCCTCCAGCCTGGCCGCGGCGAAGGCCCGTGGCAGCAGCCTGCTGCGCCGCAACCACCCCAGCGAGGTGCGCACCCCTTTCGGCGTCAGCTGGTTTGAGCAGCTGCGTCGCCTGCCTCCGTCCCTGCCACAATGCCGCAAGCGAATCATTCAGCGCGGCGCGTGCCCCACAAGCTGGTGTGCGGCGGCACGGTGAGGAGGGGATCGATGCGCTGATCCGCGGCAAGCGCGAGCTGGCCGAACGGGTGGTGGGCGGCGGCGAGCAGGCCCTCAGCCAGCTCTCCACCGAGGAGCTGCGCCGGTTGATCCAGCTGCGGGATCCAGGGGGGGAGCGATGAGCAGACGGGCGGCGCCGCTGGCGAATCAGTGATGGTCGCAGCGGTTCTCGGCGGTGCTGGAGAGCTATGGGCTGGGGCCGCACATGGAGCGGGGCCGCCGCTACGCCCGCGGCGGCCGCGTGCAGGGCTCAAGGGCCACTCCCTATCGGGTGAGCGTGCGCTGCACGGCTCCGAGCAAGGCTCACCCAGCAAGGCGCAGTGGAAGGCGCTGGAGCAGGCGATTGCTGGCGGGCCGAAAGTGATCTGCGCACCCTGCGGCAGGCCGAGGAGATCCGCCGTGATCCGAGCCGGCTCAAGCGGGCCGCCACCATGGCCGCAGAAGAGATGAAGGCGCTGCAGGCCGTGCGCGCCATCAAGCGCGGGCGGTGAGGCTCGATCACAGCCAATGGCGGTAGCTGCTGCGCTGCAGCCGGGCCCGGGCTTTGGAGCGAGCATTGTCGAACTGGGGACTGGAACCGTCGCGGCGCCGCCGCACCCAGACGCCACGGCGAATGAGCTGGCTGTCCTGGGTGTTGGCGCGGCGGGCGGCCACGATCACCCCACAGCCCCGCTTCTGCTTGCGCTGGGCACGGGAGCGGGTCTGGCTGGCGTTGGCGGCTGGCACCACCGTGGCGGTGGATCGGTTGCGCCAGAACACCAGATACCAGTACCAGGCCATCGCTCCCTTCCGGCTGGCTGATCAGCGCCGTGGTGCAGCAGCCCTGGGGGTGGTGCCCTTGATCGCTCAGGGCAACGCCATCGGCGGTGAGGGGCTGGCCCTTGCCGTCCACCGGCAGCAGCCTCTCACGACCATCCACCTCCCCCAACTGGCAGTGGCCGCCGCACAGCGTCACGAAGGTGTCAAAGAAGGTGCCCCGCTCATGGCCGCCGACGCGGTCCTCGGCCTCGCGGAACAGGCGCTCCAGCAGCGGTTCCTTGCGCAGGTTCTGCACCTGCGAGCGGGTCTCATCCCGCTCTTTTTCAACGCTGCGCACCCGGCGCAGGATGGCCTCGTTGAGCTGGCGCTCGCGGTCGGCCACCTGGCGCTCGAACTCCTCGCGCTTGCTCTCGGCGTCCTGCAGGCGGGCGTACTCGTCGGGGTTGATCTCCGAGAAGCGCGACAGCTGGGCGCGGGCCTTGCGCAGCTCCTTTTCCAGCTGTGCTGCGACGCCGTTCGGCCCGCAGGGGATCAGCAGTGCTGGTGGTGGCAGCGGGGGGATCGTCGTTGTCGCCGCTGCCGCTGGCACCAGGGTCCTGGGATAGGGAGAGATCGAGAGTGTCGTCGCCGGTAGAGCCGCCGTCGAGGCTGCTGGCCTCGTCGTCGTCCTCGTCGAGGGGAACGAGGTCTGCGGCTGGTGGAGCAGTGGTGCCAGCGGGGCCCTGGGTGGGCTGCTGCTGGTGCTGGCCATAGACCCGCCAGGGAGCGGCAGGGGCCAGGGGAGCTGGAGCGGTGCCGCTGCTGGGGCAGCTGGAATCAGAGGAGAAGAAGGAAGAGGGCATCACCTATCACGGCTGTGGTGCTGCAGGCGCCCCATCCGGGCTGCGCTCGCTCTACCCCTTGCCAGGCTGGGAGCAGACAATGGCCCCTGGTTCTCCACCAGACAGCCATGGCCAGCGGCATCACCGTCACCTCCAATCCGGATCCTGCGCAGCTGGAGAGCCTGGGCGTGATGAGCTGGCCCACCTGGGGCTGCGAGGTGAGCACGTTCCCCTGGACCTACGACGAGCAGGAGACCTGCCTGCTGCTGGAGGGCGACGTGACCGTCACCCCTGATGGCGGGGAGCCGGTGCGTTTTGGGGCGGGTGATCTGGTGGTGTTTGACGCCGGGTTGCGCTGCACCTGGGATGTCCACGCTCCGGTGCGCAAGCACTACCGCTTTGGTTGAGCACTTCAGCAACAGTGGGGCCGCCAGAGTGGAGCTGATGCAGACACCGCTTCCCTCGCCCCGTGAGACCACCGAGGCGATGGTGCGCAACATCGGCCGTGAGCTGGCGGAGATCGAGCAGGCCATCGGCCGCTGCCGGGGTGATGCGGTGGCTGAGCCGGAGCTGACGGGCACCTGGATGGCCCACCTGCTGATCAGCAGCGATGCGCTGCTGCACAACCTGCTGATCGAGTCGGCCCGGCGGCCGCAGCGGATCAGCGGTCCGGGGTAACTGGCCGGGTCCAGCGCCGGTAGAGCCAGAACCCCCCTGCGCCCCAGAGCAGGCTCCAGAGGACGAAGGTGGCGGCGGTGCCCAGCTGGCCGCCTTCAAGGGAATAGACGCCGGCGTTGATCAGGCCGGCATCGATCAGAGAGCCGCCGATACCCCAACCCAGCACCCAGGTGAACAAAAAGCCGATGGCCTGGAGGTTGCCTGTCATGGGAGAAGGGATTCAGCGGTGGCCATCAAAAACCCCCGGCGCTGGGACCGGGGGTGATGGTTGTTTGAGCCGAGCAGGGGCTCAGAAGCAGAAGCGCAGGAACTGGGTGCGACAGGCGACATAGCCATCCACCAGGGCACCCAGGCCGATCTGGTGGGCGATGCCGGAGCCGGTGATGGCTTCCGTGAGGATGCCGATCACGATGCCGAGCATGGCGGCGCGGCCGTTGAACAGTTCCACGCGCTTGAGCTGCTGCATGTGGATGAGCTCCTCGGCGCGGTTCTGAAACCACTGGTCGTTGGCGGGGGTGTTGGTCATGGGACTGGCCTCGGGAGTGGTGGGAAAGGAAGCGGCAAGCTGGTGGCGTCAGACGGCAGTGCTGGGCTGCAGCACCAGGGCGGTGATCAGCCAGGCACCGATCAACAGCAGGGCGGCGGTGGCTGTCATCGGGGGCTGGTGGGGGCGAGGTCGCTGGGGCGGCTGAGCAAGAAGACGGTCATTGTGGTGAGCAGCACCACCAGGGCGGCGACAGCAGCGATGGCGGCGGAGTAGTTGGATTCCATGGCGATCAACCGAGCCCGATCTGCTGGAGGATGCCCTGGCCGGTGAGCAGCTCGGTAGCCAGACCGATCACGAAGCCGAGCATCGCCAGACGGCCGTTCCAGGTTTCCGCGAATTCGATAAACCCGAAGCGGGGAGAGAGCTCAGCCATGAGTGTTTCAGATTGTTACGGCAACTGTAACGCCATGTGAAGCAGTGGGGCAAGGCGGGTTGCCGCATGGAGGCCGCGGTAGTGGGGGAGCTTCTGCGGCCGTCAGCCCACGGACTCCACGCCCTCCTCGGCAGCAGGCGCCGAACGCCGGGCCGGCAGGTAGATCCACTCCCCCGCCGGCAGCGGCGTGGAGGGCAGGTAGCCCGGCACCAGTAGCTGCATCCCGGCGGGGAGGGGAGTCGTGGAGCGGTAGATCGGCAGCAGCAGGGTGGTGCCAGCCGGCGGCGGTTCCTCGCTGGGCCAGCTGCTCAGCTCCGGGTTGAACTGACGCAGCAGGGAGAGGCTGAGGTTCTGCTCGGCCGCCACGCTGCTCAAGGTCTCGCCCTCACCGAGCACGTAGGGCTCGCTCTGCTGCAGCATCGGGTTGAGGCTGCGCAGCTTGGTTTCCGTGGTGCCGTGTCGGCCAGCCAGCACCG
Organism: Microcystis elabens FACHB-917; assembly: GCF_014698445.1. Classification (GTDB taxonomy): domain Bacteria; phylum Cyanobacteriota; class Cyanobacteriia; order PCC-6307; family Cyanobiaceae; genus Cyanobium; species Cyanobium elabens. The sequence continues at coordinate 47,227 of NZ_JACJSZ010000019.1, forward strand.
CCAGCGAATCCCCCTCGACAGAGGTGATCGTCTGGGTACTCTCCAGCTGGGGGTTGATCCGCCGCAAGGTGGCCACGGTGGTGCCGTAGCGCTCGGCGATCAGGTTCAAGGTGTCGCCGTCCCTGAGCACCAGCACGCTGTGGAGCCGGAGCACCAGCTGGATCGCTTCCCCCAGCAGCGGCTGCACCAGCAGGCCGATGCCGCCGGGTCCGTAATCCGCCCCGAAGTGCATCACCTGGCAGCCAGCGAACTGGGCCCAGCCGCCACTGGGCAGACCGCCCTCCGGTTGCAGCAGGGCAGATCCCCCAGCCACATCACCCCCTGGCAGGGGGCCTGCACCGTGCCCAGCAGCGACGGGTCCCAGGGCAGCGGCGCCTCAGCGCGGAAACCCGGGGTGGCCCAATTCAGTTCAGCCGCCAGCCAGTCGAAGGTGTTGCTGGTGCTCACCGGCAGGATCGCCGCCCGGCAGAGGTAGCCGCGCAGCAGCACGTCCCCGGGGTCGGTGAAGGCGGTGTCGTTGTAGCCGCTGACGATGCCGCTCTGCTCCAGAAAGCAGTCGATCACGTGGCGGCGGATCGGAACCGGATTGCGGCTCTCGGGCCGGTCCACCTCAAACAGGCAGAGGCGGGCATTGGCGTAGGGCTGCAGCGCCAGCCAGAGAGGCGAGGCCCCAGGGGGCGCAGCAACGGTCTGGGCCAGCTGACCCCACAGCGGAGCACCCCGCAGGGGGTTGAGGCCCTGGTTGAGCGGCGAGAGGGACTGCTCCATCGCTCAGCCCCGCACCAGTGATTCGCGGAAGGGGTCCGGGTTGCACTGGCGCCAGTTCTGCAACCGCGGCAGCAGCAGCGCCAGCTGGCCGATGTGCTGGCTGCGCTGCCGGTTCAGCACCACCGCCGGAGATGGGCCCGCAGGGTTCCACTCGGTGTCGGTTTCCTCCAGCAGCAGCTCGGTGGCATACTCCACCACCGCCAACTTGCTCAGCGGCAGCGGGTTGGGCACCACCCCGCCGGCTACGCCCTTGCGCCTGCTGCACACCGGGCTGTTCACTTCAGCCGGCGTCAGGGTCGCCAGCTGCTGATCCAGGGCGGCGATGGCATCAAGGTGGCTCTGGGCCGTGCACACCCCCGTGGGGTAGTGGGTCTGCAGCTGCGCCATCTCCCGGTTCAGGGCCGCCAGGGCAGCGCTGGTGACGGGAATGGAGAGGGCGATCCGCAGGGCCTCGGCGTCGCCAGGGCGCCAGCTGCAGGTGGGAGGGGAGGTCTGGGTCATGCTCTCCCTTGCCAGCTCAGCACCCTCGAGTTGGTTCATCCCTCCTGATCAGCAACGAAGCTCCGCAGTGACAATTTGCCGTCGTTCAGGGATGCCGACCAGTGCCGCATAAGGCCACAAAAGACAGCTTCCGCAGGACATCTGCCTTTATGCGTTCAAAAGCAATAACATGATGCGGAGCTTTGTTGCTGATCAGGTCATCCCTTAAATTGATCCCATCTGATCATCCCTGGAGGGATGGGCCATGCATGCGGTGAGCGTGAGCGGGCTCAAGCACAACCCCGCGGAGGCCCTGCGCCAGGCGCGCAGCGCTCCGGTGGTGGTGCTCAACCGCGACCATCCCGACGCGGTGTTGATCGGACTGGAGGAGGGGGGAGTGCTGCAGGCCCCGGGGGTGCGGGCAGCACTGGCGACGGCACTGTTCCGCGATGGGGAGCTGTCGCTGGTGCGGGCCGCCCGTGTCGCCGAGATGGATGTGGCCAGCTTCATCTCCCACCTCGGCCGCCTCGGCATCCCAGCGATCCGTCTCACGGCCGCTGAAACCAACGCCGATCTCGACACCCTGGAGCAGTGGCTGCAATCGTCATCAGCGACGCCAGCCCGCTGATCGCGCTGGCCAGGGTGAACGGGCTGCTCTGGCTGCAACAGCTGTTCACCGCGGTCGTGATCACCGACGTGGTGCTCGCTGAGGTGCTCACGGGCCGCTATCCAGAGACGGAGGCCCCGATCCAGCAGGCCCTGGCTGCGGGCTGGTTGCAGGCCGTCGCCGTTGACAGCAGCGAACCGGTGCTGCCCGATCTCGATGAGGGGGAGGCGGCCAGCATCCGTCTTGCACTGGTTAGTGGCCCCCAGGTACTGCTGCTGATCGATGAGCGTGCCGGGCGGGCGGTGGCCCAGGAGCTTGGCCTCAGCGTGGCCGGCACCGCCGCCGTGATCGGCCTGGCCAGGCAGCGCGGCCTGATTCCCTCCGCCAGGGATGTGTTCGCTGCCCTGCATGCCACCGATTTCCGCATCGCTCCAGCCGTGATTCAGGCCGTGCTGGACCGCTGTGGCGACTGAACGGCTACCGCCGCCAGCAGTCCCATGCAGCGGGTCTTAGTCGGCCCTGTCAGCCAGCCCCAGCTGCTGGCGCAGTTCGGCCCCATCGATCACCCCCCGCTCATGCAGCACCAGCCACTCCTGCACCGAGGGCTGGGGTTTGCGCGGTGGCTGGGGTGGCACCAGCGGGCAGATCTCCACGCTGCAGGCCGGGGTGTCGGAGAGCTTTTCGCCGGTGAGGCGGGTCCACTGGCGCAGCAGGGTGCTGAGCATCCAGCTCTTCTGACCAGCGAGCGACTGCAGCACCGCAAAGCTCTGGCCGGCAGTCAGGGAAATCTCCAGCTCGGTGCGGGCCGGGCCGTGGCCGGCGGCCGGGATCAGGGCGTCGCGGCGCATCGCCTCTTCCAGCTGCTGCAGGTAGGCCCGGTGCTCCGCCAGCGAGCGGGCCTCGATCTCGACCCACTGGAACGTGGCGCCCTCGGGCAGGTCCATGAAGGAGGAGGTGGAGAGCACCAGTCGCTGGGGGCGTTGGCCTTTTGCCCCACCGGTGGCCGGACCCGAGCCAAGGGCACCGTCGCTGCGGCGGAAGCCGTAGGCATCGACCAGCCCGGTGCGCACGCCAACCGGCAGGGCGGTGCGGGAGAGGAGGTCTTCGTATTCGCTGCGGCAGCGGTAGTGGTTGAGGTACTGGTGAGCCAGGCCCAGGTGGGGCAGATCGCCCTCACCGAAGGCGCTGCCATCCATCAAGTACCAGAGGGCCGGCAGGTCAAAGCGCTGGGGCATCTGTTCCGGCTCACCCACCGGCACCACGTCGTAGCCATCGACGGCGCCGGGATTGGGGTTGGCCTGCCAGCTGCGCAGCACCAGGCCGTCATCCGTCACCGAAAGGCTGCGGTAGAGCCAGGCCTGTGGATCGGGTACCAGGCCGCCGTGGGCATCGATCACCACCGTGGGCACAGCCGCATTGCCGCTGGCGAAGCGGGGAGGCAGGGCCTGCCGGCGTGGCTCCCGCCAGACGATCTCCAACGGCCCTGATGCCGGAGCACCGCTGGCGCCGTCGGTAGGCAGGCGCCAGTTGAGCAGGTCGCCACGGGGCACCAGCTGGAGACGGGGCAACGAGAGCCGGTCGCCCTTGGCGAGAGCCTCCAGCCGGTCACCTTCTGAGGGCCAGCTGTGCTGGGGCGGCAGCTGCAGGATCAGACAGCCGCCATCGTGCAGGGTGAGCAGGTTGGCCAGGAACAGGAACACCCCCAGGTCGGTGCCCTGGCCGTCCACATCGGTGGACACCCGGGTCAGCGAGTCGGGCAGCTCCTGCCAGGCTAGCCGCGACAGCATCCTCGCGTAGGTGCGCAGGACATCGCGGTAGAAGCCGGGGGGCCGGGCAGCCTCCAGCCGCTTGAGGTAGCAGGTCTCGGGTTCCCCGATGCCGCGGGGCAGATAAACCGGCCGGCGGCTGGTGCCGCCAGGCAGCTCCAGCAGGGTCCAGCAGTCGTAGACGAGCTGCAGGCGATCCCTCAGGCCGGAGAGGGTGGGGTGTTCCAGCCAGGGGGGGCTCAGCAGGAGCTTGGGGAGATGGCTTGGGGAGCTTGGGTATCCCAGTGGTGGACGCTTTGCCGCTGGGGAATTGTGTGGCCTTGATTCTGATCGGGGGGCTTGGCACAGAGGCGTGATGAGGTAGCAGCTGTTGCCATCTCTTGCTCCGCGCGCAACATCCTCGCCAGAGGCCGCTGGCAGATCAGGATCAACCTGTCGCAGTCAATACAGAGAGCCTCTCCCGCCGTCGAGATGCTGGCGTCCCCTGCAGTGGTGTAATTCCCCCGGCACCCCCACCCCGGCGTAGCCGGGGTGGGCCGCTCACCTCAGACGGCTGGCCCAGCGGCCGGCATTGCAAGAGGTGGGCAGGTCCGTTTCCCTGGTTCGAGCACCACCTCAACCAGACAGACCATGTCGAGTCACCCCGAGGAACTTCCCCCCGAGGTGCTCACAGAACCGTACGTGACACTCTCGTGTCATACGGCTCCCATCATCCACCTACCACTTCACTGGCTCGACGCCAGTGCGCGAACAGATCACGATGACCAGACCTGATCCTGACAAGTAGTCGCCAGCTCCGGAGCCGATGGCCCCGGAGCTTTTTATACTTCTGCCGTAACCAGGCTGCAATTCTGTCATCTAGGTAGGGCTTGCTGAAAAACCCAGACCCCCTGCACCGCAGTTGATTCCAGCCGGATTCTCATGTTAGGATAGGCGCAAATCAGCCATTTCTGGCTTAGAAGAACCTGCTGGCACGCCAATGTACGTTTTGCAGCACACGGGTCAGCTATCGATTGAGGAGTTCCACTCGCCGTTTGGCGG
>NZ_JACJSZ010000002.1 GCF_014698445.1 Microcystis elabens FACHB-917
CCAGATAGGCCGTGGGGAACAGCAGCAGACCGGACCACCCCACGAAAACGAAGCGGTCGCGCTTGAGCCAGTCGTCGAGGACGTCGAACCATCCACGGGTGACAGGGGCGCGCCCCAGGGCGATCGTCATGGGAGGAGCTTCACGAAGCGTTACAACACAACCCTAAAAGAAAATGCCCGTTCCGTGCGGCCAAGGCGGCCCCGACCCCAGGGAATGAGCACAAGTACCCATGGCTCCCCCGGTGGCCGACGATTCGCCAGAGTGGCCTGGCCAGCCCTCCCCGCCGTCCCGGCCCCCAGCCCCTTCCACCATGTACGTCGTCGAGATCTCCCTCCGGCTCAGCCCCATGCCCGTTGCCGTCCAGCGCAAGGAGCTGGAGGCCGCCCGGGCCCTGTACGGGGACGTGCGTCAGGCGCTCGAGAGCGGCCATCCCAAGGTGCTCGAGCTCACCTGCGAGAAGGACGAGCAGAAGCGCGTCAGCCTCCTGAGCGGGGAGATCGTCGCCGTGCAGATTTATGAGAAGTCCTCGGTCGCCGGCGGTGGCAAACGACCCGGCTTCAGCTTCGAGCCTTGACCGCATCGGCTGCCTTCGGGGCACGCGAGTCGCCCCTGACGATCGAGGGGCTCCGTTTCGGCTGGGGTGAAGGGGCCCCGGCCCTGCGCGACTGCCGGCTGCGGATTCCGGGGCCGGGCCTCTGGATGCTTGTCGGCAGCAACGGCAGCGGCAAGAGCACCCTGCTGCGCCTGATCGCCGGCCTGCTCACCCCCACAGCCGGACACATCGCCTGCCAGTGCCGGCCCGCGCTGGTGTTCCAGAACCCGGACCACCAGCTGCTGCTGCCCAGCTGCGGCAGCGACCTGCAGCTGGCGCTGCCCGACGGGCTCACCGACCGGGAACGCGCCGTGAGGGTGGCGTCGGTGATGGGCCAGGTGGGCCTGGCGGGCCTGCAGCAGCGCCCCATCCACACCCTCAGCGGCGGCCAGAAGCAGCGGCTGGCGATCGCCGGGGCCCTGGCCAGCGACGCGACGCTGCTGCTCCTCGATGAGCCCACGGCCCTGCTGGATCCCGACAGCCAGAAGGAGGTCCTGGAGCTGATCCACCGGCTCTGCCATCGCAGCCCGTCCCCACTCACGGCGTTGTGGATCACCCACCGACTCGAGGAACTGGAACGCTGTGACGGGGCCGCCCGCATGGAAGCCGGGGCGATCGGTCCCTGGCAGAGCGGCAAGAGCCTGCAGCGCTCCCTGGCCCCCTTGCCGGGCGGCAGGGCCGAAAGGTAGGGTCGTCGGATCCCGGCTTTCCGGGTGTCTTCCTCGGTAGCTCAGTGGTAGAGCGGTCGGCTGTTAACCGATTGGTCGCAGGTTCGAATCCCGCCCGGGGAGTTGTTTCCACCGCCCGCCTCAGGGCTCCAGCCTCGACGCGCCCCCGGTGGGCGGCTGTCCCTTTGGCCGGAGCCGCACCCCGGCCAGGGGGCGCACCTGCACCCTGCCCCAGGCAGCTCTGCCGCAGAACGGCGACACTGTTCGTCTCCAACCCCGTGTTCTCGGTCTCCGTGCTCCCTCCGCAGGCACCCACGACGACACGCCTCGCCACGCCCTGACCCCTCCCATGAAGCCCTCGATCCTGCTCATCGAAGATGACGGCGACATGCTCGATCTCGTCGCCGGCCATCTCGAGCACGGCGGCTTCGATGTCCAGAGGGCTGCCGACGGCATCAAGGGCCAGGCCCTCGCCGTCCAGTACTGCCCCGATGTCATCCTCCTCGACCTCATGCTGCCGAAGGTCGACGGTCTCACCCTCTGTCAGCGCCTTCGCCGGGACGAGCGCACTGCCAAGATCCCCATCCTGATGCTCACCGCCCTCGGCAGCACCAAGGACAAAGTCAGCGGCTTTAACTCCGGCGCCGACGACTACCTCACCAAGCCCTTCGATCTCGAGGAGCTCATGGTCAGGGTCAAGGCCCTGCTGCGGCGCAGCGAGCGGGCCCCCCTGTCGGCCAAGCACAACGAGATCCTCAGCTTCAGCTGTCTCACCCTCGTCCCCGAGCGCTTCGAAGCCATCTGGTTCGATGCTCCGGTCCGCCTCACCCACACCGAGTTCGAACTCCTCCACTGCCTGCTCCAGCGCCACGGCCAGACCGTCGCCCCCTCCCTGATCCTCAAGGAGGTCTGGGGCTACGAACCCGACGACGACATCGAGACGATCCGGGTCCACATCCGCCACCTGCGCACCAAGCTCGAGCCCGACCCCCGCAAGCCCCGCTTCATCAAGACCGTCTACGGGGCCGGCTACTGCCTCGAGCTGCCGGGCACCGATCAGATCGAACCCCTCGCCGCCGCCATCCGCCACGCCAGGGAGGCCAGGCTCCAGGCCGACGCCAAGGCGGGCGAGGGGGCGGTGGCCTGACGGCCCCCCTCAGCCGCCACCCCTCAGCCGCCACCCCTCGGCGCCCAGGTCGAGCAGGGCCACCTCCCAGGCCAGCCGGGGCTGCACGTAGGCCAGCAGGTGGCTGCGCAACTGCTCGATGCGCTGCAAGGGCGCCAGCTCGTGACGTCCCCGCCAGAGCTGCAGCTGCCACCAGTCGAGCAGCCAGAGCTGCTGCTCGCCATCAAGGGCCTCACTGAGGTCGCGGGCCAGGCCCAGGGCCTCCATCGGCTCCCGGCCCAGGGCCAGCAACCGGTCCGTCAGGCCGTCCGGCAGGCTCCGCCAGTGCCGGCGGTGGCGCAGCAGGGCCCCGGGGGAGCCGGCGGCCAGCTCGAGCAGCTCGGGCGGATCGGGTTCGGCCCCTGCGGCCCCATCCTCCTGGGCCCCCTCCAAGGCCGGCAGGCCCTCCAGCACCTGACGCACCAGGGCGGGGGGCAGGCGCGCGAACGGGATGGCCTGGCAGCGGGACCGGATGGTGGCCAGCAGCCGATCCGGCGTCGCCGTGAGCAGCACCAGCAGACCATGGCCCGGTTCCTCCAGGGTCTTGAGCAGGGCATTGGCGGCCGCTTCGGCCATCGCCTCGGCCGTCTCCAGCACCACCAGGGAACGCTCGCCCTCCACCGGACGGCGGGCCAGGAACCGGGTCACCTCCCGCACCTGCTCCAGGCGCAGCTGGGGGGGGCTGCGGCGGCTGAGGCCCTGGGCCTCGGCCTCGGAGGCCGTCACCAGCCGGCCCTGGTGCAGGTGGGTGGGCTCGACCCAGAGCAGATCGGGGTGGTTGCCCTCCGCCAGGCGTCGCCGCAGCGGCACCGATCCGGCCGCACCACCGGCGAGCACCCCCTCGAACAGACGCAGGGCCGCCAGCCGGCGGCCCACCCCGTCAGGACCGACGAACAGATAGGCGGGCGCCAGCCGCCGCCGTTCCAGGGCGGCCGTGAGCAGGGCCACCGCCTGGGGCTGGCCCACCAGATCGGCGAACAGCTCAGCCATCGTCGCCGGCGGCGGGGCCGCCCAGGTGGTCGGTGATCAGGGTGCGGCAGCGGGCCGTCACCTGCTCGATCGGCCCAGCGGCCTCCACCCTTCGCCAGCCCCGCTCGGCCGCCAGGGTGGCGAAGCCGTCGCTGACCCGCTGCAGGAAGGCCTCGCCTGCGGCCTCGATCCGGTCGGCGGGGCGATCGCCGCGGCGCCGCAGGGATCCGGCCAGGGGGAGATCGAGCCAGAGGGTGAGATGAGGCTCCAGGCCGCCGGTGGCCATCGTCTCGAGCTGCCGGATGGTGGCCAGGGGGAGGCCCCGGCCGTAGCCCTGGTAGGCCGCGGTGGAGCCGCTGAAACGATCGCTCAGCACCCAGTTCCCCGCGGCCAGGGCCGGACGCAGGCACTCCTCGACATGCTGGGCCCGGTCGGCGGCGTAGAGCATCAGCTCGCAGAGGCTGCAGGGGGCGACCCCAGCCGGAGGATGCAGCAGCAGGGCGCGCAGGGCCTGGCCGAGGTCGGTCCCGCCCGGTTCCCGCGTCACCACGAGCCGGGAGCCCGGAGCCATCAGGCCGCTGCGCGGCAGCCAGGCGCCCAGGGCCTCGATCTGGGTGGTCTTGCCGCAGCCGTCGATGCCCTCCAGCACCAGGAAGCGCCCGCTCATGGGGCCGGATCGGCGGGAGGGTCCTGCAGGAGCAGGGCGTTGCCCACCACGGTGATCGAGCTGAAGGCCATCAGCAGGGCCGCCAGTTCGGGCGAGAGGCGCAGGCCGAAACCCGGCAGGAGTACACCGGCGGCGACCGGCAGGACGATGAGGTTGTAGCCGAAGGCCCAGGCCAGGTTCTGGCGCACCTTGGCCATGGTGCGCCGGGCGATGGCCAGGGCCCGGACGATGCCGCCCAGCCCCTCCCCCATCACCACCAGGGCCGCGCTCTCCTGGGCGATCTGGGTGCCGGTGCCGACGGCGATGCCCAGGTCGGCCGCAGCCAGGGCGGGGGCGTCGTTGATGCCGTCACCCACCATGGCCACGGCCCCCTGGCGATGGGCCAGCAGCAGGCGCTCCAGCTTCTCCTCCGGCCGCAGTTCCCAGGCCAGCTCCTCCGGGCGCAGGCCCAGCCGCAGCCCCAGACCCTCGACGCTGGCGCGCCGATCCCCGCTGAGCAGGCCCAGGCGCAGCCCCAGCCGCCGCAGCCGCGACACGGTGGCGGCGGCATCGGCCCGGGGCCGGTCCTCCACGGCCAGGACGCCCAGCAGCCGCCCCTCGGCGGCCACCGCCAGCAGGGTGGCTCCACCGGCCTCCAGGTCGTGCTGCAGGTCCGTGGCAGAGGGTTCCACCATCACCCCCTGGCGCGCCAGCCAGTCGAGCCGGCCCACCCGCACCAGGCCCCGGCCCTCCACCAGCCCCTGCACCCCCTCGCCGGGGAGGGTCCGGGCGTCAGCGACGGCCAGCAGGGGCAGCCCCCGGCACTGGGCCTCCTGCAGCACGGCGTGGGCCAGGGGATGGCGGCTGTGCTGCTCGAGGCTCGCGGCCAGCTGCACCAGCCGACCGGCCTCCTCGGGCTCCTCGGGCTCCGACGGGCCAGGGGCCTCCTCCCGCCGGGCCGGGGCCGTCCCCATGAGCCGCACGTCCGTCACCAGGGGGCGGCCGATGGTGAGGGTGCCGGTCTTGTCGAAGAGCACGGCCTCCAGCCGGGAGGCGGTCTCGATGGCATCGCCGCCCCGGAACAGCAGCCCCGAACGTGCCGCCAGGCCGGAGCCCACGGTGATCGCCGTCGGCGTGGCCAGGCCCAGGGCGCAGGGACAGGCCACCACCAGCACCGCGATGGCCAGCTGCAGCCCCAGGCTGAAGGGTGTGCCGGCCGCCGCGCTCCCCCAGGCCAGGGCACCGTGGCCGTGTGCACCGTGGCCACCGGCAGCGGCCATGGTCAGCACCTCGGGCCAGTGCCGGCACCCCCACAGCCACCAGAACAGCAGGGTGGCCAGCGCCAGCAGCAGCACCACCAGGGTGAAGCGACCGGCGACCCGGTCGGCCAGCCCCTGGATCGGGGCCTTGCGGGCCTGGGCCCGCTCCACCAGGCGCACGATGCGGGCAATGGCGCTGTCGGCACCGCTGCGCCGCACCTCCAGCACCAGGGAGCACTCCAGATTGAGCAGGCCGGCGGCCAGCTCGCTGCCCGGTTCGACGGACTGGGGCAGGGGCTCCCCGGTGAGGCTGGAGGCATCCACGCGCGAGTGGCCCTCCAGCACCACGGCATCCACCGGCACCCGGTCGCCGGGCAGGAGCCGCAGCCGGTCCCCCGGCCGCAGCCCCCCCACCCGGACCTGGCGGGGGGGGCCGTCGCCCAGGAGCAGCAGGGCATGGTCGGGCTGGAGGGCGCCCAGCTCCTCGATCGCCCGGCCGGTGCGGTAGCGGGCGCGCTCCTCGAGGAAGCGGCCGGTGAGGACGAAGCCGAGCAGCATCACCGGCTCGTTGAAGTAGCAGGGCCAGCCGCTGGCCGGCCACAGCCAGCCCACCAGGCTGGAGAGGTAGGCGCTGGCCACCCCCAGGCCCACCAGGGTGTCCATGGCGGGGACGCCGGCCAGGGCCGAACGGACACCGCGGACCAGGATCGGCCGGCCGGGGAAGGCCAGGGCCAGGGTGGCCACCAGGGCATGGAACCAGGGGCTGCCCAGCAGCGGCCAGGGTCCGCGCCAGGCGAGCAGACCCGCATCGGCCAGGTGCCCCAGACCGGAGACGAGCAGCAGCAGCAGGGCCACCAGCAGCTGGCGCCAGTGGCGCCACCACTGCTCGGCCTGGCGCCGCTCCCGCTGGCTGACCGGCTCAGGCTCCTGGGGGCGCAGCCGGGCCTGGAAACCCAGCCCCTCGAGGCTGCCCAGCAGGGCGGGCAACGGATCCACGGCGCTGCCGTCAGGTCCCTCGACCCGGGGCTCCAGATCCACCCAGGCGGTGCGGGTCAGCAGGTTGACGCTCGCCTGGCGCACCCCTTGGGTCTGGAGGAGGCGCTGCTCCACGACGCGGACGCAGCCGCCGCATTTCATGCCCTCCACGTCAAGGAGCAACGGCTCGCCCTGGAGGCTGATGGAGCCGGGAACGGGGGGGGTGGCGCTCAAGCGGTGGGAAGCCGGTGTTGGGTGCCGGGGCGGGGGGGCCGGGGCCCAAGGCTAGGGAGCCGCCGCGCCGTTGCCCCGGCCGCCCGAGGCAGGATGGGGTGACGATCCGGACCTGGACCCTTGCCCCGCTCGCAGCGCAACGACAACTTCATCGACAAGAGCTTCACGGTCATGGCCGACCTGATCGTCAAGCTGCTGCCGATCGATCCCAAGGCGAAGGAGGCCTACGTCTATTACCGCGATGGGCTCTCGGCCCAGAACGACGGCGACTACGCCGAGGCGCTGGAGAACTACGAGGAGGCCCTCAAGCTCGAGGAGAACAGCATCGACCGCGGCGAGATCCTCAAGAACATGGCCATCATCTTCATGAGCAACGGCGAGGAGGAGAAGGCCCTCGACTACTACCGCCAGTCGCTGGAGGCCAACGGCAACTCCCCCTCCTGCCTCAAGAACATGGGTCTGATCTACGAGAAGTGGGGGCGGCTGGCGGAGGAGACCGGCGACCAGGACGCGGCCGACCGCTGGTTCGACGAAGCGGCCGTCCACTGGACCAAGGCGGTGCGCCTCTACCCGGGCGGCTACCTGGACATCGAGAACTGGCTCAAGTCCTCCGGCCGCAGCAACGTCGACGTCTATTTCTGAGCTCCCGGCTCAGTCCCCGTCGGCGGGATTCACCCCCAGCCCGGCCACCAGGGCCTCGGCCACCGTGGCCGCCTCCAGCAGCTGCAGGCCCAGGCTGGCCGCCACCGGCCCGAGGGCGCTGCCGCGGGGCACCACCGCCCGGGCGAACCCGAGCCGGGCCGTCTCCTGGAGACGCAGCTCCAGCTGGCCCACGGGCCGCAGCTGGCCCCCGAGGCCCAGTTCCCCCAGCAGCACGGTGCCCGCCGGCAGGGTGAGGTCGCGGTAGCTGGCCACCACGGCGGCCGCCACCCCCAGATCCGCCCCTGGCTCCTCCACCTCCAGGCCGCCGGCCACCGCCAGGTAGCAGTCGAAGCGGGACAGGGGCAGGCCCATGTGCTTCTCCAGCACCGCCAGGATCTGGTGCAGGCGGTTGGTGCCGATGCCGGTGGCGGTGCGCCGCGGGCTGGCGTAGCTGGTGGGGCTGACCAGGGCCTGGATCTCCACCAGCAGCGGGCGGGTGCCCTCGCAGGCCACGATCGTGGCGGTGCCGGGGCTGGGGCCGTCTCCGGCCAGGAACAGTTCGCTGGGGTTGCTCACCTCCACCAGCCCCGCCCCCCGCATCTCGAACACCCCCAGCTCGTGGGTGGCGCCGAAGCGGTTCTTCACCGCCCGCAGCAGCCGGTGGCTGGCGAAGCGGTCGCCTTCGAAGGTGAGCACCGCATCCACCAGATGCTCAAGCACCTTCGGCCCCGCCAGCATCCCTTCCTTGGTGACATGGCCCACCAGCACCAGGGAGGAGTGCTGTCGCTTGGCGATGCGCTGCAGGGCGGCGGCGCACTCACGCACCTGGGACACCGAGCCGGGGGCACTGCCGAGTTCGGCGTCATGCAGGGCCTGGATGCTGTCGATGATCGCCACCGCCGGCCGCAGGGTCTCCAGCTCCTGCAGCACCAGCTCCAGGTCGGTCTCGGCCAGCAGGCGCAGGCCCTCACGCTCGCCGTCGCCAGCCGCCGCCCTGCCCTCCGCCCCCGACGGGGCCCGGGGGCCATCGCCGGGGCCGTCCTCGGCCAGGCGCCGCCAGCGCAGCTTCACCTGCTGGGCCGACTCCTCGGCGCTGACGTAGAGCACCACCGCCCGGGCGGCCATGGCGCGGGCGCTCTGCAGCAGCAGGGTGCTCTTGCCGATGCCCGGGTCGCCCCCCAGGAGCACCAGGGAACCGGGCACCAGGCCACCCCCCAGCACCCGGTCCAGTTCGCCGTAGCCGCTGGCCAGGCGCTGCAGGGGCCGGTCCCCCACCGCCTGGATCGGTTCGGAGCGGCGCGCCCGGCCCGGCGGCCCGGCCCCGACAGCCCCCGGAGCGGGGGCGGCCGCCACCGGCCGGCGCCGGCGGTTGTCGCCGCCCGGCTCGCTCTGCTCCACCAGTGTGTTCCAGCCGCCGCAGGCGGTGCAGCGTCCGAAGAACTGCCGCGTCCTGGCGCCACAGGCCTGGCAGATGAACGAGGAACCGGGGCGGGCCAAGGGGTGCGGGCGATGTGTATGAAGAAAGGTGGCGTTCGGTGAATTCGCGCCCTTCCGGCCGGTTCAGTGGGTCGGAACCGTGTTGCATTCTCCTCGCCGCGCAATGACGGCCTCCCCCACCGCCAAGGAAACGATCCTCGTCGTCGATGACGAGGCCAGCATTCGCCGGATCCTCGAGACGCGCCTCTCGATGATCGGCTATCAGGTGGTCACCGCCAGCGATGGCGAGGAGGCCATCGAGGCGTTCCACCGCGTTCTGCCGGACCTGGTGGTCCTCGACGTGATGATGCCCAAGCTCGACGGCTACGGCGTCTGCCAGGAGCTGCGCAAGGAATCGGACGTGCCGATCGTGATGCTCACCGCCCTCGGCGACGTGGCCGACCGCATCACCGGCCTCGAGCTCGGCGCCGACGACTACGTCGTCAAACCCTTCAGCCCCAAGGAACTGGAGGCCCGCATTCGCTGCGTCCTGCGGCGGGTCGAGAAGGACCCCGGCGCCGGCATCCCCAACTCGGGCGTGATCCAGGTGGGCGATCTCCGCATCGACACCAACAAGCGCCAGGTGTACCGGGGCGACGAGCGCATCCGCCTGACCGGCATGGAGTTCAGCCTGCTGGAGCTGCTGGTCAGCCGCTCCGGCGAGCCGTTCAGCCGCGGCGAGATCCTCAAGGAGGTGTGGGGCTACACGCCCGAGCGTCACGTGGACACCCGCGTGGTGGATGTCCACATCTCACGGCTGCGCTCCAAACTGGAGGATGATCCGGCCAACCCCGAGCTGATCCTCACGGCGCGGGGCACCGGCTACCTGTTCCAGCGCATCGTTGAACCCGTTGCCACCGAAGGATCCTGAAGGCGCCGGGCGCGAAGGTCGCCGCTTCGCCTCCAACCGCCCCAAACCCAACCGCACGATCCGCCGCCTGGTGATCTGGTATCGGCGCAACGCCGCCGTCACCAGCCTCGTGGGCACCGCCACCGCCACCGCCAGCGGCGCCGCCTCCGGGGCCGTCTCGGTGGCCGGCAGCATGGCCGGCGCCGCCACCAACGTGGCCGGCTCCGTGCTCCAGCCCCTGGTGTTCGATCCGCTGCGGCGTCTGCAGCAGGGCAGCCAGAGCGGCGCCACCATCGACGACCGTCAGCGCCTCTGGGTGGCCGTCGACGGCATGGGCGGCGACCACGCCCCGGGGCCGATTCTGGAGGGCTGCCTGAGGGCCGTCACCCTCCTGCCCCTGCGCATCCGCTTCGTGGCCGAGCCGGAGCCCCTGCGGAAGGCGGTGACGGCCATGGGGCTGGGCCAGGAGCTGGACGAGGCGGTGCAGCGCGGCCTGATCCAGGTGGTGCCAAGCGGCCCGTCGGTGGGCATGAACGAGGAGGCCACCGTGGTGCGCCGCAAGCGCGACGCCAGCATCAACGTCGCCATGGACCTGGTCAGGAAGGGCGAGGCCACCGCCGTCTATTCCGCCGGCAACTCCGGTGCCGTGATGGCGGCGGCGATCTTCCGCCTCGGCCGGCTCGCCGGCATCGACCGCCCGGCCATCGGCGCCCTGTTCCCCACCAAGGACCCCAGCCAGCAGGTGCTGGTGCTCGACGTGGGGGCCAACATGGACTGCAGGCCCGAATGGCTGCACCAGTTCGCCCTGCTGGGCAACATCTACAGCCGCGACGTGCTTCAGGTGAAGCGGCCCAGGATCGGCCTGGTGAACATCGGCGAGGAGGAGTGCAAGGGCAACGACCTCTGCCTGCGCACCCATCCGCTCCTGGCGGGTGACGACCGCTTCGTGTTCGCCGGCAACTGCGAAGGCCGCGACATCCTCTCCGGCGACTTCGACGTGGTGGTCTGCGACGGCTTCACCGGCAACGTGCTGCTCAAGTTCCTCGAATCGGTGGGCAGCGTCCTGCTGGACGTGCTGCGGGCCGAGTTGCCCCGGGGGCGCCGGGGCAAGGTGGGCTCGGCGTTCCTGCGCAGCAACCTGGTGCGGATCAAGAAGCGCCTCGACCATGCCGAGCACGGCGGCGCCCTGCTGCTGGGGGTCGACGGGGTCTGCGTCATCGGCCACGGCAGCAGCCGGGCGCTCTCGGTGGTGAGCGCCCTGCGGCTGGCCCATTCCGCCGCCAGCCACGGCGTCATGGACGACCTGCACGCCCTCGGTGAGGGGAGTGCCGGAGTGGCAAGCACCTGTGGTTGACTGAGCCCACCTGTGAACCGGATGGGTGCCGCTCGGGTCAGACACGACGGGAACCACGGCCGCCTTGCGGGGAATGGCTCTGGTGGGCTGCGGACGCGCCCTCCCCGCCGCCAGCATCAGTAACGACCAGCTAAGCGAGCGGGTCGACACCAACGACGACTGGATCCGCAGCCGCACCGGCATCGGCGCCCGGCGCGTGGCCGGCCCGGGTGAAACCGTCACCAGCCTGGCCGCCGAGGCGGGCCGGGCCGCCCTGGCCCATGCGGGCTGGGCCCCCGAGCAAGTGGATCTGATCCTGCTGGCCACCTCCAGCCCGGACGACCTGTTCGGCACGGCTCCGCGGGTGCAGGCGGCCCTGGGGGCCCACCGGGCGGTGGCCTTCGATCTCACGGCGGCCTGCAGCGGCTTCCTGTTCGCCCTGATCACGGCGGCCCAGTACATCCGCGGCGGCACCATGCGGCGGGTGCTGGTGATCGGGGCCGACCAGCTCAGCCGCTGGCTCGACTGGGACGACCGCCGCACCTGTGTCCTGTTCGGCGACGGGGCCGGCGCCCTGGCCGTCGAGGCCTGCGACCCCGCCGGCGATGGGCTGGTGGGCTTCCGCATGCGCTCGGACGGCAGCCGCAACGCCTGCCTCACCCTGGCCCAGGTGGCCGAGCACCGGCCCCTGGTGGGCGACCTCTCCGCCCAGGTGGGCGGCTTCGCGCCGATCCACATGAACGGCCAGGAGGTCTACAAGTTCGCCGTGCGCGAAGTACCCGCCGTCCTCGCGGAGCTGCTGGAGGCCACAGGCACCGCCGCCGCCGACGTCGACTGGCTGCTGCTGCACCAGGCCAACCAACGCATCCTCGATGCGGTGGCCGACCGCTTCGCCATGCCCGCCGAACGGGTGCTCAGCAATCTCTCGGCCTACGGCAACACCTCGGCCGCCACGATCCCGCTGATGCTCGACGAAGCGGTCCGCGACGGACGGGTCGGCCCCGGCGACCTGATCGCCAGCAGCGGCTTCGGCGCCGGCCTCAGCTGGGGGGCCGCCCTGTTCCGCTGGAGCGGTCCGGGGGGCGCCCCAGCCGAGCCCTAATCTCCTGCCGTTGCACGGGAGGCTTGCATGGCCATCGCCTGGGTGTTTCCGGGACAGGGTTCGCAGAAGTCGGGCATGGCCGACGGGGTGATCGACCTGCCCGGGGCCCGGGAGCGCTTCGATCGGGCCTCCGAACTGCTCGGCCGTGACCTGCTGGCCATCTGTGCCGACGGCGACCTCAACGACACCCGCAACACCCAGCCGGCCCTGTTTGTGGTCGAGAGCCTGCTGGTGGACGCGCTCCATGACCAGGGCCGCCGCGCCCAGCTGGTGGCGGGCCACAGCCTGGGTGAGCTGGTGGCGCTCTACGCCGCCGGGGTCTTCGATGCCGAGGCCGGCCTGAAGCTGATGCGCCGCCGCAGCGAGCTGATGGCCGCCGCCGGCGGCGGCGCCATGACCGCCCTGATCGGCTTCGACCGGGACGAGCTCGAGCAGGCGGTGGCCGCCACCGAGGGGGTGGTCATCGCCAACGACAACAGCGCCGCTCAGGTGGTGCTCTCCGGCACCCCGGAGGCTGTGGCCCATGTCACGGCCTCGGTGCGCTGCAAGCGGGCCATCCCCCTGGCGGTGTCCGGCGCCTTCCATTCCCCCTTCATGGCCGGCGCCGCCGAGGCCTTCGCCGCCGAACTGGAGGCTGTGCCGTTCGCCGACGCCCGCATCCCCGTGCTCAGCAACGCCGACCCCCGCCCCGAGACCGACGCGGCGGTGCTCAAGGAGCGGCTGCGCCGGCAGATGACCCAGGGGGTGCGCTGGCGGGAGACGATGGAGCGGCTGCAGGGTGAGGGGATCACCACCGCCGTGGAGATCGGTCCGGGGAAGGTGCTCTCCGGCCTGATCAAGCGCAGCTGCCCCTGGCTCGGCACCGCCCAGATCGCCAGCTCCGGCGACCTGGGCCAGTGAGACGCCGCCGCCGGCCGCCGGCCGACCCACCGGCCCTGCTGAGCACGCCGAAGCCCAGCCTCACCTACCGGCTGATCAGCTACCTGCTGGTGTTCCCCGTGTTCCGGCTGCTGTTCCGGGGCCGGACCACCGGCAACGACAAGGTGCCGCTGGAGGGGGCCGTGGTGGTGGTGGCCAACCACGGCTCCCACCTCGACCCGCCGCTGCTGGGCCATGCCCTCGGCCGGCCCGTGGCCTTCATGGCCAAGGCGGAGCTGTTCCGGGTGCCGCTGCTGGGGCCGATCATCCGGGCCTGCGGCGCCTACCCGGTGGAGCGCGGTGCCGGCGACCGGGAGGCGATCCGCACGGCCACCGACCGGCTGCTGCAGGGCTGGGCCACCGGCGTGTTCCTCGACGGCACCCGCCAGAGCGATGGCCGGGTCAACCAGCCCCAGCCGGGGGCGGCGCTGCTGGCGGCCCGCGCCGGGGTGCCCCTGCTGCCGGTGGCGATCATCAACAGCCACCGGGCCCTGGGCCCCGGCGGCAAGGGCCCCCGGCTGGTGCCGATCCACATCCGCATCGGCACCCCGATCCCGCCCCCGGCCTCCCGGCGCCGCCCCGACCTGGACGCCGCCACCCGCGCCGCCCAGGAGCAGATCAACCGCATGCTCGACCTCGGTCCGATCAGCGGATCCCTGCTCTCTCCAGCCAGGGAGCCACCCGCTCTTCCACCCACGGCCTGATGTCCTGACCGCTGATCACCCACAGGACCGCCCTGGCGCCGTCGCCCCAGAGCCGCCGGCGACCCTCGACGACGCAGAGCTCGCCGCAGGGCACGGGGACCGGGGTGAGATGGATGCCGCGGCTGCCGGCAACGATCCGTCCCACCAGCAGGGCCCGCTCCATGTGGTCGGCAGAGGTGACCAGCAGGGCATGGCGGATCCGGGCCTTGCGCAGGTCGTCCACCAGGGAGGTGAAGTTGGACATCGTGTCACGGGCCCGGTAGTCGAGCTGGACCTGGCGGGGGGGCAGACCCTCCTTCTGCAGGAACAGCCAATGGGCGTACTCCGGGTTGGTGCCTCCGGTGACCACCACCGGCAGTCCGTCCGCGCGGGCCAGGCGGGCCGCCGCCGCCTCCCGGTCGGCGTCCCCCCCCAGCACCAGGATCATCTGGGGCGGCGGCGGCGTGGGCCACCAGCCGCCGCGCGAGAGCCACAGCAGGGCCAGTCCCGCCAGGCCGACCAGCACCACCCGCCCCGATACGGGTCGGCGGCGGCGCGGCCCGCGGCTGGAGCGCTGGGGGACAACGGCCGGGGGCCTGGTGGGCACGGCCGCGGCGGGGCGGCCCCTCGGACGCCGGCGCGGCCGCGGCTGGGGGCGTGGTCCGGGGCGGCTCAGCATGGGAGCGCCTCCACCGGACTGGTGGGATAGAGGGGCAGCACCGGTTGCCAGGGGGCGTCCCGGCCCGCGGCGGCGTACGCCGCACTGAAGCCAAGCAGCTGGATCACATCCTGCGGCAGCTGCACCAGGGCCGGACGGATCGGGTACGGGGCCAGCGCCTCACGGCTGCGGTGAAGTCGCGGGGCCTCCAGCTCGGCGACACCGCCGGGCTGCTCCGGATCGGAGGCGAAGAGCCCCGCCACCACCCCGCGCCGCGGCAGCTCCTGCAGCAACCAGAAGGGGCCGTCGACGCCGGGCGGCGCGGAGCCGGTGAGCAGCCGGCGGGCGATGAGGCGAAAACTGCTGATCCCATCCAGGGGCAGGGCCAGCTGCTGGGCCAGGGTGCGGGCCAACACCACCGTCAGGCGGGTGCCCGTGAAACCTCCGGGGCCGGTGGCCACCGCCAGGCGGCCCAGCCGGGGCCAGGCGCTGGCCGGCAGCACCGACTCCAGGCTGTCGAACAGTCCGTTGGAGAGGGAGCGGCCGAGGGGGAACGTCGCGAGCCGTTCGGGCGCCGCCGCCCCGAGGCGCTGCAGCCCCACGCCGAGGCTGTCGCTGGAGCTGTGCAGGGCCAGCAGCCAACGGAGGCCGTCATCATCGGGAGGGAGTCTCATGTCGGCAGCGGTCCGTCGGGACACCAGCGACGCCAGCGGCCCGGGTCGGAGCGGAAATCGGAGCAGGCCCGCACGTCCCACTCCACCCCCACGCTCGTGCCGTCGGCATTGAGATCCAGCACCTGCACGTGGATGCGCGGCTCGCGGGGGCGGAAGTCGGGGTGGGGATTGAGGTGGGCGACGCCATGCTGGCGCTCGACAGCGTGGTAGGCCTGACACCGCTCGACCCAGTGGCAATCCACGCAGATGCACATGCCGCCGCGGCCCAGCAGGGCGCCCATTGTGGCGTGGGAGCCGGGACGTCAAGTCCCTGAACTGTGGCGGGCCCTGGCGCCGGAGACCTGGCCGGTGAGCCCACGGGAGCTGCCGGCGGGCACGGCCCTGGTGGGGGGAGCGGTCCGGGACGGCCTGCTGGGCCGCCTGGGCGATCGGCCGGATCTGGACCTGGTGGTGCCCGTGGACGCCATCGACCTGGCCCGGCGCCTGGGGCGGCAGCTGGGCGGCAGCTGCGTGGTGCTCGACCGGGAGCGCTCGATCGCCCGGCTCGTGCTGGCGGACTGGACGATCGACCTGGCCCGATGCGCCGGGGAGGATCTGGCCACCGATCTGCGCCGCCGGGACTTCACCGCCAATGCCATCGCCCTGCCCCTGGAGGGGGCGGCAGCGGAGGGCGGCGGATCCGCCGCCGATCTGCTGCTGATCGACCCCTGCGGCGGTCTGCCCGATCTGGCGGCGCGCCGGCTGGTGGCCATCAGCGAAGCCAACCTGCTCGACGACCCCCTGCGCCTGCTGCGGGGGGTGCGGCTGGCCTGCGAACTGGGGTTCCACATCGCTCCAGCCACCTGGGAGCTGATCGGGCGCCATCGGCGGCGGATCACCGCGGTGGCCGGGGAGCGGGTGCTGGCGGAGCTGGAACGGCTTTCGGCCGCCCCGGAAGGGCACCACGGGCTGGGGCGGGCCCTGGAGGCGGGGCTGCTCCAGCCCTGGGGAGCCGCCGAGGGGGCCGGGCCCCGGCTGGATCTCCTCGGGTCGCAACGGCCGCAGGCCTGCGGCCTGACGCCGCCGGAGGCGGCCTGGGCCCTGCCGCTGGCGCGGCTGGCGGCCGTGCTCGACGGCCCGACCCTGGAGCGGCTGCGGGCCAGCCGGCGGCTGCAGCAACGTTGCCAACGGCTGCGGCACTGGCACGGGCGGCTCGGGCGCAGCGCGTCTCCCGGAGGCGTGCCGTCGCTGGAAGCCCTGGGCGAAGCGGATCGCCTGCAGATGCACCGCCAGCTGGAGGAGGATCTGCCCGCGCTGCTGCTGCAGCTCGACCCGCCGGTGGCAAGGGCGGCCATCGCGCGTTGGCGGGACCCGGCGGATCGCCTGTTCCATCCCCGCCCGCCCCTGGACGGCCGAAGGCTGCAGCAGCTTCTGGCCATCCCGCCGGGCCCCCAGCTGGGCCGGCTGATCGACCACCTCACCGCCGAGAGGGCCTTCGGTCGACTCGCGGGAACGGCAGCGACCGACACAGCGGAGATCAGCGACGCGTGTGAAGTGAAAGGGGTCCTTGCCGCCGCCCGACTCTGGCTCGAGTGCCACGAACCCGACGGGGAAACGGACCCCCGGCGTGATTAACTGCTGGATGCAATGGCGCGATCGCACCGCCTGCCAGAGTTTTTCCTTTTTCCTGAGCCCCTCCCCATGAGCGTTCGTCTCTATGTCGGCAATCTGCCGCAAACCTTTGATGCCAAAGAGCTGGATGCTCTCTTCTCGAGCGTGGGAGAAGGGGTTCGCTTCAAGGCGGTGAACGATCGGGAGACCGGAACCTGCCGCGGTTTCGGTTTCGCCAACGTCGACGACCTGGCCCAGGCCGAGGCGGTGATCGCCCAGCTCAATGGCAAGGACTTCGGCGGCAGCACCCTGCGCATCGAGATCTCCGAGCAGCGCCGTGAGGTCCGCGGGGCCGGCGGCAACGACCGCCGCCCCGGCAGCGCCCCCACGGCCGCCCGCAAGAGCGTCAACAAGGTGGTCCATGCCGATGCCGTCGGCGAAGGAGCCCCCGATCCCCGCTGGGCCGGTGAACTGGCCAAGCTGAAGAGCCTTCTGGCCAACCAGAAGGCCGCGGTCTGAGATCGGGCCTGTCTGTCCTTCCAGCATTCGCTTGGAGGACATTAAAGTCAGCCATCCACCACAATGATGAAGATCCCTGGAAGCAAGCGGAGCGTCGCTATGACCGTTCCACTTGCCATCGCCCTGCCGGCTTCCTAACCACCATGCCTGCCGGATCCATTTATCCAGTGGACTGGCTGGGAACCTGGCAATGGAAGGGGCAGACGGTGATCTATGCAAGGTGCTTCACGCCGGCGCAGGATCAGGGAAGCGCGCTCCCGGTCCTGATGGTCCATGGCTTCGGTGCCTGCAAGGAGCATTGGCGGCACAACCTGCCCGCCCTCGCTGGCCGGCGTGCCGCCTTCGCCATCGACCTGATCGGCTTCGGAGCCAGCGACAAGCCCCGCTCCCGCCTTGATGATGAGCCCGACGATGGTCTCTCGATCCGTTACGGCATCGACCTGTGGGCCGACCAGGTGGTGGCCTTCATTAAGGAAGTGATCGGTTGCCCGGTCCAACTCATCGGCAATTCGATCGGCGGGGTCGTCGCCCTGGCCGCGGCCGTCAGGCTTGAGCACGACGTGCGCCAGGTGATCCTCATCGACTGCGCCCAGCGCAGCCTGGACGATCAGCGCCTCAGTGAACAGCCCCCGCTGGGCCGGGTCGGTCGGCCCTTGCTCAAGCGGCTTGTGCGGCAGCGCTGGCTCACCGGCCGGTTGTTCCGCTGGCTGGCTAAGCCGGGCCTGATCCGAAGGGTCCTCGCTCACGCCTATCCCACAGGTGGCGGCCTCGACGAGGAACTGGTGCAACTGCTGCTCCTACCAACCCAAAGCCCTGGGGCCGAAGAGAGCTTCCGTGGGTTCATCAACCTCTTCCAGGATCGACTCGCCCCGGATCTGCTCTCAAACATGACCACTCCGGTCCGGATGCTCTGGGGGGGAGCGGACCCATGGGAACCGGTCGCCGAAGCCTGCCGATGGGCCAGGACGTTTCCGGCCGTGCGTGAGTTACGCGTTCTTCCCGGACTCGGCCATTGTCCCCATGACGAGCAGCCCTCCCTGGTGAACCTTTTGCTGGACGAGTGGTTGTTGATGGGAGATTCGAGCTGAGGGGACAGACAAGAACAAGGCAGTGGCCCGGGACGGCGGCGACTGCGTACATCCACCGGCTTCATCGCGTCTGGGCGATCACATAGGAGAGGGGAAGATCCAGCAACTTGCCGACCCGGGGCACGAAGGCGCGATGGTTGAAGACGTCATAATCCAACCTCTCGATGACATCAAGGATCCCTCGATACAGCCGCAGCGACGCCCACACGGGCCAGCGGGCGTCGGGGGCCAGCCAGCGCACACCGGCCTCGGAGCGGTTGAACCAGTCCCGGGCCCGCTCCAGCTGGAACCGCATCAGCGCCTGCCAGTTCTCATTGAGACGTCCGGCCATCAGATCGGCTTCGGAGTAACCGAAGCGATCGAGATCCTCCTGGGGCAGATAGATGCGGCCGCGGCCCCGGTCCTCACCCACATCCCGCAGGATGTTGGTGAGCTGGTTGGCGATGCCCAGGGCCACGGCCGCCTCGGAGGTGTCGGGCCGCTCGCTCCAGGGGGCGGAGGTGTAGGCCGCATCGACCCCCATCACCTCCTGGGTCATCAGACCCACAGTGCCCGCCACCCGGTAGCAGTAGAGCTGCAGATCGGCGAAGCTGGCGTACCGGTCGCGCAGCACATCCATCCGCTGGCCCTCGATCATGTCGAGGTAGGCCTGCAGGGGCTGGGGGAAGCGGTCGATCGTGTCCACCATCACCCGGTCGAGGCCGTCGACGGCATGGCCGGCGAACAGGGCACGGGTGCGCTCCTCCCAGGCATCGAGACGCTCCAGCAGCACCTCGGCCGACAGGGTCTGGGCCTGGGCGCTGTCCATCAGTTCGTCGGTGCGGCGGCACCAGACGTAGATCGCCCAGATGGCCCGTCGCTTGGCCGGCGGCAGCAGCATCGTGCCGAGGTAGAAGGTCTTGGCCCAGCGCGCCGTCTCCTGGCGGCAGGATTCGTAGGCCTCCTCCAGATCGCAGGAATGGTCGAGGGGCAGCGGGGCCAGCACAATCACACCGTCGCCAGGCTCTGGGCGGGGGCCGGTCCCTGGCCGCGGCCGGACAGGTGGGTGTCGACGGCGGCGGCACAGAGCTTGCCGCTCAGCACCGCCCCCTCCATCGAGGCCAGGTAGCGCTGCATGGTGAAGCAGCCGGCCAGGAAGAAATTCGGGATGGGGGAGTCCTGGGAAGGCCGCAGCTGCTGGCAGCCCGGCAC
This sequence comes from Microcystis elabens FACHB-917, assembly GCF_014698445.1. GTDB lineage: Bacteria > Cyanobacteriota > Cyanobacteriia > PCC-6307 > Cyanobiaceae > Cyanobium > Cyanobium elabens. Next base: position 19,234 of record NZ_JACJSZ010000002.1, read on the forward strand.
GGTCTTGTAGACGGACAGTGGGGTCTTGACGACCACCGACTTCCGCAGCCTGGCCGGGGCGTCGCCGGTGAAGTGGATGGGGAAGAGGCGCTTGAGCTCCTCCATGGTGGCCGCGACGATCTCGGCATCGGGACGACCGATCCAGTCGGCGGCCGGAGCGAAGACCAGCTCCAGCATGGAGCGCTCCGGATCCTCGTATTCCCGGCAGGTGTTGCTCATGTCGGCGTAGACGCTGAGCAGGTCGGAGCGACTGAACAGCAGGTGGTCGATGTCGGTGAGCTTGCGATCGAACCAGAGATGGATGTTGATCACCGGCACCCCCCGCAGGCCCTCCAGCTTGCTGAAGTAGGGAAGCGACTTCCAGGCCTCCGGCAGCAGCAGCTTGAGCGGATCGACGGGCATGGCGCTCACATAGGCATCCGCCTGGATCTCCCGCTCGGGCCGTCCCTTGATGCCGCCGATGCGGAAGCCGGTCACGGCCCCGTCCTCATCGATCCGGATCTCCCGGAGGGGGGATTCCAGATGGACCTCCCCACCCCGGGCCTCGATATACTCGACCATCGGCTGGCAGAGCCGCTCCGGCGGATTGCCGTCCAGGAAGGCCATGCGGGAGCCATCCGTCTCCTGGAGGAAGCGGTTCAGGGCGGTGAGCACCACCGTGCTGGAGATCTCGTCGGGGTTGATGAAGTTGAGCGCCTTGCTCATGGCGAGAAAAACTTCATCATTGACGCGCTCGGGGATATTATGAATCTGCAGCCATTCACTCCAGCTGTACTTGTCGCATTCCTCCACATAGGCCTGGCCCCGCAGCATGGCCGGCACCAGTCCCAGGCCGAAGGCGATCTTCTCCGGCCAGGTGAGCATGTCGTTGTTGCCCAGGATCGCCGCCACTCCGTTGAGCGGCGCCGGCAGATCCGGGAAATCAAAGCGGCTGTAAGTGCCGGGCACGTCCTTCTGGTTGAAGATCATGGAGTGGGATTTCCACTGCAGACGATCCTCGATGTCCAGCTCGGCGAAGAGTTGGCGCATGTTGCGATAGGCACCGAAGAAAATATGCAGGCCGGTTTCGTACCAGTCGCCGTCCTCGTCCTGCCAGGCCGCCACCTTGCCGCCCAGCACATCTCTGGCTTCGAGCACGATCGGGGTGTGGCCGGCGTCGCAGAGGTACTTGGCGCAGGACAGGCCGGCCAGACCGGCCCCGGCGATGACAACCCGCATGTTGCGTCCGAGATCAGCAGCAACCTTATCGGGCTTCCCCGGGCAGGGGCGACCGATGCCGGGGCAGGTGCCGACCTACCTAAAGTCTCGGGAGCACTCCACGGGTGCGCTTCCCTTCCTCCGATCCCCGCCCCCGAGGCCGAGCCCATGGTCGAGACGCTGCTCAAGTCCACCACCCGCCACATCCGGCTGTTCACGGCGCGGGTCGAGAACGACGATCTCATCCCCGACCCGGATCAGCTCACCCTCGACGTCGATCCCGACAACGAGTTCCTCTGGGACGACGCGGCCCTCGAGAAAGTGCGTGCCCGGTTCCGGGAGCTGGTGGCGGCCCAGGCCGGCCAGGAGCTGAGCGACTACAGCCTGCGCCGCATCGGCTCCGAGCTGGAGGGTCTGCTGCGGCAGATGCTCCAGGCCGGTGAACTGAGCTACAACACCGAGGCCCGGGTGCTCAACTATTCCATGGGCCTGCCCCGCAGTCCGGAAACCCTGTGACCCGCTCCCGCAGCAGCGGCGGCCGGCCCGAACCGGGCGGCTACGCGCCCCGGCCCGACCGCTACGCCCCCCGCACCGACCGCCGCAACGAGCGCTACGACGATGGAGCGGACCGTTTCGCCGGCGGCTACGGCCGCCGGGAGGATCTCCGCTACGACACCACGGGGCGCCGCGGCAGCAATGGCGGCGGCGGCCGTCCCCCCTCCGGCCCGGGCGGTGGCCCCTCCGGAGGCGGCCCGGGCATCCAGCTGAACGTGGCCACGGTGGCCGTTCTGGCGGGCGTGCTGGTGGTGGGCATCGGCATCGGCAGCGCCGTCACCAGCACCACCCAGGGGAACCAGGGCAACATCGCCAGCGCCCAGCAGCTCGACATGGCGGTGCCCGACCCCGAATTCTGCAAGCAGTGGGGCGCCAGCGCCTTCGTGATGGACATCGAGCTCTATACCACGATGAACCCGAGCAGCAGCTTCGTGACCCAGCCCACGCTCCAACCCGGCTGCGTGATCCGCCGTGAGAACTGGTCGGTGCTGCAGAAGGAGGGGGCGGTGACCGCCGAGCAGATGCGCCAGTGCAAGCAGCGCATGAACACCTTCGCCTACATCGGCTCGATCCGCGACAAACCGGTGGTGCGCTGCGTCTACCAGACCGACATCTCCGGCAACAAGTTCCAGACCCGGGGCGTGGCCGGTGCCGCCGACGACGCCGTCGGCATCACCCCGGAGGCCGATCAGTTCTGAGACCGTTGCGCTCGGCCAGCCCCGGCGTGGCCTGGGCCTGGCGCAGGGGGCTGTCCGGGCTGGCGAACACCGGCAGCACCTCGCGGCGGAAGGCGTCGGAGGCCCGCGAGCAGTAGCGGGCGGGATGGGTGATCAGCTTCAGCTGCCGCCGCACCATCAGGTCGGCCACCACCGGCCGGTGCAGGCTGCCGGCGGCCAGCTCCCGCTCGATCGACACCACCGGCAGAAACGCGGCCCCCAGGCCCGCCTGGACGGCGTTCTTGATGGCCTCGAACGAATTGAGCTCCATCTCGATCTTGAGCCGCTGCACGTCGAGCCGGGAGCGGCTGAGCAGCTGGTCCACCATCTTGCGGGTGGTCGACTGGGCGTCGAGACAGACGAAGCCGAGGCGGTAGAGGTCGTCCTTGGTGAGCTCGGGCAGGCGGGAGAGGGGGTGCTTCGGGGGCAGCACCAGGGCCAGCTCATCGTTGGCGTACGGCACCACTTGGAGCAGATCGTTGAGATCCGCCGGCAGCTCGCCGCCGATGATCGCCAGGTCGATCTGGCCGTTGGCCACGCTCCAGCCGGTTCGGCGGGTGCTGTGCACCTGCAGCTGCACCGCCACATCCGGGTACTTCTGGCGGAACAGACCGATCATCCGGGGCATCAGATAGGTGCCCGTCGTCTGGCTCGCCCCCACCACCAGGGAGCCGCCGCGCAGGTTGTGGAGATCGTCGAGGGCGCGGCAGGCCTCCTGGCACTGGCTCAGGATCCGGTCGCAGTAGCTCAGCAGCAGATGACCGGCCTCGGTGAGCTGGGCCTTGCGGCCGCCGCGGTCGAACAGGGAGACGTCGAGCTGCTTCTCCAGGTTCTGGATCTGCAGGCTCACCGCCGGCTGGGTGACGTAGAGACTGTCGGCCGCCTTCTTGAAGCTGCCCTCACTGGCGATGGCGCGCAGGATGCGCAGCTGGTCGAGGGTGAACGGCAGATCGGCCATGAGTCGGTAAGGCCTCGAGGGGACCGTTCGCCGGAGCCGGCGGGCCGATCGGAACTCTAGGGGGCTCTCCAGGCGGCAAGAATCGACCTGTCACATCCGCTCCCGGACGCCGAACCGCCATGCCCTCGCTTCCCCCGCTGACGGCAGGCCCGCAGCACAGCAGCGTGGTCATGCTGGCCCTGCTGGTGCTCTTCGCCGTGATCCACAGCGGTGGGGCCTCCCTGAGGGCCTGGGGGGAGGAGCGGATCGGGGCCCGGCTCTGGCGGCTGCTGTTCGCCGGGCTCAGCATTCCCTCCGCCGTGGTGGTGGTGGGCTACTTCCTCGCCCACCGCTACGACGGGGTCAGGCTCTGGAACCTGCAGGACCAGCCCTGGGTGGTGCCCCTGGTCTGGACCGGCACCGCGATCAGCTTCCTGTTCCTCTACCCGGCCACCTACAACCTGCTCGAGATCCCCGCCGTGCTCAAGCCCCGGGTGCGGCTCTACGCCACAGGCATCATCCGGGTGAGCCGCCATCCCCAGGCCGTGGGCCAGGTGCTCTGGTGCGCCACCCACCTGCTCTGGATCGGCACCAGCTTCACCCTGGTGGCCTGCCTGGGGCTGATCGGCCACCACCTGTTCGCCGTCTGGAACGGCGACCGGCGCCTGCGCAACCGCTTCGGCGCCGCCTTCGAGGAGCTGCGGGCCTCCACGTCGGTGCTGCCCTTCGCCGCCGTGCTGGACGGCCGCCAGACGCTGGTGGCGGCGGAATTCCTGCGACCCTCCCAGCTGGGCATCGCCGTCGCCATCGGCGTCCTCTGGTGGGCCCACCGCTGGATCGGCCTCGGCGCCACCACCTTCTCGCGCACGGGCCTGGCCCACTGGCTGGGCTGAAGCGCCCGGAGGCCGGCGGGGGTCGATGGGCAGGCCCCCACAGATCCGGAGCCCTGCCGACCGGCCTGCCTAAACTCTCGCCAGCAGAGCCTCCAGGATGCCCGCCGCTTCCGATCTTGCCTGGCTGATCCCGGTGATTCCCCTGCTGGGGGCCTGCCTCACCGGCCTGGGGCTGATCTCCTTCAACCGCACCGTCAATCGCCTGCGCAAGCCGGTGGCGCTGTTGCTGATCACCACGGTGGGCATCGCCGCGGTGCTGAGCTTCGCGATCCTGGCCGAGCAGCTCGCCGGCGCCGGCGCCACCGAGGTGCTTTTCGACTGGGCCGGCGCCGGCAGCTTCCACCTGCAGATGGGCTTCCGCGTCGACGCCCTCGGGGCCGTGATGCTTGCCCTGGTGACCACCATCGCCCTGCTGGTGATGGTCTATTCCGACGGCTACATGGCCCATGACCCGGGCTACGTGCGCTTCTTCACCTATCTGGCCCTGTTCAGCAGCTCGATGCTGGGGCTGGTGATCAGCCCCAACCTGCTCGAGATCTACGTCTTCTGGGAGCTGGTGGGCATGTGCTCCTACCTGCTGGTGGGCTTCTGGTACGACCGCGACGGTGCCGCCAACGCCGCCCAGAAGGCCTTCGTTGTCAACCGGGTCGGCGACTTCGGCCTGCTGCTGGGGATCCTCGGCCTGTTCTGGGCCACCGGCAGCTTCGGCTTCGAGGAGATCGGCGAGCGCCTCTCCGCCGCCGTGGCCGGCGGCGGCCTGTCCAGCGGCGTCGCCGTGCTCCTCTGCCTGCTGGTGTTCATGGGCCCGATGGCCAAGTCGGCGCAGTTCCCTCTCCACGTCTGGCTGCCCGACGCCATGGAGGGTCCGACGCCGATCTCGGCCCTGATCCACGCCGCCACCATGGTCGCGGCCGGCGTCTTCCTGGTGGCACGGCTGCAGCCGGTCTACGCGCCCTTCCCCCAGGTGCAGCTGGCGATCGCCCTCATCGGCACCGTCACCTTGTTCCTCGGGGCCACCATCGCCCTCACCCAGATGGATCTGAAGAAGGGCCTGGCCTACAGCACCGTCTCCCAGCTCGGCTACATGATGCTGGCGATGGGGTGCGGCGCCCCGGTGGCCGGCATGTTCCACCTGGTCACCCACGCCTTCTTCAAGGCGATGCTGTTCCTCGGCTCGGGGTCGGTCATCCATGCCATGGAGGAGGTGGTGGGCCATGAGCCGGTGCTGGCCCAGGACATGCGCCTGATGGGGGGCCTCCGCAAGTACATGCCGATCACCTCCGCCACCTTCCTGATCGGTTGCGTGGCGATCAGCGGCATCCCCCCCCTGGCGGGTTTCTGGAGCAAGGACGAGATCCTCGGCCAGGCCTTCAACAGCTTCCCGCTGCTCTGGTCCATGGGCTTCCTCACCGCCGGGATGACCGCCTTCTACATGTTCCGGCTGTACTTCCTCACCTTCGAGGGGTCGTTCCGCGGCCAGGACGCCGGCATCCGTGCCCAGTTGCTCGGTGCGGCCGGCCTGCCCGCCGTGGCGGCCGAGGACGACGGGCATCATGGCCACGCCAGCCATCCTCATGAATCCGGCTGGCAGATGGCGGCCCCCCTGGTGGTGCTGGCGGTCCCTTCGGTGCTGATCGGCCTGCTGGGCACCCCCTGGAACAGCCTCTTCGGCCGGCTCGTCGATCCCGCCGAGGCCATCGAAGCGGCCGAGCATTTCCGCTGGGGTGAGTTCCTGCCACTGGCCGGCGCCTCGGTGACGATCTCCTGCCTTGGCATCGCTGTGGCGGTGCTCGCCTACGCCCTGCATCGCATCGATCTGGGCACCGCCGTGGCGGGCCGCTTCCCGGCCATCAACCGGTTTCTGGCCAACAAGTGGTACCTCGATGCCATCAACGACAAGCTGTTCGTGCAGGGCAGCCGCCGCCTGGCCCGCCAGGTCCTCGACGTCGACTCCAAGGTGGTGGACGGGGTGGTCAACCTCACCGGCCTGCTCACCCTGGGCAGCGGCGAGGGCCTGAAGTACTTCGAGACCGGCCGGGTTCAGTTCTATGCCCTGATCGTCTTCGGCGGCGTCATCGGCCTGGTGCTGCTGTTCGGGGCCTTCGGCTGAGGCCCGCCAGGCCGCTGGCGCGAGCGGCTCTGTGTGTGACAACGCCCATCCGCAGGGTGGGTGGGAGGCCAGGATTTCTACACTCCGGCCAGATGGACAGCACCGTTCTGTGCCCTTTCCCTGGCTGAGCACCGCGATCCTGTTCCCGATCGGTGCCGCTCTGCTGATCCCCTTCGTGCCCGACAAGGGCGATGGCCGGCAGGTCCGCTGGTACGCCCTCGCGGTGGCCCTGATCACCTTCCTGGTCACCGTGGGGGCCTACCTGCGCGGCTACGACCCCGCCGATCCCGGCCTGCAGCTGGTGGAGCGGGTCCAGTGGCTGCCCGATCTGGGTCTGGCCTGGTCGGTGGGGGCCGATGGCCTCTCGATGCCGCTGATCCTGCTCACCAGCTTCATCACCTCCCTGGCCTGCCTGGCGGCCTGGCCGGTGACCTTCAAGCCCAGGCTCTTCTATTTCCTGCTCCTGGCCATGGACGGCGGCCAGATCGCCGTGTTCGCCGTCCAGGACATGCTGCTGTTCTTCCTGGCCTGGGAGCTGGAGCTGCTGCCGGTGTACCTGCTGCTGGCCATCTGGGGCGGCAAGAAGCGCCAGTACGCCGCCACCAAGTTCATTCTCTACACGGCCGGCAGTTCCCTGTTCATCCTTCTGGCCGGCCTGGCCATGGCCTTCCATGGCGGAGGAGCCCCCAGCTTCGAGTACACGGTCCTGGCCGCCAAGGAGTTCGGCACCGGCTTCCAGGTGCTCTGCTACGCGGCCCTGCTGATCGCCTTCGGGGTCAAGCTGCCGGTGGTTCCCCTGCACACCTGGCTGCCCGATGCCCACGGCGAGGCCACGGCGCCGGTGCACATGCTGCTGGCGGGCATCCTCCTGAAGATGGGCGGCTACGCACTGCTGCGCTTCAACGTGCAGCTGCTGCCCGAGGCCCACGTCCAGTTCGCCCCCCTGCTGGTGATCCTTGGGGTGGTCAACATCATCTACGCCGCCCTCACCTCCTTCGCCCAGCGCAACCTCAAGCGCAAGATCGCCTACAGCTCGATCAGCCACATGGGTTTCGTGCTGATCGGCATCGGCAGCTTCAGCGCCCTCGGCACCAGCGGCGCCATGCTGCAGATGATCAGCCACGGCCTGATCGGGGCCAGTCTCTTCTTCCTGGTTGGTGCCACCTACGACCGCACCCACACCCTGCAGCTTGACGAGATGGGCGGCGTGGGCCAGAAGATGCGCAAGATGTTCGCCCTCTGGACCGTCTGCTCCCTCGCTTCCCTCGCCCTGCCTGGGATGAGCGGCTTCGTCTCCGAGCTGATGGTGTTCGTGGGCTTCGCCACCAGTGAGGCCTACAGCCTCAGCTTCCGCATCGTCATCGCCGTGCTGGCAGCCATCGGCGTGATCCTCACCCCCATCTACCTGCTCTCGATGCTGCGGGAGATCTTCTTCGGCAAGGAGAACCCCGAGCTCGCCTCCCACACCCACCTGGTCGATGCCGAGCCGAGGGAGATCTACGTGATCTCCTGCCTGCTGGTGCCGATCATCGGCATCGGCCTCTACCCCCGGCTGGTCACCGACAGCTACCAGGCCGCGATCGAGACCCTGGTGGACCGGGAATCCATGGCCCTGGTGAAAGTGGGACGCGCCCCGCTCCCGGCCGTGATGGCCACCGGCGCCTTCGGCAGCCTGCCGCCGGCCCTGCTGCACGCCCCGGCCCTCGGCTGAGCTCTGGGCCCTGAGCTCTGAGCACCTTCCCCGCCGCCATGCAGGCACCAGGGGGCCGGTTACGAAAGCCTGCGCCGGCCCGGGGCCGTGACGCCATCCTCCGGGGAAGATGCCTACGATCCTCCATCGCACAGCGAGGGTCCCCATGCGGCAGATCAACTTCCTCCTGATCTTCAGCTTCGGCCTGGCCACGGTGATGTTCACCCTGGAGAACACCACGGCCACCACGGTCCATTTCCTGCCGGGCGTGAGCACCACCCTGCCGCTGGCGGCCCTGCTGCTGGTGGTGGGCGGTATCGGGGCCACCGCGGCCTGGATCTACGCCGTCTGGAGCGGGGTGGTGCGGAAGATGGAAACCCTGCAGAGCGCCGGCGAGGTGGAGGCCCAGCAGGTGCGGATCAGCGAATTGGAGAACGATCTGCGCCGCTACCGGGCCACCGTGGATGCCCAGCTTGGGCTGCTGCCCGCCGCGGGGGAGAGCTCGGCGCCCTCCGCCCAGGAGGGGGGCGACGAAAGCCTCTCCCTGGCGGTCGACTGACCCCCGCCGCCCGGTTCGGTCATCAACGCGACTGGTGCCATCGGGCCGCAGCCGGTAGCTTGCCCTGGGACGGGCCCCTCCGAACAGGACATCGCGCGTGGCAGAAGCGGGTGCCAGACTCGCCATCCGGTTGCTTCAGGACGCGGCCGAGCGGGGCGACATCGATCCCTGGGACGTCGATGTGATCGCCGTCGTCGACGGTTTCCTCGACCAGCTGCGCCAGCGCATCGAGCAGCCCAGGCGCCTGGTCGCCCAGGGGGGCAGCTACGAACGGGATCTGGCCGACTCCAGCGAGGCCTTCCTGGCCGCCTCGGTGCTGGTGGGGCTGAAGGCGGAGCTGCTGGAATCGGCCACCTTCCCGCCCGAGCCGCTGCTGGAGGACCCCTTCGCCGCCGAGGACGCCGAGGGCTGGGACCCCTCGGCCGTGGCCCTGCCGCGGCGGCCCGAACGGCACCTGCAGCGCCGGCCGGTGGCGCCGCCGCCGCTGCAGCGTCCCGTCACCCTCGGGGAACTGATCCGCCAGCTCGAGGACATCGCCGAACGGCTGGAGCAGGAGGGCGGGGAGAGCCGTGCCAGGCCCCGCCATCGCCGCTACAGCGAGCGGGCGGCGATCGCCCAGGTGGCCGCCCTGGCCCACCGGGAGAAACTGCCGGAGACAACCGCCGCCCTGAGCCGCTTCCTGCTGGCGTGGTCCCCCACCGCCGAGACCCTCGCATGGGTGACCTTTGACGCCCTGGTGGGCGCCTGGGCGGAGGCCCTGGCCCGCACCCCCGCCGGCTCCCCGGAGGACGCCGACCTGGACAGCGATCGGGTGGGGGTGTTCTGGGCCCTGCTGTTCCTCTCCTCCCAGGGGAAGGTGGAACTGGCCCAGGAGGGCGGCCTCTACGGTCCCCTCCGCCTGCGGCGGCGCCGTGAGGAACGGGTCGAGGCGATGAGTCTGTCGCGGCCGCCGGGTCAGGGGTCAGATAGGGGGCCGGCTCTGGAAGCAGTGGCAGCCTGAGGTTTCTCCGTAGGCTGGAATTTCACCTCCGACTTGAAACGACGCCGATGAAGGCGATGATCCTGGCGGCAGGCAAGGGAACAAGGGTGCGTCCGATCACGCACACAACGCCCAAGCCGATGATTCCGATCCTCCAGAAACCCGTGATGGAGTTTCTGCTCGAATTGCTCCGAGAGCACGGCTTCAACGAGATCATGGTCAACGTCTCCCACCTGTCGGAGGAGATCGAGAACTATTTCCGCGACGGCCAGCGCTTCGATGTCCAGATCGCCTACAGCTTCGAGGGTCGCATCAAGGACGGCGAGCTGATCGGGGAAGCCATGGGCTCGGCCGGGGGCCTGAAGAAGATCCAGGACTTCCAGGCCTTTTTCGACGACACCTTCGTGGTGCTCTGCGGCGACGCCCTGATCGATCTCGACCTCAGCGAAGCCGTGCGCCGCCATCGTGAGAAGGGAGCCATGGCCAGCCTGATCACCAAAAGAGTGCCGCGTGATCAGGTGAGCAGTTACGGGGTGGTGGTGACCGATGAGACCGGTCGGGTCCTCTCCTTCCAGGAGAAGCCGTCGGTGGAGGAAGCCGCCAGCGACATGATCAACACCGGCATCTACATCTTCGAGCCAAAGGTTCTCGACTTCATCCCCAGCGGCGAACCCTTCGACATCGCCGGTGATCTGTTCCCCAGGCTGGTGGAATCCGGGGCTCCCTTCTATGCCCTGCCCATGGAGTTCGAGTGGGTCGACATCGGCAAGGTGCCCGACTACTGGCAGGCGATCCGTAGCGTGCTGCAGGGGCATGTCCGCCAGGTGCAGATTCCCGGCAAGCAGGTGCGGCCCGGCATCTACGCCGGCCTCAACGTCGCGGCCGACTGGGACAAGATCCACGTGGAGGGGCCGATCTTCGTGGGCGGCATGACCCGCATCGAGAACGGCGTCACGATCATCGGCCCCGCCATGATCGGGCCGAGCTGCCACATCTGCGAGGGAGCCACGATCGACAACTCGATCATCTTCGACTATTCCCGCATCGGCCCCGGTGTCCAGCTCGTCGAGAAACTGGTCTATGGCCGTTACTGCGTCGACCGCAACGGCGACCACTTCGATCTCCAGGAGGCCGCCCTCGACTGGCTGATCACCGATGTCCGCCGCCAGGACGTGGGGACCCCCTCACCGCAGCAGAAGGCCATGGCCGAGCTCCTCGGCACCGACCTCGCCGCCAGCGGCGCCTCCTAGCCCCGCCAGCCGCAGGATCTGGGGGATGCGGTGTTCGGCCTTGATGGCCATCAGATGTACCCCCTGGGCGATGGAGCGGTAGGTGGCCACCTGTTCGGCGGCGATCGCCACCCCTTCGGCGGCCGGATCGGCCGCGCCGGCGAGGCGGTCGATCAGGAACTGGGGGATGCAGGCCCCAGGCACGACCCGGTTGATGAACTGGGCATTGCGGGCCGATTTGAGCAGAAACACCCCGGCCAGCACCGGCAGCCCCAGGGGGCCGGTGATCTCCTCCACGAAGCGGCGCAGGGCGGCCGCATCCATCACCATCTGGGTCTGGAGGAAACGGGCTCCAGCCGCCTGCTTGCGACGCACCCGCGAGATCAGTCCGCTCCAGCTGGGTGACTGGGGATCGGCGGCGGCTCCAGGGAACAGGGCCGTGGCCCCGTCCGGCAGCTCCCCCCTGACCGGATCCTCACCGGCGTTGAGGCCCCGCACCAGCTGGAGCAGCCGCACCGCCTCCAGCTCGTTCACCGCGCGGACCCCGGGCTGATCGCCGGCGCGCACCGGGTCACCGGTGAGGCAGAGCAGGTTGCGGATACCTAGGGCGTGGGCGCCGAGCAGATCGGCCTGGAGGGCGATGCGGTTGCGGTCGCGGCAGGTCAACTGCAGCACGGGTTCGATGCCGGCCTCCAGCAGCAGACGGCACACCGCGAGGCTGCTCATCCGCATCACGGCCCGGCTGCCGTCGGTGACGTTGACCGCATGCACCAGCCCCCTCAGGGCCGTCGCGGCCTCGAGGGTGCGACGGGGATCGCCCCCACGGGGGGGCGTCACTTCCGCCGTGACGGCGAACCGACCCTCCGCCAGAGCCTGTCGAAGCTGCAACGGCCACCTCCATGACAGGGGCATCATGGAACAGCCACTGCCTAGAGTGAATCAACCCCCGTCGAGGAGCCGATGGTCGAGCGCCGGTCCATGGCGGCTTCCAGCTCCCTGTCCCCATCACCGTCCCTGGAGCGGCCCATGGTCCATCCACGCAGCGAGTTGTCTGAAAGGGAACTCGAGATCATCGAGCTGGTGGCCACCGGACTGACCAATCTGGAGATCGCTGGCCAGCTCACCATCAGCAAGCGCACCGTCGACAACCACGTCAGCAACATCTTCACCAAGACCGGCGCCAAGAACCGGGTGGCCCTGCTGAACTGGGCCATGGACCACGGCAAGATCTGCCGGGATGGTTTCAACTGCTGCGCCCTGCCCTCCGACGACGACGCCGAATCCGGCTGACCGGCCTCTGCGAAGGCACGTCGCTGAAGGAGCGCCGCTGAAGGCACGCCGCTCAGGAGGCCAGGTCCAGCAGCGCCTGCCGGTCGGCCTGTGGCCACAGCGCCAGGGGACACCGGGCCAGGGCGGCATTGCTGAGGTCGCGTCGGCCGGTGATCTCCCTGTCGCACCAGGCGGGAATGGCCACCGACTGGTCCGGGCGCTCCAGTTCCACCTCCGCCACCACCAGGGGGGCATTGGCACCCTCGAACACATCCAGGACCCAGTCGCCGCCGGCCAGATCCAGGTGGAAACGGGTCTTGCCGAGCCGATGGTCGCACCGTCCCAGCAGGGCCTCGGCATCGGCGGCAGGGATCGGGTATTCAAACTCCTGCCGCATCAGGGCCTCGCCGGCGGCCGGCGGCTGGCCTGTGTGCTCCAGCCCCAGCGGGCCCTCGCCGCCGGTCGGCAGCTTGAGGGTGAGCCAGGCGGCCACGGGACCCGCCGGGGGAAGGGCCAGCCGGACGCGCAGGGTCAGGCCCTCCCTGCCGCTGGCCAGATAGCCCTGACGGATCAGACTCTCGTCGAGGACATGGGGGCGCCACTGCTCACCGCTGACGAGGAAGCGGCGCTCGATCTCCAGGGCCATGGTTCAGGGTGGGCGGATCAGTTGCGGGACGGTTCGCCGGCGGTGAGGCTGCCGGCCCAGTGAAGCTTGTGGGTGAGGGTGCTGTAGTACGAAGGGCTCTGCTCGAGCTGAAGCATCAGCACCGGATGGCGGCCCCGCTGCAGGACGCAGCGATCCCCCGGTTCCAGCACCGTGGCATGGGCCCCGTCCTTCCAGAGCTTCACCCGGCGGCTGGTCTCCCCCAGGGGCCACACCGACAGCCGGGATCCGGGCGGCACCACCACCGCCCGGCTGGAGAGGCTCATCGGGCAGATCGGCGTGACCACGATCGCTTCGATGCCCGGATGGAGGATCGGACCACCAGCCGCCATCGCATAGCCCGTGGAACCGGTGGGGGTGCCGATGATCAGGCCGTCCCCCCGGTACTGATCGACCACCTCGCCGTCGATCTCAAGTTCGAGGATGCAGGTGGGGGAGAGCTCGTCGAGGGCGGGGCGGAAATAGAAGTCGTTGAGGGCGGTATGGGGGCCATCCCCGACCCCGCCGAGGTCGCCGTCGGAGGCCCCGTCCCCCTCCTGGGGCACGCCGTCACCGCGGTCGACCCGGGCCTCCAGCATCATCCTGCGCTCGATGGCGAAGCGGTCATCCCGCAGCCGCTGCCAGAGGGTGTCGTCGGGGTCGTGGCCGCCGGCCTCCCCATGGCCATCGCCCTGCAGCCTGAGCAGGCGCCGCTCGTGGGTGAGGAAGCCCAGGTGGCCGCCGACGTTGAAACTGAGCAGCGGGACACCGTGGCTGGCCAGGTGGCGGCCGGCCGCCAGAACAGTGCCGTCGCCGCCGAGGACCACGGCGAGATCGGGCAGCTCCGCCTCGGTGGCCAGAAGTCCGGGGAAGGGGTTCAGGCCCAGTCCGCTGACGGCGGTGGTGACCGTGACCCCCTGGGAGCGCAGATCCTGGGCCCAGCGCCGGGCCTGGCGCTGGGCCGCCTGGCTGCCCTTGCGCAGGATCAGCCAGACCCTCTCAAGCTGCATCGGCGCGGTGCAAGGGGGGTGACACCGCTACCAGCGCAGCAGGTTGAAACGCTCCATGTCGACGGTCTCGCGGTTGCGATAAAGCGACAGCAGGATGGCCAGGCCGACGGCCGCCTCGGCCGCCGCGACGGTGATCACGAAGATCGCGAACACCTGGCCGCGGATCAGCTGCCCATCGAGGTAGTTGGAGAAGGCCATCAGGTTGATGTTGACGGCGTTGAGCATCAGCTCGATGCTCATCAGAACCCGCACGGCGTTGCGGCTGTTGATCAGGCCCCAGACACCGATGCAGAACAGCAGCGCCGCAACGGCAAGAAAGCCCTCGAGGGGGATCGGGGAGGCGGCGTCGAAGATCATGGCTTGGTGAGCGGGGTGGGCGCGGAGGCGGACGTCTCGATCAGCAGGGGGGTGCGGTCCTTCTCGATCAGGCCCTGGTCGGCGGGCTCCCCGGTGATCACGTCGGTGCTGAAGACGTCGCGGCGGGCCAGGACGATGGCGCCGATCATCGCCATCAGCAGCAGCACCGAAGCCAGTTCAAAGGGCAGGAGATAGTCGGTGAAGAGGTGCTCACCCATCCGGATGGTGGCCTCCTCGCCCACCGGCGTGGGGCCCGGCAGCGCCCACGGGGTGGTGAAGGCCACCCGCAGCAGCAGCACGAAGAGGCCGGCGCAGACGGCGCCGGACAGCAGCCGGCGGACCAGCAGGCCGGGGATCGCGGCGAGGGTCTCCTTTTTGTTCACGAGCATGATCGCGAACAGGATCAGGACATTGACCGCACCGACGTAGACCAGGATCTGGGCGGCCGCGACGAAGCTGGCGTTGAGCAGAAGGTAGAGGCCGGCCACCGAGAGGAAGACGCCGCCGAGCAGGAAAGCGGAATAGACGATGTTGGGCAGCAGGACGACGCCCAGGGCGCCGACGACCGTGGTGGCCGCAAGCACCAGGAAACAGATCTGCTGGGTGGTGGAAGCGATCGACATCAGGACTCTGCGGTGCTGTCGGTGGGGAGGGTTTCCAGCACCTGGGACGGCAGCTGACCGGCCCGGGGCTCGCTGGCGGGCACCCCATGGGGATCGATGGCACCCTTGGGAAGGTAGGCCAGTTCCCGCAGGGCGAACACGGCCGGGTCGGAGGTGACGCTGGTGGGCAGGCGGCCGAGGGCGACATTGTCGTAGTTGAGGCTGTGCCGATCAAAGGCCGCCAGCTCGTACTCCTCGGTCATGGAAAGGCAGTTGGTGGGGCAGTACTCGACGCAGTTGCCGCAGAAGATGCACACCCCGAAATCGATCGAGTAGTTGCGCAGCTCCTTCTTCTTGGTGGCCTTATTCATCACCCAGTCCACCACGGGCAGATTGATGGGGCACACCCGCACGCACACCTCGCAGGAGATGCACTTGTCGAGCTCGTAGTGAATCCGCCCCCGGTACCGCTCGGAGGGGATCAGCTTCTCGTAGGGGTACTGGACCGTGATCGGCCGCCGGCGCAGGTGATCGAAGGTGACCGCCAGCCCCTGGGTCATCGTCTGGGCCGCGCTCACCGCCTCGCGGGTGTAGTCACCGACTTGCTTGAGAAACCCGAACATGGCTGGGGCGTGGGGGTACGGGATGGGAACCATGATGGCCCCGGGCGGGGCGTCCTGTTGGTATCCGGAGAACGGCTCAGCCGCCGAAGGCGACCGGGAAGGCCAGCTTGAGACCGGCGGTGACCAGGAGGTTGACCAGGGCGATGGGCAGCAGGAACTTCCAGCCCAGATCCAGCAGCTGGTCGATCCGCACCCGAGGGGTGGTCCAGCGCAGCAGGATCGCGAAGAACACCAGCAGGTAGGCCTTGAGGATCGTGCTGACGATGCCGATCGAGCCGGTGATCACCTGGACCAGGGGGGCGTCAGGGGAAAGGCCCAGCCAGCCGGTGATCCACTCGACGGGCAGGGGGAAGCTCCACCCCCCCAGGTAGAGCACCGATACCAGCAGGGCCGAGAGCACCAGGTTGATGTAGCTGCCCAGATAGAAGAGCGCGAACTTCATGCCGGCGTACTCGGTCTGGTAGCCGGCCACCAGCTCCTCCTCCGCCTCCGGCAGGTCGAAGGGCAGGCGCTCGCACTCGGCCAGGGCGCAGATCCAGAAGATCACGAAGCCCACCGGCTGGCGCCAGATGTTCCAGCTGAAGATGCCGGCCCCGGTCTGCTGGGAGACGATATCGACGGTGCTGAGCGAGTTGCTCATCATCACGACCGCCAGCACCGCCAGGGCCAGGGGGATCTCGTAGCTGATCGACTGGGCCGCGGCCCTCAGCCCGCCCAGGAGCGAGTACTTGTTGTTGCTGGAGTAGCCGCTCATCAGCAGGCCGATGGGCTGGATGCTGCTCAGGGCGATCCACAGGAAGATGCCCACCCCCACGTTGCTGATCAGGAGGTTCTGGCCGAAGGGCACCACCAGCCAGGAGAGGATCACGGGCACCACCACCAGCACGGGGCCGAGGCTGAACAGCAGGGCATCGGCCCGGGCCGGGATGATGTCCTCCTTGAACACCAGCTTGAGACCGTCGGCCAGGGGCTGCAGCACCCCCAGGGCGCCGGCGTACTCAGGGCCGATGCGCTGCTGCACCGCCGCCGAGATCTTGCGTTCGAGCCAGACGCTCACCAGCACCCCGACGACGGCCCCCACCAGCACCAGCACCATGGGCAGGGGCAGCCACAGCAGCCGGGCCGCCGCGGGGGTGAGACCCATGGCCTGGGCGAGGTCAAGGAAGCTCGACTGGAGATCGAGTCCGGGGGGAGCGATGGCGGCACCCAGCAGGCCAGTGGACAGCATCAGAGAACTCCGTTGCGAGGGAACCTAGGGGGAAACGGGTCAGCCAGTGACTCAGCCAGGAACCGGACGGCTTTCCAGGGGAAGCCAGCCCCGTTCGGCGGGGCCGGTGTAGATCTGCGAGGGTCGGTAGATGCGGTTCGCACCCAGTTGTTCCTTCCAGTGGGCCAGCCATCCTGCCGTACGGGCGATGGCGAAGATGGGGGTGAAGAGGTCGCGGGGAATACCGAGCTTCCGGTAGACGAGACCGGAGTAGAAGTCGACGTTGGGGTAGATGCCCTTCGGCCCCAGGCGCCGGCCGGCCACCTCCTCCAGCTTCAGGGCCACGTCGTACATGGCGTCGTGGCCGAACCGCTGGAACAGCTCTTCGGCCAGACCCTGCAGGATCACGGCGCGGGGATCCTTGACGCGGTACTCACGGTGGCCGAAGCCCATGATCTTCTGCTTCTGGGCGATGGCCCGGTCGAGCCAGGGCTCAACCTGGTCGATGCTGCCGATCTGGTCGAGCATGTCGAGCACATCCTCGTTGGCGCCGCCGTGCAGGGGGCCGGCCAGGGTGCCCACCGCCGAGGCCACCACCGCGTAGGGGTCGGTGAGGGTGCTGGCCGTCACCCTGGCGCTGAAGGTGCTGGCGTTGAGGCTGTGCTCGGCATGGAGGATCAGGCAGGCGTCGAAGATCCGAGCCGCCAGGGGATCTGGCTCCCGCTCGGTGAGCATGTAGAGGAAGTTGGCCGAGTAGGCCAGGTCGTCGCGGGGCTGGATCGGATCCTGGCCCTTCCGGATCAGCTGGAAGGCCGCCACCATCGTGGGGATCTTGGCGATCAGCCGCACCACCGCATCGACGATGTATTGGGGGTCGTACAGGGCGCGGCGGGAATAGAACAGCCCCAGGGACGCCGCGCTGGCCTGGAGGGCATCCATCGGATGGCCCGTGGCCGGGAAACACTTCATCATGTCGCGGATGCGGAAGCTGAGCCGCCGGTGCATCTGCACCTCCTGCTCGAACTCCCTCAGCTGAAAGATGGTGGGCAGCTCCCCCCAGATGAGCAGGTAGGCGGTCTCCAGGAAGCTGCTGTGGCTCGCCAGCTGCTCGATCGGGTAGCCCCGGTAGGTGAGCAGGCCCCGCTGGCCTTCGATGTCGCACACGGCTGACTGCGTGGCCGGCACCCCCTCCAGGCCGGGGCGGAACGTCGGTGAGGCCGGCTCCGACGCCGTGGCGGGCGCCGGGGGCGATGGAGGGGAAGGGGTGCCCTGAGGGTCGTTGGCTTTTGGGGTGCGCACCGCCGCCATGCCGAATCCTATGGATGGAACGAACTTAGGCGCAGCAACCGGCTGCTGCCGTAGCGCCGGCTGCCGGCTCAGGGTCGCGGCAGCCAGAGCCTGGGCCCCACCAGCCATTCAAGGCGGGCGGTGCCGGCGAGCGGTGCCCCGACCGGCCCTGGGCTCAGGCGCAGCAGGGCCAGGCCCGCCTTGCGCAGGGCGATGGCTCCGGGCGGCGCCCCCAGAAGGCGGGACGCCAGCAGCCCCAGATCCGGTTCATGGCCCACCAGCAAAACGCGGCAGGGTGCCGCCTCGCCCCCTTCCACCCGGGTCAGCCAGGCCGGCAGCAGCGGCAGGGGGTCACCCCCCGGCTCCAGGGCCTGGGCCAGTTCCAGGGTCCGGGCCAGCCCGGCTTCACAGGCGAGCTCCCCTGTCTGCCGGGCCCGGACCAGGGGGCTGGAGAGCAGGCGGTCGGCCCGCAGCCCCAGACCGGCGGCTCGCTCCAGCACGGCCCGGGTGCGGGACCGGCCGGCGGCGGTGAGTTCCCGCTCGGCGTCGAGGCGGTCGGGGCTGCGCTCCTCGGCGATGCCGTGGCGCAGCAGCAACAGTTCCCAGGGCGGCGACGCCATGGTCAGGCGTCCCCGAAATCGAGTCGGGCCTCCACCGCCAGCACCCCGGACTCCCCGGTCAGGGCCAGAACCATCCCAGTCACCGGGTCGCTGAGGGGGCCGCCGGCCAGGGCGGTGAGGCGCTGCCACGGCTGCCAGGAGGCCAGCAGCTCGCGGGACCGGGGACCATCGAGGGTCCACTGCAGGGCCGCCTCCGGGGTTGCGAGGCCCTCCAGCGGGTCCTGGGGACGGGCCCCGCCCTTCGGCCCGGGGCCGTCGAGGCTCTCCAGCTGCCCCAGGGTCTCCCCCCACCAGGCCTGGTCGCCCCGCTGCCAGCGCCAGCCCAGCAGGGGGGCCTGGAGCTGCTCGGCCCTGCCGTCGCGACGACGGGCACCGGGCCGCAGCCGCGTCCAGACCCGCAGCGCGCGGCCGTCCACCTCCAGGGGAGCGGCGATCAGGCCATCGGCCGTCAAGGCGGCCTCGACGGCCGCCGCCTCCGGACGGTCGGATGCCGTGCCCAGCAGCCAGCGGCCACCGCTGGTGGCGGCCAGCAGGGGCCCCCCGTCGGATCCCACCACCAGGGCGGGGAGGGGCCCTGCCTCCCCGGCCCCCACCGCCATGCGGCTGAGCAGCGGCTTCAGGAGGGGAATGGCGGCGATGGCGGCGGGATCCTGCACCAGGGCGAGGCTGGAGGCGGGGCGGTGCAGGGCCGTCCGCAGGGCCCGACCCAGCCCGCCGTCGGCGCCGACCTCCGGCAGCGACGTCTGCGGCGGCAGCGGCAGCAGGCCCGACAGCCGCAGGCTGCGGCCATCGGGCCGCAGGGCCAGGAGCAGCCCGCCGGGCCGCTGGTCGGCCGGAGCCGGCAGGGGCAGCCCCAGCCAGCGCTCCAGGGCCTCCGGGGCCGCCTGCACCAGCGCAGCGCCGGTGCCCAGTCGCCGCAGCCCCTCCTGGAAGCCGGCCTGGCCGGCCTGGTTGAGCTCGTCGATCTGGGACACGTCGAGGGCCTGCTCCAGCACCCCCCGACCCGAGGCGATGAGGACGAGGTCGTCATCCACCAGGGCCGTGGCCAGCGGCGCCGGCGTCCGGCCCAGCAGGGCCCCCCGGCCGCTGATCAGCCCCAGGCCCCGGTAGGTGCTGATCTGGAGATCCGTGCCCGCCAGGCTGCGGGTCTGCCAGAACCGCTGCAGAAAGCGACGGGCGCCGCCGTTGTCCCGGCTGCCCAGGGCCAGCAGCCAGCCCCCCCGCCGGGGGCCGCCCCCCCCACTGCCGGCGTCCGCCTCGAACAGGGCCAGGCCCACCGGCGACGCCAGCCAGGAGCTCAGCTCGGTGTCGTAGTCGAGACCGGCCGCAGCGAAGGCGCCGTCCCGCAGCCGGCCGACCGCATCCGCCGCCTGGCGTCGCTGGCGGGGCGGGGCGACGGCCCTGGCGTAGTCGAGGGGCTGGTCGCCGTCGGTGAACAGGTGGAGGCTCAAGGGAGCATCCCTTGGCACGAACCGGGCCGCCCGCGGTACCACCAGAGGCAGCCGCTGGAGACGCAGGGCACTGCGCTGCCACACCAGCCACCAGCCACCGAGCCCCAGACCGAACACCACCAGCGCCAGGGCCAGCAGCACCGCCAGGAATGGGCGGGCCTTCATGCGTTCTCAGCAGGATGGGACCATCCTGACGCCACTCCCCCTCCGACGCCCGCCATGGACGAGCCGCCCCCCCCGGGCACACCCCGCAGCCTCTCCGCCCCGGAGCTGCAACGGCGCCTGGCGGAAGGGGAACCGCTCCTGATCGTGGACGTGCGGGAGGACCGGGAGCTCGAGGAGGCGCGCCTGCCCCACCCGGTGCTGCATCTGCCCCTGAGCCGCTCCGGTGAATGGATCCCGGAGCTGAACACCCTGCTCGACCGGCAACGGGCGGTGGTGGTGCTCTGCCATGCCGGCATCCGCAGCTGGCACTTCGCCTGCTGGCTGATGCAGGAGCAGGGCTACGGCGAGGTCTGGAACCTGCAGGGGGGAATCGACGCCTGGAGCCGGGAGGTGGATCCCCGGGTTCCCCGTTACTGACTCGCCGTTACGGGCTCCCCATCCCGGGCCGCCTGTGGTCGCACCGCACCTGCGCTTTTCTGTCTATCTTTTACGCTTTTCTTCTCTCTCCTTGGACACCCTGCCGCGCCGACAACAGGAGGTGCTCCGGGCCACGGTGCGGCACTACGTGGACACCGTCGAACCCGTGGGCAGCCACACGCTGGTGCGGCGTTTCGGGCTGCCGGCCAGCCCGGCCACGGTGCGGACGGCCATGGGGGCCCTGGAGCAGCGGGGCCTGCTGACCCAGCCCCACACCTCCGCCGGGCGGATCCCCAGCCAGCGCGGCTACCGGCTCTACGTCGATCAGCTGCTGCCGGCCCCGGGAGCCGCCGCCCTGCAGCTGGAGCGGGAGCTGGCCGGCCTCAGCCTGCAGTGGGCCGCCCTCGATGATCTGCTGTGGCATCTGGCCCGCCGACTCGCCGATCTCACCGGCCTGCTGAGCCTGATCACCCGCCCCCAGCGCCCCAGTCCCCTGCTGCAAGCGGTGCGCCTCGTGCCCAGCGGCGACCGGCTGCTGGTGTTTCTCGTCCAGGGTCCCGGCTTCAGCACCAGCCTCAATCTCCGCCTCGGCGCCGGCATGGAAGAGGAGCTGCCGATCCTGGAGCGCTGGAGCAACCAGCAGCTCCGGGCCGGCGGCAGCGGCCGCATACCCTGGGAACGGCTGCCAGCGGAACTGCGCCGCAGCGGTGGCCTGCTGCGCCAGGCCCTCGACAGCCACGCCCGCATCCGCAGCGTGGAGCTCGATGCGGTGGTGGCCGCCGGGCTGGGTGGACTGCTGGGGCAGCCCGAATTCCGCCACAGCTCCAGCCTGCTGCCGGTGGTGCAGCTGGTGGAGCATGGCCCCCGCGCCCTGCTCGGCCTCACCGACAATCACGACCCGGTCGCGACCGAAGCGATCTGGATCGGCACCGAGCATCCCCATGCGGCCCTCGGCCAGTGCGCGGTGGTGCAGGCCACCTACCGCACGGGGCACGGCGGCCGCGGCCAGGTGGGCCTGGTGGGTCCGATGCGGATGGCCTACGCCACCGCCCGTGCGGCGGTTCAGTCGGTGGCCTCGATCCTGGAGAGGCTGCTGAGCTGATGACCTACTGCCTCGGTTTCCTTCTCCACAGCGGCCTGGTGTTCGCCTCCGATTCCCGCACTAATGCGGGGGTCGACTACATCTCCAGCTACAGCAAGATGCACGTGCTGGCGCCGGCCCCCGACCGCCTGTTCGTGCTGATGGCGGCGGGCAACCTGGGCACCACCCAGGCGGTGCTCAACCGGATCCGCCGCGACATCGAGAACCATGGCGCCGGCCCCAGCCCGCCGTGGAGCCGTCAGGACGATCCGCCGGCCGGGCCCAGCATGCTCACGGCCCGCTACCTGTTCGAGGTGGCCGATTACATCGGCCGGCTCAACGTGATGGTCCAGAAGGAGTTCAATCCCAACCTGCGCCAGGCGGGGGCCAGCGGCGAGGCCAGCTTCATCCTCGGCGGCCAGATCGCGGGCCAGCCCCATGGCCTGTTCATGATCTACCCCCAGGGGAACGCGATCATGGCCACCGACGACACGCCCTTCCTGCAGATCGGCGAGACCAAGTACGGCAAGCCTCCCCTCGATTACATCGGCCGCCCCGACCTCTCCCTGGAGGACGCGGCGCGGCTCTGCCTGGTGTCGGAGGTCGTCACCCGGCGCTCCAATCTCACCGTGGGCCCGCCATTCGAGATCGCCCTGGTCCCCCGCGACGCCTTCCAGGTGAGCCGGCACCTGAAACTCGAGAAGGACGCAGACGAAATCCAGCGCACCATGGACGTGTGGGACCGCCACATGCAGGAGGGGCTCCACAAGCTGCCCCGCTTCCCCTGGGAGCAGGACCCCCTCTGAGGGGCTTATCCAGCCAGCCCGTCGCCCAGTTTCTCCGCCACCGTGTTGACGTCCTTGTCGCCGCGGCCGGACAGGTTGAGCACCACCTCGGTGCCGGGGGCAAGGGTGGGGCAGAGGGAGTCCAGCCAGGCGAAGGCGTGGGCCGTCTCCAGGGCCGGAATGATGCCTTCCAGTTCGCTCACCCGCTGCAGGGCCGCCAGGGCCTCGGCGTCGGTGACGGCGGCGTATTCGGCCCGGCCGATCTGGCGCAGGTAGCTGTGCTCCGGACCCACACCTGGATAGTCGAGGCCGGCGCTGATCGAGTGGGCCTCCTGCACCTGGCCCTCGTCGTCCTGGAGCAGCAGGCTCATGGCGCCGTGCAGCACGCCCACCCGGCCTTCGGTGATGGTGGCGGCGTGGCGGCCGGTGGCCACGCCCTCACCGGCCGCCTCCACCCCGATCAGGCGCACGGCGGTGTCCTCGACGAAGGGATGGAACAGGCCCATGGCGTTGGAGCCGCCGCCCACACAGGCGATCAGCACGTCCGGCAGCCGCCCGAAGGCCTCCAGGCACTGGCTGCGGGCTTCCTGGCCGATCACGGCATGGAAATCCCGCACCAGCATCGGGTACGGGTGCGGGCCGGCCACCGAGCCGAGGATGTAGTGGGTGGTCTCCACATTGGTGACCCAGTCGCGGATGGCTTCGCTGGTGGCGTCCTTGAGGGTGGCGGTGCCAGCGGTGACGGGCTGCACCGTGGCCCCCAGCAGCCGCATCCGGAACACGTTGAGGGCCTGGCGGCGCATGTCTTCCGCCCCCATGTAGATGACGCACTCCAGGCCGAAGCGGGCACAAACGGTGGCGGTGGCCACGCCGTGCTGGCCGGCGCCCGTCTCGGCGATGATCCGCTGCTTGCCCATGCGCAGGGCCAGCAGGGCCTGGCCGAGGGCATTGTTGATCTTGTGGGCGCCGGTGTGGTTGAGGTCTTCCCGCTTCAGCCACAGGCGCGGGCCGCCCTCGGGCCGGCGGTAGTGCTCGCTGAGCCGCTCGGCCTCGTAGAGGGGGGTGGGCCGGCCCACGTAGGTGCGCAGCAGGTGGTTGAGCCGCTCGGTGAAGGCCGGATCTGCCCAGGCCTCGGCGGCGGCGGCCTCCAGCTCGGCCAGGGCCGGCATCAGCGTTTCGGGCACGTACTGGCCGCCGTAGGGCCCGAAGCGGCCGAGGGGGTCGGGACGCACCTCGGGGGCGAGAGCGGCCGGGTCGGGGCTGAGGGGGGAAACGGTGGCGGTCACCGGCGGCGGCATGCAATTGGAGCAGCCTAGGGAGGCGGCACCAGCCGCAGGCCCACCCGGGCCACGTGCCGGCGCAGGGAGTCGGGCAGTCGATGGAGGAGCGTGATGTCGATGTCGGAACAGGGGCGGTGGCGACCCACGACCCGGGAGCCGTAGAGCCACACCTCCAGCACCGCGGGTGCGGCGCGGAGCAGGGCGAGCAGGCGCGCGGAAGCCTCCACCGGCAGACCGGGAATGGCGTTGATCGGCTCGGCAGCGGGATCAGGCATCCGCAGCCTCCGAAGCCGCACTGGCCAGCCGCTGGTTGAGGATGCGGCGCAGCTCCTGGCAACAGGGCAGATAGGGGTCTTCCACCTCACGGCTCACCTGCTCGGCGGTGGATGCCGACGGGGACGCTCAACCCAGCCGCCGGAACGGGTTGCGCACCTCCACCGCGCCGTACTGGCCCCCATCGCTCAGGTCCTCGGAGAGCAGCAGGGTGCAGCCGCTCTGTTCGGCAGCCGCCAGGATCGCCGCATCCCAATAGGAGAGGGGGTGCATGGCCCGCAGATCAAGGGCGCGCTGGAGCACCTCCCAGGTGATGGGCTGCACCGTGAAGCGTCCCCAGCAATCGATCAGAATCCGGGCCTCGTCCATGGACAGGGCCCAGGAGCGGCTCACGCGGGTGGCCTGGACAAAAAATTCCTGGAGCACCTGGATGGAGAGGGTCCAGTCGTCCTCCTGCAGCAGCTGGCGGGCCAGGTCGCGCTTGGCAGCTTCACCGGGATCGGCGCTCACTGCATAGAGCAGCACGTTGGTGTCGAGGAAGCAGCCGGGAGCCATGGCACCCGGCCCTCAGGCGGACCGGGGAGAGGCAGCACGGGCGTGCAGGACCTCCCGATCCAGCCGCTGCCCCGCAATCACCCCACGGCCCTCGGCGTCGAGGCGTTGAAGCAGCTCGTTCTGCAGCCGTCGACGGCGCTCGGCTTCGCTGGCATCGCCGGCCAGCTCCTCCAGAAATCCCTTCACCAGCGCAGAGAGCGAGGTGTTGAGCTCCGCGGCCCGCAACCGGGCACGGCGATGCACCGTCTCGTCCACAGAGACTGTGATGTTTTTCATGGTTTCACAGTAGCGAGGCCTTCGGGCGGGGTGGACATCAGCTCAGCGCCGGTAGCCTCAGGCCATGGCTGCCGCCTCCACCACTCCATTCCAGCCGCCAGCGATTCCCTGGCATCGGCCCCAGCCGCTGGCACCCCAGCTGGATCTCGGGCCGGGGCTGGATCCTTGGGTCTGTGGCCAGGCACTTGGAAGGCTGTGCGCTGAGCCCGACGTGCAAGCCGTGCTGGCCTTCGGCTCCAGGGCGCGGGGTGAGGCGCGCGCGGATTCCGATCTGGATCTGGCCGTGATAGTGCGCACGGCCCAGCTCACGCCGGAGCAGAAGCTGGAGTGCTGGCGCAGCTTCCGTGAGCGCCTGGGGCCGCTGGGGGTGGGTCTGGATCTGGTGATCGCCGGCCAGGCCGATGCCGAGCGGCTGAGCGCTTCCCGCTGGCATGTGTTCGGCGATGTGGCCCGCGAAGGGAAGGTGCTGCATGTCGCCGGCTGAAGATGCGCGGCGGCTGCTTTCGATCGTGCGGCGCCATCTGCGCAGCCTGCGGCTGACCCTGGATGCCGCCTAACCCGGGGAGGACTGGGGCTTCACAGCCCAGCAGGCGGTGGAAAAGCTGTTCAAGGCCTGGATCGTGCTGGCGGATCGCCAACCGCCCCGGGTGCACGACCTGGCGGATCTGGCCGCGATGGCCGAACAGGATCTGCCACCCGTGTTCCTCAAGCTGCAGGTGTTTGCGGTGGAGGCCCGCCACGAAGAGGGCCCGTTTGCGCTGCCCACCAGCCGCGGGCAACTGCTGGATCTGCTGGAGGGAGAGCTGCGGCGATGCGAGCAGGCGGTGGTGGAGGCCGTGGGCTAATCCAGGGTTTGGGTTAGGCCCTCCAGGCGGCCGAGCCACTGATCAAAGCGGGGGCACAGAGACCTCACAGCCTGTAAGCCAGCCCGTTCAATGGCATCCGGGCCATCCACAGCTTTGCGATAACCAGGAATCAGCCGCCTCAGGCGGTGGCTCGGCTAGGTTTGGGGTGAATCATTGATCTCTTCCGGTGGAAGGCCGGCGATTTCCGCCTGGAGCGCTGCCAGCCCGAAGAGCTGATCATCGGCATCAAACTGTTCAGCAAGAGAGTGGGCTACAGCAAGCACCAGAGCTTCGAACTCGTATGATTGAATGTAGGGAGTCAGTCGCCATGCACCGCAGTCATCGCTGGAGCCCGTGATGTCGCGAAGCAGGGCCCCCTCCAGCCTTGAGCAACGCAGGCTGGAGTTGGCATCACCAGGCTGAAGGGCACGATCCGGGAAGTCGTCGGGCAAGCCATAAAGATCACAGAGGGTGCTCACCCGCAGATTCCTTACCGGATCACTGCGCAAGACATTACGGAGATCTCTTCTCCAATCGGCATAGGGATACCCGCCGCGCACACCACTGCCACTCAGGCCCCTAGCGGCGGCCTTTCCCTTGCCGACAACCGATGGAGCAGCAAAAACACCAAAATGCCCCAGATGCGGGGCCAGAATTCGTCTCACGAAATTCGCCTCTGTCTGTCCCTCAACAACGATGATCAGACGAATTGGCGCCGGCATGCTCAGGGCGTCCCTCCGATCACTCCCTTGGCGTACAGCTCACGGAGGCTGTAATCCTCAAGCCAGAGGCGAAGGTCTAGCGCGGACAAGCGCTTGAGCTTGGTTTCACCCTGTTCGCGCTCGACTACTATCACCTCGTCCACCATGAAATGGTCGAGCAGTTCGGTGGACTGGGTGGAGAGAATGATCTGGGTCTGCCTGCTGATGGCGCGGCAGAGCTCAGCGATCAAGGCGATGGCAGCAGGATGAAGGCCGAGTTCGGGCTCATCGATGCTGATCAGGCGAGGGAGGCGCTCGGTGGGTTGCGAAAGCACCGTGATCAAAGCAAGGGCGCGAAGCGTGCCATCGGAAAGCTGATGGCAGCCAAAGCGTTCGTCGCGATCATCGATCCAATCGAGGCGCACACTGCCATTCACCGCCACCGGATCGAGCTGCTTGATCGCCGGCGCAATGTGGCGGCAGTGGCGATTGATGCGCTGCCAGGCTTTACGATCGGCAGCCTCATCGCTGTCCTTCAAACGCAGCAGATAGGCGGCGAGGTTGGAGCCATCGGAGCGGGGATAACGGTCTTCCTCACGGCGGGCGTGGGTGCGCAGCTTGGATTTGCTTGAGGTGTCGTGGAAGTGGTAGAAGGTCATGCGACCCAGCCACTCGTTGACAGCATTCACCGTTTTGTTGCGGTACGCCTCATCGAGTAAATGGGATTCACGGTGTCCGCCGCCTAGCGAGCCGATCGCCCAAGTGGCATCAGGATTGAGCCTCACGGCGTTCTCAGTCTGAAAGTAGAGGCTGTCATCTGGCGCGAAGGCCAGGGAGGCGTCGTAGCGGTAGGTAACGCCCTGATCCCGAATCACTACAGCGAGCTCGATTGCCTCTGTGGTTTTGGGGCCGTAATGCAACAGTGCAGCTCCGAAACCTTGATCGGCCACGTAGCGCTGCAGAGAGCGCGTGCGCAGCAAAGGGATCAGGCGCAACACCTGGAGCAGATTCGATTTGCCAGACCCATTCGGGCCGATCAGCAGGGTGAGGCGGCCAGGCTCCAGAACCACATCCTTGAGGGAACAGAAGCCGGCCACGTGAATCTGCTGAACGCCATCAGCATCCGCGTCTAGCGCTGCAGGCAACTCGTCAGGCAACGTCTGCATGGCTCTCCTCCTGTCGATCCAGTCTGCCGTCCAACGCCTCCGCCAACACCGCCTCCAGCAACCGCCTGCGCTGCTGACCGGCCTGACTGAGCTGCTGTTCCAGCTGGTCGCAGAGGGCCATCAGTTCGTCCACCTTGGCGACGATGCGGTGCTGTTCGGCGAGGGGTGGGATGGGGAACATACAAGTTTTCAGTTTTCCAGCACTAATCCCCCAATTGCCAACAGTTGTTGCGCACTTTTCTTCCACTTCTTCACGAACAAGATCCGAATTGGAGATACAGCGAAAAAAGGCTGGCTCAGCAAGCCACTCTGCGAGCCTGACCCGAATTAGCTTATCAGGATAAATAAATTGTTTTCCTGAATATCCCATGAAGAGGGAGAGCCTGCCGACATAGGCTTTATTGCCGTTAAATCGGCATGCCAGGAGATCGCCCCTCTGCACTGCATATTGGCTAGCCAAGACTTCGTCTATGCCACTAATGAGCTTGAATTCACCTTCATCAACCAAGCCGTCAGGCCGAGCAGTACCTGCACTGATACGCAAGACTGGAAAACCGTCTTTGGCATCATCAGGCTTGCGGGAGTATCCGTTTCGAGTGTCCTCAGCCAACAAGCATGCCAATGGGACGTAAAGCCAAGAACCCGGAATCAGGGAGCATGATTCAGCAAATTCAACAAGCCTCTCACGAGCAGTTTTGTCCTGATCCTCAGGATCCTGCTCAACCAGCCTGCCGCGTACTGCCAGATCAAGGATGAAGCGCCGCAGCCGTGCCACCGCATCCGGGGCCTCGCTGATCGTATCGAAATGCGCCAGCAAGCGCTCGGCGTTCATCGCAGTAAAGCCTCCGCCAGGATCGCCTTGAGCTGGTCGCGCAACTCAGCAGCTTGCTGCTCCGCCGCCTGCAGGCTGGCCAGCAGCTCCTCGGGGTCGCCGTGGTCTTCGGCCACGGTGTGGGGGTTCTTGAGGTCGAGGTTGTAGTTGCGCTCCTGAATCGTGGCGATCGGCACCCGCCAGGCCTGCTCGGTTTCCTGGCGACCCTTGCGGCTGGGTCCGCCCCACCAGGCCACGCAGCCTGCAAAGTGCTCCTGCTTGACCGGTCGGGTCATCGAGTAGGCCTTCTGGCCCTCGGGTACGCGCTGCTCCCAGTACCAGATCTCCTCGGTGGACTTTCCCTTCTCGAAGAACAGCAGATTGGTGCCGATGCTGGCGTAGGGGCGGAACACCGAATTGGGCAGGCGCACGATTGTGTGCAAGTTGCAGTCGGCCAGCAGGCGCTCCTTGAGGCGCGTTTTCACGCCTTCGCCAAACAGGGTGCCATCGGGCAACACGATCCCGGCCCGGCCGCCGGGCTTGAGCAAACGGATGAACAGGGCCAGGAACAGATCCGCCGTTTCGCGGGTGCGGAACTGGCCGGGGAAGTTGTCCTGGATGCCGTCTTCCTCCTCGCCGCCGAAGGGTGGATTGGTGAGGATGATGTCCACCTGATCATCCGTGCCCCAGGTGCTGTAGGGGCGGGCGAGGGTGTTGTCGTGCTTCACGAAGCTGGGATCCTCGATCCCATGCAGCAGCATGTTGGTGACACAGAGCATGTGGGGCAGCGGCTTCTTCTCGATCACCCGCAGTGTGGCCTGCATCGTCTGCTCATCAGCCACCGTTTTCACATAGCGCTCACGCATGTGGCGCAGGGAGCAGGTGATGAAACCGCCCGTGCCGCCGCTGGTATCAAGCAGCAGCTCGCCGGGCTTCGGGTCGATGCGATCGACCATGAAACCGGTCACCCCCCGGGGTGTGTAGTACTCGCCGGCATTGCCGGCACTCTGCAGATCATTGAGCAGCTGCTCATACACATCGCCGAAATGCTTACGATCGGAAAGGCTGTTGAAATCGATGCCATTGATCTTGTTGATCACCTGGCGCAGCAGCGTGCCCGATTTCATGTAGTTGTACGCCCCTGTAAAAACCCCACGCACCACTTGGGCCCGGTTGGGATGGGATCCCTTCAGCGACATCTCCTTGAGATAGGGAAACAACTCCTCATTGATGAACTCCAGCAGTCCGTCGCCGGTGATGCCTTCCTCATCTTTCGCCCAGCTTCGCCATTGCAGATGCGCGGGGATCGGTGATTGATAGCCCTCCTCGGTGGTCTCCAGCAGTTCGTCCTGATCGTCGATGATCTTGAGGAAGAACAGCCAGCACAGCTGCGACAGGCGCTGGGCATCGCCATCGACGCCCACGTCCTTGCGCATGATGTCCTGAATCGCCTTAACGGCCGTGCGCGCCGACATTTCAGGCGGCCTCCGCATAGAGGGCGGTCTGCAGCTCGTGCACCGCTCGCTCGAAATCGGCCTTGCCGCCGAAGCAGCGCACCAGTTCCAACGGCGTTCCCATGGTGTTGAACGGAGGGATCTGCAGGATCTTCACATTATCGAGCTCCGCCACCACGCCTTCGTCCTGGTATTTGGTGAGCAGCGCTTCCAGCACCGCCCGCGCCTGGGGCCCGTAGCGGTGGAACACATCCTGCTTCCGCACCCTTGCCGCCCGCTCGCGGCGGCTCAGGGGCGGCTGGTCGTAGGCGATGTGGCAGATCAGATCGAAGGGATCAAGCTCCAGCCCCACCTCCTCCTGCAGCGGCTCCAGCAGCAGCCCTTCCTCGGCCAGCTCCTCGATGATTGCCGCCTTGCGCGCCTCGCCCCGCCAGCGGCGCAGGAAGGCGTCGAGACTGGCGTAGTGCTCGCGCAGCGTGCGGCGGCTGTAGTCGCGCAGCAATTCGGTGACCAGCTTGCCGTTCTCATCCAGGTATTCGATCCGCTCGGTGAGCACCCGCACCGGCTGGCCTTTGATGTAGTACTTCTGGCGCCCCTCAGCGGTGGGGATGGCGAGGGCATCGGGGTCGAGCAGCAGCGTTTCGCACTCATCCGCAGCGTCCTCCTCCCAGGAATCGGTGGCGGAATCGGCACGTTCAGCTGTGGCGTCTTCGCCCAGGCGGGTGCCGTCTTCGCTGAAGTCTTCGGCCTGGATCGGTTCACCATCAAACTCCGGATCGGCGAAATGGTTGCTGGCTTTGCGGAAATCCACCAGGGTGAAGTAATACTTCTGGCTGTCGGCATGCACCCGGGTGCCCCGGCCCACGATCTGTTTGAACTCCGTCATTGAGCCCACCTCCCGATCGAGCACAATCAGCCGGCAGGTCTGGGCATCGACGCCCGTGGACAGGAGCCGTGAGGTGGTGACGATCACCGGATAGGGCTCCAGCGGATCAATGAAGCTGTCGAGCTGCTCGATACCTTCGCTGTCGTTGCCGGTGACGCGCATCACATAGCGGCCATCGGCCTCCACCAGATCCTGGTTTTCATTGATCAGGGCCTGGCGCATCATCAAGGCGTGCTCCGTATCCACGCAGAACACGATCGTTTTCTGCATCCGATCGCCACTGGCTTTGAGATACTCCGTGATCCAGCGCGCCACCCGGCGGGTGCGTTCATCGATCACCAGCACCCGATCGAAATCCTTCTGGTTGTAGAGGCGATCCTCAATAGCCTCGCCGCGATCATCCAACTCTCCGGGCCGGGGCCGGTAGCCCTCCACATCGAGATCAAGGTGCACCCGGATCACCTTGTAGGGCGCCAGGAAACCATCACGGACGCCCTGCTTGAGGGAGTAGGTGTAGAGCGGCTCACCGAAATACTCAATATTTGACACATACCTGGTTTCCTTGGGCGTGGCCGTGAGACCCAGCTGGGTAGCGCTGCGGAAATAGTCGAGAATCTCGCGCCAGGCCGAATCCTCGGCGGCGCTGCCCCGGTGGCATTCATCCACCACGATCAGATCAAAAAAGTCTGGCGAAAACTCTTTGAACAGCTTCTGGCGCTCTTCCGGGCCTGTGAGCGCCTGATACAAGCCGAGGTAGATCTCGTGGGATTTGTTGATCTGCCGTTGGCGGTTCAGCGCCAACGCGATCGTTTCGAGGCTGCCATCGGCCCGCTCGATCGTTTTGGCGGCCGTGCTGAGCTTGGCCATGGCGCCGCCGAAGGGCCGGAAATCGTTCACCATCGTCTGGTTCACGAGCACGTTGCGATCGGCTAGAAACAAGATCCGCTTTTTCTGCCCCGCCTTCCACAGCCTCCAGATGATCTGAAACGCGGTGAACGTTTTGCCGGTACCCGTGGCCATCACCAGCAGGATGCGCTGCTGGCCCAGGGCGATCGCCTCCACCGTGGCCTGGATGGCGTTCACCTGGTAGTAGCGCGGATCCTTGCGGTTGCCACCGTCGTAGTAGGGCTGCAGGGCCACCTGCTCCTGCGCCGGCGAGAAGCCCCGCCAGCGGCTGTAGCGCCGCCACAGCTCCGCCGGGCTGGGGAAGGCCTCCAGCGCCAGGGTGGTTTCCAGCGCCTCGCCCTGGCCGGTGCGGTCGTGAAACACGAAGCCATCGCCGTTGCTGGCGAACACATACGGCGTACGCAGGGCCTCGGCGTAGGCCAGCGCCTGCTGCAGCCCATCGCCGAGGGCATGGCTGTTGTCTTTGGCCTCGATCACCGCCAGCGGCACGCCTTCGTGGATCAGCAGGTAATCGGCCCGGCGGCGGCGACCGCGACTCACCAGACGGCCGCGCACGATGATGCGCCCATCGGTGAACGAGTGCTCCCGCAGGATCCGCTCCTTCAGCCAGCCCGCCTGGCGCAGGGCAGGGGTGATGAAGCGGTCACAGATGTCGGTTTCGCTCAGGCGCGGGCCGGCCATGGCAGCCTATGAGCGGCGATCCAGGACATTCTGAGGCCGATCAAGGCCCGTGGTGTGCCCGTGAAGGACCAGCTCCCCCTGCTGCTTCAGCGAGCCGACGGAACACGCAGACGGCGGTAGGGCTGCCAGCGGGGACTGGGATCCGCGATCAGGCCGAGCTGATGCCAGATCTTCCAACTGACAAGCATCGTGCTGTAGCCATAAATGAACAGCAACAGCGTGCCGAAACGACAGTGACGAAACCGTGTCCATCCCTGCAGGGAGAAGGGGAATGGCGCTGCCAGCAGCGAAAGCCAGAGGATGGCGGGATGGCCGGCCAGCACATTCTCAACGATATAAGCCCATCCCAACACAACCATCAGCGGCCAGGACACAGCCTTCTGCGCCATCGCCAGCGCCGCGAAACGGGCCCGCCAGGTGAGCGAGGGGAAGTGCAGCAGCTGCTGCAGCACAACCTGGAGGTAGCCCTGCACCCAGCGACGCCGCTGAATCCACAACGACCGCAGGCTGTCAGGCACCACCGTGGCACAGACCAGGTAGGGGCAATAGGCCAGAAAACACCCCTGCTGCACCAGCCGGGCAGTGAGATCCACATCCTCCGCCAGCAGAGTTGTGGAGAGGGGCCCGGCGCGGCGGAGCGCAGCGGTGCGAAACAACCCGAGCGCACCGGGGATCACATCCTGCGTGCGCTGCAGGTTGAGTGAGTAGCGGGTGAAAAAGCGCTGCAGCAGAATGTCGCCATATTCCAGATCCTGCAATCTCCCCAGCAATGTGTCTGGATTGGCTACTGAGAGGTGGCCGCCGAGGGCATCATCTCCCTGTTGCAGGAGATAGCGCACTGCCAGCTTCAGGGTCTGGCGGGGAAAGAGGCAATCGGCATCCACCAGCAGCGCGAGGTCGCTGTCGATGCTGCTGATACCGCGGTTGAGCGCGGCGGCCTTGCCCGCCCTCGCTTGGCGGATCAGCCGCACCCGCGGCTCGAAACCCGCCACGACCGCCGCAGTCGCATCGGTGGAGCCGTCGTCGATCACCACCACCTGCAGCCGGGGGTAAGCCAGATTGAGCAGTGAGGTGAGAGTTGCGGCAATCACACCCTCCTCGTTGTGACAGGGCACCAGCACAGCAACACTGGGCCACTGCCCCGGTCGGATCGCGGCCAGCCTGCGCTGATGCCGCCGCAGCACCACCAGGGCATAGAACACCAGCAGACGCAACAGGCCGATGGCGGTGGTGCACACAAACAGCACGAACACCAAAGCACTCAGCGCTGATGCATCCCGCCGTTCAATCAGGAAGAGAATGATCCCGACATGCAGCGAGAGCGCCAACAATGCATATACAACATCAGCGCAACCCAGTCGTCCAGCGACGACGCGAAGAGCAGGAAAACGCACGAATCGAGCTCTAAGGCTGGCGGAAATCCTGCGATACGTTGAGCGCCATCACGGATCTCAGCTGCGTGGGCTGGATCGAATTGCACTGTGCCCCTTCCTGCCGGTGCCGGCGCTGCCCATAGAAGGCACCGACAATGGTCCAGAGCGTGTCGTGTTTGCGGACGGTGGAGGGGCCGGGGTGGGCGGACAACATGAACGAATCGCAAGTCCGAATTTTAAGCCCCAGCGTTCGCTTACCCATAGCAGTCACGATTATTGACTTCAGACCAGCGTGCCGTCGAACCCGGCCAGCGCCTTGATCACAAGCAGATCCGGCAGCAGATTGCGGGCCTGCCGCTTGCCATGAATCAGGCTGCGGGGCAGGGCAGCCATGGAGCGGCCATCCGCCGGACGGCAGGGGCGACCTGCGGCGGAAACGAAGCCAGAAACCTGCGATGCCCGGCGCCGGGCACACTCCAGGTCCCGGCGAGGCTGGGTCGGTAGCGCCGCAGGCTGCCCAGCTGCAGCGGCCGGAGTCGCTACGGCAGGACCAACCGGCTCCAGAGCCATACCCCCGAACCCACCCCCGCCGACCTGGGCCTGGCCGCCGGCTGTGGCGCCGATGCCGACAGCCTGCTGCAACTGCTGCTGGTTATGACCGGCCTGGGGATCTTCCGGGAAACGGCACCGCGGCCGGAAACCGAGGCCGTGCTCTCAGCCTTCGACTTCGGCGGCATTGCCGGCTGGTGGATGTGGGCGGCGGCCGAGGGGGGACGTCTTCGCCTCCGCACCCCCGGCGCGTACGCCCTGCTGCTGGAGCTTTCAGCGGAAGGGATTGCCCACCTCCACTGCGCCATGACGGGCTCCGTCGCTGAGGTCTTCCGAGAGCAGCAGGCCACAGCCGCTCAGCTCCGCTGCGGCGATGATCCCGCATCACCGTACGAGAGCAGGTGCAGCTGGCGCCGATCGAGAGCCCCCTGCAGCACCCCAGGTGATCGGCAACACGTGCAGGCGGTTCCAGCTGTCGATCAAGATCCTGGCCTCCGCTCCCAGGATGGACTGGGGGCGCGTCACACGCGTGACGTGAACGAAGAACTGAAAGGACCCGGTCCGGATCCCGTTTGTCGTCCTCCTCCGGATCGACGCTCCCGGGATGGAGCAACACGATGGTGTCGAGAAAGCTGCCCGGAGCCATCAGCCGCAGCCCTCTGATCGAACCGGGCCGCCCACCGAGCTGGTGCACCTTGAATTCCCAGGAAGTGCCCAGACGGCGCAGCAGGCGCCGCTGCGGCAGCGCCCCACCAGAATGGGATTCATGGCGGCGCAGGCATGATGGCCAAAAAAGTGGGTTGGCAGGAATTCGGGGGCCCAAGCAACGCCAACAGCACCGCCCGGCCCACCGCCGCCAGCCCGGCCACGCCCAGGGCCCAGCAGCAGGTGCGTGTGCAGCGCACCAAGGCCGGCAAGGGCGGCAAGCTGGTGACGGCGATCACCGGCCTGGAGCTGCCCGACGCCGACGCCCGCAGGCTGCTCAAGCAGCTCAAGGCCGGCGCCGGCACCGGCGGCACCCTCAAGGACGGCGTGATCGAGTTGCAGGGCGACCAGGTGGCGCCAGCCCTGGCGGCTTTGGAGCAGGCCGGCTTCCGGCCCAGGCAGGCGGGGGGCTGATCGCCATGGCTCCCGGACTCCCTGCCGGCCCAAGGCCCCTGCCGAGCACCGGCGCCGTCTCGGGCCTGCTGGAGGCCCTGGCCTTCTTCCGCGACGGCGACTTCGCCCGGCGACGCTTCGAGCGCTTCGGCAACGTGTACGAAACGCGGCTGCTGGGCCAGCCACTGGTGTTCATCCGCGGCGGCCGGGCGATTCAGGAGCTGCTCGCCCAGCCGGAGGCCAGCGAGGGCTGGTGGCCCGCCAGTGTGAAGCAGCTGCTGGGCAGCCGCTCGCTGGCCAACCGCAACGGCGCCGACCACCGGGCGCGGCGGCGGGTGATGGGGCAGCTGTTCTCGGCGGCGGCGCTGCGCCGCTACAGCCCGGGCATCGTGGCCCTGGTGGACGCGCTGGCGGCAGATCTGGAGGCGGCCCCAGCACCGGTGCCGCTGGTGGAGCGGCTGCGGCGCTTCGCCTTCACGGTGATCGCCCAGGTGGTGCTGGGGCTGGAGGGGGCCGACCGCGAGGCCCTGTTCGCCGACTTCGAGATCTGGACCCGGGCCCTGTTCTCGATTCCACTGGCCATCCCAGGCAGCCCCTTCGCCCGGGCCCTGGCGGCGCGGGGGCGGCTGCTGGCCCGGCTGGGCGAGGTGCTGGAGCGGGCCCGCGAGCAGGCGGCCCACGGCCTGCCCCTGGCCGGCGGGCTCGACCTGCTCAGCGGCGGGCTGGACGAAGCCGGCCTGCCGCTCACCGACGACGACCTGGTGGAGCAGCTGCTGCTGTTGCTGTTCGCCGGCTACGAGACCACCGCCTCCTCGCTGGGCTGCCTGCTGGCGGCCCTGCTGCAGCACCCCCGGGTGCTGGCCTGGCTGCAGGAGGAGCTCGATGCCCTGCCCTGGCCGCCAGCAGCCGGCGAGGCCGCCACCGCCTATGACGCCGCTGCGGCGCCCCGGCTGGCGGCGGTGGTGCAGGAGGTGATGCGCCTCAACCCGCCGGTGGGCGGCTTCTTCCGGCGCACAACACGGGAGCTGGTGCTTGATGGCGTGGCCGTACCGGCGGGGCGCGTGGTGCAGGTGGCCCTGGCCGCCACGAATCGCACCCTGCCGGAGGGAACCGGCAAGTCCGACCCGGCCGACGATCTTGAACGGTTCCGGCCCGCCCGCCACCTCGGCGACGGCTGCGGGCTCACCCTGCTGCCGTTCGGCGGCGGTGAGCGGGTGTGCCTGGGCAAGGCGCTGGCGGAACTGGAGATCCGGCTGCTGGCGGCGGGCCTGTTGAAGCAGCTGCGGCTGGAGCTGGCCCCGGGGCAGGACCTCAGCCTGCAGCTGGTACCCAGTCCCAGCCCCCGCGGCGGCCTGCTGGTGACGGCGGCGGCCCGGGCCGCCTGATGGGAGGCGCCGCTGCCAAGCAGCACCGCCTCCCGACGGCCAAGTTCCGGTTGCTGCACGA
Source organism: Microcystis elabens FACHB-917 (assembly GCF_014698445.1). Lineage (GTDB taxonomy): Bacteria > Cyanobacteriota > Cyanobacteriia > PCC-6307 > Cyanobiaceae > Cyanobium > Cyanobium elabens. The sequence goes on from NZ_JACJSZ010000002.1 coordinate 55,916, forward strand.
TCACCTGCGCCAGCTTGATCTGGCCCGGCCGGAGCAACTGCACCAGCCGCTGCCGATCCCCCGGCGGGTCCTGGAACCGGTGCACAGCCGCGCCTACCACCACGACGATCGCTTCGGCAGACTGGCCCTCCGCGGCACCGGGAAACCACTGCGCGACCGGATGGTCCTGGAGGCCTGCCTGCGGGGCATCCCGGCGGCCACAGTGACCGGCAGCGTCTACGACGCCCTGACGGCCCTCATGCGGCGCGGCGCCATGGCCTGGTGTTCCGGGCGGCCACGGAGACGTGCCTGCCGCTGAGCGGTGAACAGACGGGCGGGCTCCCACAATGGTGTCACTTCCGCCGCGAGCCGATGACCGCCGCCCCCGCCGATCCCACCTACGGCGAGCTCACCAGCCGACGCAACAGCACCAACATCGTCTGGCACCACTCCACGGTGACCCGGGCCGCCCGGGCCCACCAGCGGGGCCACCGCAGCGCCATCCTCTGGTTCACAGGGCTCTCGGGGGCGGGGAAGAGCACCCTGGCCAATGCGGTGAATTCGGCCCTGTTCGAGCAGGGGCTGGCCTGCTACGTGCTCGATGGCGACAACGTCCGCCACGGTCTGTGCAGCGATCTGGGCTTCTCCGACACCGACCGTGAAGAGAACATCCGCCGGATCGGTGAGGTGGCCAAGCTGTTCCTGGACGCCGGCGTGGTGGTGCTCACCGCCTTCGTCTCCCCCTTCCGGGCCGACCGCCAGCGGGCGCGGGAGCTGGTGGAGCCGGGCGACTTCCTCGAGATCCACTGCGCCGCGGACCTGACGGTCTGCGAGCGGCGGGACACCAAGGGCCTCTACGCCAAGGCCAGGGGCGGGGAGATCAAGGAGTTCACCGGCATCTCCAGCCCCTATGAGGCCCCCGAGACCCCGGAGCTGCGGGTGGCGACCGGGGAGCAGAGCCTCGACGACTCGGTGGCCCAGGTGATGGCCGAACTGCAGCGGCGCGGGATCATTCCGGCTCCGGCGGATCCCTGAACGGCCCCGGTTCGGGCCACTCCCTGCGCAGGCGCAGGGCCCAGGCGTCGAGGAAGGTCTTGGCGCAGCTGGCCACCGGCACCGCCAGCAGCAGGCCCAGCAGTTCCCCCAGCCCCATGAGCGCCCCAAGCCGGGCGCCGATCGGCAGGCTGATCAGCAGCCAGGCGGGCTGCAGCCCCACGATCGACCCCATCAGCCGCGGCTGGATCACCTGGTCGACCACCTGGCCAACGCTGATCGCCACCGCCAGCACCTCCAGGCCGGTGCGCGGATCCTGCAGGGCCAGCAGCACGCTCACCCCCACGATGGTGAGGGCGCTGGCGTAGGGGATCAGGGTGGTGAAGCCGATCGCCACCGCGAACAGCACGCCGTAGGGAATCCCCAGCAGGGTGAACACCAGGCTCTGGGCGCCGCTGAGGATCAGGGCCAGCACCACCTGGCCGGCGAAGTAGCCCCGGAAGGTGCGGTCCAGGGTGCTGAGCACCAGGGCGCGGGTGCCGGAGGGAAGCCATTCCGCCAATCCCCGGGCGATGCCTTCGCCCCCCAGCAGCAGGAACACCGCCAGCACCAGCACGATCACCGTGTTGACAGTGATGCTGACCGTGGCCCCCAGGATCCCCAGCACCTGCTGGCTCAGCTGGGAGGCGATCTTGCTGGTGCGGGTGATCAGATCGCTGCTCAGGCCGCCGAAATCGGTGGGCAGCCCCCGCTCGGTGGCCCAGCGCTGCAGCTGCCCCAGCAGGGTTTCGCCCTCCGCCAGCCAGCCCGGAAGGGCCAGCACCAGGTCGCCGAGCTGCTCCACCAGGCGCGGCACCAGCACGAGGGCCGCCAGCACCACCGCCGAGAGGCTCAGCCCCAGCACCAGCAGCAGGGCCAGGGCCCGCGGCAGCCCCCTCTGGATCAGCCAGCGGCTGGGGATATCGAGCAGGAAGGCCAGCAGGGCCGCCGTCAGGAACAGGGCCGGGAACGGCGCCAGCGGGACCAGCAGCTGGCGCAGGACCCAGAGGTTGAGCACCAGCAGGGGCAGGGCCAGGGAGAACCGCAGCCAGGGTGGCAGGACCAGCCGCTCGAGCATCAGCGGGAGCGGGGCCTGGCCCCGGAGGATCGAGGGTCGCCGGCCAGCTTGGCCTGCCGGGCCGGCAACAGCCAGGGGAGAGGGGCCCGGGTCCTCATCCCCGTCCCATCTGCTCCAGGTAGGCGGTGCTGCCTAGGGCCTGCAGGCGCGCGTCCTTGGCCACCACCTGGTCGTGCAGGCCCCGCCGGTAGGCCTCCAGGGCCTGGGCGAGCGGGGGATCGGCGATCGCCAGCATGGCGGCCGCCAGCAGTCCGGCGTTGAGGCCGCCGCCGATCGCCACCGTGGCCACGGGAATCCCCGCAGGCATCTGCACGATCGAATGGAGGGAGTCCACCCCGGAGAGCGCCTGGCTGCGCACAGGCACGCCGATCACCGGCAGCATGGAGAAGGCTGCCACCATGCCGGGCAGATGGGCGGCGCCGCCTGCCCCGGCGATGATCACCCCCAGGCCTCGGGACGCGGCCGCCTCGGCGAAGGCCGCCATCTCCCACGGGGTGCGGTGGGCCGAGAGCACGCGCACCTCGCAGGCCACCCCCAGCTGCTCCAGGATCCGCACCGCCGGCTCCAGGGTGGGGAGGTCGGAATCGCTGCCCATCACGATCGCCACCCGGGGCGACGGAGGACTGGCGGACGGCGTGGGGGCGGGTTCCATGGGACGGGGCGGCGAGGATGGCATTGTCCCGCCCCGCCGCTGCCCGGATGCACTGGCTGACCAACCTGCGACTGGCGGACGATGACCCGGCGCGGGCCGAGGCGGGATGGCGCTGGCGGGTCGGCGTCGACGCGGAGGGCCGGATCGCGGCCGTGCGGCCGACGCCGCCGGGCAGCCGGGCCGGGGGCGAGGACTGGGGCGGTGACTGGCTGTCCCTGGGAGGGGTGGACCTGCAGATCAACGGCGGCCTGGGGCTGGCCTTTCCCGAGCTGACCGCTGACGACCTGCCCCGCCTGGAGGCGCTGCTGGAGCTGCTCTGGCAGGACGGGGTGGACGCCATCTGTCCCACCCTGGTGACCTGCGCCCCGGAGGCCCTGCGCCGGGCCCTGGGAGTGCTGGCCACGGCCCGCCGCCGGCACCGGCCGGGCCGCTGCCGGCTGCTCGGGGCCCACCTGGAGGGGCCGTTCCTGGCGCCGGAGCGCCGGGGCGCCCACCCGGCCAGGCACCTGCAGGCCCCCAGCCTGGCGGCCCTCGAGCGACTGATCGCCGGCTTCAGGGCGGGCCCGGAGGCCGACGTCGCCCTGGTGACCCTGGCCCCGGAGCTGGAGGGGGCCGACGCGGTGATCGCGGCGCTGCGGGCCGCCTGCGTGGTGGTGTGCCTGGGCCACAGCGGCGCCGATACGGACCAGGCCCGCCGCGCCTTCAGCCAGGGGGTGGGGATGCTGACCCACAGCTTCAATGCCATGGCCGGGCTGCATCACCGCGCCCCGGGACCGGTGGGTGAGGCCCTCCTGCAGGGGGAGGTGGCCCTGGGGCTGATCGCCGACGGCGTCCATGTGCATCCCACCCTGGCGGTGCTGCTGCAGCGGCTGGCGCCCCGTCAGGTGGTCATCGTCAGCGATGCCCTGGCCCCCTACGGACTGGCCGAAGGCCGTCACCGCTGGGACGAACGCGTGCTTCTGGTGCAGGACGGCAGCTGCCGGCTGGAGGACGGCACCCTGGCGGGGGTCACCCTGCCGCTGCTGGAGGGGGTGAGGCGGCTGGCGGGCTGGGGCGGGCTGGTGCCGGCGTCGATCGCCGCGGCCACCCTGGCCCCGCGGCGCCTGCTGGGGGAGCGGCGGCCGCCGGAGCAGCTGCTGACCGGGTTGCCCCTGGCGGACACCCTGCGCTGGAGCCAGGGGCAGGGCGGGCGCCTGGACTGGCGGCGCCCCGCAGCGGCGGCCGTCGGACCCTGGACGGAAACGCCGGCCGTTGATCCCTAGGATCCGGCCCACCCGAACGGCCCTGCGCGCCATGCCCCCGGAACTGCAGCCCCCCGCACCCACCGAGACGCAGGACGGGGCGCAGGCGAAGTCACAGGACGACACGCAGGCGGAGAAGGCCGAAGTGCAGGCCTACTTCGAGAGCACCGGCTTCGATCGCTGGAACCGCATCTACAGCGACAGCGAGGAGGTGAACCGGGTCCAGCGCAACATCCGCCTCGGCCACCAGAAAACGGTGGACGCCGTGCTGGCCTGGCTGCAGCAGCAGGGCGACCTGGGGGGCCGCAGCTTCTGCGATGCCGGATGTGGTGTCGGCAGCCTCAGCCTGCCCCTGGCAGCCCTCGGGGCCGGCTCCATCGCCGCCAGCGACCTCTCCGCCGCCATGGTGGCCGAGGCCAGCCGCCGGGCCGGCGAGGCCGGCCTGGCCTCGGAGCGACTGAACTTCGCCGTCTCCGACCTGGAGAGCCTCCGGGGCCGCTACGACACGGTGATCTGCCTGGACGTCTTCATCCACTACCCCCAGGCGGCCGCCGAGGCGATGGTGCGGCACCTGGCAGCCTTGGCCGAACGGCAGCTGATCGTCAGCTTCGCCCCCTACACACCGCTGCTGGCGGTGCTCAAGCAGATCGGCCAGCTGTTCCCCGGACCCAGCAAGACCACCCGCGCCTACACCCTTCAGGAGGAGGGGATCGTGGCGGCGGCGGCCGCGGCGGGCTTCCGCCCCGTGCACCGCAGCCTCAACCAGGCGCCCTTCTACTTCTCCCGCCTGATCGCCTTCGAGCGCGAACCGGCCTGATCAGCGCGGGAGGCTGGCTTGCCGGCCCGGGGCGGCGCCGCCATAGCCAGGTCCTGCACCGGTGGGGCCTCCAGCTCCAGAACCGACCCATCCGGCTGCTGCAGCCGCAGCCAGCGGGCCTGGAGCCGGTAACCGCCCTCCCCCGGCAGCCCCCCGGGGCGGGCCCGCCCCCCCGGCAGGTACAGCGGATCCCCCCGCAGCGGCGCCCCGACGGCGGCGCAGTGGATGCGGATCTGATGGGGCCGTCCGCTGACGATCGCCACCTCGACCAGGTCGGCCTCCTGGCCTTTCGCCAGCAGGGTGAGCCGGCTGCGGGCCGGCAGGGCGGCAGGGTCGCCGGGTTCGGTCGCACACCAGATCTCCCCGATCGGCGGGTGGGGCCGGCGGCCGATCGCGGTGGTGATCACCAGGCTCTCGCCGACCGCCAGCTCCAGCCGGCCCGGCTCCAGCAGGGCCCGGTAGAGCTTGTGGCAGGTCGGCACCCCGTCGCCGTCGCCATCCCCGGCCAGGGAGCTTGTGCTCTCCCGCAGCTGGGCGCTCAGCCAGGCGCGGGTGGCCGGGCGGCGGGCGCACACCAGCAGGCCGGAAGTGAAGCGCCCCAGGCGGTGCACCGGCCGCGGGGCGCCGCCGGGGTCGTCGCGGTGGCGGCGCTCCAGCAGCCGCAGCAGCGTGTGCTCCAGGAACCCTCCCGCCGGCAGCACGGGCAGGCCGCTGGGCTTGTCGATCACCAGCAGGTCGCCGTCGTCGTGGATCACGCCCCACGCGGCCGGGACGGCGGGCTCCGGCCAGGGGGGACGGCGCCACACGAGCCGGTCACCGCCGGCGAGGACCGCGTCGGCCCGCAGCAGCAGCCCGTTGCGGCTGAGCTCGCCGGCCGCCAGACGCCGCTCCCATGCCTCCGGGCTGGAGTGGCCATAGCGCCCGGCATAGAAGGCCACCACCCCCAGTCCGGCCGCGTCGGCGGTGATCCGGTCGCGGTAGGACCAGCCCTCGTTGGGGCAGGAGGGCAGCCAGCCCGGCGGCAGGGTCAGGGGTGGGGACGGGGGGACGTCAATCCACCAGCCCATGCTCGAGGGCGAAGCGCACCAGTTCGGTGCGGCTGGCGGTGCCGGTCTTGATGAACAGCCGGCTGACGTACTTCTCGACGTTGCGGATGGACGTCTCCAGCCGGCGGGCGATCTCCTTGTTCATCATCCCCTCGGCCACCAGCTGCAGCACGCTCGCCTCGCGGGGGGTGAAGTCGAGCCGGACATCGCTGACGGGCCTGCGGGCACTGCCTCCGCTGCCGGTGCCGCCGCCGCCGCCGCCGCCCAGCATCGAGCGGATCTCGGTGATCTGGCGGGCCATGGCGCCGATGTCGGCATCGGCGAAGCGGGCCGCCTCCGCCAGCAGCCGCTCCTGCCGCCGCACCACGTTGCGCACCCGCGCCACCAGCTCATCCGGGTCGAAGGGCTTGGGGATGTAGTCGTCGGCGCCGGCCTGGAAACCGGCGATGCGATCGGCCGTCATGCCCTTGGCGGTGAGGAAGATCACCGGTGTGCCGCCGAGCCGCTCGTCGGCCCGCAGCCGCTTCAGCAGCCCGTAGCCGTCGCAGCGGGGCATCATCACGTCGGTGATGACCACATCGGGCATCTGGGCCTGGGCGGCCGTCCAGCCCTCCTCGCCGTCATTGGCGGTGGTGACGGCGAAGCCCTCGTCCTCCAGGTAGGCCTTGACCGCAGTGCGCAGGCCGGGTTCGTCGTCGACCAGCAGCAGCCGCACCGGCGTGGCGGCGGCGGTTTCGGCACCCTCCGGCAGACCGGACGACTCTTGGATGGGGCCGGCGGCGGCGGAAGGTTGCTGGCTCATGGAGGGAAATCTATCGACCGGGACCGAGCAGCACCTGTTGCCGTTCGGGCAGAAGGCCGCTGTAGCCCAGCTGGCGGGCCAGCGGACCGAGGCCGGCGGGATCCCTCCCGGCCTGGTCGGGGAAGCAGACCGCCCACCACATCAGGTGGTCGAGGCGGTTGGCCGGGGTGATCACCCCACCCGGATTGAGCTCGCGGATGATCACCCGGCGGCTGGTGCCGGTGATCCGCAGGGGGGCGGTGACGCTGCAGCCGATCTTGTCGGTGGCGACGGTCACCCGGTCGTCGAGCTCCTCCCAGACCTGAACGCGCCACATCCCCGGCTGGGCCGGCTCGGCCACCAGGCCGTAGATGCCCACCACCTCCCGGCCCCGGTGGGTGACCCGGTCCTGCAGCAGCCGGAAGCCCCTGGGCCGGTTCTCCTCGTTGCTGCGGGATGGCTCCTGGGCCGCCGCCGGGGGGGGCAGGGCCAGGGGCCAGGCCATCACCAGCAGGGACACCGACAGGATGGCCGCAACATTGGCGGCACCCGGACCGGGGGGGCGGGAACGGATCAGCATGGAACCATGCTGACGTACCTCGACCACCACGCGAGCACCCCTTGCGATCCGGCGGTGGTGGCGGCCATGGCGCCCTGGTGGACGGCAAACCCCGCCAACCCCTCCAGCCGCCTGCACCGTCCGTCCCTGGAGGCGGGCGCGGCGGTGGACATCGCCCGCAGCCAGGTGGGCCGGGCGCTGGGGATGGACGACGACGCGGTGATCTTCACCAGCGGCGCCACCGAAGCCGACAACCTGGCGTTGCGCGGGGTGGTCGAGGCGGCCCTGGAGCGGGGCGACCCCCGCCGCCGGCTGGTGACGCTGGCCACCGAGCATCGGGCGGTGCTGGAGCCGCTGGCCTGGCTGGAGCGCCATGGCTTCCCCCTCACCGTCCTGCCGGTGCAGGCCGACGGCCTGGTGGACCCCGACCGGCTGGCGGCGGCCCTGGGCCCCGACACCCTGCTGCTGTCGGTGATGGCGGCGAACAACGAGATCGGCGTGCTGCAGCCCCTGGCCGCCATCGGCGCCCTCTGCCGCGAGCGCGGCGTGCTGTTTCACTGCGACGCCGCCCAGGCCGTGGGCCACATCCCCCTGGCCATGGTCGATCTCGGCATCGACCTGCTCAGCCTCAGCGGCCACAAGCTCTACGGCCCCAAGGGGGTGGGGGCCCTGCTGCGGCGTCCGGGCGTGCCCCTGGCCCCCCAGCAGCTCGGCGGCGGCCAGGAGGGTGGGCTGCGGGGCGGCACCCTGCCGGTGCCCCTGATCGTCGGCCTCGGCGTCGCGGTGGCCGGCGCCCTGGCCGACCGGGAGGAGAGGGCCGGACGGCTCGGGGCCCTGCGGGACCGGCTCTGGCAGGGGCTGGCGGCCCTGGGTGGGATTCGCCGCAACGGCCACCCGAACCTGTGCCTGCCCCACAGCCTCAATGTCACCGTCGAGGGCCTGGACGGCACCCGCCTGCACCGCCAGCTGCGCCGGGTCCTGGCGGTGAGCAGCGGTTCGGCCTGCAGCCAGGGGAGCCCCTCCCACGTGCTGGCGGCCCTCGGCCTCGACCGTCGCGCCGCCGGCGCCGCGATCCGCTTCGGCCTGGGTCGGGGCACCACCGCGGCGGACATCGACGCCGCCGTGGCGGCCGTGGGCGAGGCGGTGGCGTTGCTGCGGGTGCCTGTCTAGGTTTTGGTGCCTATGGCCTTGCCTTGATGCACACACCCGTCGGGCGGCACGGTCCCCGGCTCGACTTCGGTGATGCCCTCCAGGAGGGCTGGCGGGCCTTCAGCCGCAGCCCGGGGGCCTTCGTCTGCTTCCCCCTGCTGGTGGTGGCCCTCCAGTTCCTGATCCAGCCCCTGCAGGGCCGCATCAGCACCGGCGGCGTGGCCTCCAGCGACCCCCTCGACTGGGCCCTCTTTCTGATCGGACTGGCGGCAAGACTCCTGCTGGACCTCTGGTGCGCCATCGGGCTGGTGCGCGGCGCCGGCAGCGCCCTGCAGGGCGGCCACCCCTCCCTGGGGCAGCTGATGCGCTGGGACGGCGAGGTGTTCGGGCGGCTGCTGCGAGCCTGGCTGCTGCTGGCGGGGGTGGTGGCCGTGCCCTTGCTGGGCCTGCTGCTGCTGGTGGGCGGCCCCCTGGCGCTGCTGGGGATCTACGCCGACCAGCTGGTGCCGATCAGCCGCACCCTGGTGGAGGTCCTGGGCCTGGCCCTTGCGGTGGTGCTCGCCTTGCTCCTGGGGGTGGTGCTGCTGGGGGTGATCTACCTGGTGATCAACCAGAGCTTCCTCACCCAGATCGTGCTGTTCGAGCGCGCCGGCTCCCGCACCGCGATCCAGCGCGGGCGCGCCCTGGTGGATCCCAACTGGCTGCTGGTGCTGCTGCTCAACTTGATCGTGCGCCTGCTGGTGATACTCGGTCTGCTGGCCTGCCTGGTGGGCTTTTTCGTGGCCAGACCCCTGGTGGTCTGCATCGCCACGGCGGCCTACCGGCAGCTGGTGCTGGCCAGCGGCGACGCCGACCCCCTGCCGCCCCTCCTCAGCCGCTGAAGACGTCTGCACCGCTCAGATCAGCCGCCGAGGCGGATGGCGAACGGGCCGGCGCTGAGCAGCACGAACCCCAGTACCCCCACCAGGGCCAGCAGGAACTGGGCCAGCCGACTCACGAGCATCCCCGCCACCACCGCCAGGCCCACCAGAAGGGAGCGGCGCAGGCGGCCCAGTCCGGGGGGCCCGAGGGACGGCGGGGCGGTGACCAGTTCCGCCAGGCTGGCGCCCAGCAGCGGACCCACCAGGGCGCCCAGCAGGGGACCGCCCACCGGCAGGGTCGGCAGCAGCCCCAGCAGGCCCACCACCAGCCCCACGCCGGCGCCGACATAACTCCAGCGGGTGGCCTGCAGCCGGGCCGGGCCCAGGAGCAGGCCCATGGCCTCCGCCCCCCAGCCCAGGAGCAGCAGCACCACGGCCAGCGCCAGGGCCGGCCAGCCGGCGGCCCAGCCGACGGCCCAGCACCAGAGCAGGGCACCGATGGGCAGCAGGGTGAGGCCGGGCGCCACCGGCAGCACCGTGCCGGGGATGGCGAGGAACTGGATCAGCAGGGCGATCCACCAGAGCAGATCGGCGCGGTCGAGGCTGGGCAGGCTGGCCGGGGACATGGCGACGGGATCAGGCCAGACGGCGGGCCACCCGCAGCTTGGCGGAGCGGCTGCGGGGGTTGGCCTGCTCCTCAACCTCGCTGGCCACCAGCGGCTTGCGGGTGAGCCGTTCCAGGCGCGGATCGCCGAGGAAGGCCGTCTTGACGCGCCGGTCCTCGAGGGAGTGGAAGCTGATCACCGCCAGCAGGCCGCCCGGCACCAGCCAGTCGGGGGCCCGCTCCAGCAGCCGGTCGAGGGCCCCCAGCTCGTCGTTGACCGCGATCCGCAGGGCCTGGAAGGTGCGGGTGGCCGGATGGATCCGGCCGTGGCGCGCCTTGGGGGGGAAGCAACCGGCCACGGCATAGGCCAGATCCGCCGTGCTGCGGCCGCTGCCCGCCCAGGGGCGCTCGGCCACCAGGCGCCGGGCGATGCGGCTCGACAGCCGCTCCTCGCCGTAGCCATGGATCAGGTCCGCCAGCGCCGCTTCCTCCAGCCGGTCGATCAGCTCGGCGGCGGTCTCCCCGGCGTCGGGATCCATGCGCATGTCGAGGGGGCCGGGGGCGCGGAAGCTGAAGCCCCGGGTGGGCTCATCCAGCTGGGGACTGCTGACCCCCAGATCGGCCAGCACGGCCAGGGCCGGCTCGGCGGGGAGGTGATCGGCGAAGTTGGCGGGCTCGATGCGCACGCGGTCGCCGAAGCGGGCCAGGGCCGCCGCCGCCGCCGCCCGGGCGGCGGGGTCGCGGTCAAGACCGACCAGCCGCAGGGCGGGGTGGGCCTCCAGCAGCAGGGCGCTGTGGCCGCCGCCCCCGAGGGTGCAGTCGATCAGAACGCCGCCGCCGGGCCGCTCCGCCAGCAGAGCGGCCAGTGGGGCCAGGCCCTCCAGCACCGCCTCCGCCAGAACGGGTACGTGCGCGAAGCCCGCCGAAGCCACCATCAGCCCATCCTGGCCTGCAGCGGACGCGGCGATGGCCGTCGCCCCTGTCCCAGGTCCTCGCTGATCAGGTGCCAGGCACGCTCGGCGGCCTCGATCGCCTCGTGCAGCAGGCGGCCGAGGGTGAGGCGGATCGCCAGCCGCTCCAGCTGCGCCGCCGGCAGCCGATCGAGGCGGGGGTCGTCGAACCGCTGCTCGAGCAGCTGCCAGGCCGGCGGCAGCAGCAGGGGGGCGCTCGGCGGCGGCGGCAGGGGGCCCTTCCCCTGGCCGATCAGGCGGCTCCAGAGGGCCAGACGCGCCGCCAGCACCCGCAGGAGCTCGGCCTGATCGGCCTGAAGCGACTCCAGCAGCGCCCCGGCCTCGTTCTCCAGCAGGGGCTGGTCGGCGAGATCGCGACTGGCGCTGAGCAGCCGCGAACCGGCCGCCTCGAGGGTCTCCACCAGCTGGTGCAGAGGATGGCGGAAGGGCTTGACTCCCAGCTCGACATCGAGGGCCGGCCGCTGGCCGCGCAGCTTCTGCAGGGTCGCCTGGCGGGCCCGCAGGCGGGCAGCGCCCAGCTCCGGGGCCACGGCGGCGGGCAGGGCCGCGGCCTCCAACGCCAGATCGTCGGCCAGGCCGGCGAACAGCTCGGCCAGGGTCGTCAGCACGGCCCGCTGACTGCTGCTCGGCCAGAACAGGCGCAAGCTCAGCAGCGCCCCCAGGATGCCGGCGACGGTCCAGATGAGCCGCAGGGGCAGCCAGGAACCGAGCTGGTTGTCGTGCACCAGCCAGCCCATCACCACAATCATGCCGCCCACCCTGTAACCGACCTTCAGCCCCAGGGCGCCGCCGATCAGCCGCAGCGAGCCCAGGACGATCGCCAGCCCGAGAGGCATCGGCAGCCCCTGCAGACCGCGCACCCCCACCACCATCAGAACCCCGCCCAGCAGCGAGCCGAGGATCCGCTGGCGGCCCAGCTCCAGCGAGGAGCCGTAGGTGCCGCTGCAGACCGCCAGCACCGCCAGGGGTGCGTAATAGCCGAAGGCGAGGCCACTGAGGCTGCTGAAGGCATTGACCAGCCCCGTGGTGAGGGACAGCCGCAGATCGGCGCGGGTGATCAGGGGCATGGGAGGACACCGCGCAGGCGGGCGAGTTCCCGGCCGCTCTCCAGCAGCGGACGCTGCTCCTGGGCCAGGGCCAGCAGGGTCAGCAGCGAGCGCCCGCTGCCGGCGGCCAGGGCGGTCCAGGCCTCCAGCGGGATGACCGGGAGATCGGCACCGCCCCTCCCCTCCCACTGGGCCGCCAGCGCCTCGATGGCGACGCTGAGCGGGTTGGGAGTGGACGGATCCGGAGGCGGCGGATCGCTGGCCACGAGCAGCCGCTCCCACTGCAGCCAGTGCAGACGCAGGCTCTGCCAGAGCTGCAGCCGGCGCCGCCACTCCCCCGCCTGCAGGCGCCGCCCGCGGGGCCCGTTGAGTTCCTGATGCAGCAGGGTCTCCATCCGCTCCAGGCCGGCCCCCAGGGCGGCCGGCGCCAGCGGGCCGGGGCGGGCGGCCTCCCCGGCCAGCCAACGCCGGTAGCCCGCCAGCTGGCCGCGCAGCATCGCCACCAGCCCCAGCTCCGTGGCCTCGAGCTGCTGAAGGCCATCACGGGGCCAGAAGAGCAGCCCCACGGCAATGGCCACCAGGCAGCCGATGGAGGTGTCGAGGGCGCGATTGAACACGTAATCCCAGTTGAGAGCGGCGTGGCTTGGGATCATCAGGAACATCACCGGGATCAGCGCGGCCGTGCTCAGGGCGCTCTGCCAACCCAGCAGCCGCAGCATCGGGGCGATCAGCAGCAGCGACAGCAGCACCCCGGACCAGCCGGCGGCGATGGTGTGCACCAGAAAGGTGATCAAGCCACCGGCCGCCGTCCCGAGGATGCGGCCGGTGGCGGCCTTCACGGTGAGATCGTCGTTGTCGTCGACCACGATCACCACCGCCAGCAGCGGGTACCAGGCGAAGGCGATGCGGTCGAAGCGCTCCACCAGCGCCGCGGTGATCAGGGCCGCCACCGCCAGCTTGAGACTGTTGCGCAGCAGCTGCGCATCCATACGGGGCCAGCGGTGTCCTGGTCATGATCGCCCCACCGCAAGCCCCCGGCTCCGCCGGAGCCCCCACCGGAATCGGGCTCCGCGCCAGGCCCGTACGGCTCCTGCCTTCCTAGAATCCCGCCCACCACGGCCCCGGCCCGTCCGCCGCCCTTCCCCATGACCCAGCTGGAAACGCGAACCGAGCCGATGGTGGTCAACTTCGGCCCCCACCATCCGTCGATGCACGGGGTGCTGCGGCTGGTGGTGACGCTGGACGGGGAGGACGTGATCGACTGCGAGCCGGTGATCGGCTACCTCCATCGCGGCATGGAGAAGATCGCCGAGAACCGCACCAACGTCATGTTCGTGCCCTACGTGAGCCGCTGGGACTACGCGGCGGGCATGTTCAACGAAGCGATCACGGTGAATGCCCCCGAGAAGCTGGCCGATGTGCCCGTGCCGAAGCGCGCCAGCTACATCCGGGTGCTGATGCTGGAGCTCAACCGCATCGCCAACCACCTGCTCTGGCTGGGCCCCTTCCTCGCCGATGTGGGCGCCCAGACCCCCTTCTTCTACATCTTCCGGGAGCGGGAGATGATCTACGACCTCTGGGAGGCGGCCACCGGCCAGCGGCTGATCAACAACAACTACTTCCGCATCGGCGGGGTGGCCGTCGATCTTCCCTACGGCTGGCTGGAGAAGTGCGCCGATTTCTGCGACTGGTTCGGTCCCAAGATCGATGAGTACGAAAAACTCATCACCAACAACCCCATCTTCCGCAAGCGGATCGAAGGTCTCGGGGTGATCGAGCGGGAGCAGGCGATCAACTGGAGCCTCTCCGGTCCGATGCTGCGGGCCTCGGGCGTGCCCTGGGATCTGCGCAAGGTGGATCACTACGAGTGCTACGACGACTTCGAGTGGTCGGTGGCCTGGGAGAAGGAGGGTGACTGCTACGCCCGCTACCGGGTGCGGATCGAGGAGATGCGTCAGTCCCTGAAGATCCTGCGCCAGGCCATCGCCATGATTCCCGGCGGCCCCACGGAGAATCTGGAGGCCCGGCGGATGGCCGAAGGCAAGAAGAGCGAGTGGTATGGCTTCGACTACCAGTACGTCGCCAAGAAGGTGGCGCCCACCTTCAAGATCCCCAACGGCGAGCTCTACTGCCGGGTGGAATCGGGCAAGGGTGAACTGGGCGTGTTCATCATGGGCAACAACGATGTTACCCCCTGGCGCTGGAAGATTCGGGCCGCCGATTTCAACAACCTCCAGATCCTGCCCCACATCCTCAAGGGGGCGAAGGTGGCCGACATCATGGCCATTCTTGGCTCGATCGACGTGATCATGGGATCGGTGGACCGGTGAAGTCGGCAGGCCGGCGCTGGATCCGCCGGCTGGAACGCTGCGGCCCTCTCCTGCCGCTGGGGGCCACCGGTGTGCTGGTGCTCAAGGGGCTGCATCCGGGCCTGCCCGGCCTCAGCTGCCCCCTGCGGGCGCTCACCGGCATCCCCTGCCCCACCTGCTACCTCACCCGGGCCACGGCGGCGAGCCTGGTGGGCCGCCTCGACGACGCCGTCGCCCTGCACGCCTTCGGGCCCGTGGTCGCGGTCGGCCTGGTGCTCTGGTCGCTGGCGGCCCTGCGCACCGGCCGGCTGGTGCCCCGAATCCTGCGGGGGCGCCACCTCGTGGTCGTGGGCGTGCTGCTGCTGCTCTACTGGGCGGGCCGGATGGGGCTGACCTATGGCATCGGCCTGCAGGCGTTTCCGCTCAGCTGAGCCACGCCGACCGCTGTCCATGGGGCCGGCCCCGGCGGCACGGTGGGGCGATGGGGCTCCCTAGCCTGCAGCCCGATCGGCCCCCCTCCTTGCTCTCCGGGCCGCCCAAGAAACTGCTTGCCCCTCCCGTCCGGCGCCGTCGCCCCCGTTGATCCCCAGCGCCTGATTGCTCAGCCCGACTACGCCCGAGCGCTCCGTCCCCTGTTGCCGGATGAGGCCTTCAGGCCCGATCGGGCCACCCCCATCGTTCTCGGCCTGAACGGGGCGATCCTGCTGCTGGGCTGGGCCATGGCCCGCCAACTCGAGGCCAGCCACTGGCAGGGACTGGTGATCTTTCTGCCCTTCGCGCTGGTGATGGGCAACGCCGTGGTGGTGCTGCTCTTCGCCACCCACGATCTGATGCACAGTCGGGCGATCCGCCAGCCCCAGCTGCGTCAGGTCGTGCAGCTGCTGGGCCTGGCGCTGCTGTGGATGCCCCCCACCCTGTGGAAGGCCGTCCACAACCGGGAGCATCACGGCAAGACCAACTCGGCCCAGGATCCGGACCGCAATTACACCCTCGAGCAGCCAACCAGCTGGGGCAAGTGGATCCAGAACCTCTTCGTTCCCTCCCTGGAGGTGCACCCCTTCTGGCTGTGGGTGGGGATGACCTCGGCCTGGGGTGTGCATGCCTTCCGCAACCTGACCTCGGTGCTGCTGTTCAACGATGGCTCGACCCGCTACCCCGTGGTCTCCTTCCGGGTGAGCGGCCGGGAGCGGCGCCGGATCGCCGTCGAACTGCTCGCCGTGATGCTGGTGCATGCGTCGATCATCGGCTTCATCGGCCTGCGGCCGGTGCCGCTGCTGCTGGGCTACTTTCTGCCGATCTGGATCGGCTACAGCGTCGTGATCGCTTACATCTACACCAATCACATGGCCTGCCAGATCACCGAGACGAACGATCCGCTTATCAACAGCATCTCCCTGAAGATGCCCGCCATCGTCGACGCCCTGCACCTCAACTTCTCCCATCACACCGAGCACCACATCTTCCCGGGGATGAATCCGGCGTATTACCCCAAGGTGCGGGCCCTGCTGCTGGAGCACCATCCCGAGCGCTTCCATCTCCTGGGTCCCCGCCAGGCCTGGAAGCTGCTGATGCGCACCCCCCGGCACTACGTGGACGCCAACACCTTCGCCAGCAGCTGCGGCAGCATCACCCGGCCCTGCCCGCTCAGCTGAGCACTTCGCGGTGGTAGGCGGCGTTCTGGATGTAGAAGGAGGCCACCGGCACCGCCACCAGCGAGCCGAGGAAGCAGGTGAACACCGACACCACCAGCACCAGCAGCCAGGCCAGAGAGGATCGTGAACGGCAGCTGCACCAGATTGCCGAGCACCGCCGCCACACCGGCCGCGGCCTCCGAACCCGCGGCGCCGCTGGAGAGGCCGACGCCCAGGGTGGTGAGGGCAAGGGAGGCCACGAAGCCGACGACGCCGATGACGCCGATGACGATCGTGACCACCCAGATCAGCAGGATGATGGGGATGTGGGCCAGGAAGGCGGCCCAGGCCTTGGAGATGCTGGGGGGCTCTTAGGCGATCGCGGCGGCCAAGGAGAAGGGTTCGTACTGGGCGGAACCTAGGGGTGTTCCGCTGGCTCAGCAACGCAAAGGCGGCCGGCCGGCGGCGGCAGCGGGAGCCAGCATGGGGGGAGCCGCACCCCGGCGGCGCCACGGAGGTTGCCTTGCCCCCATCCGATCCGGCCGACTGGCTGCTGCTCTGCCGCACGGTCCGCTTCGGCGACACCGACGCCGCCGGGGTGATGCACTTCCACCAGCTGCTGCGCTGGTGCCATGTGGCTTACGAGGAGAGCCTGGAACGGTTCGGGGTGGTGGCCGGCACGATCTTCCCTGGCCCGGGCCGGACCCCGGCGGTTGCCCTGCCGATCGTGCATGTGAGCGCCGACTACCGGCGGCCCCTGGCCTGCGGCGATCCCCTGGCGATCGAGCTGCGGCCCCTGCAGCTCGACGAGGGCAGCTTCGAGATTCGCTACCGCTTCCTGCACGACGGCCAGGAGGCGGCCAGCGGGCTGACCCGGCACGTGGCCATCGAGGCAGCCAGCCGCCGGCGGACGGAACTGCCCCCGGAGCTGGTGCACTGGCTGGAGGCCAGCCGGACGGGCCCCTAGCGCCGGTGCAGCCCCGCCCAGGCCAGAGCGGCCAGCTGCAGCGGCAGCAGCGCCGCCATCAGGGCCAGCGGGTGCAGGCCGTCATGGGGCGTGGCCGCCAGGGCCAGGACACTCACCAGCCCTCCTCCTGCCACCAGGATGAGGGCCAGCCGTCGTGGCCCGGCCCCGGCCGGCCGGAGCACGGACATCAGAACCACTCCCGGGTGGCGTCGATGTACTGGGCCTGGAACTCCTCGGTGGACTTGGTGAGGTAGAGGACGCCTTCGATCACCCCGATGATCCCCATCACCGAAGCGCCGAAGCCGCAGGTGAGCACCGTGACCAGCAGCAACCTGTGGATGCCCAGCGACCCCAGGAAGATGGCCAGCAGCCCCGCCGCCAGCTTCTTGTTGCTGGTCTCGACCTGTTGACTGTCGGTCTTGGCGGCAGGGGCGATTCAGATGGCTTCTAGCGAGTCCAGCCAGCGCTGCCAACGGCCCCGTTCCCATTTGCCGGCGGCGGTCGGCGCCAGCGAAGGGCAGAGGTGCCAGCTCCGGGGCCGCTCGGCGGGGGCCCAGGCGGCCGTGATGGCCGGCAGCCGCCCCAGCAGCTCCGCCCCTTCCCCCTCCCTCGCGGGCCGCACCAGGGCCACCAGCCGTTCCCCCCACTCCGGATCGGGCCGGGCCAGCAGCAACACGGCCGCCAGGCCCGCCCCCCGCTGGGCTGCCTCGGCCTGCAGCCGTTCCTCCAGCCGCTCCGGGAACACCGTCTCGCCGCCGCTGTGCAGGGCCCCGTCGAGGCGGCCGAGCAGTTCCAGCCCCTCGGGCCCGATCCGGCCGCCGTCACCGCTGCGCCACCAGCCGTCCGGCTGCAGCGCCAGGGGCCGCAGACGGCCCTCCTCAAGCCACCCGGGGCTGAGGCGCCCGCAACGCACCTCCACGGCCCCGCTGCTCCCATCGAGCCGCAGGGCCACATCCGCCAGCGGCGCGCCACAGCCCGGGACGCCGGCCAGGAAGCGCTGCGGCGGCAGGGCACACACCATGGCGGCGGTCTCGGTGGCGCCGTAGCAGGGGGCCAGGGGCAGGCGGGCCCGGCGGGCGGCGGCCGCCAGCGGCGCCGGCAGGGCCGCCCCACCGACCCAGATCAGGGCGCACTCCGCCAGCCAGGCGGTGGCGGCGGGGCTGGCCAGCAGCCGGGCCAGCTGGGTGGGCACCAGCGAGAGCAGCACGGGCCGTTCCGGAGGCAGGGGACAGGCCGCGGGCAGGAGCTCCGGGCGCCGCAGCAGCGACGGGGCCAGCCAGCGCCACTCGCCCCCCCAGCGGCGGGCCCGCACCAGCGGCAGCAGGCCGCTGACGTGGTGCAGGGGCAGGGAGTCGAGATGGAGACAGGCGGCCGGCTCCAGGCCCAGGCCCACCACCCAGGTGGCGGTGGCGTCGGCGGAGGCCTGCAGGTGGGCCAGGGGCTGCAGGCACCAGTGGCGCCCGCCTCTGCTGCCGCCGCTGCCCACCACCACGGCGGCCCCGAACCGTTCCAGCTCCGCCTGCTCCCCCGGTGCGCCGTCGAAGGCTGCGGCCAGCTCGCCCTGCTGCCCCGGGCCCGCCAGGGCCACCAGCCGCTGTCGCCCCCAGGCCTGCTCCAGGCGGGCCGCCGCGGCCTCGGGGTCGGCCCGGGCGGCATCGAGCAGCAGGGGCGCCCAGGGGGAATCGGCCACGGGGTGTCTCGGCGGAGCGCTGCGGGCGGACGGCACTGTGGGGGCACGGTAGGGCTGGGCTGGTGGCGGCACTGGCTGGGATGGCTGGAGCGGCTCAGGCCGCCGCCGCCCAGACCCGCTCGGGGTCCGGATCGAACAGGGAGCCGGCGGGCGACCAGTCCGGCGCCAGGCCGGGGGCCACCGGCGTCGGCCCCCGCCACTGCAGGGCCGCCAGATGGGCCGTCCAGCGGGCGCCGAGGCCGGTCTCGAAGCCGGTGCTGACCATCAGCCGGGGCACCCCACGGCCCAGCTGGGCCAGAAGGGGCCGGGGATCACCGTCCTGGGACGGACGCCGCACCTGCCAGCCCGCCCAGCACCGCCGCAGCTGGGGCCTCCGCCGCAGGGATTCATCCAATGCCACAGGAATCCGCTCGGCCAGCGCCTCGAGGCCCTCCTGGTCGTCGGCGGCCAGGGGCTGCTCCAGCCACTGCAGCCGCGGCTCCCGCTCCAGCCGGTCGGCCCAGGCGGCGGCGGTGGCCCGGTCCCAGGCGCCGTTGGCATCGAGCCGCAGGCGGCCTTCGGCCGGCAGGCGCTCCAGCAGCCGCTCCAGCAGGCGGCGCTCCAGCCCATCGTCTGCCGCCGCCACCTTCCACTTGAAGGTGGCGGTGGCGGCAAGCCCCCGCTCCAGACCCGCGAGCATCGCCTCGCCGGCCCCCAACAGCCAGGCCGACGGGGGAGCGGCCAGCCAGCCGCCGGCGGCCGGGCCCACCTCGCTATCGATCTCGGCCAGGGCCGCCCCCAGGGCGAAGGCCAGGCTGGGCGGCAGGGCGGACAGGCACCGCTCCAGGGCATTCCGCTCAGCGACGGGACCGAGGCCCCCCAGGGCGGCGGCCACGGCGGTGTGTTCGTCCGGGTCGAGCGGGGCCGCCTCGCCCCACCCCACGGCGCCGCCTTGGCCCTGGAGCCGCAGCAGCCAGCCCCGTTTCTCCTCCCGCCGGCCTGCGGCCGTCCGCAGCGGCCGGGGCAGCCGGAAGGCGAAGGGCCGCACCCGCAGCTCCAGCGGCCCGCCGGCGCTCACCGTCGCGCCAGGACCCCGATCCAGGGGCCCAGGGCCAGGCCGCAGGCGAGCCCGAGGCCGTTGAGGGCCTGGAAGCGCAGGGCCAGGAACTTGCTGCCGACGATGCGCTCCGGCCGGTGATGGTCGTCACCGAGGAGCCGGATCAGGGCCCGGGCCGGCGGCAGGCCGATCGCCCCCAGCAGGGCGGAGAGGGGCCACCAGCCCAGCAGCACCGGCGCCCACTGCAGCGCCAGGGCCGCGGCCACGAACCAGGGCACCAGGCCGGCGGCTCGCCGGGTGCCGAGGCGCACCACCGGCGAGCGCTTGCCGTGGGCGGCGTCCTCCTCCACCTGGTGGAAATGGGAGCAGAACAGCACCAGGGTGGTGGCCAGCGCCGGGCCGCTGCCCAGCAGCAGGGCGGCCCCCCAGGGCACCCCGGCGGCCGCCTCGCCGGCCGGGGCCAGGGCCAGCAGGGCGGCGGCGGTGGCGCAGGGGCCGAAGGCCAGCCAGCAGAGGGGTTCCCCCAGGCCCCGGTAGCCGAGGCGGAACGGCGGCCCCTGGTAGAGGTAGCCCAGGCCGCAGCAGAGCAGCACCAGCAGCAGCACGGCGCTGCTGCTGCGCAGGGCCACCAGGGCCATCAGGGCCAGCCCGACCACCAGGCAGCCATTGGCCAGGGCCAGCACCCCGTCCCGCCGGCCGGTGAGGTTGACCACCGAATGGGGCTTGCCGTGGGTGTCCACGCCGGTGTCGGCATCGAAGACGTCATTGGCGAGGTTCTCCCACCCCAGCAGCAGCACGGCGGCCAGCAGGAACAGCAGCAGCTGGTCGGGCCTCAGGGCCAGACCCTGGCCCAGCCGCCAGCCCGCCGCCAGCAGCACCGGCATCACCGCCACGGCGTACATGGGCCACTTCACCGCCGCCCGCCAGAGGCGGCCGCGGTCGGCGGCCGCGGCGTCGGCGGCCCCCGCGGCGTAACGGCTTGCGACGACCTGGGGCTCGGACATGGGGGCCGCGGGCGTTGGGCGGGGAAAGGCCCATACATTTGAGCAGCCTTCCGCCCCGGTCCCGCGGCCCCTTGGTGCAGGCCCCCGCCAGCTTCTCCGCGCTGCTCTCGGCAGCCACCGCCGCCGGCCGGCGTCTGGAGGAGGAGGGAGTGCTCAGCCTGGCGGTGCCGCTGGCCGCCCTCGACCCCCTCGCGGCCCTGACCCGCCTGGGTACCGGCGGCGACTTCCGCTTCCTCTGGGACGGCGCCCCGGGGCTGAGCATCGCCGCCGCCGGCCTGTGCAACAGCCTGGAGCTGAGCGGTCCGCGACGCTTCGAGCTGGCCCAGCGCTTCAGCAGCCTCAGCCTCAGCCGCCTGGCCCGCGAAGCGGCCCCCTGCCCGGCCCTGGCCCGGCCCAGGGTGCTGCTGGCCTTCGCCTTCTTCGAGAGCCCCCTGCACCCCGGCACCGGCGTGGCCGGAGTGCAGGCGGTCCTGCCCACCTGGCAGCTGAGCCGCCAGGGCCGCCACTGCTGGCTGCGGCTGCAGCGCAGCCTGGGGGGCGACGTCACGGCCCGCACCGTGGCCGAGGAGCTCTGGGAGACACGGCAGCGGCTTGATCTCCTGGCCGGCGTCGGGTTCTGCGGAACCGTCGACGAATGGCCGATCGGCATCGCCCGTGGCTCCCACTGGCACGCGGGCTATCGCTCCGCCCTCGACCGGGCCCTGGAGCTGGTGGAGCGGGGCGAGCTGCAGAAGCTGGTGCTGGCCGTGCGGCAGCACCTGCTCCTGGACGGCCCCCTCGATCCCCTCAGCCTGCTGTCCCACCTGCGCCGCAGCCAGCCCGGCAGCTGCCGCTTCCTGTGGCAGCGCTCGCAGCGGGAAGCGCTGGTGGGGGCCTCGCCGGAACGGCTGTTGACCCTGCGGCAGGGCCAGCTGCGCAGCGATGCGCTGGCCGGCACCGCCCCGCTGGGGGAACCCGCCGACCAGCTGCTGCACTCGCGCAAGGACCGCCACGAACATGAGCTGGTGGTGGAGACGATCACTGCCGTACTGCAGAAGGCGGGTCTCGAGCCGCGACGGCCACGGCGGCCGCGGCTGGCCCGGCACGGTTCCCTGGTGCACCTGCACACGCCGATCACGGCCTCCCTGCAGGCCCAGGCCCCCCTCAGCCTGGCGGAGGCGCTCCACCCCACCCCGGCGGTGGCGGGCCTGCCCCGGCGCGAGGCGATGGCCTGGCTGCGCAGCCTGGAGCCGTTCGAGCGGGGGCACTACGCCGCACCGATCGGCTGGATCGACACCGAAGGCGACACCGACCTGCGGGTGGCGATCCGCAGCGGCACGCTGCGGGGGCGGCAGCTGGAGCTGACCGCCGGGGCGGGACTGGTGCGGGGCTCCCACCCCGAGCGGGAACTGCAGGAGGTGGCCCTCAAGCTCGGGGTGCTGCAGCAGCAGCTCAACCTGCCGGTGGCGGCCGGCGTCGACGGAGCCGGACCGACGCCGGGCGGGGGCTTTCAGCCGGCCAGCAGGCGCTCGATCACCTGATCGGCCAGGGGCCGTTGGCCCAGCCGCTCCACCTCCCGCACCCCGGTGGGGCTGGTGACGTTGATCTCGCTGAGCCGGCCGTCGATGACGTCGATGCCGACGAAGAACAGCCCCTCGGCCCGCAGCACGGGCGCCAGTTCGGCGCAGATGCGCCGTTCGGCGTCGGTGAGGTCGGCGGCGACGGGAGCCCCCCCGAGGGCCAGGTTGCTGCGGAATTCCCCCGCCTTCGGCAAGCGGTTCACGGCGCCGAGGGGCTCGCCGTCCACCAGCAGGATGCGCTTGTCGCCGGCGGTGACCGCGGGCAGAAAGGCCTGGACCATCACGGGCAACGTCTCCTGGAGGGTGACCAGCTCCAGCAGGGAGCGCAGGCCGGGGGCCGCCGCCGTGGCCCGCACCACCCCCTGGCCGGCCCGGCCCGCCAGGGGCTTGAGCACCACCTCCTCATGGTCAGCGGCAAAGGCGGCCAGCTGCTCCACCCGGGCGCTGACCAGCGAGGGCGCCATCAGATGGCTGAAGCGCAGGGCACCCAGCTTCTCGTTCCACGACCGCAGGGCCGCCGGGCGGTTGAGCACCCGCACCCCGAGGGGCTCAGCCAGCTCAAGCAACTGGGTGGCGTAGAGGTAGGCCTCATCGACCGGCGGATCCTTGCGCATCCAGATCCAGCGGAAGTGATCCAGCGGCAGGTCGCGGGGCTCGTCGGCCTCGACCCAGGGATCGGCCACGCTCCAGCCCTCGGCAGTGGCGGCCATCGGCGCCAGGTGCACCGGCTGGGCCCAGGCCCGGGGCCGGTGGTTGCCGGGGGCGGCCCCGGACGTGGCGGCGGCGCTGGAGAGGTCGGCCTGGGTGCAGACCCACACCGCCAGACCGGCCCGCTGGGCCGCCTGCATCAGGGCCACACTGGAGTCCTTGGCCGGCCGCAGGCGCGTGATCGGATCGACCACGAAGAGCTGGGCCTCCCGATCGCGGCTCACGCGCTCAGACGAAGAAGGGGACCGAGCTCACCGGCGCCGTTGAGATTGGCCAGTTCGCCGTACCCGCCGATGGCGATGCCGTCGATGAAGATCTGGGGAACGCTGGTGCGACCGTCGGAGCGCTTCATCATCAGCTTCTTGTTGATCTCGTCGTCGTCAATGATGAACTCGTTGTAGGTGACACCCAGCCTGTCGAGGAGTCCCTTGGCCCGGATGCAGTCGGCGGAGAAGCGATAGGTGTAGATCTCCACCTTGGCCGGTGGCTTCACCTCCGCGGTGTCCGGCCCGGATTGCTCTGGGTGGACTCCTGACATCTCCATCCGGTCTCTTCCGGGGCGTTGTGGCGCAGCTTAAGGGGGTCGTCCATGCCCCAACGGTTCCAGCCGTGGCACAGGGCCCACCGAACGCCCCCGGTGACGAACCGTCAGGGCCAGGCATGGTGGGGGACTCGCACTCCGACGGGGCAACCTGCGTCGGCGCGATGCGAGCCCGTCCCCCTTCGCCCCAGCAGATCCGCAACGCCCTGCAGGTGGGGTTCACCGGGTTCCTGGCGGCCGGCATGGGCGCGGATCGTCGGCACCGTGTTCGGGGGCGCCGTGGTGGTGCTGCTCATCCAGGCCCTGCACAACTGGCTGGCCATCGGGATCGGCTATGTGCTCATTCAGCTGCTGGGACGCCGGCTGGGGCTCAGTTCGGCCACCTTGATGAACGCGGTGATCATGACCGTCCTGATCCTGGCGGTTCCCGCCCACGAGCGGATGGGGGGCTGGTACGTCGTCGACAGGACCGGCTGGCACCTGCTCGGACTGCTGCTGGGCATGGGGGTGGAGCGCCTGTTCTGGTTCCGCTCGCCGCTGGAGCGCCTGGAGGACAGTGAACGGGGCCTGCTGGGCCGGCTAAAGGCCCTGCTGGCGGGCACCTCCCACGACGGGGAGGAGGAGCTGATCGACGCCTACGCCGCCCATTGCGCGGTGCGCAGCATCGTCCTGCGCAGCCCCCAGGCCCACCGACTGGACGGTGAGGGGATGCGGCGGCGACAGGAGGCGCTTGAGCAGGCGCTGCGCCACGGCGTCGCCATGGTCAGGGCCCCGGCCGTGCTGCGCTCCATCGACGCCGACGCCTGCCGCGAGGCCCTGCTGCGGTGGCGGGGGCAGGGGACGGTGCCATGAGGCGGGCCGAACGGTCGGCGGTGATCGTGCGCAACGGGGCGGTCCTGGCCCTGGTGGTGGCCGCCTGCAACCACCTGGCGCTTCCCGAGGGCCTGTTCCTGGCCCTGGGGGTGCTCATCATTCTCGAGACCGACCTCGGCGGCGGCGTGCTGGCCGGGCGGGAGCGGATCATCGGCACCCTGCTGGGACTGCTCGCCGTGGTGATCGGCGCGGGCCTCCTGGCGGCCTGTCCAGCGCCCTCGCGGTGTTCGTGGGTCTGACCCTGGTGCGGCTGTTCGGGTTCGCCGCCGGTCTGGCCAGCGGCTTCGTGGTGGGCGGGCACATGGTGGCGGGCAGCCTGCTGAACCACAGCGACGCCTGGTGGCACTACGTCTTCCGGCGGATGGTGATGACGGTCCTGGGCGTGATCCTCGGGGTGGTGGTGTCGCGGCAGATCTACAGCCAGCGGTCCTCCAGCGTCTGGCAGGCCTCCTGTGACGGCTGGCTGCTCGACCTGGCCGGCTTCCTGGGGCGCCTGCCGGCCATTCCCGAGCCGGAACCGCTCGTCGCGGCCCTGCGGGAACGCCGCAATGCCCTCCGCCGCCAGCTGCCCCAGCTGGCGGCGGAACGGACCCTCATCCACGGCCAGCCGGACGGGACGGTGCTGCGGGCCCAGCGGCTGATCGCCAGCCGGCTGCTGCTGCTCGCGGACGCCCTGATCCGGCTGCCCCGGTCCCCGGAGCGGTCGGGACAGCCGCAGGCAGGGCGCTGATAGGGTCGAGCCATCGACGGATTCGCTTCCCCTTGCTGGATCTCACCGACTTCAAGCGCGACCTCTCCGAGCTCACCGACCGCCTGGGCCATGCCCAGGACTGTCTTTGACGTACCGGCCCTGAAAGCCCGCCAGCAGGACCTGGAGCAGCTCGCCTCCCAGCCCGGATTCTGGGACGACCAGCCCCAGGCCCAGAAGCAGATGCGCCAGCTGGATGAGGTGAAGGCCCAGCTGGAGCAGCTTCAGGAGTGGCAGGCGGCGATCGACGATGCCCGCGCCACCCTGGAGCTGTACGACCTCGAGCCCGATGAGGAACTCCTCGGCGAGGCCAACGGCGGCCTGCAGAGCCTGAAGGGGGCTCTTGACCGCTGGGAGCTGGAGCGCCTGCTCTCCGGCCCCTACGACAAGGAGGGCGCGGTGATCAGCATCAATGCCGGTGCCGGCGGCACCGACGCCCAGGACTGGGCCCTGATGCTGATGCGGATGTACACCCGCTGGGCCGAGGACCACGGCATGAAGGTGACCGTGGACGAACTCTCGGAAGGGGAGGAGGCGGGGATCAAGAGCTGCACGATCGAGATCGACGGCCGCTACGCCTACGGCTACCTGCGCAACGAGAAGGGCACCCACCGGCTGGTGCGGATCTCGCCCTTCAACGCCAACGACAAGCGCCAGACCAGCTTCGCCGGGGTGGAGGTGATGCCCAAGCTCGAAGAGGAGGTGAAGCTCGACATCCCCGACAAGGACCTGGAGATCACCACGTCGCGCTCGGGTGGCGCCGGCGGCCAGAACGTCAACAAGGTGGAGACGGCCGTGCGCATCCTGCACATCCCCACCGGTCTGGCGGTGCGCTGCACCCAGGAGCGCTCCCAGCTCCAGAACAAGGAGAAGGCGATGGCCCTGCTGATGGCCAAGCTGCTGGTGATCGCCCAGGAGCAGCGGGCCTCCGAGATCGCCGACATCCGCGGCGACATCGTCGAGGCCGCCTGGGGCAACCAGATCCGCAACTACGTGTTCCACCCGTACCAGATGGTCAAGGATCTGCGCACCGGCGAGGAGACCACCGACGTGCAGGGGGTGATGGACGGGGATCTCGATCCCTTCATCCAGTCGCTGCTGCGCCATGGTGTGGAGATCGCCGCCGACGCGGCCGCCTGATCGCCCCCTGATCTCCACCGTCGCGCCCCCCATGCCCGAGCGCCCCAGCCCCCATCCCTCCCCCGCCGCCGAGGGCGGGGGCATGGGGGAGAACCCCAGCTTCGTGAAGCTCGCCATGCGCAACATGGTGCGCAAGGGCCGCCAGAGCCTGCTGCACTTCGGTCTCACCGCCCTGGGCCTGAGCGCTTTCCTGCTGCTGATCGCCTGGCTGGGGCGGCCCAGCCTGCCCGGATGACGGCCCCGGAGATCGACCTGGCCTTCCACCTGGAGCCCGGGGCGACGGATGGCGCCACGCCACCGGAGCCGCTGGCGGATCCCGACAGGGCGGAAGCGCTCTGGTGCGGCCACCTCTCCGCCTGGCTGGCCCAGCTGCTGCCGGAGCTGCCGCCCCCCCTGCGCGCCGCGGGCTACAGCCTGGGGCTGGAGCTCACGGGCGACGCCACGATCGCGGAG
The DNA here is from genome assembly GCF_014698445.1 of Microcystis elabens FACHB-917. Lineage (GTDB taxonomy): Bacteria > Cyanobacteriota > Cyanobacteriia > PCC-6307 > Cyanobiaceae > Cyanobium > Cyanobium elabens. The sequence goes on from NZ_JACJSZ010000002.1 coordinate 82,390, forward strand.
CTCAATCAGGCCTGGCGCCGGCACAGCGGCCCCACCGACGTGCTGGCCTTCGCCGCCCAGGAGGAGGCGCCGCCCGCCCCCCCGGGGGTGGAGCCGGACTGGCTGGAGCTGGGCGACATCGTCATCTCCCTCGACACGGCCCGGCGCCAGGCCGAGGCGGCGGGCCACGGCCTGGCGGAGGAGCTGCTGTTCCTGGCCAGCCACGGCCTGCTGCACCTGCTGGGCTGGGATCACCCCGACGAGGGGAGTCTGGAGGCGATGCTGGCCCGGCAGACGGCCCTGCTGCCGGCGTCTCCCTCCTGACAGGGGCTGTTCGCCGCGGCCATCGGCGGTAGGGTGCCGCATGTCCCTCCAACGGCGGTGCGATGCCGATGCTCGTTCCCGAGGAACATCCGCCGGCCCTCCGCCAGGTGACCAGCGACGTGCACCGCCGCGGCCGGCGCCTGCGGGTGGGGGCGTGGAAGGTGGCGGGCGACCTGCCGGCCAGCTTCCGCTACGCCGCCCAGGGGCTGGCCTACGGCTTCGCCAGCCAGCGCAACTTCCGCATCCATGTGGTCACGGGCGCGGTCGTGTTCGGCCTGGGGCTGTGGCTGCGGCTGGCCGCCGACCGCCTGGCGGTGCTGGTGCTCACGGTGGCGGCGGTGCTGGTGCTGGAGCTGCTCAACACCGCCACCGAGGCGGTGGTGGATCTCGCCATCGGCCGGCAGTTCCACCCCCTGGCCCGCATCGCCAAGGACTGCGCCGCCGCCGCCGTGCTCGTCGCCGCCCTCTCGTCGCTGCTGATCGCCCTGCTGCTGCTCGTGCCCCCCCTGCTGATCCGCCTCGGCCTCTAGACCTCCCCCATGCTCCTGGTCCTCGACAACTACGACAGCTTCACCTTCAACCTGGTCCAGTACCTGGGGGAACTGGCCGCCGACCACCCGCTCGCCGCCGAGGTGCGGGTGGAACGCAACGACGCCCTCGACCTGGAGCAGATCCGGGCACTCGACCCGGCGGCGATCCTGATCTCCCCCGGCCCCGGCGACCCGGACCAGGCCGGTGTCTGCCTGGAGGTGCTGCGGGAGCTGGGGCCCAGCGTGCCGCTGCTGGGGGTGTGCCTGGGACACCAGTGCCTGGCCCAGGTGTTCGGAGGACGGGTGGTGCGGGCCGGTGAGCTGATGCACGGCAAGACCTCCCCGGTGCACCATCGCGGTGCCGGCGTGTTCGCCGGCCTGCCCGAGCCCATTACCGCCACCCGCTACCACAGCCTGATCGCCGAGCGGGAGACCCTGCCCGACTGCCTGGAGATCACCGCCTGGCTGGAGGACGGCACGATCATGGGCCTGCAGCACCGTGAGCACCCCCACCTGCAGGGGGTGCAGTTCCACCCGGAGAGCGTGCTCACCCAGGCCGGTCACCAGCTGCTGGCCAATTTCCTGCACCAGGCCTCGCACTGCTAGTTTCGCGCCACATCCTGGGTCCGGTGGGGCCAGACGCGACGCCATGGTTGACCCCACCAGCCGGTCCGCAACAGCGGTCCGCAGGACCACCGCCTCGGCCCTGCGCCTGGGAGCGGGGCTGGCTCTGGCGGCCGGGCTCACCCTGCCGATGCCGGCGCTGGCCCAGAAGGGCGGCGGCGTCTCGATCACCCACCTGGGCCACAGCGCCCTGCTGATCCAGGGGGGCGGCGCCCGGGTGCTCGTCAACCCGTTCCGGGCCGTCGGCTGCGCCGCCGGCCTTCCCGAGCCCCGCGTCAGCGCCGATGTGATCCTGGCCAGCAGCCTGCTCAAGGATGAGGGCGCCCAGGTGGGCAGCGGCAAGTTTCTGGTGAAGCCAGGCTCCTACCGCCTGGCCGGCCTGCAGATCGAGGGCATCGCCGTCCCCCACGACCGGGTGGGCGGCCGCCGCTTCGGCAACGCCACCCTCTGGCGCTGGCGCCAGGGCGGCCTCGACATCGCCCACCTCGGCGGCACCGCCGGCCGCCTCAGCCCCGCCGACCGGGTGCTGCTGGGGCGCCCCGACGTGCTGATCATCGGCGTGGGCGGCGGCGGCAAGGTCTACACCGGCGAGGAGGCGGCCGAGGTGGCCCGGGAACTGCAGGCCCGCCGGGTGATTCCGGTGCAGTACACCACCGGCAAGCCGCCGGCCGGCTGCGACCAGGGGTCGGTGGAGCCGTTCCTGAAGGCGATGACGGGGGCCACGGTGCGCCGCACTGGCCGCACCATCTCGGTGGTGCCGCCTCTGGGGGATGGGGTGGTGGTGGAGGTGATGCGCTGAGGCCGGCACCAGCGCCTCACGCCAGCCCGTCGATGCGGCGGTAGGCCTCCCAGAAGCGCTCCATCTGCGCGCCGGTGCCGAGGCTGACCCGCAGGGAGCCGTCGATCAGCGGCTTGCCGGCCATGGAGCGCACGAGGATGCCGGCGCCGCGCAGGTCGGCTTCCACCGCCGCGGCCGGCCGGCGCGGCCAGAGCAGCAGGTAGTTGCCGCCGGCGGCATGGTGGCGCACCCCCGCCTGGCGCAGCTGGGCCACGAGCCGGTCGCGGGCGCCCAGCACCTCCGCCACATAGCCGTCCACATAGGCCTGGTCGGCCAGGGCGGCATGGGCGGCGGTGACCGCGAAGCTGTTGATGTCATAGGGGCCGCAGACCCGGCCCACCCGCTCCACCAGGGCCGGCGTGCCGATGGCGAAACCGATGCGCAGGCCCGCCAGTCCGGCCGTCTTGGCCAGGGAGCGCAGCACCAGCAGGTTGGGAGAGGCGGCGAAATCGGCGATCGGCAGCACACTGTCGCCGGTGAAGGCCTCGTAGAGCTCATCGACCACCACCAGGGTGTCCGGCGCCGCCGCCGCCAGCTCCAGGATCCGCTCCGGCGCCAGCCGAGTGCCGGTGGGGTTGTTGGGATTGCAGATCAGCAGGATCCGCGGGGCGGCGCGCCCGGTGCCCGCGCCCCCCAGGGCGGCCCGGGTCGCCTGGAGCGGGAAGCCGAAGTCCGGCAGGGAATAGGGAATCGCCTCGATCGCCATGCCCTGCATGCGGGCACAGGGGGTGTAATAGCCGAAGGTGGGGCTGGTGGTGAGCAGGCGATCGCCCGGCGCCCCGTAGGCCTGGAAGACGGCATGGATGGCCGCGTCCACGCCGTTGAACAGGCCGATGTGGGCCGGGCTCAGCGGCTGGGCCAGTCCGGGCCGCCCGCCTGTGCGATCGCTGAGGTTGGCCACCACCGCCTCCCGCAGGCCATCATACTCGGGATAGATGGCGTAGTGGTCGGCGGGAATGGCGCGGACCGCAGCCACCACCCGGGGGCTGGGGCCGACGGTGTTTTCGTTGAAGTCGAGCCGCAGCAGGCCGCGGCGCCCCTCCAGGGGGGCGCTGTAGGCCGTGAGGGTCTCCACCTCCGGCCGGCCCCGTGGACAGGGGGGAGGAGGCGGGCTCTCGCCTGGAGTCGGAGGGGTCACGGCAGCGGAGCTGGGGTCGCGGCGACTGCCATCCTGCAGCGCAGCCCTACCGTCTGGGCACGACGATCTGGAACCCGGTGACGCACGCGGAGCTGGCCATGCGGGCCCTGGAGCGGGGCGATCTGCGATTCATCCACGATCAGGTGAACAACCGCAGCGTGATGGCCTACTGGTTCGAGGAGCCCTACGAGTCATTCGACGAACTGGAGGATCTCTACAACCGCCACATCCACGACAATGCCGAGCGCCGCTTTGTCGTCGAGAACCGGGCGGTGGCTGGCGGAGGAGTGGAGAACGGGGCCAGGGAACTGATCGGCCTGGTGGAGCTGATCGAGATCGACTACATCCACCGGCGGGCTGAGTTCCAGATCATCATCGCCCCGGAGCACCAGGGCAAGGGCTATGCGCGTTTCTGCATCCACAAAGCGCTCGATTACTCCTTCACCATCCTGAACCTCCACAAGATTTACCTCTCGGTTGCCGTCGACAATGAAAAGGCCCTACACCTCTATCAGCAGTGCGGCTTCATCGAAGAAGGCCACCTGGTGGGCGAGTTCTTCATCGAAGGCCAGTATCGCGACGTCAAGCGTATGTACATGCTGCAGGAGGATTACCTGACCCGAACAGCCAAGGGCTGAGATCAAAGAATTCCGGAGACGGCGATCGTGGCGATCGGGACGTTCAGCTTCTTGGCGATCTTGGCCCCCAGACACACATCGCTCGTGGGACCCAGCCCACGGAATTCTCCACCATCGCCTGCCAGAAGCTTTCATAACTCAGGGTGAGCACATCCCGCGTCCGCTGGTTGTGTGGATTCAGGTTGCGACCATCGAACTCGTCGGAAACGAATTCGAAGCACGCATCATCCAGGCCACTGCCGACGGGGTTGAAGCCGCTGAGACCCCTGGCCACCAGAAACAGCCGCGATAGCGGGAACATCGGGCGTCAGTCCCGTAATGCTTGTAACCAGCGCCTGCACGAGTCGCCCGAGCAGCGAACGGGAGATCGGATGACACTCCCAATGCCCCAAACGGATCCATCCGCTACGGCAAAGGCCGGGTATCAGCTCTGATCCTGATGGACCAGTTCCCCCAGGGCGAGTTGCTCGATCTCTTCCGATTCGGCGAGGTCGAGCCGTGCCGCGGACATCGGTGACGCAGTTGTCATCACTTTCGTGCGGCTCTGGGATTTCCACCAGTCAAAACCCAACCCGGGGAACGTGGCCACCCGGTGAGCCATGGCATGGAAGAACACGTAGGCAGCCAATAACCGCCTCAGGGTTCCAAAGCGGGATTCACGGATGGCTTCGATCAGATCATTGCTGGGGAGACGGATCCCGTCGCCGCATCCTCCATGGATCGGACTGGGGATCACGAGGGCACCGTGAAAGCGTTCGGCAGAAATGCATGGATCGGAACTCAGGGCGACGACTTCGGGACCAGCGCCCAGATGACGGATGCCATCGGCCTGCCGTGCTGCCAGGATCACCGCATTGGCATGGGCCCGCTGTCGCTGGCTGCAGCGACCGTCGGGGATGCCCAGAAACAGCAGGGTGCCCCGGACCACCCGGTGGGCATAGCCGTGCAGCAGATGGTCGCCGGCATCGGCGCCATGCACCTCGAGAGCCGTGATGCCATAGCTGAGAGCGAAGAGTTTGCTGACGAAATTATTCAGCAACTGGTGCAGCCCCTCGGCCTCGCCGATCACCAAGGTCCGCCGGCCGGTGCGGGCCATGAGCTGTCGACCCTGGAACAGCCTCTGGCCCAGGGTCCAGCACCAGGGCCCGAAGACGTAGAGGGCCACATCGGCGGGCAGGGTCAGCGCCAGCAGCAGGGAAGCCATGCCTTCCCCTTCAGCAAGGCCAGCGAGCGGCAGCAGGGTCAGGAGGCAGCTCCGAAACAGCGGTACTCCGCAACTGACGCTGACAAGGATGTAGAGCGCGTGAATCAACCAGGCGATCGGGGTCTCAAGGACGTGCCAAGCCCAGTGCCGTCCGCTCTGCGCCAGCCGGCGGGAGATGCTGCTGGAGCGCGGCTGGCCCCCGTCGTCGGCACCGATGATCTCGCGGACATCGTTGACCAGGAGATGGTCCTCCATGCTCTCCAACGCCAGCAACTCCTCGGCGCGAACGCGCAGTCCCAGGGGGCGCTGATCTGGAAAGGCCTGCTGTACGTGGCGACAGAGGCAGAACAGCAACTCGGTGAGCGTCTGGTGCATCGCGGCCACCGTGGCGGTGGCCGCCTCGGACCTGCGACGTCCTGCGGCCGTGGTGAACAGTCGGTGGCAGAAGGCCTGATCGGGGCCATCGGGGGCCAGCAACGGAGACCCCTGGAGACTGGCCGGTTCGCCGATCACCAGAAAGACATCCTGAATCACACCCTGGCGAACCAACAGATCGCAGGCTTCTGCCACCTGCCGGCTGGCAAAGGTCTGGCCGGAATGGGTGAGCACCAGCACGATCGATTGGCGGGCGAAGTTCAGTGCCGGCAAGTCGTGCTGCAGATGTTGGAGGACGGAGTTTGCAGAAAGAGTCTTGACGTTGAGCATGGGCATGAGCCCCTCCAGATCCTGGGCAAAGCGTTCACCCAACCAGAGGCTGTTTTCGATGCCGGTGACCAGCAGATCCACATGCCTGGATTTCGCCAGAGCCGGATTCAGTCCCTCGTGCTCGAGCAGCTCCTGCTTCTCGGAGAGTCGCGTCGCCTTGGCGATCAGCAACCTGGCCAAAACCTTCGCACTGGCTCGATTGGCCGAGCGTGGATTGACCCAATCCTCCTGAATCCTGGAGAGCAAGCCCGGAATGTCCGCGAGATCCGCACCGACCGGATCCATTCGCTGGCGGCCTGCGATGGGTGCAAGCCCTGCGTTCCCGGGACGTGCGTCGTAGAGTTGGCGGCGGTAGCGGATCTCTCCAGGGGACAGTTCTCGCTCCCGCGACAATGAGTAGATGGTGACATGGCTGGAGGAGAGAACGGCAACCTCTCCGGAGTTCTGATCCAGATCGATGCGGTAGCATCCCGACCGCACCCCCAGCACCGCATCCACCGCGGCCGGTTCGGAGGCGTACACCGCCACGGCGCCGGGAACATCGAAGCCGATGGTGATCGACTGCCCGAGGCTGCAGAGCACAAGTCGGTCGGGAGATGTCGAGGAGATCACCACAAGCCCGAAGCTGCCCCGGGCACGGGCCATGAACTGGCGGGCCGCAGTGTAGGGATCGTTATGCAGGAACGCCTCGATGACACCACGAATCCAGCGCTGAATCCGATGGGATCCATAGCGCCGTAGCTGAGGGTCGGCCTCGAGCCTCTCCTGGATCAGCAAGGTCAGGTCATCAAGCAACACGCAGTCATCGACGTCAGCGGCATGGCGGGAGGCGATCTCCTTCTCGAAGGTGGATTCGAAGCAGCTGGCCCAGCGCTCGAACCCTTCGGTGGCAGGGGTGGAGCCGGGCTCCGCGAGAAGCTGCAGCGAAGCCAACCGCACGGAGGCGAACCAGTCCCCTTTGCAGATGAGCAGATCCATCATTCCGGAGATCTTCGGCGAATCGCCGACCGCCGGATGGCCGCAGCGGAGGGCAACGCCCAGCCAAACTCCCAGGTCGTTGAAGGGCATCTCGGTGCCAAACAGCTGGAATCCTTCGAAGTCGCCGTTGTGGGTGATGCCGTGCTGAACGGCCTGCCAGTCACTCACCCAGCGTCCGTTTTTCCGGGACCAGAGACGGCGCAGTTGGGCTGGACACCATTGATGCCAGTGGGTCTCCAGAATCTCGGGTGGTCCGCTGGTGCCAAAGCGGTAATGCCAGGCCGCCATCAGCCCGGAAGGCAGCGTTCGGCAGCCTGCCCGTACGGCCCGGTGCCGGGCACGGCGGAATCCGCGCTCCAGGGATCGGGTGAGCTGGCTGCGTTTGCCGTTGATCATCTTGTGCCCGACAAAGCCGATCTGGCCTTCCCGATCCCTCACGAGCACCAGACCGCCGCCCGCCTGGGCTCCCCGGGTTTCCGTTTCCAGGCCCATCGTCCAGAAGCGATCAATCGCCGGTGGCGAGAGAAGCTCACCTTCCCGACACGGATCAGCACCACTGATGAAGCCGAAATTGCCGCAGTGGAAGCAGGCGGCCCGGCCGCTTCTGATCGCCTCCCAGTCGGTGCGTGAGGTCAGAAAGAGCACGCCGTTGGCCGCCGCCACGCTGACCAGCAGGCCGCGGAGCAGGACGGAGCCATCAGCGGGAAAAGTCAACAGGCAGCCCCAGGCCAGGGCGAGGGCCCAGAGGTTGGCCAGCAGACCGCCACTGCCCTTCAGTCGCACTCTCCAGGGAGCCGTGTCCCCAACCGCCACCCAGCCAGGCGCTCGCACCTTGCCGTCGGGCAGGCCAATCGGTCCCAAGGGAGCCAGAGCGCGAAAGAACTCGCCAGGGGACCGATGCTCCAGGATGTTGACCACGGCCAAGGCAGCGCCATCGTTGTCGACCAAGGCCCGCAGCAATGCATGACCGGCCCCATGGAGCAGCTCCGCTGAGCACCAGCCCAGCCGGATCAGGCAAGACAGCAACAGCAGCGATGGGGTGGCATGGCCCTGCAGCCCTGCGGCTGTCAGGGCGAGCAGCTCCGGCCAGCTGCGCCCGACCCACCCTTGCCTCCCAGCGGGAGCGGACCAGCGATTCCAAACACTGAGGACGGCGGACGTCATGGCAGGCTCTCCAATCCAATGGCGTCACTGTCCGGGAGTTGCTGTTATTGCGTGTTGTTCCCGGTCGCCTCCATGGAGACAATCGCTGCCATCCAGCTGTCACCTGGATGACAGGACAGGGAAACCATGGGAAAGTAGGAAAACCGTCTGGAGGAGATGGGAGGTTTCGAGGTTGGAGAGCTGAGGTCCTTCCCCCTCTTTGAGGGGCTGGAGATCAAGCGGCTCCAGAGCCTTCTCCAAGACCACAGGACCCTGCAAGTGCCCGCAAAGCATCAGCTGGTCTTCGAAGGTGACTGGAACGATGGACTGTTCCTGATCCGCTCGGGAGTGGTGAAGGTCCGACGCCTCACGTTGCAGGGGGAGGAGGTGGTGATCGCCCTGTTGGGCGCCGGTGAGATGTTCGGCGAGCTGGCGATGCTGCTGGGAAACAGCCGGCGGACCGCCGATGTGGTGGCCCTCACCCCGCTCGAGCTGGTGAAACTGCGCTGGACGACAGTCCAGCAGGAGCTGGATCACTCGACGGGATTCGCCCTGGAGATGGCCCGGCTGCAGGCACGACGCCTGCTCAGCCTGGGGCGACGCTTCAGCCTGCGGGGCGAGGACGCCACCACCCGGGTCCTGGCCACCCTGCTGGAGCTGGCCTTCTGCAGCGGCTACGGCAACGATCCGCTGGCCCCGATCCCCGACCTCAAGCAGACGGAGATCGCCGCCATCGCCGGCCTGGCCCGAGGCACCACATCGAGGATCCTCACCCAGCTTCGCTCCAAGGGAACCATCGTCGAGGCGGCCGAGGGGCTGCGACTGGCGAATCTGGAGCCGCTGCGGCGGCGGGGGCTGCTGGAGCCCTGACGGAGGTGTCCCGGCAGCGGGGCCGAACTCCGGGCAGCCAGGGGAGAGGGAATGCCGCCGCGACAATCGAGTGGCGGCTAGAATTGGATGTATCCATCGGTGGATTTCCAAGTTGGCCACAGGCTCGTGGATGGCCTTGAGACAACCATGGGCTCAACGTTGAAATCTGTCCCGTGTCCACCGGAGCGGCGTCAGGTTACGGTTCTATTCTGCGACCTCGTCAATTCCACCTCCCTGGCCGAGCGACTCGACCCCGAGGAGCTGATGGAGATGGTGGAGTGCTATTACGTCCTGTGCGATGACATCGTGTCCTCGCACTGTGGCTACATGGCCCAGTACCTGGGTGATGGCATCCTGGCCTACTTCGGCTATCCTGAAGCCTCCGAAGAGGCGGCCCCCAATGCCGTCAGGGCAGGCCTGCGGCTGCGGGAGGCGATTCGGCACCTCCCATCCCCCACCGGCGAACCCCTGCGCAGCCGCATCGGCATCGCCTCCGGATCAGTGGTGGCCACCGGCATCCGCGACATCGAAACGCCCCACAAGGCCGGCCTGATGATGGGGAAAACCCCGAATCTGGCCGCCAGGCTGCAGTCGGAAGCCGGGCCCGATCAGATCCTGGTGTCGGAGAGCACCCATCGGATCACACGGGAGTTGTTCCATCACCAGTGTCTGGGTGCGAGGGAACTGAAGGGCTTCGATCAGTCCATGCCGATCTATGCGGTGATCGAGGAAACCGACCTCTCCAGCCGTTCCCAGGCCCGCTGGAAAACCAGTGATTTGCCGCTGATTGGCCGGCAGCAGGAGATGGAGCTGCTGATGAACGCCTGGCAGGCTGTCGCGGCAGGGCGGGGCCAGCTGGTGCTGCTGCAGGGTGAGGCCGGGATCGGGAAGTCCCATCTCGTCGGCGAACTGAAGCGATCCCTGCTGGTTCAGGACTACCGCCAGATGAGCTGGTACTGCGGTCCCAACACCAGGGAGAGCACCCTCCACCCCATCGCCGAGCAGATCAACAAGGCCGCCGGCTTCGAGAAGGGCGACGACGATGGCAGCCGTCTGGAGAAGCTGGCCCGGATGATGGAGCGCTACGGCGCCACGGATGCCAGGAGCCTGGAGGTCCTGGCCGATCTCATCGGCCTGCGCGGCGGCGGGCGATCGGCGCTGGACGGACTGACCCCCGAGAAGAAACGACAGATCCGGCTCGACACCCTGATGGCGATGGTGCAGGCCTGGAGCGATGGGCAGCCGAGCCTGATCGTCGTGGAAGATCTGCACTGGATCGACCCGACCACCCTGGAGCTGCTCGATCGTCTGATTGCCACAGCCCGTCGGCAGCCGTGGATGGTTCTGGCCACGGCGAGGCCCGAATTCGACTCTCCCTGGCGCTCCAGCGTCAATGCCGCCCATCTCAGCCTCAGGCGGCTGGACCGCAGGGCCTGCGAATTGATCTGCTCCTGCCTGAACGCCGATGCCGATGAAGCCCTCTCCCCCCAGTTGACCCGGCGCATCGTTGAACGCTGCGATGGGATTCCCCTCTTCGTGGAGGAAACGACCAAATCGATGATCGAGCAGCTGCGGGCCAGCGGCTCCGGCGGCGGTGATGGCAGTGACCCCATCCCCGAGACACTGCAGGACTCCCTGGCTGCCCGCCTGGATCGACTCGGTCCGGCCCGGAGGTTGGCCAGCATCGCCGCCGTCATCGGCCGTAGCTTCACCTACGAACTGCTGGAGGCCGTCTCCAGCCAGCCGGAAGACGTGCTGCGCCAGCAGATGGATGGCCTGCTGGTTTCCGGGCTGCTGCAGCCATCGGATCAGACCGCCGGGGAAGCGTATGCGTTCAAGCATGCGCTGATTCGTGATGCGGCCTACGAAACCATGCTGAAGCGGGACCGGCAGATCCTTCACGAACGGATCGCCGAGACACTCTCGGGCAAGTTTCAGGAGCTCGTCGCTGCGGAGCCCCAGCTGCTGGCCCATCACTTCACCCGCGCCGGTTTCTTCGAGCAGGCGATCCCCCACTGGATCAGTGCGGGGCAACGATCCGCTGAAATGGCGTCCCATGAAGAGGCGGTGCAGCACTTCCAGACGGCCCTGGATCTGCTTCGCCACGAAACCGTCCGCCAGGAGAACCTGCCCGCCTCCCTGGAGCTGATGCTGCTGCTGGGGCTGGCCATGAGCCTGGCCGGGTCCCGCAGCTATTCGGCACCGGAAGTGGGCCAGATCCCGGAGGAGTCGCGGAGGCTGGCAGAGCGCCTCGGCGAGAGCCAGTCGTCGTTCGCGATCCTGCGCGGCCTCTGCAACTACTGCATCGTCTCCTGCAATCTGGAGAAGGCCGAGAGATCGGCAGGCCAATGCCTTCAGCTATGGGACGAGGGCCGAGATCCCATCCATGGCATCGAGGCCCATTTCTCCATCGGCTACATCCACTACGTCAAGGGATCCATGGCCCTGGCGCGCCGGCATCTGAGCGAAAGCATCGATCTCTACCACCAGCATGAAGGCTGGGATCTGAGCTTTCCCACCACCCACGATCCGATGACCGGCTCCCTCACCGCCCTGGCGATGGTGGAGCTGGCCTCGGGGGATCCGGATCGGGTGGCCACCACCATCGACCAGGCGAGGCGCCATGCCGCGCGGCTGAGAAAGGACTACGAAAAAGTATATACGTTGGGCTACAATCAATTGATTTGCATCATACAGGGTCGCTATCTGGACGCCATCACCCTCAGCGACACCATCCTGACGATTGCCGATGCCTATGGCTACCTGACCTGGCGCGCCATCACCAAGGTCTACCGGGGGGTTGCCCTGGCCCAGGCAGGGCAGGCCGACCCGGGGGTTGCCCTGGCGATCGCCACCGAGGGAATGCGGGAACAGCAGCGTCTGGGCATCATGACGCTGGAGGGATTCCGACTGGCGGAGATCGCCACGCTCCACGCTCTCGCCGGCGCCAGCGCCGAGGCCCTCGCAGGCATTCAGGCGGCGGAGGACGCGGTCAGGCGTTCCGGAGAGGCCTACTTCATGCCCCTCGTCCAGGTCCGCAAGGCGGACGTGCTCGCCCGAGCCACGGGCCATGACCAGCCCGCGGTGAGTGAGGCGCTGGATCAGGCTCTGGCCCTGGCCAGGAAACAGGGCGCCACCGGCTTCGAAAGGCTGATCAACGCGAAGAAACAGCTCTACGCCGGGGAGCGGATCAGCCGATCGACGCCGTGAACGGCACGCTTCAAGGCTTCAGACCCAGGGCCTGACGCGCCAGGGACACGGACAGACCGGTCCACTGAATCGATGCCTCAGCCGCGTCGAACGTCAGCGACAGGCAGGCCCTGGGGATGGAGGTGAGATCACCGAGGAGGGTGCGTCCGATGGCGGGCTCCGCCGCCATCGCCTCCGCCAGCACGGAGGAGCTGACCAGTCGCAGATCAGCGCTGAGGGAGTAACTGGAGCCCATGCCCACAAGCTCAATGAAATCCCCATCTCGCTTGTATTGCCCCAGGCCGAGCTGGTTGACCAGCGGCAAGCCGGCATTGTTGAAGATCTGGATCCGGAAGTGACCGAGCCCCCAGAATCGGAGCTGACGAACGTTCTCCGACTGCCAGACCGTCTCCATCAGAGCCTGATGGTCGGAATAGGCAGGATCGACGCTGCTCCTCGTCTGCTTGAGGCTGTTGATGACCAGCCTGGGCGACAGGAAGGTGAAGCCGTTGACCAGTTCCGCCATCCGATTCAGGAAGGCCACCGAGTCGGCCGCTGCGGACGCGGGCCATGGCGGCCCGGTTCCAGCCCTGGCCTCGGCGGCGGCGCGATCAAGAACCGGGGCTGTCCGCAGGTCAGGCGGTTCGCCATCCAGCAGCCCCTCGGCCAGGAACTTGGGATCCGCCTGGATGCGAATGATCGGCAGCATCTGCTCCTGAATGTCACGCCCATAGCGCATGTAGGTTGGGACACTGATCCCCATTGAGTCGGTATCGTCAGCGAACAATTCTCCTGAGAGACAATCACAGGAGGGAGAATGCGACGGGCCAGCAGGGTGGGCGTCGTAGCTGTCAAATCGGCCCACCAGCTTGGACAGCCCGATCACCTCTCGCCCCGTGATGGCCGAACGGATGTTGTCGACACAGATGAAGGGGTAGACCCAACAGATTCTGTCAGGGAATCCATTGTTGAAGCGAAGTACGGGGAAGGAGAAGAAGACCTCATGCTGCTTGGTTGTGCGTTCTGGATGGAAGCTGCCGGAACGCATCTCCGGATAAAAGAGGACTCCGAGAACAACGAACGGCCGCACGGGACCCACACCGGCAAGCGGCAGGGAAGACAGCGGCCAGTAGGTGTAAGCGTTAGAGGCCGGATTGAGATATCGGGTGCAGAAGTTTTCGAGGGCCCCCGACTGGGCCATGAGCTTGAAATAGTGCGACTGGATCCCCCTGAAGACATAGGGAGGGGCCTCCTGCTGACCATCCAGTGGATTATCGAGATAGGGAAAATCGTTCACCGATGAGAGCTCAACTGTCGAGCCATGCATGACGTCAGAATACACGAAGAACACCACCGGCGTCTTCCAGCAGCGACGCTCCGTAGAGGTGGGCAGGCGACTGAAATCCAGGGGCGACCTGGCCCTGAAGAACCCGCCTCACGATCGCCACAGCCGTCGCTCCGGTGACGGTGTAGCCGTCACGGGTCTGGATGCGGAGGCAGCGGGAGCGTCGCCAGCGATCCTCCGCCTCCACGACCAGGGTGAAGCCGGAACGCTGCCGCCGAGCCGCGGAAGGGGCCTGGGGCCAGGCCTGGCTGAGCAGATCCAGCAGGTTCCGGCCCAGGGTCGACTGATGGAGCGGGGCCAGGCGGGAGCCTGCCCGATAGGCGAGCTGAACGGCCCCATCGGCCTCGGCATACACCTCCAGGGTGGGGATGCCGCTGGTGACCTGGCTGATGAAGACATCCGGCCAGTTGACGGCCACCGCCGTCCGCAACCCGGCCCCGAAGTCGAAGCAGCGCGACAGGGAACCCGCCGGCAAGGCCGTGGGAATCCCCTGCCGGCGCACCATGACGGTGGAGCTGGTGAGTCCCATCAGGCTGCGGAAGGTGCCCCGTGACATCACATCAGGGGCCGAAAGGGCCAGGCGCAAGGCCACCGCCTCGGGGAACCGGGCCCGGGCCATCGCCAGCAGACAATCCGATGCCACGATCGAAAAGCCGATCCCCGGCATCAGCATCACCCCGTTGGCGGAGGCCAGCTCAGAGCGATCCATGGCCTGCTGAAACACCGGCCATTCCCCGGCCAGGTCGAGGTAATGGGTCCCCGTCCGCAGACAGGCGGTCATCATCGGCAGGGCCGTTTGCTGAAAGGGGCCCGCCGCATGCAGAACCACGGAGATCCCCTCAAGGGACGCCTCCATCCGCGAACGGTCGTCCAGGCAAAAGACCCGGCACTCCAGTCCCCAGCGGTGGGCCATCGCCGTCACCCGGTCGGGGTGGCGGCCGGCCAGCACCAAGGGGATGCCTTGCGCCTGCAGACACCGGGTCAGCAGGCGACCGCTGAATCCGGTCGCGCCGTAGAGCAGGACCCGACCGGGAGGGCCTGGGTCATGGTCGCCAGGGGAGCTGGACATCACGTCGTCCGGTTGAACACCCAGGGGACCAGATCCTCGATGAAGTCCTTGTCCTGTGAATCGGGCAGGTGCCCATAGGCCCGGATGAATTCATGGCGTGCGGCCCCCGCCAGGGACTCCGCCACCATGCGGGCGTAATCAGGCGACCCCTTACTGACCATGAGATCGGCAAGCCAGGCCACGGAATCAGCGGTTCTCTCCTGGCGACGCAGACACATGAAGTGATCAAGCTGCCGGCGTTGATGATGATTGCACTGGGAACGGACATGAATCAACAGCAGGGTGCGCTTGGCTTCGAACAGATCTCCCCGCGGCTCCTTGCCATAGGCGGCTTCGGAGGAGAAGTTCAACAGGTCATCCTGGATCTGGAAGATGGCACCGAGAAAGAAGCCGAAGCGGACCACCGCCTCCGGGTCGACCAGGCCATGCGTTCCGAGCAGCATCCCCACCTGGGCCGGCCAGATGGTGGCCATCCAGGCCGTCTTCTTCAGCACCATGGTGAGATAGTCAGCCGTGGTGATGTCATGGCGATTGTCCTGTCGCCAGCCGATATCCAGCGCCTGTCCTTCCGCCGTTTCCCTCGCCATCCGTCGCGTCACCTCCAGAATCCTCCGGGCCAGGGCGCCGCCGCGACGGCCGACATTGTCGAGCAGGGGACCGAAGGCCATCAGCAACATGGCATCACCGGCGTTGATCGCCAGGGGCACGCCATGGAGTGCATGGAGGGTGGGAAGGCCTCGACGCTCCACACTTTCATCCTGGATGTCGTCGTGAATCAGCAAAGCATTGTGCAGGATCTCCACGGCAGCTGCGAAGGGAATGGCATCCTCCAGCCGTCCCCCGAACGCACGCGCATGGGCCATGCAGATGCACGGCCGCATCAGTTTTCCGCCGCGACGGGGATAGTCGGCCAGCAGATCATGGAGATAGGGGGCCTTGGGCTGACTCGTCAGGTATTGATCGACATACTCACGAATCAGCTTTCCGTAGGCTTCCAGCAGGGGCTGGATGGATCGGCTCATGACCCCAACGCACCCGCGGCGCGAGGATCGCCATCAATGCGGCTCATCGGCATCGTCGCGTCCCCTCTGAGTATCCGGCGGTGGAGGGTCTCCCGCCTGCCCCCGGGGGCGCTCACGATCACCGCGCCGCTGATCGGCCTCCTGCAACAGGAGATCCATGGCATCGAAGTAGGTGGTGGCCATCTCCCGCCCTAACTGGATCATGCGACTGGCAAGGGTACCAAGGTCGCGGGAAGGATCGGTGGCGCCACGGGTATTTTCCCAACCGAAGCGTTCGGCAGCGTCGTGACCCTGCCGAATATTTTCTCCGATGACGCGATAAGCCGTTCGGATGGTGTCTTCCACCGTTTCGGTGATGGGACGTCCGCCCATAGGCATCACTCCATCGGACCAGGCGCTCCGCAGAGGTTTCTCACGCTCTGGTGGGGGGCGGTGCCAACGACCATCCTGGGCGGCTTCCGGATTCATTCCCGTCTGGTTTTCTGACATTGATGCGATGCTGCCCTGGCGCGAGAAGGATTGCTGCCCCTGGTGAGTCTATATTGAAATCTTCAAGGATGATCATAGCCGTCAATTTCCGCCAGCGAAGGTGAAGAGGACAGGGCATGGGCGGCCAGCCGCCCGGAGATCACGGCTGCTTCGGTGCATCCCTCGTTGAAGCCACAGTCGGTCCAGTCCCCGGCGATGGTGAGGTTGTCGTACGTGGGATCGAGCGGTGAAATCCGATGCTTCAGGCTGCCAGGCAGCGCGAGGACGTACCGGTCGGAGGGATTGACGTTAGCCCGCCAGTACTGACTCAGAAATCGCCGCTCGCCAGGGTTCACCTCGCCAAGGTTCACGTCGCCGGGGGGCTCTGCGGCGGCCTCGGAGGCAGAGGGGTCGGCCAGCAGCTCCCAGCGGAAGGCTCCGGTGGCGTCGTAGGCCTGGGGCCAAAGGACCGACCCGGCGCCACGCAGGAAGGCGATGGCGTTGTCCCTGACCTCCTCCGTCCGGCGGAGCGGATAGGCGCTGTCGGCATCCTGCGGCGGCACGGCAGGATCCTGGAGCACGCCACAGAAGTAGAGGGCGGTGGCGGGAGGCTGCGACCAGGCTTCCTCCGGAATGACATGGGCCATGTCACACCAGGTGTCGAAGGGCTTGTCGAACGCCGAGACGATGTAAGGCGGTCCCTGCCAGCCCAGCTGGGACAGATCCTCCTGCAGCCATACCTGAAAGGCCTGCGTCGCCGTGGTCTTCACCCGCTCGACCATGGTGGCCCAGCGCTGATCCCTGGCCAGAATCTGGGAGCAGACATGGGGGATGGCGCCGACGCTCACCCCCAGGACCACCGCATCGAAGTCGCGCGTCACCTCGAGGCGGCGCCTGGAGGTGAACGAGCGATCCCAGTGCGACTCGAAATCCCGCTGATCCCGGCGGAGTCGATCACCGTCGACCAGCTGATCGAAATCGGGCTGGGCGGGCCAGCAGGGGCGATCGCCCACTTCGAACAACGGGTCGTAGTCGCGGTTCCCCTGAATCTCTGCCTGAACATCAAAGTCCAGGGCTTCCACGTGGCAGCGATCACCCGGCTGGATGGGTGGCCCGGCCGGGATCCGCACATCGGTGAGCCTGTGGAAGAACCGGAAACGCACCCCCCGACGACGCAGCACGGCATACAGCGGCGCGAACACCACATCCCCCATACCCGCCCGCAGGCGCCAGAACAGGGATCCTCGATAGCCGAAGAACATGCGCAGGGAGCCCCGGATCGCCTGTCCGGCCGCCAGGGCCGGCCGGGTGGCATCCCCATCCTCGTAGGCCAGGGCAAGGTCATACAGGCCGATGACGAAAGGAGAGAACACGGCGCGTTCCGAAGCCCCGTTCATACGCAGCCACTCCCTGCATTCGTAGTGATCGATCGCATCCAGCCCCCGGGGATCACGGAGCAGATTGAAGCGAATACTGCCCACAACAATGGCCAGCACGAGATCCACGATCTCCCAGATGTGGCGCTTCGGGTGATCCGAAAGCCAGCGCTCCTCCAGCCAGGACCGGACGGCGACGTTCAGCTCCTCAACGAAGCGGATCAGGGGGGCTTCCATCGGGAGCGGCAGAATTCGCAGGGCACTGCTCAACAGACCGAGGCCCTCCACGATCAGAGCCGCTCCGGTGAAGGTGCTCCCCGACAGCCAGCCGGCCATGGCCGCCAGGATGTCACCGGGTTCACCCCCATCCGGAGACTCCGTCACCGGGCGAACCTCCACATCCATGATCAGGGTGCGGAGCATGGCGATGGCCTGCTGCAGGTAACCTGCCATCGAAGCGGTGGCGCCGGGTGGCAGGGGATCCCCCGGCAGGCCAGGCCTGGACGGGAACCGTGCGCTCCACTTCCGCCAGTCGGACGACACGGATCGCGAGAACAAGCCCACCTCCGTCTCCGGCAGAAAAGCTTCCCGCCAGGAGCCGAAAGGCGACCCTTCCGGCGACGCCTCCAACTCGGCATAACACTCCCGCATCATGCGGAAGGAGTTCTCATAGAAGCCCAGCCAGACATGCAATCCGTGCTCCTCCACCCTGCCGGAGGGACCACGGCCAGAAGCCCCCTTGCCCCCCAGCCTCCAGCCCTGCTGGTAGACGGTGATGGCATAGCGGCCACCGTGCTCGGGTCGGGAAAGTTCATAGGCCGCAGTCATGGCGCCGCAGCCACCCCCGATGATCGCGACTCGGACGGGATCTGCCACAACGAACAGCATCATCAATATTATGCACGAAATTATGCACGAAACGGTATCGGAGCTCTCCGCAGCCTTACATCCGCTCCAGGGTGGGAATGCCGAGGAGGCCAAGGCCCAGCTTGAGGGTGTCGGTGCTGAGGCGGCAGAGGGCCAGCCGGGAGGCGCGGGCCGGCTCCTCGGCCCGGAGCACCGGCACCTGGTCGTAGAAGCGGTTGAACAGCTGGCAGAGCTCGAACAGGTAGCTGCACAGCCGGTTGGGCAGCAGTTCCTCTTCCACCTCCTGGATCACGGCATCGAACTGCAGCAGCTGGCGCACCAGGGCCCACTCCTGGGGCTCGCTGAACACCAGCGACGCCGTCGCCTCCGGGCCCGCCGCCCCGGCCCCGTCCTCGCCGCCGCCCCTGCGGGCGATCCCGGCGATCCGCACCACCGCATAGAGCAGATAGGGGGCGGTGTTGCCGCTGAGGGCCAGCATGCGATTGAAGCTGAACTGGTAGTTGGTGATCCGGTTGGTGCTCAGGTCGGCGTACTTCACCGCCGCCAGGCCCACCGTTGTGGCGACCTCGCTGATGAAGGCCTCCTCTTCCTGACGCCCCTCCTCCGCCAGACGGCGGCGCAGGTCGGCGTCGCAGCGCTCCACCGCCTCATCCAGCAGCTCCTTCAGCCGCACCGTGTCGCCGGCGCGGGTCTTGAGCTTCTTGCCGTCCTCCCCCTGCACCAGCCCGAAGGGCACGTGCTCCAGCCGGCCGCCTTCGGGGATCCAGCCGGCGCGGCGGGCCACCTGGAACACCCCGGCGAAATGGCTGGCCTGGCCGGCGTCGGTGACGTAGATCACTCGGCGGGCGCCGTCGCCGTCGGGAGGGGCGGCGAAGCGGTAGCGGATGGCCGCCAGGTCGGTGGTGGCGTAGTTGAAGCCGCCGTCGCTCTTGCGCACGATCACCGGCGGCGCCTGGCTGGCGGTGCCGTCTTCGGCCTCGAGGAACACGCACTGGGCGCCCCCGTCGCTCACCAGCAGGCCGGCGGCGGCCAGATCGGCCACCACCGCCTCCAGATAGGAGTTGTAGAAGGATTCGCCGCGTTCGTCGAGGCGGATGTCGAGGCGGTCGTAGAGGCGCTGGAACTCCCGGCGCGACTGGTCGCACAGCAGCTGCCAGCAGCGGCGGCTGATCGGATCGCCGCTCTGCAGCTTCACCACCTCCTCGCGGGACGTGGTCTGGAAGGTTTCGTCGCTGTCGAAGCGGGCCTTGGCCTGGCGGTAGAAGGCCACCAGGTCGCCCAGGTCGACCGCATCGGCGGTGTCGAGGGCCTCGGGCGCCACCTCCTTGAGGTGGGTGATCAGCATGCCGAACTGGGTGCCCCAGTCACCGACGTGGTTGAGGCGCAGCACCAGATGGCCCCGGAACTCCAGAACCCGGGCCAGGGCGTCGCCGATGATCGTGGAGCGTAGGTGCCCCACGTGCATCTCCTTGGCGATGTTGGGGCTGGAGAAATCCACCACCACCGGCGCGCCGTCGGGGGCCACGGGCTCCACCCCCAGGCGTGGATCGGCCAGGCGGCGGCCCACCTCGGCGGCCAGCACCTCGGGCCGCAGGGTGAGGTTGATGAAGCCCGGGCCGGCGATCTGCGGCGGCAGGCAGAGGGCCGCGAAGCCGGGATCCGCCTGCAGCCGCTCCACGATCGCCGTGGCGATCGCCCGGGGCGCCTGGCGCAGGGGCTTGGCCAGGGTGAGAGCGCCGTTGGCCTGGAAGTCACCGAACTCCGGCTTTGTGGAGGGCCCGAGCTGGGGATCCAGGGGCGCACCGGCCGCCCGGGCAGCGGCGGCCGCCTCGGGGAACGCACGCTCCAGGGCCTCCAGCAGGGAGCTGTTCAGGTCGTGGGCAATGCGCAGCATGGAGCGGAACCGGTCGAACGGCAGGCGTGGGCTCGATCATTCTCCCCGGTGGGTCGCCGGCGCCTACACACCCCCTCGATCACGCTCACCCGGTTTTCCGATCGCCGGATCCGCTGGAAGGTGGCCACCTCCGGCCAGTTCCACACCTGGAGGCTGGATCGCAACGGGACCGACGAGTCCTCCGATCCCAACCTGTCCGATCCAAACAGCACCACGGGGCCCCGGCCTCGCCCCGGACAGCGGCGACGCCGTCCTCGGCGCCACCCCGACCACCCCCTGGCTGGTCGACAGCCAGCCCCTGCTGTGAGAGGTCACCCACGCGCCGGCGTTTCACAGCTGATCGATCCAAGAGCCGCTGCCTGACCGCAGCGGCTCTTTCGCATGGAGGGGTCGGGCGATCAGGACGCCAGCCCCAGCGCCTCCTCCAGACCGGCCAGCACCACATCGGCGGTGATCTTGATGCGGTAGCGGCAGGCCTGGGTTTCGCTGCAGGCGAAGGTGCCGTGCTCCCAGTACTTGTTGCTGCCGGCGCCGCCGCCGCAGAGGCCGAAGTAGGCGCACTCGGCCCGGCAGCGCTCCGTGCCGGCGCGCATGTCCGCCAGGATGCGCCGGAACTTCGGGCTTGCCGCGATCGAGGCGAGGCTGTCGGTCTGGACGTGGCCCAGCACGAAGTCGCCGTAGGTGTCGATGTGCACCGCCAGCAGCTCCGGATCGAAGGTGGAGATCGCTCCCCGCGCATCGACGTTGACGATGGCGAACGGGTTGTTCATGTCGGTGCACACCAGCCGGGCATCGGCCTGGGCGAGGCTGCAGATCCCCTCGAACTCCCGCACCCGCATCAGCTCGGGCCGCTCCTGCCACAGCGCCCAGAAGCGCTCCAGGAAGCGGCGGTAGGCGGCCTCGGCCTGGGGGCGGCTGAGCGTGGAGACGCGGTTCTCCCCCTCGGTCTCCTCCATGTTGAAGGCCACGTCGGTGATGCCGTTCTCGACGAAGAAGGCGTGGAGCTCATCGGCGTGGCCGAGGGATTCCTCGGTGATCACGGCGATCACCTGGAAGGGGATGCGGCGGCGGCGCAGGTGCTCGATGCCGCGCAGCGTGGCGGCATGGGTGCCCAGGCCGGTGCGGGTGCGGCGGTGGACGTCATGGAGGAAGGCCGGCCCGTCCATGCTCACGCCCACGGCGATGCCGTTGCGCTCGAAGCAGTCGCACCAGGCCTCGTTGATCAGCGTGGCGTTGGTCTGCACCGACTGGTGGATCGCCAGCGGCTCCCCGGCCCAGCCCTCCAGCGCCCGCCGCACGCAGGCCGTGGCGGCGTCGTAGAAGGCGATCGGGACCGTCAGCGGTTCACCGGCATGCCACAGCAGGGTGAAGTCCCCGCCCACGTAGGGACTCTCCAGCACCCGCTCCAGGGCTGCCTCCAGCAGCTCCAGCGGCAGCCGGTGCCGGTCGTCACGGTTGGGCAGGTAGCAGTAGTCGCAGTCGAGGTTGCAGTAGGGCGTGGGCTGGATCACCAGCAGCTGCAACGGCCCGAACCCTTCCGGGTTGCCCGGAGGCGGGGCGCCGGTCGGGGTCACCAGAAATTCCGGAAGCCACCGTTGCGCCAGCCGCCGCCACCGCCGTTGCGCCAGGCTCCACCATTGCGGAAGCCGCCGTTGCCCCAGCCGCCATTGCGGAAGCCGCCATTGCCCCAGCCGCCATTGCGGAAACCGCCGTTGCCCCAGCCGACGCCCGGGGCGTTGACGAACACATAGGCGAGGCGACCATCGCCGGCACTGGGCCGGCCCTCCGCCCCCGCCCGCTGGCCGGAGACCTGGCCCATGGCCGCCGAAATGCGCCGCAGCCTGGCGTCGATCGAATCGGGTGCCGCCTCGAGAGGGGGCGACGCCGGGGAAGGGGCCGATGCCGGCCGGGAGGGCCCGTCAACCACCGCCCTGGCCGCCGCGCCGGCCGGGGCCAGGGCGGCCAGCAACAGCAGGAAACCGAACAGTCCGGAACGGGGGTGGTTCGTCATCGGAGGGCTGCCAGGAAGGGAACGAAGGGGTGGAACGGGGCGTTTCGGGGGCGGGGCGATTCAGGGACCGGGCGCCGGCGCGGGGGCCACCAGCACCAGACCTTCGCGGCTGAGCAGAACCGATTCGAAGAAGGTGCGCACCCGTTCGTCGGGGACCGTCAGGACGCCGGTGGGGCCGAACCAGGGGGCCACGGCGGCCACGGCATCGGGGCGCCCCTCCAGGTAGCCCTGGAACAGGCTGGCGATGGCCAGGTTGACCACGTTCAGCAGGCGGGAGTTGTTCTCCGGCACGATGCAGCCGACGCCGTAGCTCACGTAGGGCTGCTCAGGCACCAGGGCCGTCCCGGAGAGCCGGCGCTCCTGGCGCAGGCCGGCCAGCACGTTGGTGTCGCCCAGCACCCCCGCCACCCGCTTCTGCTCGAGGGCCGAGACCGCCTGGGGCAGGCTGGGGAAGCTCACCGGCCGGGCGCTGGGCTCCAGGGAGCCGAGGACGCCCGCCCCGAACGACCCCTCCACCACCGCGATCGGCTGACCGGCGAGGGAGGCGGGAGAGCCATCGGGGCCGCCGCTGCGGGCGAGCAGCCTCAGGCCCGAGAGACCGATGGGCAGGGAGAAGTCCACCAGCTTCTCCCGTTCCCAGCTGAAGGCCACGCCGCAGGCCAGGCCGGCCCTACCGCTGGCGACGGCCTCCACCGTGGTGGTGGCGTTGTCGACCGGGGCGAAGCGGATCCTCACCGACGCGCCCAGCTCCGCCTTGAGCTGGCGATCGATGCGCCGGGCCAGGTCGATGGAGTAGCCTTCCGGCTCCCCCTTCGGTCCCATCCGGACCAGGGGAGGGCTGTCGGCGGGGCCCACCATCAGCACCTCACCCGTCTTGGCCGCCTGCTCCAGCACGGCATCGGCGGCGCCGGCCGGCGGCGCCGCCGCCAGCGCGCAGAAGCACGCCAGGGATCCCAGGACCAGGACCCTGCCGCGCGGGGATCCGATCGGGCCGGCCGTCACCGCAGCGGAAGAATCCATTCACCGAACCGTGCACGTGCTGCACCTTAAGGGCGCTCCACGGCCTTGCCCACCATGGCTTGCGGGCTTGAAACGCCGGCGCGGGCGGGGGATCAGGCCAGCGTGGCGGCGAAGCGCATGCTCAGATCCAGCCAGGGGCTGCGGGTGACCGGAGCACTGGTGGAGATCAGATCGATGCCGGTGGCGGCGTAGGCGCCCAGCTGCTCGGGACGCACCCCGGACGCCTCCAGCACCACGGCCGGCGCCAGGGCCCGCAGCCGGGGCACCAGCGCCGCCAGAGCCGCCGGGGTGAAGTCGTCGAGCAGCACCGCATCGGCCCCCGCCCGCACCGCGGCTTCGGCTTCGGCGGCGGTTTCGGCCTCCACGATCAGCCGTGCCGGCCAGGGGGCCGAGGCCCGCACCGCCGCGACCGCCGGCGCCATGCCACCGGCCCAGGCCAGGTGGTTCTCCTTGAGCATGGCGGCATCGTCAAGGCCGAGGCGGTGGTTGCAGCCGCCGCCGCAGCGCACGGCGTACTTCTCCAGCACCCGCAGGCCCGGGGTGGTCTTGCGGGTGTCAGCCAGGCGCACGCCGGTGCCCGCCAGCACCTGCACCAGGGCGGCGGTGGCGGTGGCGATCCCCGAGAGGCGCATGGCCAGGTTGAGGGCGGTGCGCTCCGCCGCCACCAGGGCGGCCGCCTGCCCCTCCAGTTCCAGGAGCCGCTGGTCGGCGACCACAGGCTCGCCATCGGCCACCAGCAGTCGCACCGACGCCTGGGGATCCAGCAGGGCCAGCAGCGGCCCCACCAGCACCCCGCCGCAGAACACCCCATCGGAGCGGCTGACCCAGTGGGCCCGGCCGTAGTGACCGAGCAGGGCCGGAGCCGTCAGATCGCCGCGGCCGAGGTCCTCATCCAGCCACTGGCGCAGCTGGGCCTCCAGCGCCGGAGTGAAGGGGAGCAACGGGACCGGGGCGCCACCAGGTGAGATCACGGGCCGTCTCAGCTGCCGGCCGGGCCGGCCGGGCCGGCGGGGGGGGCGGGCACCGGAGGCGGGGCGAAGGGCGGGCAGACCCGCTTCTCGGCATCACAGGCGAAGATCGTCGGCTTCTGCCAGGACAGGGGAATCTCCAGCAGGTCCCGGGTGCCGGTGATCCCCTGCCCCACGAACAGCACCGCCGCCAGGATGGAGGCGCTCAGGTGCAGCCGGCGCCAGCGCAGCTCCTTGAGGATCTCCGGCCGGGCGGCCAGGGAGAAGATCATCAGCCCCACGACACCCACCCCGGCCCAGTAGTGGGACTGCCAGAAGGCCGGGCTCAAAGGGTTGTCGCTGAGGCGCCACACCTCCTTCTGGGCGCCGAGGCCGAGAACTCCGGCCCAGGTGAGCAGGGCGAAGACGAGCCGGTAGCCCTTGGCCTTCACCCGCCAGAGGGCCAGCAGGGAGACGACCGTGCCCACCAGCACCAGCAGCAGCTGCAGGGCGCGGCCGGCTCCCCCCGTGAAGCCCTCCGCCGGTTGCTTGGTGACGATCACCACCGTGAGGGCCACGAGCACCACCAGCACCACGCCCGCCGAGAGCCACTGGCCCAGGTCGGCGTGGTCGCGGCCGGTGGTGGGGGGCAGCTTGGCCTTCTCGACCCGGCGCTGCCGGGCCTGGACCCCGAGCCGCACCACCATGCCGATCAGGGGATAGATCAGCACCACCGCCAGGGCGGGGTGCAGGATCCAGAGCCAGTCGATGGTTTGCATCCGCCGCAATGGGGAGCGTTCCCCGAAGCATTGGCGCTGAAGGTTAAGCGGTCAACAGGGGTGTGCGTTTCGTGATGGCGCCCGAAGGTGGCCCGGAGATGGCCGGTCGCCGCCGGGAGCTACTTGCCGATGCAGAAGCGGGAGAAGATCCGCCCCAGTACCGCCTCGCTCACCTCCTCGCCGGTGATCGCCCCGAGACCGGCGATGGCGCCGCGCAGGTCGATGGTCCAGAAATCCCAGGGCAGACCCAGCACGGCGGTCTCCAGCGAGCGCTCCAGGCTGGTGGCCGCCGCCGCCGCCAGCTCCCGCTGCCGGCCGTTGAGGGCCACCTGCAGCCCCTGGACGTCGCCGGCGCCGCAGAGGCCCAGCAGGGCAGCCACCAGGTCGTCGCGACCCGCGCCGGTGAGGGCGCTGATGGTCACCAGGGGCCCGTCCGGCGGCACAGCATTCGCAGCCGCCCCCGGCGGAAGGGCATCGCGCTTGTTGCCCACCAGCAGCAGGGGCACCCCCGCCGGCACCAGCGCCAGCAGCTCCCGGTCGGCGGCGGACCAGCCCGCCACCAGATCGAAGAGCAGCAGCACCGCATCGGCCCCGGCCAGGGCCTGGCGGCTGCGTTCGATGCCCAGCCGTTCCACCCGGTCGTCCGTCGGGCGGATGCCGGCGGTGTCCAGCAGGGTCAGGGGCACACCCTCGAGCACCAGGTCGCTTTCCAGCAGGTCGCGGGTGGTGCCCGGCAGATCGGTGACGATGGCCCGCTCGCGGCGGCTGAGCAGGTTGAGCAGGCTCGACTTGCCCACGTTGGGCCGGCCGACGATCGCCACCCGCAGCCCCTCCCGCAGCAGCTCCCCCTGGCGGGATTCGGCCACCAGCCGATCCAGCTCACCCCGCACCGCCTCCAGCTCGGCCCGCACCAGCGTCCCGTCGAGGGGAGGCAGGTCCTCCTCGAAGTCCACCCTTGCTTCCAGCTCGGCGAGCTGGTCGAGCAGGCGCTCCCGCAGACCGCTGATGCGGCGCTGAAGGCCGCCGTCGAGACCGGCCATGGCCAGCTCGGCCGCCCGCTGGCTGCGGGCGGCGATCATCTCGGCGACGGCCTCGGCGCGGGTCAGGTCGAGGCGGCCGTTCAGAAACGCCCGCTGGCTGAACTCCCCCGGGCCGGCCAGGCGGGCGCCGGCGGCCAGCACCAGCTCCAGCACCCGCCGCACGGCGACCAGCCCCCCATGGCAGTGGAACTCCACCACGTCCTCCCGGGTGAAGCTGCGCGGGGCCCGCATCGGCAGCAGCAGGGCCTCATCCACCCGCCGGCCGTCGGCCGGATCCACCACATGGCCATAGAGCACCCGGTGGCTCTCCCAGACCTGGCGGCCGGCGGCCACGAACAGCCGCCGGCCGATCGCCTCGGCCTGCGGTCCCGAGAGGCGCACGATCGCCACGCTGCCGGCCCCGGCAGCCACGGCGGTGGCGATGGCGGCGATGGTATCCCCATTAGGGTTCGCGCCATTCAGGACATCTGCCCGCGTCACTGGTCCGATGGCACCATTTCGGCTTCAGTCTCCGTCCCTGCCGAGGGTCCTGAGGGCGGCCAGACGACAGCTGCGCCAGGCGATCGAATGGGCCTGGCGCCAGGAGGGCAGTCCCGGCCAGCGGGCCCGAGGGCTGGCGGCGGGGGTGTTCATGGGCTGCTTCCCGATCTTCGGTTTCCAGACCCTGCTGGGGGTGGCGCTGGCCAGCCTGGTGCGGGGTAACCACCTGCTGGCCGCCGCCGGCACCTGGATCAGCAATCCGATCACCTACCTGCCGCTCTACTGGTTCAACTACCAGCTGGGTTGCCTGGTGCTGGGGCCCGGCAAGGGCTGGCCGGGGGGGGTGATGCTGCGTCAGGACACCCTGCGCCAGCTGGGCTGGGACATCACCTCCCGCCTGCTGCTCGGCTCCGCGGTGGTGGGGGTGGTGGCGGCCACCCTGAGCGGTTTCCTCTGCCTGCGGTGGCTGGAACGCCGCCAGCGGGCCTCCTGAAGGCCGTCTCACCGATGCCGGACATCCCCGTGGCCCCGTCACACCTGATCGAGATTCGCGAGGCCGACCTCAGCAACCCGGTCAATGGCGGGGCGCTGCTGGCCCTGATGGAGATCTATGCCCGCGACCCCATGGGTGGCGGCCAGGGCCCCTCCGACTTCACCCGTGCCCATCTCATCGAGGCCCTGGCGAGCCGCCCTTCGGCACACGTCATCGTGGCCTTGGCAGCGCAGGAGCCGTCCCGGCTTCTGATCGGCCTGGAGGGCTTCTCCACCTTCGCCTGCCGGCCCCTGCTCAACATCCACGATCTGGTGGTGGCCGAAGCCTATCGCCGCAAAGGGGTGGCCCGGCGACTGCTGCAGCGGGCCGAGGGGATCGCCCGGCGGCTCGGCTGCTGCAAGCTCACCCTGGAAGTGCGGGAAGGCAACAGGGCTGCCCTGGCCGTCTACGGACGGGCGGGCTTCGAGCCGTATCAGCTGGATCCCGCCATGGGCAGAGCCCAGTTCTGGGAAAAGCGGCTCTCGGATGGAGACTGAAACCTCAGGATTCGGCCAGGCCGGGAAAAACCATCAGGTCGATATGGCCGCCGGAAGGTTGACGCCATTCCCGGAATTCCGCCGCCAGGGCCCGGTGCTCATGGTCGAGGGATTGCGACTCCAGATCAAGCAGGCGCTGATGCACCAGATCGAGCGTGTTGTCGATGAGCTGGGCAGCCTGTTCGGAGGTCATGACACCGCTGCGATGGAGAAAGCCTGAGCTTGGAGGTGTTGTAAAAGACGCCGCCCCGGTGGGTTGTAGCCCCTGACACGGGCCGTCTCCCCCGTCGGCGGACCCGCACCGATCACATCGTCTGCGCCAGCCACTGCTGCAGCGGCCTCCAGTCGTCCGCGTCGTCGATGGCCGCCCAGATCCGCTCGATCACGGGCCGCACCGGCGTCTCCGGCAGGTTCCAGCGCTGCAGGCCGCCAGGCGAGCCATTCGGCCATGGCCGGCAGCCCGCCCGAGCCGATGCGCCTGGCCAGGGCGGCGAAGAAGGTTCCGTAGGCCACGGGCCAGCCGGCCAGCAGCCGCAGGGTGGGGGCCACCGGATCCGAGAGATCGGCGGCCGCCTCGGCGCTGATGGGGGCATCGATGCCGAGGCGGCGCAGCAGACAACGGCGGTAGTGGGCGTCGTGGACCTCGCCGAACGGCTCCAGCGCCGCCTCCAGGGGCGCCCGGGGCAGCAGCATCGCCAGGGGCTCCTGCAGCAGCCGCAGGTTGTGCCGGCAGACGAGCGGCTGGCGGCCGTAGGCATGGAGACCGTCGTGGTCGAAACAGGCGGCGGTGAAGCCCGGATCCCAGGCTTCGAGGAAGGCGAAAGGGCCATAGTCGAAGCTCTCGCCGGCCGGCGACATGTTGTCGGTGTTGAGCACCCCGTGGGTGAACCCCGCCGCCATCCACTCGGCCGCCAGCCGGGCCACCCGCTGCACCAGCTCGCCGTAGAAGGCCACCAGCCGCGGCTCGCCGTCGTGTGGATCGCCGCCAGGTGCGGGTAGTGAACGGCCACCACGTGGCGCAGCAGCCGCTCGCAGGTGCCGAAGCGCAGGTGGGTGCGGGAGACGCGCACCATCACCGAACTGCGGGTGGGGGAGGGTTCATCGCCGCGCCAGAGGTCTTCACCGGTTTCGATCAGCGCCAGGGTGCGGCTGGTGATCGCCGCCGCGGCTCCAGGGAGTGGTGCCGGCCCCCTTGGTGCCCAGGTCCTGCAGCTGGCCGTGGCGGTCACGCGGCTGGCCGTAGAGGAAGCCGCGGCCGTCCCCCAGCAGGGGGTCGTGGCGGAACCGCAGGCGTGTGAGGGGAAAGGTCGCCGCCTCCACCACGTCCCAGTACTCAGGCCCGAGATCCTCGAGGGCCGCCTCGAAGGGCAGCCCCAGCAGGGGATTGGGGCGGGTGGACATGGGGGCGGGCGATGGCCGGCCCGACCCTAGGGATCGGGGCCCGGCAGGAGCCTGCGGGCGATCGGGCGCGGCCATGGGCCTGGGTCGGCAGGCGGGGAGGAGGTCTTACCTTGGGCCGGGTGCGATTGGCTGTGATGGCGCGACCGATCACCGCTATGGCCCGTGCGCTTCTGCTGGCGGCGGTCCTGGGCCTGACTCCGGCTCCGGCCTCCGAGGCCGAAGCCCGTACTGCCACGGCTCAGGCCGGCGGAGCCGGCACCACCCCCGGGATCACCGCCGCCAGGGCGGCCGCCATCGCCCTGCAGCGGGTCCCCGGAGGGACGGTCGTCGATGTCGATCCGGGGATCGAGAACGGCCAGGCGGTGTGGGAGGTGCTCGTCCGCCGGCCCGACAACACCGGCCTCGAGATCTATCTCAATGCCGCCACAGGGGCGGTTCTCCGGCAGGAACGGGAGTCACTCCCCCGGGAGGCCCTCGGGCCCCGACCGGCGGTCACGGTCCAGCAGGCCATCGCCACCGCCACGGGCGCCGTTCCCGGGGGCCGGGTGATCGCGATCGATCTCGACAGCGAGAACGGCCGCACCGTCTGGGACGTCGACGTGGCCGGCCCAGGCGGCCGCAAAGCGATCACCATCGACGCTGCGACCGGCAGGATCCTCAAGCAGGAGAGCGCCGACTAGGCCAGACCTGGTCGGCAGACGGGTCGGGGATCGAAACGGTGGGCGCCCGTCCGGGGATGGCAGGCCTGCACCGGAGCCAGCGGTCCCGCTCGGAGCCGCAGGGGGTTCGTTGTCGCCAACGTTGAAGACGCACCGGCGCTGGTGAGCGAAAGCGGTTGCGCCGATGGGCCGCAGGGCTGCCGAAGCCCAGCACACGCAGCAGATCCGCCGAAAATCACGCGCCCGAACTTTTCCGGAGTAGGTTTAGTGCAGATGGCAAGAAATGCCGTCATGGCTCAACGAAGCACGACGAGATTGATATGAGAATTGCGCAGATTTCCACGCTCCATGAGCGCGTGCCACCTATCGGCTATGGAGGTACCGAAAGGGTCGTTCATTACCTCACTGAGGAACTCGTCCGTCGGGGCCATGAGGTGGTGCTGTTTGCCAGCGGCGACTCCCTCACCAGTGCCCAGCTGTTCCCCTGCGTCCCGAGGGCCCTTCGCCAGAGCGGCCGAGTGGCCGACGCCACGGTGCATGGGGAGATCCAGCTCGACCATGTGGTGCGGCGGCTCGATGATTTCGACATCCTCCACTTCCACAACGGCCACGGCCATTTTCCCCTCGCCGATCTTCTGGGGGTGCCCCATCTCACCACCGTGCACGGACCGCTGCATGCGCCCGAGCAGAGGCTGCTCCACCGCCACTTCGATCGGGTCCCGCTGGTATCCATCTCCGCCGACCAGCGCCTCCCGGTCCCCGAAGCCCATTGGCTCGGGACCGTTCACCATGGCCTGCCCACCGACCTCTACCGCTTCCAGGCCCGGCCCAGCCCCTACCTGGCCTTCGTCGGGCGCATTTCACCCGAAAAACGGCTGGATCGCGCCATCGCCATCGCCACGGCGGTGGGCCTGCCCCTGAAGGTGGCCGCCAAGATCGATCCGGCCGATGCCACCTATTTCCATGACCACATCGAGCCCCTGTTACTGAACAATCCACGGGTGGAATTCATCGGCGAAGTGGATGATGCCGGCAAGCAGGATCTGCTCGGCCATGCCCTCGCCCTGCTGTTCCCGATCGACTGGCCCGAACCCTTCGGCCTGGTGATGATCGAGGCCAACGCCTGCGGCACACCGGTGATCGCCTGGCGCAACGGCTCCACACCGGAGGTCATCCGCGAGGGGGTGAACGGCTATCTGGTGGCCTCGATCGCGGAGGCCATCACCGCCGTCGGCCGGCTGGAGCAGCTGGACCGCGCCAGGGTCCGCAGCCACTTCGAGGTGTGCTTCTCGGTCACGCGGCAGGCAGAGGACTACGAACAGCTCTACCGGCACCTGATCCAGGCGCGCCGCTGCCACAGCCCCGCCCACCGCACGCCGGTGCATGCCTGATCCGCTGCCGCCCTTTGTTCTCAAGAACGAGGAAACCTTCGCGATCCTGGATTCCCGGGGCGAGATCTCCCCGGACCTCCAGCAGGAGGCCGGCATCTTCCACCGCGGCACCCGCCATGTCAGCCGCCTGCAGGTGCTGCTGTGGGGGCGCCCGCCGCTGGTGCTGAGCTCCACCGAACTCGGTGCGGTGGGCGTGCTGGTGAGCCACCTCAGCAACAGCGAGGGCGGTGCTGAAGGGTCGGCGGCCATGACGGTCCACCTGGAGCGCAGGACCGTCCTGACCGCCACCGCCTGCCTGCAGCAGTTCTGCTTCACCAGCTACGGCGACCGGCGGGTGGCGGTGCCGCTGACCCTGCGGCTCGATGCGGACTTCCGTGACATCTTCGAGGTGCGGGGATACACGCGGGCGGAGCGCGGCCGCACCGTCCGTCGCGGCGTCGACGGCAACCTTGAGCTCACCTACAGGGGCCTGGACGGGGAGGATCGGATGACGGTCCTGCGCCTCAGCGATCCCGTGCACGACGTTGGCGCGGAGCACATCGGCCTGGAGCTGACCCTGGAACCCCGGCAGACCCGGCGGCTGTTCCTGGTGCTGGATTTCCATCCCCTCGCTGTGCCGCTGGGCGCTGAGGATCACTACAACGCCGCCATGGCGGCCACGATCCAGCGCTTCCGGGAGGCCCGGCGCAGCGCCGCTTCGGTGGTCAGCGACAACCCGGCCTTCAACAGCTGGCTGATGCGCTCCTTCTCCGATGTGCACCTGCTGGCCAGCCAGGTGGAGGATGGCCTCTACCCCTACGCCGGCGTGCCCTGGTTCAGCTGTCCCTTCGGTCGGGATGGCCTGATCACGGCGCGCCAGATGCTGATGGTGGAACCCCGTCTGGCGCGGGGGGTGCTGGGCTACCTGGCCAGCAGCCAGGCGATGGTCGACGACCCCGCCCACGACGAGGAGGCGGGCAAGATCCTGCACGAATCACGGCTCGGAGAGATGGCGGCGCTCGGGGAAGTCCCGTTCTCCAGGTATTACGGCGCCGTCGACTCCACGCCCCTGTTCCTGATGCTGGCGGGCGACTACCTCCGCCGCAGTGATGATCGGGACTTCATCGCCGGCCTGCTGCCTGAACTGCGGGCGGCGATGGCCTGGATCCACAGGGCCCAAGCCGGCAGCTTCGATGGCTTCCTCCGCTACCTGCGGGTGGCCGAGAACGGGCTGCGCAACCAGGGCTGGAAGGATTCCGACGACTCCATCCACCACGCCGACGGCCGACTGGCCGAGGGCTCGATCGCCCTCTGCGAAGTGCAGGCCTATGCCTATGGGGCACGGCGCGCCCTCGCCTCGATCCTGCACCGCCTGGGCAGGCCCGCCGAAGCGGAGGGGCTGCTGGAGGAGGCCGCCGCCCTGCGCCACCGCTTCCATCGGGCCTTCTGGATGCCCTCGATCGACTCCTATGCCCTGGCCATCGACGGCGACGGCCAGCCCTGCCGGGTGCGGACCTCGAACGCGGGTCACTGCCTCTGGACCGGCATCGCCTCCACGGAGGCGGCGGCAGCGGTCGCCCGGCAGCTAATGGCCCCCAGCAGCTTCAACGGCTGGGGCATCCGCACCCTCGATGAGCGGGAGAGCCGCTATAACCCGATGAGCTATCACAACGGTTCCGTCTGGCCCCATGACAACGCCCTGATCGGCATGGGTCTGGCCCGGTACGGTCATCGCTCCGAAACCCTGCAGATCCTCACGGGCCTGTTCGAAGCCGCCAGTGCGGTGCCGATGTTCCAGCTGCCGGAGCTGTTCTGCGGCTTCCAGCGCCGGGAGGAGGAGGGCCCCACCTTCTATCCGGTGGCCTGCAGCCCCCAGGCCTGGGCCAGCGCCAGCGTGTTCGGCCTGCTGGAGGCGATCACCGGCATGGCGATCGAGCGGGAGCACGGCAGCAACCGGGTGCAGGTGCGCCTGCACAACCCCTGCCTTCCCAGGGGCCTGAACATGCTCGACATCAACGGCCTGCGGCTGGGGGAGGAAGAGATCAATCTGCAGTTCCACCGCAGCGACCATGACGTGGGCGTGATGGTGCGGGGTCGCTCGCCAGGGGTGGACGTGCTGATCATGAAGTGACAGCCGGGGCTGGTACCCCGCTCGCCACGGTGTGTCCTCGCGGAAGCTGCGCCATCCGGCGCGCCGATCCAGACTGCACCGCCGCCTCAGGAACCTCTCTCTCCATGGCCGCCTTTCGTGCCGCTCTCGTTCTGATGTGGCTGGCCGTGGCCGGCTACACCGGGGTGGTGGTGACGCACCATGGCATCGTCCTGGTGCGTGTCTTCTTCTCGGACGTCCGCGCCGTGGCCCGGCCCGGCCAGTTCGATCTGGATTTCATCGGCCTGCTGCTGATCGGCGGTCTCTGAGTGGCCTGGAGACACGACTTCTCCGCCCGAGGACTCGGCCTTGGCCTGCGGGCCCTGGTGGGCGGGATTCTGTTTCTGACGGCCTATCTGCTGGTGCTGTCCCTCCAGACCAACGGCAGCATGAAGCAGGTGCTGCTGGGGGCCCGCAGGGCCGCCGACTAGCCGGGCATGGCCACCGGATCGTTCAGCCGATGCCGGTGCGGCAGAGGTCGAGCACGTCGGCCATCGAGCGGATCTGATCCATGGTGGTGCGCAGCTGGGCGGCGCTGAGGAGCTCGACCCGCAGGTCGATGCGGGCCGGCTTGCCGGCGCTGGTGCGCACGCGGGCATCGCTGACGTTGATGCGGTGATCGGAAAGGCGCATCAGGATGTCCTTGAGCACCCCCACCCGATCGAGCACCTCGATGCGCAGCCGCACCGGGTAGCGGCGCAGCTGGGCCTCCCCGAGCGGGTTCCAGCGCACCGGCAGCCGCCGCTCCACCGGCACCTGGGGCACGTTGGCGCAGTCCTGGCGGTGGATGGTGATGCCGTGGTTGCCGAGGGCCACGGTGCCCACGATCGCTTCACCGGGCAGGGGGCTGCAGCAGCCCCCCAGGCGGTATTCCAGCCCCTCCAGCCCGAGGATCGGGCTGTTCGAGGGGTGCCCGTGGGGGGCCTGGCGCGGCTGGGCCGCGGCCACCCCGGCGGCCACTTCCTCGTTGGTGGGGACGGGGGCGGCAGCGGCGGTGCTGAGGCGCACCTCCTCCCGCAGGCGGTTCAGCACCTGCTGCAGGGTGACACCGCCGAAGCCCAGGGCCGCCAGCAGGTCCTCGGTGCCCACCAGGTTGCAGCGCTTCGCCACCCGGGCGATCGCCTCACCGTTGAGCAGGGCGTCGAAGCCGTCGCGGCCCAGCTCCCGCTCCAGCATTTCGGTGCCCCGCTGGATGTTGTCGTCGCGGTGGCTGCGCTTGTACCAGCCGCGGATGCGGTTGCGGGCCGTGGGGGTGGCCACGAAGTTGAGCCAGTCGAGGCTCGGGTGGGCGTTCTTGGCGGTGATCACCTGCACGAAGTCGCCGTTCTGCAACGGTGTGGCCAGGGGACAGAGGCGGTCGTTGATGCGCACGCCCTGGCAGTGGTTGCCCACCTCGGAGTGGATGCGGAAGGCGAAGTCGACGGCGGTGGATCCCTTGCGCAGCCCCACCACGTCTCCCTTGGGGGTGAACACGAACACCTCCTCGTCGAAGAGGTCCTCCTTGATCGAGGCCAGGAAGTCGCTGCTGTCCTCGCCGCCGTCGTCCTTCTGCCAGTCGACCAGCTGCCGCAGCCAGTTGAAACGCTCCGTGTCGCCGGCCGCCGGTGAGCCCCCCTCCTTGTACTTCCAGTGGGCGGCGATGCCGTACTCCGCCACCTGGTGCATGTCGGTGGTGCGGATCTGGACCTCGATCGGCCGGTGGCGGCCGATCACGGCCGTGTGCAGCGACTGGTAGCCGTTGGGCTTGGGCAGGCCGATGTAGTCCTTGAAGCGTCCCGGGATGGGCCGGAAGATGTCGTGCACCACCGCCAGAGCCCGGTAGCAGCTCTCCACGCTCGGGCAGAGAATCCGCAGGGCCGCCACGTCGTAGATCTCGTGGAAGGCCTTCTGCTGGCGCTGCATCTTGCTCCAGATGCCGTAGAGGTGCTTGGGACGGCCGCTCACCTCGCAGTCCTGCAGCCCCGCCGCCAGCAGCCGGTCGCGCAGCAGCTGCACCGTGGTGGCGAGCCGTTCCTCCCGTTCGCTGCGCTTGGTGGCGACCTGCTGCTGGACGTCGCGGTAGGACTCGGGCTCCAGCACCTTGAAGGCCAGGTCCTCCAGCTCCCACTTGAAGCGGCCGATGCCGAGGCGGTTGGCCAGGGGGGCGTAGATGTCGCGGGTCTCCCGGGCGATGCGCTGCTGCTTCTCGGGCTTGAGGGCGCCGAGGGTGCGCATGTTGTGGAGCCGGTCGGCCAGCTTGACCAGCACCACCCGGATGTCGCTGGCCATGGCCAGGAACATGCGGCGCAGGTTCTCCGCCTGGGCCTCGGTGCGGTTGGTGAAATGGATGCCGCCCAGCTTGGTGACCCCCTCCACCAGGGCGCGCACCTCCTCGCCGAAACGCGCTTCGATCTCCTCGGGGGTGACCTGGGTGTCCTCCACCACGTCGTGGAGGAAGCCGGCGGCGATCACCGCCGCGCTGGCGCCGATGTCGCGCAGCAGACCGGCGACGGCGATCGGATGGACGATGTAGGGCTCGCCGCTGGCCCGGAACTGGCCGTCGTGGAGCTGGTAGGCGAAGTCGAAGGCCGTGGCCACCAGGGCCTCCGGATCGACCGGACGGGCCTCCGCACCGGCGGGCTGCAGGTGCTGCAGACTCTGGCGCAGCCAGGCCGGCAGGGGAATGCCGTAGTCGCGGCCAGGGACGTTATCCCGGGTCCCCTCTGCAGCAGGAACGGCGGCCGAGGCGTAAGCCAGCGGAGAGGAACCTGAATCCGGCGCCACCCTCAGCATCACACCCTTCAGGGTTCACCCATGGTATGGGGCAATCGTCACGAACCAGGGGATTTGCGCATTCGGCCATCCAGACTGGGCGCCGCCGGCGTCATCCATGGCCCTGCCCGCCCCGTCCCTGCCAGCCGCTCCGGTGCTGCGGATCGGTGCTCTGCAGGTGCGCTACCCCGGCAGCGGGCAGCCCACCCTCGACGGGCTCGACCTGACCCTTAGCGCCGGCGAACGGCTGGCCCTGGTGGGGCCCTCGGGCTGCGGCAAGAGCACGGTGGCCCGGGCCGTGCTGCAGTTGCTGCCCCCGGGCAGCCAGTGCGAGGGGGAGCTGCTGCTGGCGGGGCAGGACCCCCGGCGGCTGCGGCGCGCCGCCCTGCGCCGGCTGCGGGGCGAAGCCG
Organism: Microcystis elabens FACHB-917; assembly: GCF_014698445.1. Classification (GTDB taxonomy): domain Bacteria; phylum Cyanobacteriota; class Cyanobacteriia; order PCC-6307; family Cyanobiaceae; genus Cyanobium; species Cyanobium elabens. The sequence continues at coordinate 118,637 of NZ_JACJSZ010000002.1, forward strand.
TGGGCCTGGTCTTCCAGGACCCGATGACCCGGCTCAACCCCCTGCTCACCATCGGTGAGCACCTGCGTGACACCCTGGCCGCCCACCGCGGCGGGGGTCGCCAGCGGGCGCGGGAACTGCTGGCCCGGGTGGGGATCGCCCCGGAGCGCTACGGCAGCTTCCCCCACGAGTTCAGCGGCGGCATGCGCCAGCGCCTGGCCATCGCCCTGGCCCTGGCCCTCCACCCTCCCCTGGTGATCGCCGACGAGCCCACCACCAGCCTGGATGTGGCCGTGGCGGCCCAGGTGATGGCCCAGCTGAGCGAACTCTGCACCGAAACCGGCAGCGCCCTGCTGCTGATCAGCCACGACCTGGCCATGGCCGGTCGCTGGTGCGACCGCATCGCCGTGCTCGACCAGGGGCGGCTGGTGGAGGAGGCCCCCAGCCGGCAGTTGCTCACGGCCCCGGCCTCGCCCCTGGCCCGGCGGCTGGTGGGCGCCGCCCGGGCGCGGGAAGGGGGGCGCAGCGAGGCCCCCGCCGCCGTACCGGTGCTGCTGGAGGTGGAGGAGCTGCGCAGCTGGCACCCGCTGCCCTCCCTGCCCTGGCAGCCGCGCTGGATCAAGGCGGTGGATGGCGTGAGCCTGACCCTGCACGAAGGAGAAACCATCGGCGTGGTGGGAGCGTCGGGCTGCGGCAAGAGCAGCCTCTGCCGCGCCCTGATGGGGCTGGCGCCGGTGCGGGGCGGAGCGGTGCGGCTTCAGGGGGTCGACCTGCGCCGTCTGGGGGGACGGCCCCTGCGGCGGGCCCGGCGGCGGCTGCAGATGGTCTTCCAGGATCCCCTGGCCTGCCTCAACCCCCAGATGGGCGTGGGGGAGGCGGTGGCCGATCCCCTGCTGATCCATGGGCTGGCCGGCCATGCGGAGGCCCGCCGCCGCGCCAGGGAGCAGCTGGCCCTGGTGGGGCTGGATCCCCCCGAATCCTTCGAAAACCGCCTGCCCCGCCAGCTCTCGGGCGGCCAGCAGCAGCGGGTGGCGATCGCCCGCGCCCTGATCCTGGAGCCCCAGGTGCTGCTCTGCGACGAGAGCGTCAGCATGCTCGACGCCGAGATCCAGGCCGACGTGCTGGCCCTGTTGCGGCGCCTGCAGGGCCAGCTCGGCCTGGGCATGCTGTTCATCACCCACGACCTCTCGGTGGCCGGCGGTTTCTGCCATCGCGTCCTGGTGCTCGACGGCGGCCGCGTCGTGGAGCAGGGGGCCGGTGGCGAACTGCTGGCCGACCCACAGGCCGTGATCACCCGCACCCTGGTGGAGGCCTGTCCGCGCCTGCCCCCCCTGCCCTGAAGTCCCACCACGCCGCATCGCGCGGGATCCTTCAGAGCAGGGCGTCCAGCAGATCGGCGATCAGCAGGTTGTCGAGGGAGAGCAGGCCGCCGCCGGAGGTGATCAGCACCAGACACATCACCACGTACATGGCCGCCTTCTCCCAGCTGGGCGGTTCCCCCACCCCCATCGGGCCGGTGTAGTCCCCTGGGGGAATCTGATAGGGATCCGGTGCGATGAACGGGAACCCGGAGACCAGCTCCAGCACCATGGCGTAGGCCATCGACACCAGGATCGCCAGGGCCGCCAGGGGGGTGAGCAGCCCGGGGATCAGGGCGATCCCGGCCCCCCACATCGAGGCCGCCGAGAGGAAGCAGAGCCACTCCGGCGTCTTCATCGCCGTGGACCAGGTGCGCAGGTTGCGCAGCTTCGGCCAGCCGTGGCGGATGAAGGCCACCCCCATGAACAGCCGCAGCACCAGCAGAGCCGCACCCGCCGCCGGGGTCGGGCCGGTGGGCACGAGCAGGGTGACGATCTCGATGTCCATCGGAGGGCGGAGCGGCGGGATGGCAGGCCAGCTCACCGTAAGCAGGGTCGGCGGCCGGCGCAGCGGCGCGGCCGGGCGAAACGCTGGGTCCTGGCCATCATGCGGTCGGGAGGTTCCCTGTCTCCTCCACCCCTGCCGATGCCATGACCCCATGCGCGGCGGCCCTGCCGTCCCCGGGAAGCAGCGCCCCCCTGGGCGCCTCGCTCAGCGATGGCGGCGTCAACTTCAGCCTCTATGCCAGGCGGGCGACGGCGGTGGAGCTGTGCCTGTTCGAGCGCGTCGATGCCGCCGGGCCCAGCCGGCGCCTCCGCCTCGATCCCGACCGGCACCGCAGCGGCGACTACTGGCACTGCCGGGTGGAGGGGATCGGGCCGGGGCAACCCTACGGCTGGTGCGTCGACGGCCCCAGGCTCCCCGGGCAGGGGCTGCGCTTCGACCCGTCCAACCTGCTGCTGGATCCCCACGGACTCGCCCTGGCGATGCCGCCGGGCTACGGCCGCGCCCCCGGCCGCAGCAGCTCCGGCGACTGGGGCACCGCCATGAAGAGCGTGGTGGCCGATCCACTCGCCTACGACTGGGAAGGGGATCGGCCCCTGCAGAGGCCCTCGCGCGAGACGGTGATCTACGAGCTGCACGTGCGCGGCTTCACCGCCCACCCCAGCGCCGGCCTGCCGCCGGAGCTGGCGGGCACCTACCGGGGCCTGATCAGCCGCATCCCCTACCTCCAGGACCTGGGCATCACGGCGGTGGAACTGCTGCCGGTCTTCGCCTTCGATCCCCTGGCGGCCCCCACCGGCCTGCGCAACTACTGGGGCTACCAGCCGGTCTCCTTCTTCGCGCCGCACCCGGGCTACGCCTCCAGTCCCGATCCCCTGGCGGTGATCGACGAGTTCCGCGACCTGGTCAGGGCGCTGCACCGTGCCGGCATCGAGGTGGTCCTCGATGTGGTGTTCAACCACACCGCCGAAGGGGATGCCCAGGGGCCCACCTTCTGCTTCCGCGGGCTGGCGGATGGCGACTACTACCTGCAGAACGACGACGGCTCCTACATCGACGACACCGGCTGCGGCAACACCTTCAACGCCAACCATCCAGTGGTGCGGCGCCTGATCCGCGAAAGCCTGCGCCACTGGGTGCGGCATCTGCATGTCGATGGCTTCCGCTTCGATCTGGCCTCGGTGCTGGACCGGGACCAGACCGGCCGGCCCACCCCCCTCTCGCCGATCCTCTGGGACATCGACACCGATCCGGTGCTGGCCGGGACCAAGCTGATCGCCGAGGCCTGGGATGCCGCCGGCCTCTATCAGGTGGGCAGCTTCGTCGGCGACAACTGGCAGGAATGGAACGGCCGCTTCCGCGACGACCTGCGCCGGTTCGTCAAGGGCGATGCCGGCCTGGCGGCCAGCGCGGGCCAGCGGCTGATGGGCAGCCCCGACATCTACGGCCACAAGCAGCGGGAGGCCGAGGCCAGCGTCAACTTCATCACCTGCCATGACGGCTTCACCCTGGCCGACCTGGTCAGCTACAACGCCAAGCACAACGAGGCCAACGGCGAGGGCAACCGCGACGGCAGCGACGACAACGCCAACTGGAACTGCGGCGTGGAGGGACCCACGCAGGACCCCGAGGTCCTGGCCCTGCGCGCCCGCCAGAGCCGAAACCTGCTGACCATGCTGCTGCTGGCGGTCGGCACGCCGATGCTGGCCATGGGCGATGAGCTCGGACGCAGCCAGCAGGGCAACAACAACGCCTACGCCCAGGACAACCCGATCAGCTGGCTCGACTGGTCGCTGCTGGAGCGCAACGCCGACCTGCATCGCTTCGTGCGCGAACTGATTGCTTACCGCCAGCACCGCGACGTGGTGGTCAATGGACGCAACCTCAGCCTCAGCGAGCTGGGGAGGCGCCATCACGTCACCTGGCATGGGGTCGAGCCGAACCGGCCCGACTGGAGCGAGAGCTCCCGCTCCTTCGCCGCGACGATCACCAGCATCGACCATCGCTTCCGCTGGCACGCCATGGTCAACGCCTGGTGGGAGCCGCTGCGCTTCCGGCTGCCCGACGCCGATGGCGACACTTCGCGCTGGCGGCGCTGGATCGACACCTCCCGGCCCAGCCCGGAGGACATCGTGCCCTGGAACGATGCGCTGCCCCTCGACGACGACACCTGCACCCTGGGTCCCCGCTCGACGGTGGTGCTGGTGGTGGGGCTCAGTCCTGCAGCAGCTGCAGCCGATGGCCATCCGGATCCGCCAGCTGCAGGGCCCGTGTAGCCCCGAGCCAGCCGGCCTGATCCCCCAGCACGACGATCCCCGGCGAGATCAGACGCCCACCCAGAGCTGGGGCCCGTTCGGCGACCGCCTCCAGATCCTTCACCCGCAGGCGCAGCTGCCAGTGGGCCAGGTCCTGCAGGACCTGGTCGGCGGCCATGGGGCGGCCGCCGGTGGGTTCGCGGTAGTCGAGGCACTCGATGCCGGCGCCGCTGGGGCAGCGGTGGCCGGTGATGCGCACCCGGGTTCCCGCCAGGCCGTCGAGGCCGTCCTGCTCCGGGCCGCTGTTGATGGCGTCGCTGCCGGCGGCCAGGCCCAGGAGGTCGCGGTAGAAGCGGCCGCTGGCGGCCGTGTCGGCGATGCCGATGGCGCTGTGGTCGATCCCCAGCACCGGCCCTGGGGCTGCGGCATGCCAGCGGGCCTCCCCCTTGTCCGGGGGGAACTGCAGCAGCTCCAGGGGATGGCCGTCCGGATCGCGGAACTTGAAGGCGACGATGCCGGCGGCGCCCGCATTCCAGTCCGGCAGCCGCTGGGGCGCCGTGGAGATCGCCGTGATCCGACCGGCGTCGAAGGCCGGCTGCAGCGCTCCCAGGGCCGCCTCCATGGAGTTGACCACCAGGCAGGCGTGCTGGAACCAGCGGTCGTTGCTGCGGGAACCGGCGGGGATCGGCCGCCCCGGACGGACGCCGGGCCCCGGCGTGAGCACCTCGGTGAGCTCCAGCACCTCCGCCCCGATCGCCAGCCGCAGCGCCCGGAGGCGCGCGGTCGGCAGCCCCACCAGCGCCCCGTAGGTGCCCCCCTCCAGCACCACGGCGTCCCCCAGGCGCCGAAAGCCCAGGCAGGTCTCGAAGAAGGCGGCGCTGGCCTCGGCGTCGGCCGTGGTGAACCCGATGCTGTCGATGTGGGGAACGGTCATGGCGCCGGTGGGGGCGGGTTCTGTCCGACCAGGCTGAGGACACCGCCGACACAGATCAGCACCGTGCCCACCACCACGCCGGCATTGGGGATCTGGGCGAACCAGATCCAGCCGATCAGGCCGGCGAAGACCACCGAGGAATACTGAAAGGCCCCGATCGCACTGGGATCGGCATAGCTGTAGGCGCGGATCAGCAGAAACTGGAAGCTGAGCAGGCAGAGGGCCGAGGCCAGCACCCAGAGGAACTGCTCCGGCGTGATGGCATGGAAACGGCCCACCATCATCAGACTGGAGACAAGGCCGCCGATCACCAGGAAATAGACGAGCTGCGTCAGGGCGGACTCGGTTCGATCGAGGGCCTTGACCGCCAGGAACTCGATGGCGCAGACAAAGCCGGCCGCCAGTCCCAGCAGATCACCTGGCTTGTCGAGCAGGCTGGCGTTCGGCTGGACGACGATCACCATCCCGGCGAATCCCACCGCGAGGGCCTTCCATAGGCTGGAGGGAATGCGCTGCCTGAGCACCAGCCAGGCCAGCAACGGGATGAACATCGGCGTGGTGTTCAGCAGCACATTGGCATTGACAAGATTCACCAGCTGGGCCGCCGACATGAACAGCAGAAACCCTCCCATGCCCATGCCACCGCGCAGCAGGTGAAGCGGGAACACACCCGTCGGCAGATCGCGGCCGCCGCGCACGGCCAGCAGGGGAATCAGCAGGACCAGCGCCAGTACGAAAGTCAGCCAGGTGAACATCAGGGCGTCCATGGCGCTGCCCACGGCCCGCGCGAAGGCGCTCTGCAACGTGTTGGCCAGAAATGCCGCCACCAGCAGGGCCGCGCCCCGGGTCACCGCCGGTCGGGCCGGTGCGCTGATGGTGGCGCTGCTGCCAGCACTGCCGTCGGGGGCCGGCTTCTGCAGGGCATCGCCATCCATCGGGCCGGTTCCCCTCGCTTCCGCCAAAGACTAGATGCTGGGGCCATTTGTGAGGCTGTCCCTCGTGTACCGTCCCGGAAATAACAGATAGAATTCGGAGTGTTGCGCTGGGTGCTCCATGGCTCCTGGTCGTCCGATGGCGCCGCTGGTCCTCGGCGAGGACGAGGTTCAGCAACTGCAGGGCATCACCAGCTCCCGCTCGCTGCCTCACGCGATTGTCCAACGAGCCCAGATCGTTCTGGCCTGCGGTGCCGGTGAAACCAACACCTCCATCGCCAAGCGAATGGGGTTGACGGGAATGACCGTGGGCAAGTGGCGCAAGCGGTACCTGGAACTGGGGCTGGAAGGGCTGCACGATGAGCTCCGCCCTGGCCGCCCTCGCACCTACGAAGACGACGCCGTCGCCGAGGTGATCAACCGGGCACTCCAGACCAAGCCCACCGATGGCAGCACCCACTGGAGTGCCCGCACTCTGGCTGCGGCGACAGGGATTTCCAAAACCACCGTGCATCGCTGGCTGCAGACCTTCTCGGTGCAGCCGCACCGGCAGGAGACGTTCAAACTCTCCACCGACCCGTTCTTTGTGGAGAAGGTCCGCGACATCGTTGGCCTGTACCTGAACCCGCCTGACAAGGCGATGGTCCTCTGCGTCGACGAGAAGACGCAGATCCAGGCTCTGGATCGGACCCAACCGCTGCTGCCGATGGGACTTGGCTACGTGGAGGGCGTCACCCATGACTACATCCGCCATGCCACCACCACTTTGTTCGCCGCCCTGGATGTGGCGACAGGAGAAGTGTTGACCCAGTGCAGGCCCCGCCACCGACATCAGGAGTTCCTGGGGTTCCTCAGGCAGATCGAGAAGTCCGTCCCCGAGGACCTTGATGTCCACCTGATCGTGGAGAACTACTGCACCCACAAGCACACCAAGGTCCGCTCCTGGCTGGCCCAGCGGCCTCGCTTCCATGTCCACGACACGCCCACGTACGCCTCCTGGCTCAATCAGGTAGAGCGATGGTTTGGGATCGTCACCCAGCGAGCAATCCGTCGCGGCAGCTTCTCCAGCGTCAAAGAGCTGATCGCCAAGATCGAGCAGTTCGTGGCGGCCTACAACAAGACCAGGGCCCCGTTCAATTGGATCGCCACAGCCGATTCAATCCTGGAGAAGCTCCAGCGACTTTGCTCGCAAATCTCCGGGACGGGACACTAAAATGAACGTGTGGATGTTCCACCACCTTCCTCTGCCGGCACCGCCCGATGACGAATTCGAATCCGCTGGCGGGCAAGGCCCTCTCCAGCCTGCTCCAGGGCAAGGTCGCCATCGTCACCGGCGGCAACAGCGGCATCGGCCGATCGATCGTCGAGGTGCTGGCGGAACAGGGTGCCAAGGTGGTGATCGATTACCGCTCCCACCCCGAGGCCACCGAAGAGCTGGAGCGGGAAATCGGCTCCTACGGCGGCAGCAGCTTTGGGGTGCAGGCCGATGTGAGCAGGCTCGATGACCTGCAGCGCCTTGTGGATGCTGCCGTGACCAAGTACGGCCGCCTCGATGTGATGGTGAACAACGCCGGTATCGAAACCCGCACCTCGATCCTCGACACCACTCCGGAGGACTTCGACAAGGTGCTGAACGTGAATCTGCGCGGTGTGTTCTTCGCCACCCAGTACGCCGCCAGACAGATGATCGCCCAGGGCGGCGGGGGGCGGATCATCAACATCTCCTCGGTGCACGAAGATTGGCCGATGCCCAACAACACGCCTTATTGCGTGGCCAAGGGGGGGGTGCGCATGCTCACCCGCACCGCCGGCGTGGAACTGGCATCCAAAGGGGTCACGATCGTGAATGTGGGCCCCGGGGCGGTGGCCACACCGATCAACGATTCCACCATGAACAACCCTGAGCTGCTGGCCAGGCTCAACGCCGCCATTCCCATGGGCCGGATGGCCCAGCCTTCGGAAATTGCCCAGGTGGTGGCCTTTCTGGCCAGCGATGCCGCCAGCTACATCACGGCCACGAGCATCTTCGCCGACGGAGGCATCATGCAGAGCAGCCCCGGCCTCTGATGGCCCGCCGTCACGGCCAAGGGGATCAGCTCAGCCATCACCGTGACCGGCCAACTGGATATGGCCATCCTGATCGCCCTGGTCCTGGGCCGCTTCCACCGCCGCCGGATCTGAGGCCAGTTCACGCCGCTCCAGGCCCACCTCCACGCCCATGTGCTGATCGGCGCGGCCGGTGATCACCAGGGCGGCGCGCTGGTTGGTGGCGATCTGCCACAGCCACTTGGTGAGCAGGGTGAGCCGGTTCTCGGTGTCGGGCATGAAGGCCAGGTGGGCGACGCCCCAGAGCAGCCAGCCGGGGAAGCCGCTCAGGCGCAGGCCGCGCAGGTCGGCCACGGCGTAGGTGCGGCCGATCACCGCCATGCTGCCGAAATCGGTGAAGCGGAACGGGCCATGCTCCCGGCCCTGGCTGCGGGCCAGGATGTCCCGGGCCACCCAGGTGCCCATCTGCACAGCCGGGCCAGCCATGCCGGGCAGGGACTTGCCATCGGCCGTGTGGCTGTAGCTGCAGAGGTCGCCCACCACCCGGATCTCCGGATGCTCCGGGATCGAGAAGTCGGCCTGCACCACCACCCGGCCGCCCCGGTCCACCTCGCAGCCGGTCTGTTCCGCCAGCAGCTTGCCCAGGTGGGAGGCTCGCACGCCCGCGGTCCAGCACACGGTGCCGCCCTCGCGCGTGCGGGTGCTGCTGCTGCCATCGGCCCCTTTCTGGCTGAGGGTCACCCTGCCTCCCTCAATCGACTGGACCCTACCGCCGAGCTCGAGCTCCACCCCCAGCGACTGCAGGTAGCTTCCGGCGGCCGCCGACAGGCTGGGATGCATGGCCCGGAGCACCCGGTCGCCCGGGTCGATCAGCACCACCTTGCTGTGGCTCGGGTCGAGTTGCTTGAACTCGTTGGCCACGGCGTTCTTCATCAGATCCACCACCGAGCCGGCCAACTCGCAACCGGTGGGACCGGCGCCGATCACCAGCACGGTCTGCAGCAGCTGGCGGCGCTGGGGATCGGGGGTCTGCTCGGCTTCCTCCAGGGCCATCAGCACCCGCCGGCGGATCTCGTCGGCGTGCTCGATGATCTTCATCGGCGGCGCCTCAGGCCGCCACTCCTCATGGCCGAAGTAGGTGCTGCCGGAGCCGGTGGCCAGGATCAGGTGGTCGTAGCGGAAGCGGCGGTCGTTGAACACCACCTCCTTGGCTGTGGTGTTGATCTCCTCCACCTCCCCCAGCAGGATCTGGATGTTGGGGGCCTTGCCCAGCAGCTGCCGCAGCGGCGACGCCACGTCGGCCTCCGACACCAGGCCGGTGGCCACCTGATAGAGCAGTGGCTGGAACAGATTGAAGTTGCGCTTGTCGATCAGCGTCACGCGCAGGGGCTGGCCGCGCAGGGCCTGGGCCGCCTTGAGGCCCGCGAAACCGCCGCCCACGATCACCACGCGGGGCCAGGTCTTCATCACGGCATCGCTCGGCTCCAGCTCCAGGAAGAAGCGTTCCTTCGCCATCGATCCGGTCTGCGTGATACGCGAAAGCTAGAGGCAACCCCGGGAACGGAGAGCGCGTCGTGGGTCACATCGCCGGCAGATGATCACCGCAGAGGGGGGGGGGCACCCCGTCAGGTCGGGGTATCGGCACATGGCTGTAGCAAAAGGACACAGAGCCAGGGCAACAGCGTGACTCTGGCCATGGTGATGGGGCACTCGCCAGCCGGTGCCCGATGCAGCAGCTGCTGCCAGCCCTCAACGATCACAACCTGCCCTGGATGGACACCCTCCATCCGATCGTGGTCCACTTCGTCATCGCCATGGCGGTGATCAGCGTGGTCTTCGATCTGATCGGCGTCGTGCTGCGTCGTCCGAATCTGTTCGAAGTCAGCTTCTGGAATCTGCTGTTCGCCACCGGAGCCATCTTCGTGGCGATCATCTTCGGCCAGGTGGAGGCGGGGCTGGCCGATCCCTATGGCGCCTCCCGGGCGATCCTCAACCTGCACAGCACCCTGGGCTGGTCCCTGGCCGGCATCCTCTCGGTGCTCACCGGCTGGCGCTACGTGCTGCGCAACCGGGATCCCGAGACCCTGCCCCTGCCCTTCCTGGCTGCCGGCGGAGTCCTGGCGGCCCTTGTGGTGGTCCAGGTCACCCTGGGCAACCAGCTGATCTGGGTGTACGGCCTGCACACGGTGCCGGTGGTGGCCGCCGAACGCGCCGGACTGATCTGATGGCCCTCTCCATGCTCCCGGCCGAGACGCCGATCCGGCAGCTTGGTGACTGGCTGGGGCCCAACGACCTGCCCTACAGCCTGCCGATCCATCCGAACCTGGTCCACTTCACGATCGGCCTGTTCGTGATCGCCATCGCCTTCGACATCGTCGGCGCCCTCTACCCGATCGAGAAGCGGGTGTTCCGCTTTCTCGCCCTGCCGATCACCCGGGCCGGCTTCCACGATGTGGGCTGGTACAACCTGCTGGCCTGCGCCATCGTCAGTTTCTTCACCGTGGCGGCGGGCTTCTTCGAGATCCTGCTGGCGGTGCCGATTCCCGACGTCACCAGCAGCATCGGCCTGCAGAGCATGGAGACGATGCTTTGGCACGGTGTCGGCGGGGTGGCGATCCTGCTGGCGATCGTCGCCATGACCGTCTGGCGGGGCTACCAGCGCTTCCTCTGGCGCCGCGACATGGGCCGGCAGGTGCAGTGGCTCTACCTGCTGGTGGGTCTGGCCCTGTTCCTGGTGATCGGCCTGCACGGCACCCTCGGCGCCGAACTGGCGGCCGAATTCGGCGTCCACATCACCGCCGACCAGCTCCTGGCCAACGGCGCCGACCTCCGCGACGCCCTTCCCTGAGGCCCCCTCCCATGACCTCCGCTTCCCCGCGTCGCCCCGGACCCATCGCCCTGGCCGCCCTGGCCGTCTGGATCGTCCTGCTGGTGCTGATCAGCCTCTGGGTGGCGGGGCAGTCGCTGCGCTGGCTGCCGGTGCAGGCCTCCAATGCCGCCCCGCTGGTGGATGGGCTGTTCAGCTTCGAAACCGGCGTCGGCACATTCGTGTTCCTGGGGGTGATCTCGGTGATGGCCTGGGTGGTGCTCGTGCACCGGGCCGAGAAGTACGACGAGAGCGATGCCGAGCCGATCGAGGGCAACACCCGCCTGGAGGTGATCTGGACCGCCATCCCGCTGGTGCTGGTGATGGCCATCGCCTGGTACGCCATCCAGGTGAACACCGAGCTGGGGGTGCTGGGCCCGATGGAGCACGTCCATCTGGGCGAACCCCAGAGGATGGCGATGGGCGCCCCGAAGGGCCAGGGGCCGGCTGAGGAGATCGAGGTGATCGCCCGGCAATGGTCGTGGGAGTTCCGCTACCCGGCCGCGAACGTCTCCAGCACCGAGCTCCACCTGCAGCTGGATCGGCCGGTCACCTTCCACCTGGTCTCCGAGGACGTGCTGCACGGCTTCTTCATCCCGGCCTTCCGGCTCAAGCAGGACGTCATTCCCGGACGGGCGATCGATTTCAGCCTCACGCCCACCCGCCTGGGCCGCTACCGCCTGCGCGACTCCCAGTTCAGCGGCACCTGGTTCGCCGCCAACCAGGCCGATGTGGTGGTCGAGTCCGCCGACGACCATGCCGCCTGGCTGCAGCAGGCCGCTGCGGCGCCCCTGCAGCGGGGCCTGAGCGTCGCGGCCGACGAGTACGCCGAGCGCCAGGCCAAGCCCCGCGGCGGCTGGCCGACGGTGGTGCCGGCCCCGCCGCCCCAGGTGAACGCCCCCGGTTCCAGCTCCCTTCCCCACGACGCCTGAGGCCATGACCAGCACCGTCCTCTCCCCCGAGCCACCCGCCTCCTGGCGGCGTTACTTCGGCTTCAGCACCGATGCCAAGGTGATCGGCATCCAGTACATCGTGGTGGCCTTTTTCTTCTTCCTCGTGGGTGGCCTTCTGGCCATGATCATGCGGGGAGAGCTGATCACGCCTGAGGCCGATCTTGTGGATCGCACCGTGTACAACGGCCTCTACACGATGCACGGAACGATCATGCTGTTCCTGTTCATCTTTCCGGTGCTCAACGGGCTCAACAACCTGCTGATCCCCACCATGATCGGCGCCCCCGACATGGCCTTCCCCCGGCTCAACACCGCCGCCTTCTGGCTGGTGCCGGTGTTCGGCATCCTGCTGATCGTCAGTTTCTTCCTGCCCAGCGGCCCGGCCACCTCCGGCTGGTGGTCGTACCCGCCGGTGAGCCTCCAGAATCCCCTCGGTCACCTGGTCAACGGGGAGTTTCTCTGGGTGCTGGCCGTGGCCCTCTCCGGCGTCTCCTCGATCATGGGGGCGGTGAACTTCGTCACCACGATCCTGCGGATGCGGGCGCCGGGAATGGGCTTCTTCCGCATGCCCGTCTTCTGCTGGACGGCCCTGGCCGCCCAGACCCTCCAGCTGATCGGCCTTCCCGCCCTCACCGGCGGCGCCGTGATGCTGCTGATGGATCTGAGCGTCGGCACCTCCTTCTACCGGCCGGAGGGGGGCGGCGATCCTGTGCTCTATCAGCACTTCTTCTGGTTCTATTCGCACCCGGCGGTGTACGTGATCATCCTGCCGGTGTTCGGCATCTTCTCCGAGCTGTTCCCTGTCTATTCCCGCAAGCCCCTGTTCGGCTACGTCTACGTCTGTCTGGCCTCCTTCATCATCGTCGGGCTGGGGCTGATCGTCTGGGTGCACCACATGTTCCCCAGCGGCGTCGCTCAGTGGATGCGCGACCTGTTCATGGTCACCACGATGCTGATCGCCGTTCCCACCGGCGTCAAGGTGTTCGCCTGGCTGGGCACCCTCTGGCGCGGCAAGATCCGGCTCACCACCCCGATGCTGTTCTGCCTCGGGGGCCTCTTCAACTTCGTCTTCGCCGGCATCACCGGCATCATGCTGGCCACCGTGCCGGTCGACATTCACGTCAGCAACACCTACTTCGTGGTGGGGCATTTTCACTACGTGATCTATGGCGCGGCCGTCATGGGAGTCTTCGCCGCCATCTATCACTGGTTTCCCAAGTTCACCGGCCGCATGCCCTACGAGGGCCTCGGCAAGCTGCATTTCGTGCTCACCTTCCTCGGCGCCAACCTGAACTTCCTGCCCATGCACCCCCTCGGCCTGATGGGGATGCCGCGGCGGGTCTCCTCCTACGACCCGGAGTTCGCCTTCTGGAACGTGCTCGCCAGCCTCGGGGCCTTCCTGCTGGGGGTGTCCATCATCCCCTTCCTGCTCAACATGATCAGTTCCTGGGCCCGGGGCCCGCGGGCGCCCCACAACCCCTGGAACGCCATCGGCCTGGAGTGGCTGCTGCCCTCGCCGCCGGCGGAGGACAACTTCGGGGAGCACCTTCCCACCGTGATCAGCCGCCCCTACGGCTACGGCAGCGGCGAACCGCTGGTGCAGGACCAGGCCGCGATCGAGCGCACCCTCACCCTTCAGGACGCCAACCGATGAGCAGCACCCCCCTTCCCCCCGAGCACGCCGCCGCGGCCCAGCCCCACGGCGAGGGAGCCCACGGCGGCCACAACCTCACCGGCTTCATCATCTTCCTGTGCTCCGAGAGCGTCATCTTCCTGGCGTTCTTCAGCGGCTACGCCGTGCTGCGTCTGTCCGCCATCGACTGGCTGCCCGCCGGTGTGGACGGCCTCGAATGGCGTCTGCCGCTGATCAACACGGTGGTGCTGGTCTCCAGTTCCTTCACGATGGTGGCGGCCGAGCATTTCAAGGACAAGGAGAGGCTCTGGCTGTTCCGGGGCTTCTGGCTGCTGACCATGGCCATGGGGGCCTACTTCCTCTACGGCCAGGCGGTGGAATGGAGCGGCCTGCCCTTCGGCTTCACCTCCGGCACCTTCGGCGGCACCTTCTATCTGCTCACCGGTTTCCATGGCCTGCATGTGCTCACCGGCATCCTGCTGATGGGGCTGATGCTGGCCAAGTCGTTCGTCCCCGGCAACTACGCCGGTGGCGAAGAAGGCGTGAAGGCCACGTCCCTGTTCTGGCACTTCGTGGATGTCATCTGGATCCTCCTGTTCGTGCTGCTCTACGTCTGGAGAGCCTGAACCATGATCATCGACGACACCCACTACGACGTGATCCTGATCGGCAGCGGCGCCGGTGGCGGCACCCTGGCCGCCACCCTCGCCGAGGGGGGCCGCACCGTGCTGCTGCTGGAGCGGGGGGGCGTGATGCCCCGGGCCGATCAGAACGTCGCCGAAGTGAGTCTGATCCGCCAGCCCCGCTATCACCCCGAGGAGAAGTGGTTCGGCACCGACGGCGACCCGTTCTCCCCCCAGATGGTGCACGCCATCGGCGGCAACACCAAGATCTGGGGCGGCGTGCTCGAGCGCATGCGCGAGGCGGAGTTCACGGGCGTGGCGCTGCAGGAGGGGCCCTCGCCGGACTGGGAGCTGCGCTACGACGACCTGGCCCCCTGGTACACGCAGGCTGAAACGCTCTACCGGGTCCATGGGGTGGCCGGCGCCGATCCCACCGCCCCCGCCCGCGAGGGCCCCTATCCCGCCGCGCCGCGGCCGGTGGAGCCTTTCCTGGTGGAACTGCGCGCCGCGCTCGAACGCCAGGGGCTCCACCCCTACGACCTGCCCCTGAGCTGGTCCGACTCGGCGGTTGATCCCACCGGGGATGCCGAACTGTTCGGCGTGGATCCGGCGCGCGCCTCCGGCACCGTGACGGTGCGGGAGAAGGCCCGCGTGCTGCAGCTGCACATCAACCCGTCCGGCCGGGAGGTGCGCGGCGTCGAGGTGGAGATCGACCGCCAGCGCTGGCTGTTCCGCAGCCACCAGGTGGTGCTGGCCGCCGGGGCCATCGGCACGCCGGAGATCCTGCTGCGATCCGCCACCGACCACCACGCCCGCGGGCTGGCCAACGGCTCCGACCAGGTGGGCCGCAACCTGATGAAGCCCCAGCTCACCTCGATCCTGCAGCTGGCGGCCGTCCCCAACTCGGGTCGCTACGCCCGCAGCCATGGCCTCACCGACTTCTACTGGGGCGACAGGAACGTCGACTTCCCCCTCGGTTCGATCCAGAGCGGCGGCGGTGTGCTCCAGGACGCCCTGTTCGCCGAGTCGCCGCCGGTGCTCTCCCTGGTGACCCGCCTGCTGCCGGAGTTCGGCCTCGAGCAGCTGGCCGCCCGCTCGATCACCTGGTGGGCGATGAGCGCCGTGCGACCCGATCCCCACAACCGGGTCGCCCTGCGGGGCCAGCACCTGCAGGTGCACTACACGGCCAACAACCGGGAGGCCCACGACCGGCTGGTCTACCGCTGGATCGACTGCCTCAAGGCCGTCGAAGCCGACCCCCAGACCATGGTCGCCAGGGCCGCCCCCACCCATCCCCGCGGCGAGGCGCCCCTGCCGGTGATCGGCGGCGCCTGCGGCACCTGCCGCATGGGCTCGGATCCGGCCACCTCGGTGGTGAACCTCGACGGCCGCAGCCACGAGGTGGCCAACCTCTGGATCGCCGATGCGAGCGTGCTGCCCTCCTGTCCGTCGGTGGGGGTGGGGCTGACGGTGATCGCCAATGCCCTGCGCATCGGCGCCGCCCTGAAGGCGTCCCTGTGACGGCCGGCATCCCCGGCCGTGAGGCGATCGACGCCATCAACCCGTCGGAGACCCGGCGCATGGCCGAGCGGGACCACGGGCTGGCTCCCTGGAGCCTGTGGGGCAGCTACCTGAGCGAGCGCCAGTGGGGCACCGTGCGCGAGGACTACTCCGGCGACGGGGACGCCTGGCGCTCCTTCCCCCACGACCATGCCCGCTCCCGCGTCTACCGCTGGGGCGAGGACGGCCTGCTGGGGATCTGCGACGAGCAGTGCCGTCTGTGCTTCTCGCTGGCCCTCTGGAACGGGGTGGATCCGATCCTCAAGGAGCGGCCCTTCGGCCTGGGCAATCCCGAAGGCAACCACGGCGAGGACCTCAAGGACTACTTCTTCCATCTCGCCAACACCCCCACCCACAGCTTCATGCGGGGGCTCTACAAGTACCCCCAGCGGGCCTTCCCCTATGCGGATCTGGTGGCGGAGAACGGCCGGCGCGGTCGCGACCAGCCCGAGTACGAACTGGTCGACACGGGCATCTTCGACGACAGCCGCTACTTCGATGTCCTCATCGAGTATGCCAAGGCCGGACCGGAGGACCTGCTGATCCGGATCCGGGCCACCAACCGCGGCCCCGAGCCGGCCCCCCTCACCCTGCTGCCCAGCCTGTGGCTGCGCAACACCTGGCGCTGGGGTTACCCCGACGAGGTGGAGCACCGGATCCGCCCGCTCGCCGACGCCAGCGGCCCCTCGATCGTCACCGAGGCCATCCCCCATCTCGGGGTGTACCAGCTCGACTGCCGGGAGCCCGGCACCTGGATCTTCACCGACAACGAGACCAACAGCGAGCGGCTCTGGGGCCGGCCCAACGCCACACCCTTCCAGAAGGACGGCTTCCATCGCCACCTGGTCGACGGCGAGGTCGGCGCGGTGAATCCGGCCCTGGAGGGCAGCAAGGCGGGGCGTGTGCTGGTGCGCACCCTGGCCGCCGGCGAGGAGTGGGTGGTGGAGCTGCGCCTGCACCGGATCGACGGCCCCGCGCCGGGACCGGCCGAGCACGGCGAGATGGTCGGGGAGGCGTTCGGGGCGATCGTCGCCGAGCGCGAACGGGAATGGCTGGAGTACTTCGAGCACCGTGTGCCGGGGCTGTCGGAGGACGACCGCCGCATCCACCTGGCCGGCACCGCCGGGCTGCTCTGGTGCAAGAAGTACTACGGCTGGAGCGTGATGCGCTGGCTCGAGGGCGACCCCACCGGCCCGCCCCCACCGCCCGAGCGGCTTCACACCCAGAACGCCTACTGGAAGCGGCTGCACGCCCACGACGTCATCTCGATGCCGGACTGCTGGGAGTACCCCTACTTCTGCCAGTGGGATCTGATGTTCCATGCCGTGGCCTTCGCGATCTTCGATCCGGCGACGGCCAAGGAGCAGTGCATGCTGCTGCGCAAGCCCCACTACACCGCCCCCAACGCCCAGACCCCTGCCTACGAGTGGGCCCTCTCCGATCCCAACCCGCCGATCGGGGCCTGGGCGGCAATGCGCATCTATCAGATCGATCGCAGGAACAGCGACGCCGCCGATCTGTCCTTCCTTCGGGCCGCCCTGCGCAAGCTGATCCTGGAGTACGGCTGGTGGGCCAACCGCAACGACCGCTCCGGCGACAACGTGTTCGAGGGGGGCTTCCTGGGCCTCGATAACATCGCCGTCTTCGATCGTCGCTTCCCCCTCGCCGACGGCAGCGTCATCGAACAGTGCGACGGCACCGCCTGGATGGCCTCGCTGAGTCTCAATCTGCTGCAGATCGCCGTGGAGCTGAGCCGCGAGGAGCCGGAGTACGCCGACATCTGCGAGCGTTTCGTGGTGGATTTCGTGCAGCTGGCGATCGCTCTCAACAATCCCGCCGGCCGCAACTACCTCAACTGGGACGAGGAGGACGGCTTCTACTACGACGTCATCAAACGGACCGACGGCAGCGTCGACTACCTGCGCACCCGCTCCATCTCGGGCCTGGTGCCCCTGCTGGCGGTGCAGAGCTTCGACATCGACACCGTGGCGCGGCTGCCGATGCTCGATGTCACCAACACCCTGGCCTGGTTCACCCACGAGCGGACCACCCCCTCCTGGATCGTGGAGAATCTGGGACTCTGGAACAACGACCGGGTGCTGTTCACCCTGGTGCCCAGGGCGCGGCTGCAGCGCATCTGCGAGCGGCTCTTCGACGAGGAGGAGTTTCTCTCACCCCATGGCATCCGCTCCCTCTCCAAGGTGTATGAGCAGCACCCCTACACCTACACCGAAGGCAGCCAGAGCCAGACGCTCGCCTACAGCCCGGCCGACAGCCCGGTGGCGATGTTCGGTGGCAACTCCAACTGGCGCGGGCCGGTGTGGATGCCGATGAACTTCCTGCTGATCGAATCGCTCCAGAAGTTCGCCCATTTCTATGACGACAGCTTCAAGGTGGAGTTCCCCACCCGCTCGGGCCACTGGATCACCCTCTGGCAGGCCTCCCTGGAACTGGAGAAACGGCTGGTGGGTCTGTTCCGCCGCGACGGCCGGGGCCGTCGCCCGTTCCTGGGGGATGTGGAGCTGTTCCAGACCGATCCCCACTGGCGCGATCTGATCCTGTTCAACGAATACTTCCACGGCGACAATGGCAGCGGAGTGGGTGCCTCCCACCAGACCGGATGGAGCGCCATGGTCTGCAAGATGCTCAACCAGCTCCACCGCTACCCCGAAGGCTGATCCCCGCCATGAGCACCCCCTCCTCCAGCGCAGCGGTCGCCGGTCCGAACCCGTACACCCCGCCCCTGCCGGAGCCGGCCCAGCTGCAGGTGAACAGCGGCGCCCATTTCGACGTGGTGATCATCGGCAGCGGCGCCGGCGGCGGCACCCTGGCCCGCCACCTGGCCCCCACGGGCCTGAAGGTGCTGGTGCTGGAGCGGGGTGACTGGCTGCCCCAGGAGCCGGAGAACTGGGACGCCGAGGCGGTGTTCCAGAAGAATCGCTACGTGTCGAAGGATCCCTGGCTCGACAAACACGGCAGGCCCTTCCAGCCCGGCAGCCATTACTTCGTCGGCGGGGCCACCAAGATGTACGGCGCCGCCCATTTCCGCCTGCGCCAGCAGGACTTCGAGGAGCTGGCCCACTTCGACGGCCTCTCGCCCGCCTGGCCCCTGCGCTACGCCGACTTCGAGCCCTGGTACCAGAAGGCCGAGGAGATGTACCACGTGCACGGCCAGCGGGGCGAGGATCCCACCGAGCCGCCCTGCAGCGGCCCCTACCCCCATCCGCCGGTGGCCCATGAGCCGCGCATCCAGCAGCTGGTCGATGACCTGCGCTCCGCCGGGCTGCACCCCTTCCACGCCCCCAGCGGCGTCCAGCTGGATGAGGCCCACATGGCCTTCAGCCGCTGCCGCAAGTGCAACTGCTGCGATGGCTTCCCCTGCCTGGTGCATGCCAAGTCGGACGCGGAGGTGCTGGGCATGCGGCCCGCCCTCGAGCGCCCCAACGTGTCGCTGCTGACGCGGGCCCAGGTGAAGCGGCTGCACACCGACGCCTCCGGCCGAACGGTGACCGGGGTGGAGCTGGAGCGGGACGGCGAACCGCTGACGGTGAGCGGCGATGTGGTGGTGGTGAGCTGCGGCGCCGCCAACAGCGCCCGGCTGCTGCTGCTGTCGGCCAGCGACCGCCATCCCCGGGGCCTGGCCAACGGCTCCGACCAGGTGGGGCGCCATTACATGTTCCACAACAGCAAGGCGATGGTGGCCCTGGCCCATGAGCCGAACCGCACCGTCTTCCAGAAGACGGTGTCGATCAACGACTGGTATCTCGGGGATGCCGACTTCGACTACCCGATGGGCAACATCCAGATGACGGGCAAGACCAATGGCACGATCATGAAGGGCTACGCACCGCTGGAAACCTTCCTGATGCCCGGCTGGAGCATGGACAGGATCGCCGAACATGCCCTCGACTTCTGGATCTCCAGCGAGGATCTCCCCGATCCGGACAACCGGGTGACCGTCACCGGCTCCGGCCAGATCCAGCTCACCTACACCCCCAACAACCTCACCGCCTCGGCGCGCCTGGTGAGCCGGCTGGAGGGGCTGCTGGATCGCCTCTATCTGCGCCAGCACCTGGTGGAGCGCCAGTTCTACATCGCCAACAGCATGGGCATCGCCGCCGTGGGGCACCAGGCCGGCACCTGCCGCTTCGGCAGCGATCCGGCCACCTCGGTGCTCGATCTGAACTGCAAGGCCCACGAGCTCGACAACCTTTACGTCGTCGACACCAGCTTCATGCCGACGATCGGCGCCGTGAACCCCTCCCTCACCGCCATCGCCAATGCCCTGCGGGTGGGCACCCACCTGGTGGAACGGCTGCGGGGCTGAGGAGGGTTTCAGGTCTGCCGCAGCAACGCCGTCAGGACGACCGCCGCCGCAACACCCCCAGCAGCGTCTCGAACACCTCCGGCAGGGGCGCCTCGCACACCAGCCGCTCGCCGCTGATCGGGTGGTCGAGGGCCAGCCGCACCGCGTGCAGGGCCTGACCGGGAAGCGCCACCGGCAGCCGGCGGCAGCGGCCGTAGGTGGCATCCCCCACGATCGGGTGGCCCATGTGGGCGCAGTGGACCCGGATCTGGTGGGTGCGGCCCGTATCGAGCCTGAAGCGCAGCAGGGCGTGGTCGCCCAGGGGTTCGACCAGACGCCAGTGGGTGCAGGCATGGCGGCCGCTGGCGTCGGTCACCACGGCGTACTTCTTGCGATCGACCGGATGGCGGCCGATCGCCGCCACGATCGTGCCGCTCTCGGCCGCAGGTCGGCCATGCACCACCGCCAGATACTCCCGCGAGGCGATGCGCTTCTGGATCTGCACCTGCAGCTTCACCAGGGCCTCCTGGCTCTTGGCGACCACGATGCAGCCGGTGGTGTCCTTGTCGAGGCGGTGCACGATGCCGGGCCGCATCTCGCCGCCGATGCCCGGCAGGTCGGGGCAGTGGTGCAGCAGGCCGTTCACCAGGGTGCCGTCCTTGTTGCCGGGGGCCGGATGGACCGTCAGCCCGGCGGGCTTGTTGATCACGATCAGATGCTCGTCCTCGAACAGCACGTCGAGGGCCATCGGCTGGGGGACCAGGTAGGGCAGCGGCTCCGGCGGCGGCATCCACAGCTCGACGGTGTCGTCGGTGCGCAGGGGCGTCTTGGCCCGGCCCGTGATGCCGTTGACCCGCACGTAGCCCGCCTCGATGAATTTCTGGATGCGGGCCCGGCTCTGCTCGGGGCGCTGGGACACCAGCCAGCGGTCGAGCCGCATCGGCAGCGGCTTCGGATACCGCAGGGTGAGCAGTTCGCCCTCGCCCACGCCGAAACCGTTGGCCGCAGTGCCCTGCTCCATGGCCTACGCCCGCCCGCTCCGTCGCCTCGATGGCAGGGTCTCTGCGGTGGGTGCTGCCCTCTGTCTATCGGCAGTCATAGCAAAGGCGGTGCTGACAGGCTGCGCCGCTTTCGGTCGCGGCGTTCATCCAGTGGGAAGCCCAAGGATTCTTCGGCAACGTGGCGGCGACACGACTGACACGTTGAAAACTTATTGGTGATTCACTCTACCGCTTGGTTGGTACGCAGCTCTTCAGCTGGTAAAGGTTCTATCCATAGCAGACCAGCAGGCTGCTGGCCGGAGCCAGCCAGCAGGCTGGCGATCGAGAATCAACACGATTTATTCGTCTTGTTTTGCACTGATCTGATCCGCCGCGAAGCGTCTTAGAAAAAGGCAACCTCCAGATGTTCAGGCTCATGCGCTCTGCTCTGGCCCCCGTGCTCCCCCTGCTCCAGAGCAGGTTTCCCGGTCTGGCCCTCTGGTTTGACGATCGACCTCGCAGGCGAGGCCAGCCCCTCATCGAAGCGCTGCCCGATGGGCTGACCATCGGTGGGCTGGCTGCCCGGGCCGTGCCTGCGCTCGAGGCTTTCAGAAGCTCTGCAGAAGGTCAGCGGCTTCTCTCTGGCTGGCCTGGGCAGGCCTTGGATCGTTGGTCACTGCGCCTGCAACGCGCCCTGGCCGATCGCCTCCCGGAGAGTGCCCCCATGGCTGAAGCGGGTGCCCCCACCGCCTCAGGGGGTGGCGCCTTGGCAGCTGGCGGCCCGGATCAACCTGGGGGGTCAAGCGCAGCGGCGCCGACCTTGAAGGCCGATCGACTCATGGTGCAGTGGAGCCCCACCAGCACCGCTGCGGAACGGCTCGCTGCCCTCGGAGCCATCGGCGGCACGGTGGTGAACACGATCCAGACCGGCCTGATGCGCGACCTGGGCCAGGGGAAGGTGGAGGTGATCAGCCTGCCGCCAGGTGTTTCGCTGCAACAGGCGATCCGGGCCTACCAGAACCGTCCCGGGGTGGAGCTGGCTGAGGCCGACTGGGTCGTGGGCACCCAGGCGGTGTCCAACGACCCTTACTACACCACCAACAGCCGCCTCTGGGGCCTGTACTCCAGCGACAGTCCCACGGCCGTCGGCGGCAGCGGCACCACCAACCAGTTCGGCAGCCAGGCCGAGCAGGCCTGGGCCCAGGATTTCACCGGCAGCAGCACAACGGTGGTGGGTGTGATCGATGAAGGGATCGACTACAGACACCCCGATCTGTACCTCAACATCTGGCTCAATCAAGGAGAGATCAGCACGCTCAGCTTCTTCTCCCAGCTCACGGATAGCAATGGCGATGATCTGATCACCTTCCGGGATCTCAACGACAGCCGCAACGCCGCCTTTGTGAGCGATGGCAATGGCAACGGCTACATCGATGCCGGCGACCTGCTGATCGACTCCCGCTGGGAGGATGGCATCGACAACGATGGCAACGGCTATCGCGATGACCTGGTGGGTTGGGACTTCTTTAACAACAGCAACGACCCCTTTCGTGCCACGGATGGTGACAACCATGGCACTCACGTGGCCGGCACAATCGGAGGGATCGGTGGCAATGGCACCGGTGTTGTCGGTGTCAACTGGGATGCGCAGCTGATGCCTCTGAAGTTTCTGGGGCCCACTGGCGGCTATACCTCGGGAGCCGTGTCGGCGGTGAACTATTACGCCGACATGACCTCCCGCCAAGGGTCGAAGGCCACCTACATCGGCACCAACAACTCCTGGGGGGGTGGCGGGTACTCCTCCACGCTGTACAACGCCATCCGCAGTGGAGGCAGTGTCGGCAACCTTTTCGTGGCCGCCGCCGGCAACAGCACGGCCAACAACGACAGCACCGCCTCCTATCCATCCGGCTACAGCACCCAGGCCGACCTGGGCTGGGATGCGGTCGTCGCCGTGGCCTCGATCACCAGCACCGGCGCTCTGTCCAGCTTTTCCAACTACGGGCTCACGTCGGTGGATCTGGGTGCGCCCGGCTCCGGCATCAACTCCACCGTGGCCGGTGGCGGTTATGCCAGCTACAACGGCACCTCGATGGCCTCACCCCATGTGATGGGTGCCCTGGCTCTGCTCGCCGCCGCCTTCCCCACGGCCACGCGCCAGCAGTTGCGCCAGGCCCTCTTCGACGGCGCGGCAGCCACCAGCAGCCTCTCCGGCAGAACCGTCACCGGCGGCCGGCTGGACATCCAGCGCTCCATCCAGCTCCTGCAGGGAGCAGTCACCTACACCCTCACGCCCTCGGCCGGTTCGGTGAACGAAGCGGACAGCGTCACCTTCTCGCTGACCACGACCAACGTGGCTGAGACCACCACTTTGGTATGGAGGCTCAGCGGCACCGGGATCACCACGGGCGATGTGCAGGGCGGCCAGCTGGAGGGCAGCCTCACCGTGGCTGCCGATGGCACGGCCAGCTTCAGCGTCAGCCTGACGGCTGATCAGCTCACCGAAGGTGCCGAGACCCTGGTGGCGCGCCTGTTCGCCGACAGCACCAGCACGGCCGTGCTCAGCTCGGCGTCAGTGGTGGTGAACGACACCTCCCAGGCTCCGCCGCCGCCGGATCAGCCTCTGGTGCTCTGGGGCACCACCGCCAGTGACACGATCACGGGCGGCGGCGCTGCAGACAGGCTTGCGGGTGTGCGCTCGAGCGGAACCCGCGCCGCCGATCTGGGTCGCAATCAGATCGATACGCTCACCGGCAATGGTGGTGCCGATGTGTTCCTTGTGGCCGACAGCCGCGGCACCTTCTATAACGACAACAATGCAAAGAATCAAGGTGTCAATGATTATGCCTTGGTCAAGGATTTCAAGCTGGCCGAGGCAGACAAGCTGCAGCTGAAGGCGCGCACAAATTATCTGTTCCGCAATGCCACGGTCAGCGGCGTCGCTTACACCGAGATCTTTCTCAGCAACGGTGACTCCAGCCTCTCAGCTGCCGACGAACTGATCGCCCGGCTGGAGGGTTCGCCGATCAGCGGCAGCGGGCTCAACTTCTTCTCCAGCAGCAGCAACGCCCCGACCTGGGCCACGTTCGTCTGAGCTGAGCAGCCTGGGAGATAGTCACTGGGGCGGCAGCTCCAGGGCGATCGGCCCCAGGAGGGAGCGGCGGAAGTCGTCGAGCAGGCGCTGGGCCATGCGGACGGTGTCGCCGCTGGTGTGGCGGGCCGCGGCGGCCATGGGCCGGCTGGAGACACCGGATCGTCGGTGAACCGGGCCGCCGACGCATCAGAACCTGGAGCACGTGAACAGCCACCGACTCTCGGGGGGCGCATCATGCCCTCAAAGCTCCCCCTAACCGCTCATGAAGCCCCGCAGCCGGCCGGAGCTGTTCTTCTGGATGCTGGCCGGCATCGCGTCGGTCGTCATGTTCGCTGCAGCGGGTGACGGGAACAGTTTTCACGACTTCCTCGGCGGGCGCTTTCCCGTCGCCGACGGGTTCGACTGGCTGAAGGCGTCTGTGGATGCGGCCAGCGGCTACGGCACCGACTACGGCGTCAGGCGTCCCTGGAATCTTCCCTTCAACGTCGCCTCGCTCTGGGCGGGCGATCGGATCGGCCCGGATCCCCTGCTCAGTTCCCTGGCCATCAAACGTCTGATGGCGCTGGCCAGCGTGGCCTCCCTGCTCGCCGTGCTGCGCCCCCGCCTGACCCTGTTGGCGACGGTGGGGCTTGGCGCCCTCCTGGTGAGCACCCTGCCCAGACTGGCTCGGTTTGCCCTCCACCAGGACTTCATCGGTCAAGGCCTGGGCTACACCCAGGGCTCCGAACTCAACGCCTTCATCTTCGTGAACATGGCCCTCGCATGGTTTGTGCTGGGGGCCGAGGCGCTGGTGGCCGGCCGTTTTCGTTCGCTCGCCTTTCGCAGCTCTGCCGGCATCCTGCTGCTCACCCTGGCGGTGCAGTCCCGGCCGGGAACCCTGGGACTCCTGCCTTCTCTGGTGGTGCTGCTGGCCACGGCGGCGGGTCGTCGAACTGACGAGACCAGGCCACCACGCTGGTCATGGCGCCGGGCCGTTCCCATCGTGCTCGTGGCGGCTGTGGCTTGGGCGCTGGTTTCGGGGGGTCAACTGGCCCTGGCGCAGACGCTGGCCAAAACCTCCTGCGGGGCGATCGGGGGTAATGCGGGGAGCTCGGTCATGGGAATGGCCACCGGCCAGACCTGGCGCGAAGCTCTCCGGGAAACCCAGGCGGCCGGTTGGCCGGAATGCGGACGGGAACTGTCCAGAGCGCAGATGAGGACCGGCATCGCGCGCATCCGGGCCAACCCCCTTCCGTTCCTGAGCCTGTTGAAACGCAATGCGATCAACCTGGCATCCACGCCGATCATGGCCCTTGTCCTGGTGGTGCTGGGGGTCCTGGCACTCCGGCAGGCCAGGGTCCGAACGTCCGACCTCAGCACGCCAACCATGATCAACGCTGGTGATCAGCTGCTCGTCGGAGTTGCGATCTGCGGCAGTCTCAGCATCCTTCTGTTTCAGGTCATCTTTCTTGGCGAGGCCGGCCTGAGACCTTCCGTTCCTTACTCTGCCTTTCCATTTCTACTTCTGATCTTGGCTGCCGACCAATCCATTCGGCTCTTCTTTCCCTTGTTCGTCCCTGCATATCGGCGATCACGACTTGGCCATGCTGCGGTGGCCTTGATGTCCACCCTGATCGTGGCCTACATGGCCCTGGGGATGCTGCTGATCCATCGCCAGGCGCTCCGCAGCGCAGGCTACGACAATGTAACAGGGAAGATCCAGACAACCCCAGCCTGGCTCCATGAATGGATGCGGTTTCAGATCATCTCACCAACGATGAAAATCATGTATGAGTTTCAGATTTCTCCGGATCTTGTCCCTCTGGGATCATCCACCCATGAAGAGCATGAATCCCTTTGTGTTCACTATCGGCGCAAAGGGTTTCCATGGGGCCTGCCCTACGGTCAATTGATGGTGGATCGAGGACCCTGCTGACCATCAACAGGCGTGGGCAGCTCCAGGGCGATCGGCCCCAGCAGGGAGCGGCGGAAGTCGTCGAGCAGGCGCTGGGCCATGCGGACGGTGTCGCCGCTGGTGTGGCGGGCCGCCGCCGCCACGAGCCAGGCTTCGGCATCGGACGCCGCCACCCCGTAGCGGCGCTCCAGCAGTCCCGGCGCCACGCCGGCGGCCGTCACCGGCTCCAGCTGGGCCAGCAGGCGCAGGAAGGCCTGGGCCACCGCTTCGCCGTCGTAGGAGGCCTGGCCGATGTCGTCGCAGAGGGCCAGCCGCAGCCCGGCGAGCTGGTCGTCGAGGCGGGGGGGCAGCACGCCGGGGGCGTCGAGCAGGTCGAGGTCCTGGCCCAGCCGCACCCAGCGCAGGCTGCGGGTGACCCCGGCCCGGCGGGCGCTCTCCACCACCTTCTGGCGCACCAACCGGTTGATCAGGGCTGACTTGCCCACGTTGGGGAAGCCCAGCATCAGGGCCCGCACCGGCCGCGGTTTCATGCCCCGTCCGGCACGGCGGGCGTTGAGCGCCTCTCCGGCCCGGATCGCGGCCTGCTGCAGCTGCTTCACGCCGGTGCCCACCTTGGCGTCGCACCACCAGGGCACCTCGCCCCGCCGGCGGAACCAGCCATCCCAGGCCAGGCGCGCCGCGGCGCTCACCATGTCGCGGCGATTGATCACCAGCAGATGCTGCTTGCCCCGGATCCAGCGCTGCAGCCGGGGGTGCCCGGTGGCCAGGGGGATGCGGGCATCGCGCACCTCGATCACCAGGTCCACCTTCTCGAGGTTGGCGCTGAGGGCCTTCTCCGCCTTGGCGATGTGGCCCGGATACCACTGGATCGGCGGGGCGGCGGTACTGAGGCGGACCGTGTCGCCGGCGTCCGGCATCAGGGCACCACCAGCACCGGACAGGGCGCCAGCTGCAGCACCCGGGCGGCGGTGCTCTGGTGATCGCCCTCGAGGGTGATGCCGCGGGTGCCCATCACGATCACATCGGCGTTGATCTCATCGGCCACGTCGCCGATGACGAAGGCGGGCTTCCCCGCCCGCTCCAGCACCTCGCAGGCCACCCCGGCGCCGGTGAAGCTGGCGCGGGCCTGCTCCAGCAGGCGGGCCACATCGGCCGGATCATGCATCACGCCCTCCTCGGCCTCCACCACCGACAGCAGCACGACGCGGCTGCCGTGGCGCTGGGCGAGCTGCAGGGCGACCGCTGCCGTTTCCATCGTCTGGCGGCTCTGGTCGATGGGGAACAGGACGGTGTCGAACATGGCGGGGATGGCGGCTCCTCCGTCCTAGCGCCCGCTGGCGAGGGCGCGCTGCAAGGCCCGGGCAGACAACCTGTCGCCCTTGGCGAAGAGACGTGGACCTACTCGTTGGCGAACGGCCAGGGCGCTTGGATCTCGCTGCACCGGCCGCTGATCTTCGCGAGCTGCAGGCCACCATGCCCCCCAACCCCACGGTGATCGATGCCTGCCGCGCCAGCGAGCGCTGGTGAGTCCAGAGGCTCGATGATCGACCTCGACGCCAGTGTGGTGGTGGCGCTGCTGACCCCGGAGGATCGCAGCGCCATGGGGATCAAGCAACGCCATCACGGTCTCAGCTCCCAGAACCGCCAGGCCGCCGGCGAACGGTTCGAGCGCCTGCTGCAAGGGGGGGTTGCACAGCCGCTGCACCCAGCTGGCCAGCTTTGCTGGGCGGATGCTGCGAGCCGCGGCGGCCCTGGAGAAGGGACCAGCGCTGGACTGGGACAACAATCCGGGGGGTCCGCCTTGGAGCGGGTTCAGGGTTGGCCAAGGGGAAGCTGGTTGGTCAGAGTCTGGAAGAGCTGCAGGAGCAGGGCAGCGGCCATATCAGCCCAGCGCCTCTGGCAGCAGGAAGCCATCGAGGCGGGTGCAGCAGCCCGTGCCCCGGCGGCGGTGGGGATCGGGGTTGTCGTAGGCCACCCAGGCGATCAGGTCGCCATCGACTCGGCTGATGTCCAGTCCTTCGGGTTTGTTGTGGCCGGGGCCGGGGGCGCCATCGCGAATCCAGAGCAGGGGCTCGGGAGTGTGCACCGTGATCTCCGCGGGTGCTCCGGCCGCTGGGGCGTCGCTGCGGAAGGCGTGGCGCCAGCGGTGGAGCAGGCAGGGCCCCGCCAGGGTCATGGTGGGGGACGGCGAGGATCAGCACGTCGTTGCCGCGGGACAGCAGGGTGATGCCCTCGATGTCGAGGCCGTTGTCCTTGCCGGGGATGGGCAGGAAGGGCCGCAGCAGCGGTTCGCTGGCCAGGGCGGCGGTGAGGGCATCCTCGCTGTTGGTGGTGTTGCAGCGGAGCCGCTGGCCGCTGCGGGGGAAGCCGCGGGCATCGAGGTGGAGGCAGCCGAGCACCTGAGCGTTGGCGCTGCGGCGCGACTCCAGCGCCAGCGGCGGATCGTCGGTGCTGGTGTGCTTGAACCGGCGCAGGCTGTGGGAGCCCACCAGCCAGAGCCGCTCGCCATCGAGGGCCAGGCCCTCCAGGTCGGATTCGCCGTCGTGCTTGCTGCCGGCCAGGCCGAAGTCACGCTGCTTCAGCCAGCTCGGATGGCCGTAGGGCTGCTCACCCTCGCGCCGCTCACTCTCGCTGCGCAGATGCAGGAGGCTGCGGCCCTCATCGCCCGCCAGCCACAGCCAGCCCTCGCGACCTGCCAGGCCGGAGAGGTTGTCGCGCAGCGCACGGGCATCCTTGTCAGCGGCCTGGCCCAGCTGCAGCAAGCGCTGCTGGGCGGGCCTGGCCAGGAGGAGGGGGTAGGGCATGGGGCGTCGCGATCCGGTGGCGCGGCGGGTCGGCAAGAGGCGGCTCCTCGGGCGGCTGACCTGAGTTAGGAAACAGTCTGGCTGGCACGGCTGTAGACGTACAACAGACTGGCCGTAAAATGGGTGTAAGCAAGGTCTGCACTGGCTTGGCCCAGTACAGAGCACTCCCCTGCTGTTGCTCTCCGACTTGCCAGTGATGTCGTTGTTGCGTGTGGCTGGTGCTGAGTATGGCGACCTCTATCAGCAGCATCTGTTTGATCAATACAAGCTGGCGGTGGAGATGGCAGACCGGGTCAGCGCCAGGAGGATGCAGGCCAACACCTTTTTTCTGGCGATCAACACCGGTCTTTTAACCGTATTCGCCAACCTTGTAAAAGATGAGATCATCACGGGCTTCTCGGGAACGCTGCCAATTATTGCTCTGCTAGTGCTCTGTTTTGTGTGGTGGCGGATTGTACGGAGTTACCGCCAGCTCAACAGTGGCAAATATGCGGTGATCCTGGAAATGGAAAACCTATTGCCCGCGGCTCCTTACGCAGCTGAATGGGTGGCCCTTGGCGAAGGCAAGGATCCCAAGCGCTATCTCCCGCTCACCCATGTGGAAAACTGGGTGCCGCGGTTGTTTGGGGTGCTTTACCTGCTGTTATTGCTTGCCGTGCTGCTCGGCGGATGGGGTTCGGTGGCCGCGGGGGCCTGAGGGATGCCCCTCCTCCTGAGCTGGCAGAGCACCACCCAGGCGTTCATCGAGCCGCTGGGGAATGGAGAGACGCTCACCATGGTGCGCATTCCCGCCGGCAGCTTCCAGATGGGCTCACCCGAGCAGGAGAGCGGGCGGGATGAGGATGAGGGTCCCGTGCATAGGGTAGAGCTGCAGGAGTTTTTGATGGCCAGCACACCGATCACTCAGGCGCAGTGGCGCGAGGTGGCGGGCTGGTCGCCACCGCTGGGCGAAACCTGGCCGCAGATTCTGCACCTGGAGCCATCCATATTTCAGGCTGGCCACACCCGCCACGGCGAGGGGGAGAGCGAGACCCAGGAGCTGCCGGTGGAGCGGATCACCTGGGAGGAGGCGATGGAGTTCTGCCGGCGGCTCAGCCGGCGCGCCGGCAGGCATTACACCCTGCCCAGCGAGGCGCAGTGGGAATACGCCTGCCGGGCAGGTGGCACGGGTGTCTATGGGTTCGGCGCCACGCTCACGGCCGAGCTGGCCACCCTGCGCTGGCCTACGGCTGTGGTGGATGGCCCCCGGGCGCTGGAGGACCAGCAGACCAGCCCGGTGCGGCTCCATCCCGCCAACGCCTGGGGCCTGCACGACATGCACGGCAATCTGTGGGAGTGGTGCCTGGATCACTGGCACTCCAGCTACCGCGGTGCTCCGCAGGACGGCAGCGCCTGGATCGATCACGGTGCCCCATCCAGCGCCGATCGGGTGGTGCGCGGCGGCGCCTGGAGCGATCCTGCCAGCGATGCCCGCTCCGCCTGCCGCTACCGCCTGCCGCCGCAATCCCGCGAGCCGGCGATCGTGGGATTGCGGGTGGTGTGTGTGCCGGGTGGGGCGGAGATCGAGCCCAAACCCCTGGTGGTGTGGATTGATGACCATCACGACAACAATCGCAGCGAGCGATCGGCGCTGGAGGCTGAGGGGATGCGTGTTGTCCTGGCCGACAGCGACGATGATGTGCTGGGCTTGCTAGCTTCAGAGTCTGTTGATCTGCTCATTTCCGACATGAGCCGGCACCAGGATCCTGAGGCTGGCCTGAAGCTGTTGAAGCGGCTCCGAGCAGCACCGGAGAGGCCACCGGTGATGTTCTATGTGGGAGCCCAGAACGCGAACCTGGCTGAGCAGGCGAAGCTGATGGGAGCCAATGCTGTTGTCACAACGCCAACCGATTTATTGGCGGCTGTTCGAGCTGCTTTGGCCCCGCAGAAAGCCGGGCTAAACCGCTTAAGGCAGGTGAAAGGTAAGCTGTTGTGACGCTCCTGATGTTGCCAGGAAGCTCCTAGCCGTGCCAACGCCCGCCGCTTACATCTCCTATTCTTGGGGTGATGACACCCCTGAGGGAAGAGAGCGCGAGGCGATCGTTGATGATCTCTGCCGCAGCGTTGCCAAGGCGGGGATTGTAATCGGCAGAGACAAGAATGAGGTAAAGACTGGAGATTCGATTCAGGCATTTGGTGTCCGCATTGCCCAGGCTCCAGTGATTCTTGCGGTGATCAGCTCTCGATCGTTACGCTCTCAATGGTGCATGATTTACGAACTTTATCAGGCATTTTTGCGCCGCGGGCTCTCGGGAAAAGATTTTGGCAACGATGTAGTCGCACTCGTGCTTGACGATGCCTTGGATGATCTTAATGAGGCCAACATGAAGCCCTTGCTTGAGTATTGGGATAAATGGTGCGAAGGCCTCGAGGGAGCGCTACAGCTCGCAGAGCGGCGTGGCAGGAATAAAAGCCCTGATTCAAATCAAGTTTTAGAGAGTTGCAAGGACATGATTGCATGCCTCCCAGATATGCTTCTGGCCATCAATCGCATCGCCATGCCCCGCGGCAATGCCGCGATTCGCCGCGACGACTTCAGCGCGATCATGGCTTATGTGCAGGGCAAGCTCCCCAGTGCTGCGCAGGAGATCCCCGCCCCGCCGACTCCTGATTTAACGGCGATCCGAGCAACGCTGCAGCAGCTTTCCCTCCAGCATGCTGCGCTCACCCCGGATCAACTGCATGCCAGCTGGCATGGGGCCATCCAGGCAACGTGGCCTCTGCAGACCTCCGCCGCCCTGTTCCCCCAGCTTGCATCGCACGTTCCCGTGCGGTGGCAGGACCTGCAACAGAGCCTGGCAGACGCGAACCAGTGGAATCATCTTGAGATCGAGAGGATCAAGCTGCTGTTTGAACACTTCACATCACGGCTGAAGCAGCTGGCCTCGGATGCATCGCCGGACGCCCCATCCCCGTCCACGCCAGCGTCGATACCGCCTTCGCTGGCGGTGTTGATCAGGCCCACGGGCGACAAGTCAACAGATGGGCAGGCCGCCTATCGCTGCCAGGCCGTGCTCTCCATCCCGATGGCTGGAGGAGATCGGCAGTATGAGCCGATGGAGCCAACCGCCGATCATGTGTTCTGCTTTCACCCACCTGCCGATCGACCCGATTGGCGACCGCCGGGTGCGGTTCTGGGCAGGCTGTGGCAGGCAGCCCAGGAACGCTTGCTGGAGCTGGGCCGCCATGATCACGAGCCCCTGCTGGATCTGTTCGTGCCGCGCGCCCTGTTCGATCAGGAATGGTGGCGATTGGAGCTGGAGAATGATTCGGATTATGGCGCCTCCCTGGCCACCATCTTTTATCGACTTCGTTCCATCGATCGCTGGACACAGCCCACCCTGCTTTTGCATCAACAACATTTCGATCGCAAACACAGTGTTCTCGCCAGCGGCGCTGGGCATTGGCAACTGTTCACTGAGCACCATTCCAGCGATGAGATCCATCGCCAACTTCCTCTCAGCCGCACTTCCAGCTCTGGCCAGAGCGAAACCGTGGCGATTCTCCGCTTCGGCTCGATCGGGCTTGATTTTCCAGAACGGGATAGATTCTATCGCTCTGCGCTGGAATCGGCAGCGCCTGTGGTGCTCTGGTGGGATCGATCCAGCGAGAATCATACCGCGCAGGAAAGAGCTCGCCACGTGACGCAGCTCCTGCAGAGACTCCAGCTCAACAAGCCAACCAAGAACCAGCATCACTTCCAGAAGGTGAACGGCAATCCTCTTGACCTTCATGTTCAGAAGCGGGATCTGCCCGATTCCCTGGTTGTGCTGATCGACGATCGCCTGGAGATGGATCAAGGGTCTGGGATCCCCCGTTTGATCGCAGTGGCGAAGCGGGCCCCGTCCCTCGGTTACGGAGGAAGTGGTTGAGGGGGGCGTCGCTCCTCGTGCCACCAGCCCTCCTTCCCATCCCCCGCAACCGCCTCATCAGCCATGACCCGCTCCGGCTCCCGCACCAGCTCCAGCTCCAGCTCCAGCCAGACGACCTCGCCCTCCTGGGACCTGTTCACCAATCTCCCCAGAACCGAGCGGGAGACAAAGGGACTTCAGCGCCAGCGGCAGGATCCCTGGCCCGAATCCCCACCCTGGCGCCGCTTTCTGCAGCCGGAGGCCGAACAGGAGAAGGCTTTGCAGAAGGTTGAGGAGGGCTATTGGCAGCAGTATCAGGAGTGGTTGGCCGCGAATCCCGGTCTCAACACCCAGGAGCGCGACCGCCTGCGCGGTGAGGTGTTCCGCCTGCCGCGAACCAGCGATGGAGCCTTGCGGCCTGAGGGTGAAGCGGTGCGTCTGGCGGTGAATGCCGCGATTCACCTCCGCCGGCCGCTGCTGGTGTCCGGCACGCCAGGCTGCGGCAAGACCAGCCTCGCCTATGCCATCGCCGAGGAGCTCGACCTCGGCCCCGTGCTGAGCTGGGATGTCACCCCCCGCAGTCAGTTGCAGGATGGCCAGTTTCTCTACGACGCCGTCGGCCGGCTGCAGGAAGCGGGCTGGAGCCATTCCTCTTCACCTTCCAATCGTAAGAACCGCGCCTCCGCAACTGCCAAGGAGCAGGACCCCGCCTCCGCAGCCGGCGCACCTGCCGAAGAGCGCCCCACCAGCGACTATCTGAAGCTGGGTCCTGTGGGCACAGCCTTTCTCCCTTTTTCCAGGCCACGGGTGCTGTTGATCGATGAGCTGGACAAGGGCGACCTGCAGCTTCCCAATGAGCTGCTGAACCTGTTTGAAGAGGGCTTCTTCGAGATTCCCCAGCTCGTGCGCGAGGCCAGGCGTCACGCTGCTGAGCAGCCTGTGCATACCGCTGATCCGGGTTGCACCTGGCCCGTGAGCGGCGGCAGGGTGGTGAGCCGTGAATTTCCAATCATCGTGCTCACCAGCAATGGTGAGCGGGAGTTTCCCGCCGCCTTTCATCGCCGTTGCATCCGCATCGCGATGCCCACGCCAACCCATGAAGATCTGGTGCACGTGGTGGGCGCCCACTTCAAAGCTTCGCATCAGCTTTCCGACCATGAGCTGGGCGAAGAAATCCGCCAGTTCCTTGGCGATGAGGGAAATCTCGATCGGGCCACTGATCAGCTTCTCAATGCCCTCTACCTGCTCACCCTGCAGCAGGGATCGCCCGCCAGCGAAGAGCAGCGCAGCGGTCTGCGCCAGATCCTCTATCGCCAGCTGCACACTTGAGCACCTCCACCGATCCCACGACCAGCCGCGCCGCAGGCCCGCCTCCGCCAGCCAGCGCGCTCTGCGAGCTGCTGGGCTGGTTGACGGCCTGGCCTCCAGCTGCGGAGACCCTCACGGGTACCGACCTGGCCGACCTGCTGTGGCTGGCTCAAAGGATGCCAGAGGCGCCGCAGCCCGCGGCCCGAGATCCGGCCCATGATCCAGGGGAGAAGCACAAGCCATCACACACTCCCGTCTCGGCCAGCAAGGGTTCCGCCAAGCGCGTGCCACACCCACCGCCAGAGCCCCCCGCAGACGAGCACGACCCTCCGGCCTTCTTTCCCGAGCCACCACCGGCCAGAACTCGCGAGCGGGCGGCCCAGCTTCTGCCCGATCGGGTGCTGCCCAGGCAACGGGACCTCGATGCGGCGATCGCCAGCCTGCCGGTCCGTCTGCAGACCCCGCGGCTGCTGCCGCCGGAGCGGTTCCTGCTGAATGCGCTGCGGCCCCTGATGGGGCGCATCGCTGTTGCCGACAACCAGCAGCTCGATGAGGAGGCCACAGCCGAGCGTTGGGCGCTGGAACGGCTGCCGATCCCGGTGTACCAGGGCCGCATGGAGCCTCGCTTCAGCGTGACCCTGCTGGTGGATCGCGGGCTCTCGATGGAGGTGTGGATACCGCTGGCGCGTGAGTTTCGCGATCTGCTGGTGCGTTCTGGTGCGTTCCGCGCGGTGCACCTGGTGGAGCTGATTCCACCCCGGAGCATGGAGAGCGGCGGGGCCGTGGGGCTGCGCCCCGAGGGATCGCGCCAGGTGGTGTGGAAGAGTGCTGCCATGCTTCGCAGCAGTCCGCCCCCTCTGGCCGCGGAGGCGCAGCGCAGCCTGCTGCTGGTGCTCAGCGATACGGCCGGCCCCCACTGGTGGGACGGCCTGATGTTTGAGGTGCTGGCGTCCTGGAGCGCACGGCTGCCACTGGCGATCCTCCAGACGCTGCCGCGCTGGATGGCGGAGCGCACAGCGCTGCGGGGGCTGGCGCCGGCTGAGCTCCACAACGACCAGACAGGCGCCTGCACGTCGCGGTATCGGGTGCGTGATCCCGATGGTTGGGATGACAAGCTCTCACGCGGTGGTGCCTTGCCTGTGCTGAGGCTGGATCCTGCGGCGCTGGCGCCATGGGCTGCCCTCGTGATGGGCGATGGGCGCCTGGGGCTCGGCGGCGTGCGGATCCCGGCCGAATGGACGGTGTTGCAGCAGCAGCTGGAACCGTTCCGGCCTGAGGTGCTGGCTCCGGATCGGGCGCAACCCAACAGTGCCGAGGAGCTCTGGAGGGGGTTCTGCCGCTCGGCGACCCCCGAAGCCCAGCGTCTGATGATGGTGCTGGCGGCGGCGCCGGTGTTGAGCCTGCCGGTGATGCGCCTGATCAAGGAGGCGCTGCTGCCTCCGGAGAGTGGACCGTTGCCGTTGCAGGAGGTGTTGCTCAGCGGTCTGCTGCAACCGATCGCGGCCCCAACCCACGAGCAGGGTCAACAAAGACCGAGCGATCGCTGGGAGCCTGGTTCTCCAGAATTAATCGATGTTGACGGCCTTCAGTATGGCGTCCATGCCGGAGTGCTCGAACTGCTGCGCAGCGATCTCAGCGCCACCGACACCGTGACGGTGGTGCGGATGGTGACGGGGCTGTTGGAGCGGCGCTGGAATGCCCTGGGCACGGGCCACAGTTTTCGGGCGCTGCTGCGTGATCCTGATCTGGAGATCGAAGACGACGATCTCAAGGGTGTGGTGAATTTCGCCACAGCCACGGCGGAGTTGATCGAGCGGCTGCCGGGCGAGGAGTACCAGCGATTAGCGCGTCAGTTGCGCGGCCGATCGCCCCAGCCCCATCGCCAAATCTGGCCGAAGTCGATGGCGTTCGTGAGCCATGGCTTCACCACCGCATGGCTTGTTGAGGTTCCCGAAATTCAAGCCGTCCGCGTGGAAACGGCACGCCTGGAGGATGTGCCCCTGCAGCCGATCGCCAACGCCGAAACCTGGGGGTTCCGTGAACCACGGCTTGCGGCGGCCCTCACCCTCGTCGAGATCCCCGCCGGCACCTTCCTGATGGGCTCCCCCTTAGATGAACCCGAGCGATTTGCCGATGAAGGCCCCCAGCATGAGGTGACGCTGCAGAACTTCTTCATCAGCCAGACCCCGATCACCCAGGCCCAGTGGCGGGAGGTGGCGGAGTGGAGCAAGCAGCCAGCAGAGCACTGGGGCCACGATTTGAAGCCGAACCCCTCAAGTTTCAGCGATCAATCAGACAGCGATCAGCGGCCGGTGGAGAATGTGAGCTGGCACGACGCCATGGAGTTCTGCAACCGCATGAGCCAACGCACCGGCCGCCACTACACCCTGCCCAGTGAAGCCCAGTGGGAGTATGCCTGCCGTGCGGGCAGCGCCACGCCCTTTCACTTCGGGGCCACGATCACACCAGACCTGGCCAACTACGACGGCAACACCACCTATGCCGATGGCCCCAAGGGTGTCAACCGGAAGCAGACCACACCGGTGGGGATGTTCCCGGCCAACGCCTGGGGCCTGCACGATATGCATGGCAACGTGTGGGAATGGTGCCTTGATCAGTGGCATGCCAGTTATGAGGGAGCCCCCCCTGATGGCAGTGCCTGGTTGAACACCACTCAGCCCACCAAGAAAACAACAAGAGACACAGGAAACGACAGCGACACCGAAGAAGAAGAGAGGCTGCTGCGCGGCGGCTCCTGGGGCGACGTCCCCGGGGGCTGTCGCTCGGCTTGCCGCGACCACGGCCGGCCCGGCGATGCCAGCCTCGGCGTTGGGTTCCGTGTGGTCTGCCTCCCCCAGGGCCCTTCCCTTATCGCTTAATCCATCAATCCCTCAACACTGGCTGTTGTTTAACCCTGGCTGTTGGCTTGCGGCTGTTGGCTGTTGCCCCCTGGCGCCGCAGGCGCCTCGAATCATTGGCGCTTTCAACGGAAGCAGCCCGGCTGCACATCTGATCGTCGAGATGGCGTCACAGCGCTGCGCTGCCGCCGGCAGCGCCTCAGGCTTCAGGGTCAAGCTGCCACGGCTCGAGGCCCTGTAGATCAAGGGCTTGGATCACGCTGGCGGCGATCGCCGTCAGCTCGGCAGAGGTGAGCCGGCCGAGCGGGCCCTGCAGCTGATCGGCGTGGACCGTGGTGGGCAGCCAGGTCATCACAAAACTGGCCTGGCGCAGCCCGTTGGTCTCCGTTGGTGCCAGGCGATAGGCCAGAGGGTTGCTGGCCAGGTCGCTCACTGTGCTGAGGGGAAGCACCACCCAGCGCCGCCCGTGGCGGGTGGCGGCATCCGGCGAGATCACCACCACCGGTCGCGCTTTGCTGTCGCCGAAGCTGCGGTTGCGGGGCCAGAGGTAGAGCCGGCCCCGTTCAGCCATCGCCTTCGCTCGTGAGGGCCGAAAGGCCCATGGCCACGGCGGCATCGCCAGCCTCGGCCAGATCGCCACTCTCCAGAGAGGCCAGGTGGGCATAGGCCGCGTTCAGAGCGTCGATGCGGCGGCGGGCCAACCACTGCACAAGGGCTTCGCTCACCAGGGCCGAGCGGTTGGACCCCTGAGCATCCAACTGGGCGAGGAGGCCTTCCTCCAGAGAAATGCTGATCGAACGGTTCGCCAAGGGACTAACAGAGAACTTGCCAGTTATCCTAATAGTGACTCCAGTCCCATTTCTCAACCCCTCGTTCGCGGCCTGGCCATGGCGCTTACCTCAGGCACGGTGAGGGATGGAGCGGGCCAGGGGACGCATCAGCCCCTTTCAGCCCAGCAGCTGAATCCGCAGCGGCAGGCTCAGGCAGGCACGATCTGCCTGCGACAAGTCGAGATTTCGCGTCTGGGGCCAGAGCAGGGCGGCCGTATCGGCATCCCCGGCTGAGCACGGCTCCACCGCCAGGCCAAGGGCCTGCAGCACCTCGGCTCCGTTCACTCTGGTGAACAGCGCCGATCCCAGCACGACCCGCCTCACCGCAACGGGATTGTTCCAACGCAGCCCCGGGAAGCGGCTGAAATCCCTATCATTGGAGTGTACTTCCACTTGGTTGAGTCGCAGCGGGGCAATTGCCGGCATCCAGCCACAGGATTGGGCCAGCTCATCATCCAGGGTGAGGGTGGTGCGCATGGCTAAGCATCGTGCCTGCTCTTGTGACTTGCATCATGATGTTTTATGTGGACACGGTCAGGATGACGGGGGTGGCGGTTGGCTGGCTGTGCCCCCCGACGTGCGTCACGCCCCATGCCCTCTGATGCACCCGGCTCCGCCCCCTCCACCGCCGACCTGCCGATTCAGGAGGCCACCCTGGAGCTGATCCGCTGGTTCATTCCAATCCTGCACCGCCTGCCGCGGCTGCACCGCCACGGCCTGGGCGACCGGCTGGTGGCCAATCTCTATGAGTTGCTCGAGCAGCTGGCCCTGGCCCGCTTCCAGCGTGAGCGGCTGGCGATCCTCGAACCCCTGCGCGGCCGCATCCAGCTGATCCAGCTGCAGACGCGCCTGCTCCATGATTTCCAGCTGATCGACCTGCGCCGCTACGAGCACGCCAGCCGCCTGATCACCGCCATCGGCCGCCAGCACAGCGCCTGGCTGTCCCAGCAGCGCCGGCCCGCCTGAGGCGATGAGCGCTCCGCCCCTTCGCCACCTCTATGCCCGGCTCACAAGCTTTGCCAGCCTCCAGGCCGCCGCCCGCCGCGCCCAGCGGGGCAAGCGCTACCGCCCAGTGGTGCTGGCCTTCAACGCCAACCTGGAAGCCGAGCTGCTGCAGCTGCAGGAGGAGCTGCGCAGCTTCACCTATCAACCCGGCGCCTACCGCCAGTTCCGCATCCGCGATCCCAAGCCGCGCCTGATCAGCGCCGCCCCCTACCGGGATCGGGTGGTGCACCACGCCCTCTGCGCCGCGATTGTGCCGCCGCTGGAACGCCGCTTCCATCGCGGCAGCCATGCCAACCGGGTTGGCTACGGCAGCCACCGCGCGTTGCGCCGCTTCACCGCGGCGGCGGCCCGCCACGGCTGGGTCCTGCAGGCCGACATCCGCCTCTATTTCCCCAGCATCGATCTCACCATTCTGCGGGCCCAGCTCGCTGCAGCCATCGCCTGCCCCGGCACCCTCTGGTTGCTGGATCAGATCCTGGCCAATGGCGCCATCTTCGGCCCGGCACTGGATGCCTTTCCCGGCGACACTCTGCTCACGCCCCTGCAGCGGCCGCGAGGGCTGCCGATCGGCAACCTCACCAGCCAGTTTCTCGCCAATCTGCATCTCAATGGGCTCGACCACTGCCTCAGTGCACTGCCGGGGGTGCGGGTCTATCTGCGCTACGTGGATGATCTGGCCCTGTTTGCGGATCATCCGGATCCTCTGGGCCGGGCCCGGGCCCTGATGGAGCAGGAGCTGGCCGCCCTGCGGCTGAGGGCCCATCCGGTGAAAACCCAGATCCGTCGCTGCCGTGTAGGCGCCAGCTTCGTGGGGTTTGTGGTGCGGCCCGGCCGGCTGCGGGTGCGCAACCACAATCTGCGCAGCGGTCGCCGCCGCCTGAACCTTCAGCACCGAGCTGTGCTCTCAGGTCTGTTATCCGCTGAAGCCGCCCGCACCAGCCTGCTCAGCTGGAACGCCCATCTGGCCCACGGCCACACCTGGCGGCTGCGGCGCCGCCTGTTTGCGGGCCTCCCCTACGCAACCGACCTACCCTGAACCCGGGCGGGTCGCGCAGCTGCTGCGCGGCGGCTCCTGGAACAACAACCCCAGGAACTGTCGCTCGGCTTACCGCAACCACAACCAGCCCGACAATGCCAACAACAACGTTGGGTTCCGTGTGGTCTGCCTCCCCCAGCACCCTTCATCGACAGAGCCGCTGGAAGGGATTCCAGCGGGAGATCAGGAAGGGTCCAGACCCGCTCCCGTGATCGATCGGCTCCGCCTGTTGATCCGCACAGCGCCGGAGGGCGCCCCGCTCGCCCACGGCTCTGCCATCGGCGCCGGAACCGTGCCCTTCTTTTCGCTCCAGCCATGACCGCCACCCCCGACAGCGGCCCTCGCTCTGCAGGCTTCCTGCTGCGCCAGCCGCGCCAGGTGCAGGGGTTTCGCGAACCCCTGGCGGAGGGGGTAGCCCTCACGATGCTCTGGATCCCTCCAGGTCGCTTCTGGATGGGATCACCGGAGAAGGAGCTGGGTCGGCGGGATGACGAAGGACCGCAGCATCTGGTGCAGCTGCAGGGCTTCTTCATGGGGCAGACGCCGATCACCCAGGCCCAGTGGCGGGAGGTGGCGAGTTGGCGTGAGCAAGCTGGGGAAAGCTGGGGGCGAGAGTTAGATCCGGAGCCGTCGTTCTTTCAGCCAATCCCCCATCCAAAGGCCATTAGTTTTGACGGAGAGTTCTCACTGCTGCCAGAGGAAGCCAGCAGCGACCAGCGGCCGGTGGACAATGTGAGCTGGCTGGATGCCAGCGAATTCTGCAACCGGCTGAGCCAACGTACGAGCCGCTATTACATGCTGCCCAGTGAAGCGCAGTGGGAATATGCCTGCCGCACAGGAACCTCCACGCCCTTTCACTTTGGGGCCACGATCACCCCAGGCCTGGCCAATTACGACGGCAACCACACCTATGCCGATGGCCCTAAGGGGGCCTACCGGAAGCAGACCACACCGGTGGGGATGTTTCCCGCCAATGCCTGGGGCCTGCAAGATATGCACGGCAATGTGTGCGAATGGTGCCTGGATCACTGGCATGACAGCTACGAGGGAGCACCTTCGGATGGAAGCGCCCGGGAAAACACGACTGAGCGGAATAAGACAGTGACAAAAAAGGAACGAAACGACAATGTGAGTGATGAAGAACGCAAGCTGCTGCGCGGCGGCTCCTGGGACGTCTCCCCCTGGAGCTGTCGCTCGGCTGACCGCGGCCGCGGCCGGCCCGGCGTTGCCTACGGCTTCGTTGGGTTCCGTGTGGTCTGCCTCCCCCAGGACCCTTCCCTTAACCCTTAATCCATCAATCGCTCAACACTGGCTGTTTCTTAACCCTGGCTGTTGGTTTTTAGCTGTTGGTTGTTCACCCCCTGGCGCCATAGGCGCCTCGAGTTTTTTAGTCTTTTAATCGGAAACAGCTCACACGAAAGGTTCACGGGCGTAGAGCAGCAGCACCCACCACTCCCAGCAGGTTCCGCCACCTTCTTGCTCGCCTCCGCCTTACTCCATGTCCAGCCGCCGCCCCTGCATCAGCTCAAGGAAGATCCGCAGTATGCGTTCAGGGGTCGGGACGCTCCGCCGCAGGACTGCACGCTGATCGTGCATCGCTGAGCGATCAAGATGCCGTTCTGGCTGTTGGCGAATTCAGAGCGCCGGCAGCAGCGATGGCATCACTCCGCCGCGGTGATGAGCGATCCAGGCCTACTCAAGGAATTTCCAGACATCACGGCCCTGTTGCCGCAGGCTGGTGGTAACGGTGAGCAGCCGGCTGCGGCAGATCCCACCCTGGCGGGATTGGTCGCCATGACTGACTTTGCGCTGGATGACGGCCGGCCGCAAGGCTCTCTCGGCAGCGTTGTTGGTGGGCTCGATTCCCTCAGTCTCCAGGAAGGTCCACAACGCATCAGCCACCTTCAGAAGCTTCTGGCAGGTGCGCACCGTGCTGGCCCATGGCGTTCGCTCGCCGCGCTGAATACCCAGCTCCACAACCTGCTGCAGCGTCGCTACCGCTGCGCGGAAGTCTTCGACTACAAACGCCAGCCGGATCGGCCTGCACTCCTGTTGCAAGGCAAGCCAGTCGATCGTTCCGTCCTTGTAGCGGTGCCACTGCTCAAAGAGCTGGTGCTGCAGCTCCAGCAGCTGGGCGCCGAACCCAGCGTTGGCATCGGAGCGCTCAGCGATGGCGGTGAGATCACGGATCAGATGGGCCACCCACAGCTGGCGCTGCTGGCTGGGCAGGTGGTTGTAAGCCGAGAAGCGATCGCTCACCACGATCCCGCCAAAGCCGGGGCCCAGCAGTTCGGTGGCTGCTGCCGCTGAGCGGCTCAGGCCCTGCAGAAACACCGTCACAACCGGAGACATACACGCCCACAGCCAGCCGCGCCTGCCGGTGGGATGACGGCCCACCGCTGCGCGCAAGACTTCGTCTACGGTATTGCCGGTGGGGGCGCCGGTTTCATCCACGTCAACCACCGGCTGCTGCCGCAAGGCCCGATGGGCTGCTGTGGTGGGCTGCTCCAGCGCTGAACTCACCCGCTGCAGGCTCCTGACGATCGACGCCCGCGACAGCGTGACCCCCAGCACCTGCTGCAGCAGCGCCTGACTCCTGCTGATGCTCAGGGGGAAGGCAGCCCCCAGCAACGCGATCAAGGAACTGAGCCTGGGGCCGTAGCGGCTCACGTCCACAGCCGCCGGCAATGGCGCACAGGTGCTGGTGGAGCAGCAGGGGCACACCAACCGGTGCAGCCGATGCTCAATCACCACTGGCGTGATCGGCGGGATCTCAATCACCTGATGCCGCACGGGCGCTGGATCCTCGCCGTGCAGCAAGGTGCCGCAGCAGCGGCAGGCGTTGGGGTGGTGTTCCACCACCTCATTCACCCGCTCGATCGGCAGCAGCTCCGGCCCTGATCCGGGATGGCCCGGCTGGCCGCCGCGCTTGCGGCCGCTGCCCTTCCGCCGCTCGGGTGGTTTAAAGCCAGGCCCATCACTGGAGGGCGGTTTGGAGGAGTTGCGCGAGCTGCGGCCGATCTGCTCGCGCAGGCTGGCCAGCTCGGTTGCCAAGGCGGCGAGCTGGACGCGGAGCTCATCGTTCTCCTGCCTGAGAGCCTGAATCTCCTGCTGCTGAACGAGGATCAGCGTTCTGACGCTGGCTGGTGTGGCCAGCCAATCCGCTTCTGGAATCCCGGCAGGAGGGCTGCTCATCACAGGCGGTCTCTGCCTGAGATAAAACCGGGAATCAAGCTGTCGTCAAGGGTTCAGCAGGGCTGAAGTTCGAGATGAGCCATCTCGCCCCCTGAACGGGTACGGTTGGTGGGTGGCCAGGGGCTTGCGGCGCTTTGTTGCTGATCAGGTCGCCAGTTGAGCGTCGCGCCTAGGTGGCGCGCTGTATGGCACAAACCCACCAACCACTGTCGCCACCGAGGCAGCGATGCAAGCGATTCCCCATGGCTGGGGCAGCGGGACGGTGGAACCGGCGATGGAGAGGTGGTCATAGGAGCTGAGCAGGGCGATCAGGCCGAGAATCAGGCCCACGAGAGCTTGAAGGACCCCTGGCGGATCGAGGCCCAGCCACCGGAGTTGCGTTGCTGGTAACTCTGGCGGAAATGACGGTTGGCCGCCGCCGCCCTCAGGCGGGGCCGGGGCTGAGAGGGGAGCTGGCACGGTGCGGTGGTTGGCGGTTGGCGGGAGGTCACAGCAAGTCCCCTACAAACAAGTGCCACCACTCGTCACAGCAGCAGTAGCGGGTCGTCCCATTCCCATCCCTTGATTCAGCGCTTCTGGATCGGCGGGGCAGCCCTGACGGGGCCAACCCACGCGGAATGGGTCCAGGTTCCAGCTGAGCAGCTGCGCCTCGGCATCCGCGGCATACTGGTCACATGGGAACGCTGATCAACTTCACAACTGAGCAGACCTCCTCGGGCTCGTCTGCCTCAGTTGATGTTGTTGGCGCGCCAGAGGGCGCTGCGGCGCGGCAGCGTCTGATCCAGCAGGTGGAGCTGCTGCTGCGCGAATCAGGCAGCAGCGAGCCGTTTGAGACCGCCGCCTGGGTCGACCGCTGGTTGCGGCGCCCCAACCATGCCCTGGGCGGATCCACGCCCGAGATCTATCTTCACACCCCGGAAGGGGAGGCCGTGCTCGCCCGCCTGATCGGCGCCATGGCGGCCGGTTCCTACCTCTGATTCGGCGGCGGTGAGCGAGGCGATCAGCAGCTGGCGCATCGCCAGCCCGGGCCTCACCTGGACGGCAAACGACCTCAGCGGCAAGGGCTCCGCCCGCCATCCGGGGCGCTGGAACTCCCTGGATCGGCCGATCCTCTACAGCTCCAGTTCGATCGCCCTGGCCTGCCTGGAAACCGTGGTGCATCCGGCCGGCGATGATCCGCTGCCGTTTCAACGGCAACTGGTGCGCATCACTATCCCCCGCCAGCACTGGGAGCAGCGCCGTATTTTTGCCGTGGAGGAGCGCAGCGATTGGCACCTTCCCCCCACCCTGGAGACCGCCGAGCACTGGCTCGCCACCACCCGCGCCTGGGGCGATGCCTGGTTGCAGGGCCTGGAATCGCTGATCGCCGAGGTGCCTT
This sequence comes from Microcystis elabens FACHB-917, assembly GCF_014698445.1. Classification (GTDB taxonomy): domain Bacteria; phylum Cyanobacteriota; class Cyanobacteriia; order PCC-6307; family Cyanobiaceae; genus Cyanobium; species Cyanobium elabens. The sequence goes on from NZ_JACJSZ010000002.1 coordinate 162,859, forward strand.
CGGTGATCGTGCCGGAGGAAAGCAACCTGCTGCTCAATCCCCTCCACCCAGCCCATCGGGAGGTGGTGGCCGAGATCGTGCGCCCCTGGGTCTACGACGCCCGTCTGCTGCCCGCCCCACGGGGCGCCATCCCCCAGGCGGGGCCGCCCTGGCAGCAGCCCCTCGGGGGAGGTGTGGCTCTGGAGATGGTGCCGATCCCGGCCGGGGAGTTCCTGATGGGCTCGCCAGACGATGAACCAGGGCGGCTCGATAACGAGGCCCCCCAACATCGAGTGCGGCTGGCGCCCTTCTCCCTGGCCCGCATGCCGATCACCCAGGCCCAGTGGCGGCAGCTGGCGCTCTGGCAGCCGGCGGCGGGAGAGCCTCCCTGGGAGCGGCAGTTGAACCCCGAGCCTGCCTGCTTCCAGAGCGGCCAGCCCGCGCACCGCCGCGTACTCCTCCTCCCCGATCGGCCGTTCGGCGGCCCGGCTCAACGCCTCCCGTGCCGAACCATTGCCCATCGTGCTGCCGTCCGGGGGGAGCACCTCCATCAGCAGGTCGCCCAGGTCCTCCTCGGCCGCGCTGGGGGATGGGCTGGCGGCCGAATCGCTCACAGGCACCTGGACACTTGAGCCATTCTCCAGCTCCTGCCGCCCTGTTGCCCGTTACGCACTGGGGGCATGAAAACGGGCTGCATCGCCCTGGCCTGAACTCACGGCTCCCCCGCCTGGCGGCGGTGCTGCGGCCCGAATCACGGCAGAACCTGCAGCAGCAGCGAATCGGGCGGCTCGATCAGGGGATTGACCACGCGCACGCCGCGCCAGCTGAAGCCGGGGTGAAGGTCTTCCGTGAGCAGCAGACGGGCACCACCCTCCGCCGCCACGTTGAGCACCAGGGCATCCCAGCTGGCCACCTGATGGGCCACGCACAGATCCATGGCGCCACGCCAGGCAGCCGGGGTGGACTCCAGCACCGCAAAGGCATCCATCCAGCCCAGCACCGCCTCCTGGGCCTGCAGGGCTGATCGTCCGGCCTTGCCGGTGAGCACCCGGAACAATTCACCGAGGCATTGCAGCGGGATCACCAGATCGGCCTCGCTGAGCTGATCCAGCAGCTGGCGGGTGCGGCTCACGCGAGCCTCATCCCCGAAGCCTTCCGCATAGACCAGCAGGTTGGTGTCGAGCGCTGCGCGCATCAGTCGTAAAGGTCATCGCGCCGCCAGTCGAGGGGAGTGCCGGTCGCGGGCTGCGTCGCCAGGCGGGCCAGCAGAACGCGCCGCGCCGTTCCCTGCGCGCCTCTGGCCTGGTCGGCCGGGGCGATGGTGGCGACAGGACGGCCATGGGAGAGCACGGTGAAACGCTGCCCCTGAGCGACCCGCCGCAGCAGGCTGGAGAACGAGCGGTTGGCCTGCGAGGCGCTGATGATGGTGTTCGAGATCACGGCAGGGGAATCGACTCGCGGGTCGGACACAGCCGTCGAAGTAGTGAATTTCACTACTTTAGGCCCCTTCGGCTGGACCCCTTCGGCGGATCCATGCAGCTCCACCGGGGGTTCACGCGGGACATCGGGGAAATCAGCCAAGCCGTTGGGCTCTCCGCGGCGCGGGGGTTAACCTCTCCCCGTTTTCTCCCACCCCCCCCCTAACCATGGCGAAGCGATCCCTGGCCAGCCTCGGCGAGAGCGACCTGCGCGGCAAGCGCGTGCTGGTGAGGGTCGACTTCAACGTTCCCCAGGACGACAGCGGCGCCATCACCGACGACACCCGCATCCGCGCCGCCCTGCCCACCATCGGCTTCCTGCGCGACCTGGGCGCCAAGGTGATCCTGGCCGCCCACTTCGGCCGGCCCAAGGGGCAGGTGAACGAAGGTATGCGCCTCACCCAGGTGGCCGCCCGCCTGAGCGACCTGCTGGGCGTGCCCGTGGAGAAGACCGACAGCTGCATCGGCCCCGACGCCGAGGCCAAGGTGGCGGCCCTGGCGGAAGGCGGCGTGGTGCTGCTGGAGAACGTGCGCTTCTTCGCGGAAGAGGAGAAAAACGATCCCGCCTTCGCCGAGAAGCTCGCCGCCCTGGCGGAGGTCTACGTGAATGACGCCTTCGGCGCCGCCCACCGCGCCCATGCCTCCACCGAAGGCGTCACCAAGTTCCTCAGCACCAACGTGGCCGGCCACCTGATGGAGAAGGAGCTGGCCTACCTGCAGGGCGCCATCGACGATCCCAAGCGCCCGCTGGCCGCGATCGTGGGCGGCTCCAAGGTGAGCAGCAAGATCGGCGTTCTCGAGGCCCTGATCGACAAGTGCGACAAGATCCTGATCGGCGGCGGCATGATCTTCACCTTCTACAAGGCACGTGGCCTCTCGGTGGGCAAGAGCCTCGTGGAGGAGGACAAGCTCGAGCTGGCCAAGGAGCTGGAGGCGAAAGCCGCCGCCAAGGGCGTGCAGTTTCTGCTGCCCACCGATGTGGTGCTGGCCAACGACTTCAAGCCTGATGCCGAGAGCCAGATCGCCAAGATCGACGCCATTCCCGACGGCTGGATGGGCCTCGACATCGGCCCCGATTCGGTGAAGCTGTTCCAGGACGCCCTGGCCGACTGCCAGACCGTGATCTGGAACGGACCGATGGGCGTGTTCGAATTCGACGCCTTCGCCGCCGGCACCAACGCCATCGCCCACACCCTCGCCGAGCTGAGCGCCAAGGGCACGATCACCATCATCGGTGGCGGTGACTCGGTGGCGGCCGTGGAGAAGGTGGGGGTGGCCGAGAAGATGAGCCACATCTCCACCGGCGGCGGCGCCAGCCTGGAGCTGCTGGAGGGCAAGGTGCTCCCCGGCGTGGCCGCCCTCGACGAGGCCTGAGGCCCCGGCCGGCGGCACCCACCTGAACGGCCTCAGATCGTTCCGGGGGTGCCGCGCCGGCCCTCCCCCCATCCCCCCTTGCGGTCGCCCTTGCCCCACTGGGGCAGGGGAATGCCGTTGCGCTCGAACAGCGCCCTCATGGCCGCCCGGTGCTGTTCCCGCTGGCGCTGGCTGTTGTCGCGCTGTTGCTTCATGCAGGTTCGCAGGGCTTCGCTGCTGCCGGCGGCCGACAGGCAGCGCTCACCGCTCTGGAGGATCGCGATGCGGGCCCGCTGATCGCTGATCGCCAGGCGCTTCTGCTCGGGGAAGATCGCCTGCATCTGCGCCGGCGTGGGGCGCCGGATCTGGGAGGGGTCGCTCTGGGCCATGGCGGCGCCGGTGGACCCCAGGACCATCGCCAGCAGGGCGACACGGAGGGGCTGCAACAGGGGGGAGGGCATGGGAGGGCTGGTCATCGACGCTTTCATCGTGGCCGGCAGGTGTGACGGCAATCCGACTGGCCAGGGGCCAGATGTGACCGGTTGCAACTGACGTCCCCTCACTCCCCGGCCAGGGGCCAGGCCCGCAGCACCACGGCGAAGCGGCCTGTCCCCGGTTGACCGGCCGCAGGCGCCTCCAGCCGGCGCAGGTCGCCGCCATGGTCGCGGGCCACCTTGGCGGCGATGGCCAGGCCCAGGCCGCAGTGCCCCTCGCCGCCGCGGGCCCGGTCGAGCCGCTGGAAGGGGGTCATGGCTTTCTGCCACTGCTGCGGGTCGATGCCCTCGCCACAGTCCCAGACCTGGATCTCGAAGCCGCTCTCCACCGCCGCGGCCTCCCCGTGGGGTCGCCCGTCCCCTTCCCCCGGACCCAGGGGCCGCAGCACCACCCGCAGGGGCGGCCGGCCATAGGTGAGGGCGTTGTCGAGCAGGTTGCCCACCGCCCGCGCCAGCGCGACGGGGCGGACCCGCCGCACCAGGGGCTCCAGATCCAGCTCCAGGGGCACCTCCCCCACCGCCGCCGCCGCCTCCGCCACCAGGGCATCAAGGGGCACGAGCAGCGGCGCCTCGCCGGCTTCGGCGCCGGCGAAGATCATGAACTGGCGCGTGATCCGCTCGATCGAGCGGATGTCAGCCTGGGCCCGCTCCAGCTCCTGCGGCGCCATCGGCCCCGCGGCGGCGAGGGCGAGGCGCAGCCGCAGCCGGGTGAGGGGGCTGCGCAGGTCGTGGGCGATGCCGGCCAGCATCGTGGAGCGCTCCCGCCCTGACTCCTCCAGCCGCAGCAGCATGGCGTTGAAGCGGGCCATCAGCTGGCGCACCGCCGGGGCCCCCTGGTGCGGCAGGGCCTCAGGCAGGGCCTCCAGTCCCACATCGGCCAGGGCCTCCTGCAGGCGGGTGAGGGGCCGCTGGATCTCCAGGGTGAGATAGAGCAGCAGCGCGCCGAGGGCCCCGAGGCCGATCGACAGGGTCAGCAGCAGGGGGTCGGGCGGCCAGCCGCGGGGGGAAGGCAGGGCGACGAACAGCCACACCCGCTCCAGGGGGGAGGCCATCTCCACCCACACCCCCCGCCGCGGCGAGGCGGCCGGCAGCACGGCAGGGCAGCGCCCCAGACGCCGGCAGAGTTCCGCCTGCATCCGCTGGGTCTGCCAGCGCAGCCGCCGGTCACCCCGGCCGGCCTCGGCCGCCGTCACCCCCGGCTCCGGCCGCTGACCCTCCACCAGCTCCATGCCGCTGATCCGGCCGAGCACCTCCGGGCTGAAGCGTTCCAGGGCCACCTCCCCGAGCACCACGTTCGCGGCCGTCTCCGAGCCGGTCTGGACCAGCTGCTGCTGGGCCAGCCGGCGCCCCACCAGCAACTGCAGCAGCAGCAGGCTGAAGGCCGCAGCCCCGGTGCCCGCCAGCAGATAGCCGAGGGTGCGCCCCGGCGACGGCCGCCGCACCCGCTCAGGACTGGCGGGGCTTGCCATCGGGAACGAACACGTAGCCGTAGCCCCAGACCGTCTGCACATAGCGGGGCCGGGCCGGCTCCGGTTCGATCAGCCGCCGCAGCCGCGACACCTGCACGTCCATGCTGCGGCTGTCGGTGTCGCTGAGCGGGCCCCGGGCCAGTTCGATCAGCCGTTCCCGCGACAGGGGCCGGTGGGGGTGCTGCACGAACGCCGCCAGCAGGGCGAATTCACCGCCGGTGATCGTCAGCGTCTCCCCATGGCGCTCCAGGGTGCGGGCCGCCAGGTCCACCTCCAGGTCGCCGAAGGCGATCCGGGCCCCGTCGGGCTGGGGCAACCCACCGGGCAGGGTGCCGCGGCGACGCAGCACCGCCTCGATGCGGGCGGTCAGTTCCCGGGGCAGGAAGGGCTTGGCCAGGTAGTCGTCGGCCCCCTGCTCCAGGCCGATGATGCGATCCACCGCATCGGCCCGGGCCGTGAGCATCAGCACCGGCAGGTCGTCGGCCCCGTCCCGCAGTCGCCGCAGCAGGGTCAGACCGTCGTCGCCGGGGAGCATCAGGTCGAGCACCAGCAGATCGGGACGCTGTCCCTCCAGCCGGGCCATCAGCTGGGCGCCGTCCCCCATGCAGCGCACTTCGTAGCCCTGCTCCGAGAGGTAGGTGGAGAGGAGCTGGCGCAGGTCCGGATCGTCATCCACCACCCAGATCCGATGCGGCCGGCCCATGGCTCAGGGTTCGAGCGACTTGCGATCGGCGACGACCCGCACCCGCTTGGTCGCGCTGACGATGCCGTCGGGATGGACCAGCAGCACGGCCCAGGTCTGGGACCCGGGGGACAGCGGGGCCTGGACGATCCTGAACAGCCCGCCGCCGCCGAGGGCGCCCAGTTCCAGGCTGGGGCTGGCCATCGCCGCCTGCTGCTGGGCGGTGATGGCCGCGATGCCGCCCGCGGCGAGGGCCCCGTCCAGCGGTTCATCGAAGATCACATCGACGTCGTAGCGCTGGCCGGTCAGCACCGCATCGGGGATCAGCAGGCTCACCGGCAGGGGCTTGTCGCCACTGCGCAGCAGGGACTTCTCCCGCAGCACCGTCTGGCCGTTGATGCGGGTGCCGTCGCTCTGCAGGGCCAGCAGCTGCTCCGCCTCCAGCCGGTAGGTGGTGCCGCCCTGGCGCCGGGTTCCCTCCACCCGCACCGTGACCGTGGGCTGGCCGTCACGGGTCTGGGTGCCGGAGCTGAGCTGCCAGCGGGCATCGGGGAACTGCTGGCGCAGCAGCCGGCGACGGTTCTCCAGCTGGGCAGGATCGAGACCGGGGCCGGCCTGCAGCAGGCCGGCCAGGGCCGTCTCCGAGCTGCTGTTGAGGGCGCTTTCGAGGGCCTGCAGCTGGGCCGTCGTCGGGGGAGCCGCCTGGGCGGGGGCCGCGCCGGCGCCGGCCGCCAACGCCAGACCGACCAGACCGGCGGCAAGCCGCCGCGGCATCGGGACCGGGGGCAGGGGGGCGGGCAGCGGGCGGGACGGAGCCATGGAGAAGGGGAGATCCGGGGCGGCGGTGGGCGGACCGGAGTCGGCTTTTAAGTTAGGCGCGCTCGTTCCACCCGCCCATGCCGACCCTGCTGATCGCCGCCAGCGGCACGGGTGGTCACCTGTTCCCGGCCCTGGCGGTGGCCGAGGCCCTGCCGGACGACTGGCAGGTGCATTGGCTGGGGGTGCCGGACCGCCTGGAGACCGGGCTGGTGCCCAGCCGCTACCCCCTGCACACGGTGCGGGCCGGTGGTCTGCAGGGGAAAGGGCTGCGCAGACTCTGGAACCTGCTCCAGCTGCTGCTGGCCGTGGTGCCGGTGCGGCGTCTGATCCGGCGGGAGGGGGTGAGCGCGGTGTTCAGCAGCGGCGGGTACATCGCCGCACCGGCGATCCTCGCCGCCCGCTGGTGCGGGGTCCCGGTGGTGCTGCATGAGAGCAACGCCGTGCCCGGGCGGGTGACCCGGCTGCTGGGGCCCCTGTGCACCCGCGTGGCGGTGGGCCTGCCCCAGGCGGTGGAACGGCTGCCCCGCTGCCGACCGCTGGTGTGCGGCACTCCGGTGCGGCGGGCCTTCCTGGGTCCCGCGGCCCTGCCGGCCTGGGTGCCCCGCGGCGCCGGCCCCCTGCTGCTGGTGATGGGCGGCAGTCAGGGGGCGCTGCGCCTCAACCGCATGGTGCGGCCCCTGCTGCCGCGGCTGGCGGCCAGCGGCTGCCGCGTCGTTCACCTCACCGGCAGCCAGGATCCGGACGCCGGCCAGCTGCAGCTCGACGGGGTGGTCGAGCGGGCCTTCAGCGATGAGCTGCCGGGCCTGCTGCAGCACGCCGACCTGGCCATCAGCCGGGCCGGTGCCGGCAGCCTCAGCGAACTGGCGGTCTGCGGCACCCCGGCGATCCTGGTGCCCTTCCCGCAGGCCGCCGACCGCCATCAGGACGCCAACGCCGCCGCCGCCGCCGCCGTGGGCGCCGCGGTGATCGTCTGGCAGCACGACCCCGGGGAGACCGCCCTGGAACGGGCCGTCTGGCGGCTGCTGGGTCCTCGCCTGCGGGGTGCCCCCGCCGCCGCCGACCCCCTGGAGGCGATGGGCGACGGCATGGAGACCCTGGCGGTGCGGGACGCCGACCGCCGGCTGGTGCAGGTACTGGAGCAGCTCATCGGCCGCCGCTGATCCGGGCCAGGGCCGCCAGCAGGCGCCGGTTGCCGGCCCTGTCCTGAACGGCGATCCGCAGCCAGTCCTCCCCGAGGCCGTCGAAGGAGCGGCAGTCGCGCACCAGAATCCGGTGGCGGCGCTCCAGCGCCAGCCGCAGCGGCTGCAGCGACGCGCCCGGCGGGCGGCTGCGCACCAGCAGGTAGTTGGCGGCCGAGGGCAGGGGCGCCAGTCCCGGCACCGCCGCCAGCCGGCCCGCCAGCCAGACCCCCTCATCGGCCACCCAGCGCTGCACCCGCCCCTGCCAGCGCCGCAGGCCGTCCTGATCGGCCAGGAGGAACCGGCCCGCCGCCGCCGCCAGCCCGTTGACGGGCCAGGGGTCGCGCCAGCCGGCCCAGCGCGCCAGCCGCCCGGGCTCGCCCAGGGCGTAGCCGAGCCGCAGCCCGGCGATCGAAAAGAGCTTGGTGAGGCTGCGGATCACCACCAGCCGGGGATGGGCCGTCAGCAGCGGCGCCAGCGACTGCTCCTCCCCGCCGGGCACCAGCGGCAGGAAGGCCTCATCCACCACCACCAGGGCGAAGCGCTCCAGCAGGGGCTCGATCGAGGGGCGGCTCCAGAGCTGGCCGGTGGGGTTGTGGGGGTTGGTGAGCCAGAGCACGGCCGCGCCGTCCCCGGACCCGGCGACCTCGGCGGCGACCTCGGCCAGGGGCCAGGGGCCCGGCCCGGCCCCGGTCCAGTCGAGCGGCAGCGGCAGGGCACGCCAGGCGCCGCCCCAGCAGGCCAGGGCCCGCCGGTAGTCGGCGAATCCGGGGGCCGGCAGCAGGCTCAGGCCAGCGGCGGCCGCATCCCGGGCCGCCCAGGTGAACAGTTCGGCGGCTCCGTTGCCGGGAAGGACCATGGCCGGATCCAGCCCGTGCCAGGCGGCGATGGCGTCGCACAGGGCGGTGTAGTCCCGGTCGGGGTAGTCCCGCAGATCGGTGGCCAGCGCCCGGCGGAGCAGGCGCCGCAGGCGGGGCGGAGGACCGAAGGGCACCAGGGAGGCGCTGGCATCGAGCAGCTGCTCCGGGCGGCAGCCGAGCCGGCGGGCGGCCGCCTGCAGGTTGCCGCCATGGCAATCCGGCGGTTCGGGCGTTCCCATCGCCGGCTGGAGGGCTGGCACCGGCTCCAGCGAACATCAAGGCGGTTGTAACACGGAAGTGTGGCCGGGCTGCTGCAATGGGTGGGCCACCGGTGCACCGACCTCCTCCGTGCCCTCGTCCCCCCTCGAGCCGGTGATCAGCGCGATCGGCCAGGTGCTGCTGGGCAAGGAGCATCAGGTGCGGCTGGCCCTGGCCTGCCTGCTGGCCCGCGGCCACCTGCTGATCGAGGACCTGCCCGGCATGGGCAAGACCACCCTGGCGGAGGCCCTGGCCCGCAGCTTCGGGCTGGGGTTCAAGCGGGTGAGCTTCACCAGTGATCTGCTGCCGGCGGATCTGACGGGCCTGAACGTGTTCGACCCCGCCGCCGCCAGCTTCCGCTTCCAGCCCGGTCCCCTGTTCAGCCAGGTGCTGCTGGCCGACGAGATCAACCGGGCCAGCCCGCGCACCCAGAGCGCCCTGCTGGAGGCGATGGCCGCCGGCCGGGTGAGCGTGGACGGCACCAGCCATCCCCTGCCCCGGCCGTTCCTGGTGATCGCCACCCAGAACGGCCTCGACCAGGGGGGCACCTCGGCCCTGCCGGAATCCCAGCTCGACCGCTTCCTGATGCGCCTCAGCCTCGGCTACCCCCCCCGCCAGGCGGAGCGGGCCCTGCTGCTGGGCGAGGGCCTGCGGCCCGACGGCCTCGGCCGCGCCTTCGGCCCCGACGACCTGCTGGCGCTGCAGGAGCGCTGCGAGCGGCAGCACTGCAGCCCCGCCCTGCTCGACTATGTGCTCGACCTGCTGGAGCGCAGCCGCCGCCCGCCCGTCCAGGGCCATCCCCTCTCGCCCCGGGCCGGCCTGGCCCTGGTGGCCGCCGCCCGCGGCTGGTCGCTGCTGGAGGGCCGCGACCATGTGATCCCGGACGACGTGCAGGCGGTGCTGGCGGCCGTGTGCGAACACCGCATGGACGGCGGCCAGCGCGGCGGCGACGACGGGGAGCTGAGCCGCCGGCTGCGGGAAGGCGTCGATGGACTTCGGTAGGCCCCAGCAGGGCGAACGGGTGCGCCTGCGGATGCGCAACCTCTACATCCTGCCGACGCGGTTCGGCTGGCTCTGGCTGGCGGGCACGGTGCTGCTGCAGGTGGTGGGGATCCAGATGCAGAGCAACGGCACGCTGCTGCTGAGCTTCCTGATGCTGAGCCTGTTCCTGCTCACCCTGCACCTCACCCACTTCAACCTGCAGGGCGTCGAGCTGGCCTGCGGCGCCCCGGCGCCGGGTTTCGCCGGGGAAGCGGCGCCCTACCCGATCCGGCTGCGCTGCCCGGGCCGCAGCGAGGGGGTGCGTCTGTGGCTGGAGGGACCGGCCCCGGGGCCGGCCCTGTCGCTGGCGGCGGGGGAGCACGAACTGACCGTGGCCTGGACGCCGCCGGCCCGGGGCTGGCAGCGTCCCGGGCTGCTGCGGATCCAGACCACCGCGCCCCTGGGACTGTTCTGCTGCTGGTCGCGCTGGCAGCCGCAGACGGCCCAGCTGATCTACCCGGCCCGGCGGGCCGGGCCGGTGCGGCTGCTGGCGGCCGGGTCGGCGCCGCCTGTCGGGGAGTCGGCCCTGGCCAGCCGGCAGGACGGCAGCGACGACTGGCGCGACCTGGCCCCCCATCGCCCCCAGGACAGCCCCAGCCGACTGGCCTGGAAGCTGGTGGCCCAGGGGCGGGGTGAGTACGCCAAGCGCTTCCTGGACCGGCCCGAGGCGGCCCCCCTGCTGGCCCCGGAACCCGAGGTGCCCCTGGAGACGGCCCTCGAGCACCTGAGCGAGCGCATCTGGAAGTGGCACGGCCGGGGCCTCAGCTACGGCCTGGAGCTGAACGGCCAGAGCATCGCGCCCGGCCGGGGGGCGGTCCACCGGGACCAGTGCCTGGCGGCCCTGGCCTGCTGCCGATGAGCCGCGCCGCCGCCCCCCTGCAGTGGCTCACCATGGGGGTGCTGGCCGTGGGGCTGCTGGGCCTGTCGCCGGCCCTGTCCCTGAACCTGCTGGCCTTCGGCCTGGCCGTGCTGACGGCCCTGAAGCTGCGCGAAGCCCGCAGCCTCGAGGAACGGCGGGTGGTGGCGCTGCTGCAGCTGGTCTGCGCCGGGCTGCTGGCGGCCCTGCGCCCGGAGCTGGGCCCGAGCCTGCTGCAGGGCCTGGCCATCCTGATGGCCCTGGCCGGGCTGCTGGCCCTGGAACTGGGGGCCGGGCCCGACTGGAAGGCGCTGCTGCGCCGCAGCCTGCAGGTGCTGCTGGCGGCCCTGCCCATCGCCCTGGTGCTGTTCCTGCTGCTGCCCCGCCTGATGCCCTTCACCACCTTCGGGGCGGGCCAGGGCATGGGGGCGATGACCGGGCTGAGCGACAGCATGGAGCCCGGTTCCATCGCCAGGCTCGCGGTCAGCCGCCAGGCCGCCGCCCGTGTCGCCTTCCCCCTGGGCGGCGAGCCCCCGCCCGTGGAGCAGCGCTACTGGCGGGTGCTGGTGCATGAACGCTTCGATGGCCGCAGCTGGCGCAGCGCCGCGCCGTCCTTCACCCGGCCGGCGGTCGGCCAGCCCACCCCGCCACCACCGCCCGCCGCCCCAGGGGAGGGGATCCAGCTGTGGCTGATCGAACCCAGCGGCCTGGCCGCGGTGCCCTGGAGCGGCTCCGGCCGGCCCCTCTCCGCCGACCTGAGCCTGCAGCGCAGCGGCGAACTGCTCAACCGGGCGCCGGGAAGCCAGCGGCGCGTCTACGCCCTGACCCTGACGGCGGACCTGCCCGACTGGCGCACCACCCCCCCCGGCCCGGTCGACCGGCTGCTGCCGCTGGGCGAGAACCCGCGGCTGGAGGCCCTGGCCGCCGGCTGGCGGGGCCTCGGCAGCGACCGGCAGCGGCTGGAGGCCGCCGAAGCCTGGTTCCGCGGCCAGCCCTTCCGCTACACGCTCGAGCCAGGGGCCCTGCCCCCCCAGGCCCCCCTCGACCACGTCCTGTTCGAGAGCCGGCTGGGCTTCTGCGGCCACTACGCCAGCGCCTTCACCACCCTGATGCGGGCGGCGGGGGTGCCGGCGCGGGTGGTGAGCGGCTACCGCGGCGGCCGGTGGGTGCAGCCGGTGGGCGGCAGCGGCTACGTCGACCTGCGCCAGGCCGACGCCCACGCCTGGAGCGAGGTGTGGCTGGACGGGGAGGGCTGGCGGCGGGTCGATCCCACCGCCTGGGCGGCGGGGGACCCCCTGGCACGTTCCGCGACCACAGGCGCGGGGAACAGGGCCGGCGGCGGCCCGCTGGACTGGATCCAGCGGCAGTGGTGGGGCCTGGACATCGCCTGGGCCCGCTGGTGGCTGGGGTACGACAGCGAGCAGCAGCAGGCCCTGGTGGCCCGCCTGCTGGGCGAGCGGCGCCACCTGCTGGGGGTGGTGGTGCTGCTGGCGGTGGCCATCAGCCTGGCCGCCGGACTGGGGGGCCTGGGCTGGCTGGGCCGGCGCCGGCGCGGCGATCCCCTGCGCCTGGAGCTGGAGCGCACCCTGCGCGCCTTCGCCCGGCAGGGCATGGCACCGGCGGCGGGGGAGACCCTGGGCGGTTTCGCCCGCAGGCTGGCGGAGCGCTGGCCGTCCCTGGCCGAGCCCCTGGAGGCCTACGTGGCGACCTACCAGCAGCAGCGCTTCGCCAGCACCCCCAGCCCGACGGGACGGCGGCAGACCCACCGGCTGGGACGGGTGCTGCGCCGTTGCCTGCGGACCGGCAGGCGGCCGGCGGAAGCGGTACAACGGGACCTTCCCTGATCAGGCGACCATGACCACGCACCCAGGGTCAGGCCATGGGTCCGCCCGCCACGCCTTGACGGGGCTGCTGTTCACCGGCCAGGCGCTGCTCGTGCTGCTGCAGGCCGGTCCTGGGCAGGCGGGCAGTGATGCCGATCTGATGCGGCTGCTGAGCCAGCGCGACTGCCCCCGCTGCAGGCTGCAGGATGCCGACCTGGTGCACGCCGACCTGCGCGACGCCGATCTGCAGGGCGCCAGGCTCCAGCGGGCCAACCTGGGCCAGGCCCGGCTGGATGGGGCCAGCCTCAAGGGGGCCGACCTGCGCTTCACCAGCCTCCAGGGGGCGTCCCTGCGGGGTGCCGACCTGCGCGGAGCGAATCTGGAGGGCACCGACCTGCGCCAGAGCGACCTCAGCGGCGCCCAGATCGATCCGGGCGGGCTCGCCCGCAGCCACTGGCAGGACGCCCGCGGCCTGGCGCCAACGGTGCTGAGCTACCCGGAACTCCACAACGCCGGCGTGACCGCCGCCCTGGCGGGTCGCCATCCCCAGGCGGAGCAGCTGTTCTCCGAGGCGATCCGGCTGCAGCCTGACGCGGCGATCAGCTGGGTGGCCCGGGGCCTGAGCCGCAGCGAACAGGGCAAGACCGATCTGGCGGCCGCCGACCTGAACTACGCCGCCGTGCTGTACGGCCAGGCCGGCGAGGAGGCCCAGGCGAAGCAGCTCACCGAAGTGGCCACCGCCCTGATCAAACCCGGCAAGAAAGCCAACCAGGGCAGCGGGATGGGCGGCCAGATGCTCTCCGGAGCCGCCTCCTTCGCCTCGGCCGTGGCCCCACTGGCGATGAAGTTCCTGTTGCCGCTGGCCTTCTGAATCCTGGGGTGTCGCCGGATCAGGGGGTCATGGCCGGCTGGGGTGAGCCGCCCATGAGGGCGCGCGACGCCGGGGTGGAGGGCTGGAAGCCGTAGCCGTAGGTGCCGCCCTCGGTGTCGTTGATGATCCGCGGTGTCACCATGATCACCAGCTCCCGCTTCTCACGGTTGTTGGATGAGGCCCTAAAGAACTGGCCGATGATGGGAATATCGCCGAGAATCGGCCACTTCGACACCAAAGCCCGGTCGAAATCGGAGATCACGCCGGTGAGAATCAGGGTCTGGCCGTCCCGCACCCGCACCACGCCCGTATCCAGCCGCCGCACCCGCAGGATGCTGATGGGGGGACACTGGTCGCCGGCGCTGACCTCCCGCTCCACCGCTGAGATGCTGGGGGAGAGGGTGAAGGTGACGAAGCCGTTGTCGTCGATCTTCTGGACGCGGGCCCCCAGCACCAGACCCGCGGTGGATAGTTCACTGATGGTGCAGCTCACCGTGGCTGAGGTGCCGGTGACATTGGAAGTGACGTTGGTGGGCACGTTGATCCCCACGCGAACTACACCTTCATTACCCCGTTTGCGGCCGATCGGAGCATCGATGTTGTCGAACGAGGAGGAGAAGAGGCTGGATCCGGACGTGTCGCCACCGCTGGCACCCCCGGTGGCGTCACCACGGAGCTCGGAAGGGTCTTCCTGGAGGATCAGGGTCGGATTGGCCAGCACCTTGGAGTTGTCCGCCAGGATCCTGGCCTGGAAGAAGTCGAAGAAGTTATTGTTAGGATAAAGCGGCTGGCCTGACGCTCCCACGGCGGCACCGGGATTAGGTTGCCCCACGAAGCCGCCAAGCGGTAGCCCAGGAAGCAGCGGCGCATCCAAAGACCTCTGCAGGGAAGAGGCACCCAGAACTCCACCGAAGTTCGCCGCCAGGGTGCCATTGTCGTTGACGATGAAGTTGTTGCCCCAGCGGAAGGCGAAGCTGTTGTATAGATCGGTGTCGTTCTGGAGATTCACATCCAGAATCTTCACCGACAGGGCCACCTGCCGCTGGCGCAGATCAAGCTGCTTCAGATACTGCTCGGCTATGGCCACCAAGCCTGGTGCGCCCACCAGGGTGATGGTGCCCAGCCGGGTGTCGGTGGTGGCCCGCAGGCCGATCAGGGGGCCGTTGCTGGCGCCGAACGACTCCACCGTGGTGGTGGTGCTGGCGGTGGTGGTGGAGGCCGTGGGGCTGCCGGCAGGGGCCGACGTGCTGGCGACCCCCTCGGACACGGCCGTCGTGATCGTGTTGGTCTTGGTGACCTGGGCCCCCAGGTTGGCCAGGTAGTCGGCGGCCGAGTTGGCGGGCACCTGGTTCAGCCGGTAAACCTTGGAGAGCTGGGCACCGAAGCTCTTGGCCAGCACGTTGGGGCCGGCGAAGATCGTGTTGCCGTCACGCTTGCCCTGCAGTCCCGCCGCCAGCAGGGCGGAATTGATCGCCCGGCCGTAGTTCTCACGACGGAAGGAGATCGAGATGGGTCGCATGTCTGCAGGAGCCGCCGCGGGCGTTCCACCGGCGGCTGGAGCAGCGGGGGGGTCACCCACATAGACGAACCCGTAACCACCCAGCTGGCTCAGGGCCATCAGCACGTCCCTGGCGGGCGCGTTGCGGAGCGTCATCGTCACCGGCGGCCCGCTCACATTGACGTAACTGGGGTTGCTGATGGTCATGGTCCCCACGGCCATGTCCCCCAGCGGCGGGGCCACCGCGCGCGGCTGCAGAGGGGGAACGAAACCCGGCTGGGGCACCCGTCCCGGGGTGGTGACGTTGGGAGTGAGGGTCTGGAGGGTGGGCTGCGCCGGAGCGTTGAAGGTGAGGATCAGGCTGCGGCCGTCACCGCTCACCAGGGGCCGGCCCACCGGGAATCCCGGCGTGGGGGAGACCGTGAGATCGAAGACGTTGCCCGAACCCTCGAAGCGGATGCTCTGCAGCCCCGCTTCGGGGAGGGAGAGCTGCACCGGGCCGCGACGCAGGGTCATCGGCTGGGCGGTCTGCAGCCGGCCCAGCCACACGGCGCCCTGGGTGGTCTGCTGCAGCATGGGGGATGGGCCGGTGCCCTCGATCACCACCTCGACGGAATCGCTCAGCCGCCTGACCTTGATGTCAAGGCTGCCGCTGGCCTGGGCGATCTTCAGCGGCCGGGGGCCGGAGCTGCCCCCGGCCGGCGACGGGACGGCGGCGGCGACGCCGCCCAGCACACCGCTGCCCTGGAGGGTCACCACGCCGAGAGAGATCGAAAGAACGTGCCGCCACTGACGTTTTGCCACGTTCTGTTGCTCTCCGAATCGGGAAAATGGTATCGACGATTGGGCGGAACGGCCAGTTGCCGGTTCCCGATGCATCGGCATGGTCAGCTGGTTGGTGCGGGGGTCGGGGCTGGCGCCGGAGCAGGGGCGGGTGCGGGTGCGGGTGCGGGGGAGCCTGGAGGGGCAGGGGTTGCCGCTGCCGGGGCGGCGGCCGGGGCGACGGTGCGGCTGTAGAGGCCGAGGGTGAGCTTCATCACCACCGGGCCGGTGCTGCGGCTGCCTGTGGCACCGTCGGCGGCGCCATCCTCGGGGAGGGAGAGATTGAGATCGCTCTGCACCACCAGCACATTCAGGGCCTCCAGTCGCCGAAGGAAGGACAGCAGCGACGGGAAGGAGCCTTTGGCGGACACCAGCAGGGTGCGGAGGGTGAGTCCCTGCAGCGCCAGGGGGTCCTTGGCCGCGGCGCCCTGGGCGGGAGGCGCGGCGCCGGGGGCTCCCGGCGCAGGGGCGGGCTGGGGAGGGGCTGGCTGAGGGGGGGCGTTGGGGGCCGTGGTGGCGGCGGGCGCCGCGGGCTGGGTGGGCTCGAACAGGGTGAGCTCCACACCCGTGGTGCCGGCCTCCCGGTCGAGCATGGCCAGGAAGGTGGACAGGTCGCCGTTGCCCGTGATCAGCCGCTCGATCTTGGCCTTGCTGGCCATGGCGGCCTCGGTGTTCTCCTGGGTGGTCACCAGCTGCCCCCGCATCAGGGTCACCTGGTCCCGCAGCTGTTCGAGCTCCTGGAGACGCAGGCTGTCGCGCTGCAGCCCGGCCCAGAGGGGCACCAGAGCCGCCAGCAACACCAGCAGCCCAAGCCCGCCCAGCACGCCCACCGGCAGCAGCAGCCAGATCAGGCGCAGGCTGGCGACCGGAAGCCGCCTGGCCCCTTGCTGGAGATTGGTCATGGGATGAGGCCCTCCGCCTGGAGAAGCTGCAGCCGGCGCGCCATGCCCTCGGATCCCAGCTGGCGCATGACACCCAGCTGGCGGGCGGGGGGCAGGCTGGCGAACGGTCCGGTCAGCTCGAAGCGCACGGTCGCGGGGCTGGCGGGCGCGGCCTGTCCGGCCTGCGGCTGGGCGGCAGGATCCCGCTCCAGCTTGACGAGCGCCACTCCCTTGCCCTGCAGAAGGGGGGAGCGGGACAGTTCCAGCTGCAGGGCGTTGATGCGGGCGAAGGCCAGGGGATCGACGGCCTGGCCCTTGAGCACCAGGTTCGTGCCCTTCACCTCGGCGCTCTGGAGCTGGATGCCTTCAGGGGTGCGCAGTTGCAGCTCGGCCAGGAGGGCCGAGGACGTGCGCAGCGTGGTGAGCCCCTCGGTGAGGCTGCGGTTGGTGGCGTTGAGCTGGTTGAGCCTGGCCCGGCTGGCCGCCATCTGCGCCTGCAGCTGGGTGGACTCGGCCTCGAAGCGGGTGAGCTGGGCGGCCTGCATCCGGACGTACTGAAAGCGGAGGAACACCAGAGCCGTGGCGCCGACGGACACCCCCAGGACGACCGCCCCGATCAGGGCACCGCGCAACAGCAGGGGCCGACGGTCCACCAGGGCCGAGACCATGCTCTCCTGGCCGAGTTCCCTGCGCCTCTCCCGCAGCAGATCCAGGATCGGTGCGCTCATCGGGCCGACTCGACCATCGCCAGGCCCTGGAGGGCCAGGGAGCCGAAGGGTTCGGGGGTGAGAATCTCGGCCCGCACCCCGAGGGCGTCCTGCAGGTTGTCCTGGCTGGGGAGCGGGGCGCTGAGCAACAGCCTGAGCCGGCGGATGGAGGAATCCCGTCGACGGCAGAAGGACACACAGCGGCTGACCTCCCTGACCAGGTCGTCGTCGTCGTCCTGGGGCAGCGGCCAGTCGAACACCGGCTCCGTCCGACGCAGCAGCAGCAGCCGGGCCCCGGCCGGAAGCGGATGGATCAGCACGGTCAGCTCCTCCGGCGGAGACACCTCCAGCAGGGAGGCCACGGCCGCCAGTCGGCAGGACTGGGCCGGGGCCAGCCGCTCCAGCTGCACACCGGCCAGGTTGAAGACGTCGATCCAGTCATCCACCAGCTTTCTCGGGGCCACGGCCAGCAGCATCCGGGGGGAGGTGCCCGGCAGGGGCCGCAGATCGATCGTGGCCTCCGAGAGGGGGACCGCGAGATTCAGGGGCGGATCGATGGTGCGCAGGGCCGCGATGGGGTCGTCGGGGATGGCGTCGATGGGCCAGTCGAGGACACGCCATTGCGCCGCCCCCTCGGGCAGGGAGGCCAGGACAAGGGCATCGAACAGGCCGTTGCGCACCAGAAGATCGCCGATCAGATCACCGAGGGGTTCCTTCTCCAGGGGCTGGCCATCCAGGCAGGTGAGGGGTGGCAGGGGCAGATCGATGCTCACGGCTTCAGGGCCCGATCCCCTGAGCACCTGACCCTTCAGGGAATCGTCCTGAAGCTCCAGCAGCAGCTGACGGGGGAAGAGCTGGGCACGGATGGGCCTCAGTCGGTCCTCCAGATCCTCCTTCAAGCCGACCAGGCCAGAAAAAACCAAGGCTCCGATCCGTTGCCTGCGAAAGTTACCGAATCAGGGGCGCCAGGGTGTCCCCGAACCTACAACTTCCGAAAGCGTCCGGCATCCGTGGTCATCGAGCTGGCGGGACAATCCCTCCAGAATGGAGGGCACAAGTGCGGGGCCTTCGTAAATCCAACCGGTGTAGATCTGGATCAGGGACGCTCCCGCGCTGATCCGCTCCCAGGCGGCCTCGGCCGAATCGATGCCCCCCACACCGATCAGGGGCAGGGCCGGACCGGC
Source organism: Microcystis elabens FACHB-917 (assembly GCF_014698445.1). Taxonomy (GTDB): domain Bacteria; phylum Cyanobacteriota; class Cyanobacteriia; order PCC-6307; family Cyanobiaceae; genus Cyanobium; species Cyanobium elabens. The sequence continues at coordinate 181,112 of NZ_JACJSZ010000002.1, forward strand.
GGTCGCCCGCAGCCGCCGCAGCACCTCCACCGCCCGCCGCCGCAGAGGCCGGCCGCTCAGCCCTCCGGCCTCCTCCGCCAGGGTGCGGCCCGTGGCCACCAGCCGTCGACCCTCCAGTCCGAGGCGGTGCACCGAGGTGTTCACGGCGATCACGCCGGCGAGTCCCTCCTCGTAAGCCAGCCGGGCGATGGTGTCGATGGCGTCGTCCTCCAGGTCGGGGGCGATCTTGACCAGCAGGGGCGGACAGGCGGGCAGGCGCCGCAGCCGCTCCACCAGGCGGCGGAGCTGGGCCTCCGCCTGCAGGTCCCGCAGCCCCGGGGTGTTGGGGGAGCTGACATTGATGACGGCATAGTCGGCCAGCGGGGCCAGGAGCTCCAGGGAGGCCGCATAGTCGTCCGGGGCCATCTCCAGCGACACCGCCTTCGACTTGCCGAGGTTGATGCCGAGCACCGCGGGCCGCTGCCCGGGGGGGGGCAGGCCCTGACGCTCCAGGGTGCGTCGCACCGCCCTGGCCCCGTCATTGTTGAAGCCCATCCGGTTGAGTGCCGCCCGTTCCTCGGCCAGCCGGAACAGCCGCGGCCGGGGATTGCCCGGCTGGGGCTGCCACGTGATGGTGCCCAGTTCGGCAAAGCCGAAGCCGAACCGGTGCCAGATGGCGGCCGCCACCCCGTTCTTGTCGAAGCCGGCGGCCAGCCCCACCGGATTGGCGAAGCGACAGCCGAACAGGGTCTGCTCCAGGCGGGGGTCGCGCCGCTGCAGCTCCGCCCCGAGGCCCTCCAGGCTGCCGCTCACCAGGGGCCAGTGGCGCCGCAGGGCCGCCTGGCCGAGGGCCAGGAGGGTCAGGCGGCTCAGCTGCTCGGCATCGGCGCCGTCATCACGACGCAGCAGGGGCTCGATGAAGCGGGCATAGAGGGCGCCGGTCCCCACCTGGTCGCCGCTGGTCGCTGGCTCCTGCGGCATCTCGTTCTCCTCACGGCGGCGGGCCCAATCCTCCCGCGCCGCGCTCCAGGCGCCAGCGCCCTTCCCCCAGGGGTCTGACCAGCCAGTCACGCCAGAGCCAGGGCTCCACCTTGCCTTCGAGCCGGGCCGTGGGCACCTCCAGCAGCCTGGCCAGCTCCACGGCCCCGAGGCTGTAGCCGCCCGCCGCCAGCCGGTCGGCCAGCTCCAGGCGCGAGAGCAGCTGCAGGAGCGACGGCGGGGCCGGATCGGGGGACTCGGCCATCGCCGGGGCCTGGGCCATCGCCGCCCCAGCCTCACTCGCCAGGGCCGGGGACTGGCCCCGGGAGAAGGCGACCGCGATGGCATCGCAGCGGTCGTTGTCCAGATCGCCGCTGTGGCCGCGCACATGGCGCAGCACCAGCCCCGGCAGCCGGGCGGCATCCAGCTGCTCCCAGAGATCGCGGTTGAGCACCGCCCCGCCGGAGGCGGTGCGCCATCCCTTGCGCTTCCAGCCGGCCATCCACTTCTCGAAACCGTCGATCAGGTAGCGGCTGTCGGTGCGCAGCACCAGATCCGGGTGGCGCGGCAGCTCCCGCAGGGCCTCCAGCACCGCAAGGGCGGCGGTGAGCTCCATGCGGTTGTTGGTGGTGGCCGCATCGGCACCCCCCAGCTCCCGGCGGGAGCCGTCCTCGAAACGCAGCAGGGCGCCCCAGCCCCCCGGCCCCGGATTGCCGCTGCAGGCCCCGTCACAGGCGGCAGCCACTACCCGCACCGGTCGATCAGCCATGGGGTCGTCTTGACGGCATCGCTTGAATAGGCCCCTCTCTCCCGGAGAACGCCCGGGCCCTGGAGGTGTTCCCATGCAGCGAACCTACCTGGCCCTGGCGGGCCTCGCCCTGGCCGGAGCCGGCCTGCCGCTGGTCCAGCCCCGGCTGGCCTCAGCCTCCGGCCTGTTCCAGAGCATCGATGTCGATGCCGAGCGGTTCGCGGTGCTGGCCCGCCCGGTGGGCGACGACGACTGGACGCTCCTGGTGCTGGAGCAGCTGACGCCCCAACCCGCCTGCTGGCAGGCGCGCCCGGACGGTCTGATCGACCCCAGCCTCAACCGCTTCGACTACACGGGTGTCTGCAGCCGCTACCTCGACAGCAACGGCTATTCCCTGCGGGTCGCCGAGCAGGACCTGGGCACGAGCTACCGGCTGCGGGTGCAGCAGGTGGGCTCCCGCCTCGAGCTCCAGGCCATCTCCCCGGGCACCTCGGCCATCCTCGTGGTGGGCAGGGCCGACATCCCCCTGCGTGACCGCGACGGCTTCGTGGCCCTCAGCCTCGAGCCGGGCTGGGATCTGAAGCGGCGCACCTACGAGGAACGCACGCTGAGTCACATCTACTTCGCCAGCCCCACCCCCCTCGAGCAACTGATCGCCAGCGCCGGCGGCTCCCCCACCTGGCGCCGGCCCCTCGCCCCCGGCCGTCCCCAACCGCCGGCCCTGTCCCCGGCCGGCGGCCGGGGCGAGGACGGCATGGCCATGGGCAGTTCCGGTCGTGCCATTGCCCTTCCGGTGATCCCTTACACCGGCACCGGCTCCGGCGACAGCGGTGGCGACAGCAGCGGCAGCGGCAGCGAGCCCGACGGGTTCTGATCCTTGGCCAGCTCCGGCCGGTGGCCAGTTGAATCTCCGGACATCCCCGCCGCCATGCCCCTTCCCCCCCGTTTATCTTGATGGAGTGAGGAGTGAAGGACGCTCTTCCAGGGTCGAAACGAGGACAGACTCCCGGAAACGTTCCATCTCCAGAGCCCTGCCTTCGGCGGGGCTCTTTTTTATGTTGACGCCAGCTTCAGGCCAGGGGTGATCCCCGTGCGGCCCAGACCATGAGAAAGCCGGCCCCGAAGGACCGGCTGACGACGGAGAGGGCTGCCGGACCCGGGGGCCCGGCGACGGGGGTCACTTGATCGAGACCTTGCCACCCACGTCTTCGATGCTCTTCTTGAGAGCTTCGGCATCGTCCTTGGAGATACCTTCCTTGACGGCCTTGGGAGCGGCTTCGACCAGGGCCTTGGCTTCGCCGAGACCGAGGCCGGTGGCCTCGCGGACGGCCTTGAGCACCTTGATCTTGGCGGCCGGATCGAAGCCATCGAGGATGACGTCGAATTCGGTCTGCTCCTCAGCGACCTCAGCGGCGGCGCCGGGGGCGGCGGCCGCCATGACGACGCCGGCGGAAGCGGCGGCGGACACGCCGAAGGCCTCTTCGATCTGCTTGACGAGCTCGGAAGCCTCAAGCAGGGAGAGGGTTTTCAGTTGTTCGAGAATCTGGTCGGTGGTAGCGGACATGGGGGGGGAATCAGCAACAGAACGGGAGGATCGGTGGAGCCGAGGGGTTCGCGGGGTGCGAACTCAGCTGTCGCCGGATTCGGCGTGCTGCTTGAGCGCCCTGGCGAGACCGGACGGAACCTCGTTGATGCCCACGGCCAGCTTGGTGGCCAGGCCGTTGATCGCACCGGCGATCTGGGCCATGAGCACCTCCTTGGAGGGCAGATCCCCGATGGCCTGGATGTCGGCGGGGGAAAGGAGCCTGCCTTCGAAAAGGCCGCCCTTCACTTCCGACTTCTTGCTGTCCTTCTGGAAGGACTGCAGGGCCTTCACCGCACCGCCGACATCGCCCTTGACCAGGACGAAGGCGTTGGTGCCGGTGAGCAGGGAATCGAGATCCGACCAGGCGCTGTCACCATCGATGGCGCGGCGCATCAAGGTGTTTTTGGTCACCTTGCACACACCGTTGCTGGCCTGCAGACGGGTCCGCAGATCAGTCATCTCCTTGATGGTCAGGCCCTTGTAATCGAGGACCAGCGCCATTTCGGCTTCACCGAGGAGCCCCTTGAGCTCTTCGACGATCTGTTGCTTGTTCTCCAGCGTGCGGCCCATAGGAGGTGGATCGGATCGGGGGAACAAGCAGGGAACGCGGACCGGACGACCTCCCCTGACGGGGAGCTTCGAGGCCGCTCATCGCTCCGCTCCGATCTGCTGATCTCCGTTGGAGACCCCAGCCCAGGCAAAAACCAATCGCGTGAACCTCGGCAGGATTTACGGCTGGGAACGACCGATGGGAATCGGCGACCCTGACGACCTGCTGTCTTGGGTGGGGCGCGTGCCCTTCTGGACGAATCCAGATTTTGAACTTACATCACGGCAGGCCCAGCTCCCGCAGCCGTGCCACCCAGCGGGCATAGCCGGCGGCATTGAGATGGACGCCGTCGACGGTGTAAGCACGCCTGAGGCCGTCGCCATCCGCCATCACCGAGGTGAGATCGACGAAGTCAGCGGCCGGGGTCTGGCGGGCGATCAGCGCGTTGAGCTCGGCCACCCGGCGGACGCCGTCGTCGCCGCAGCGGAACCGGGCGCAGGGAATGGTGGACTGGATGATCACCCGCGCCCCCGTGCCGATCCGGAGGCCGGTGCGCAGCCACTGGATGCGGCCGGCGATCCGCCCGGGGTCGTAGCCCCAGACGATGTCGTTGATGCCCACCATCACCAGATAGGTACCGGCCCCGGTACGGCGGATCGCCGGCAGGCGGGCCATCAGCTGGAAGCTGGTGTCACCGCTGACCCCCTGGTTGAACACCACGCGGTCCGGAAAGGCCGCCTGCCAGTCCCCCTGGGCCGTGAGCGAATCGCCGACGAAGGTGACCGGCGAGCGGCGAGGGGTCCCGCTACCCTCGCTCGCCGCCGCCGGCGACGCCTTGGGGGAGGAACTGGACCTGGAGATCAGGCCCCAGCCCAGCGCCAGCAGCGCCAGGGGCACGACCACCCAGCCAGCGGTCCGCAGCCATGGCGTGGCAGGCACGGCAGGCGCTCAGCTCTCCTGCTTGATGTCCTGGAGCGCGGCGAAATCGACCTGCACCGAGGGACCCATGGTGGAGGTGACGTACAGGCTCCGCCAGTAGCGGCCCTTGGCGCCGCTGGGCTTGTTGCGGTCGATGGTCTCCTGCAGGGCCTTGAGGTTCTCCAGCAGCCTGGAGGCGGAGAAGCTGGCCTTGCCGAAACGTACGTGGACGATGCCGGCCCGGTCGGCCCGGAACTCCAGCTTGCCGGCCTTGAACTCGCTGATGGCGCCGCCCAGATCGGTGGTGACGGTGCCGGCCTTGGGGTTGGGCATCAGGCCGCGGGGACCAAGCACCCGGCCGAGCTTGGCCACCTTGGGCATCATGTCGGGGGTGGCGATCAGCAGATCGAAATCGATCGCGCCACCGGCGATCTGGTCGACGAGCTCATCATCGCCGGCCAGGTCGGCGCCGGCGGCCTTGGCCTCGGCCACCTTCTCACCGCGGGCGATCACGGCGATGCGCACGGTCTGGCCGGTGCCGTTGGGCAGGGCCACGGTGGTGCGCAGCTGCTGGTCGGTGTACTTGGGGTCGATGCCGAGGCGCACGTGGGCTTCGATCGTCTCGTCGAAGCGGGCGGTGGCGTTGTCCTTGACCAGCTCGAGGGCCTCGAGCGGTTCGTAGGCGCGGTCCTCCACCTTGGCGGCGAGGGCGGTGAAGCGTTTGGAGACTTTTGTCATGGCGGTAAGGGGTGCGGACGACCGTGGAGGGTCTCCCCCGAAAAGGTGAAGCGGAAAGTGAACGGAAGGGAACGACGGCCGGTGGCGGTCAGTCCCTGACGGCGACGCCCATGTTGCGGGCGGTGCCTTCGATGATGCGCATGGCCGACTCGACGCTGGTGCAGTTGAGGTCGGGCAGCTTGGTCTTGGCGATCTCCTCGAGCTGGGCGCGGCTGATGGCACCCACCGCTCCCTTGGCGGACGTGGCGGCACCCTTGTCGATGCCGGCCGCCTTGGAGATCAGCACCGAGGCGGGCGGGGTCTTGGTGATGAAGGTGAAGCTGCGGTCTTCGAAGACCGAGATCTCCACCGGAATCACGTACCCGGCCTTCTCCTGGGTGCGGGCGTTGTACTCCTTGCAGAACGCCATGATGTTGACCCCGTGCTGACCGAGGGCAGGGCCCACCGGTGGTGCGGGGTTGGCTTTGCCGGCCTGGAGGGCCAGCTTGATCACAGCTACGACTTTCTTGGCCATCGGCTGGGCTGGGGGACGAAACTCCCTCGCGGGAGTGCGGGACGAAACTCCCTCGCGGGAGGCTTGCGGATCGTCGGGGCGGTGGCCGGCCCGGCGGCGTGGCGGCCCCGGAAGGGACCACCCGGGGCCGCCCTCCGCAGGGAGGCGGCCGCCGCTCGATCAGCTCTGTTTGCTGATCTGGGAGAACTCCAGCTCCACCGGGGTCTCCCTGCCGAAGATCGACAGGAGGGCCTTCAGTTTGCTGCGCTCGCCGGAGACCTCGATCACCTCGCCCTGGAAGTCCTTGAACGGACCGGCGGTGACGAGGATCTGATCGCCTTCGGTGAGATCGACCTTGAGGACAGGCTTCTTCTCGGCGGCACGCTTGAAGATGCGGTCGACCTCCTGGCGGCTGAGGGGACGGGGCCGGATGTGGCCGCGGGCCTTGCCGGTGGCGCGGCGCTCCTCCTGGCCCACGAAGTTGATGACGTTGGGGGTGCTGCGCACGGCCATCATCGTGTCCTCATCGAGGACCATGCGCACCAGCACATAGCCGGGGAACACCTTCTCCTCGATCGACTGGCGGCTGCCGTCCTTCTTCAGCTTCACACCGGGGGTCTGGGGGATCTCGATCTCCAGGATCCGGTTGCTCACCCCGAGAGTGACGGCCCGCTGCTCCAGGGTGGCCTTGACCTTCTTCTCGCAGCTGGAGGCCACCTGGACCGCGAACCAGCGGGCCACCTGGGGCTTGGCGGCCTCGGTCCCCTCAGCACCACCTTCGGCGGACGGGTCGGTGCTCTCCGCGCCGGGGCCCGGGCCCACGGCGGGAAGCTCCAGCACTTCGAGGGCGTCCGGTTCGATCTCAGGCACGGCAGGCGGGGGAAGGGTCATCAACGGAAGATCTGGGTCGATCCCCAGTTGTAGAAGCGGTCGATGGCGGCGATCGCCGCGGCCGAAAGGCTCACCATCAGGATCACCGCCACAGACTCGCTGAACAGCTGCTGACGGCTCGGCCAGACGACCTTGCGCAGCTCCGCGAGCGTGACTGCCACGAAACCGGTGGGCTCGCCCTCTCCGGAGGGGAAGCCGTCCTGGCCGTCGTCGGGCTCGGACGTGCCGTTCCTCCGGGCCAGGGGCCCGTCGGGACTGCTCGTGGTGGTGGCGGGGGGAGTGGGTTCCACGGTGTGGATGGCGATGGCTGCCCTGGTGTCGGCAGAGATCGGCAAACGATCACCCTACCGGACGTCCCTCCCGGGTGTCCGCCAGGGGAACGAAGCGGAAGCCCGTCTCCCCGGGACCCGCCAGCTCCAGCCGCACCCCCCGAGCCGCGGTGAAGTGATCCTCCAGCAGCTCGGTGGCCAGGGGGTTCTCGATGCGGCGCCGCAGCACCCGGCGCAGGGGCCGGGCCCCGTACTCCGGCTCGTGGCCCTGGGCGGCCAGGGCCGCCACGACGGGCTCGTCGACCTCCAGCTCCAGATGCTGCTCCCGCAGCAGCAGGGCCAGCTCGGCCAGCTGCAGCCGCACGATCCGCTCCAGATCGGCCCGGCCCAGGGGACGGAAGCGGATCACCTCGTCGATGCGGTTGAGGAACTCAGGGCGGAACTGGCGTGCGAGGGCCTCCTCCACGGCCTGATCCAGGGCCCGTTCGCGGGCCTGCTCCTGCTCCTCGAGGGCCCTGGTGTCGCCGCCGGCGGGGGCGGCGCGGGCCCGCTCGAGGATGGCGCGGCTGGCCAGGTTGCTGGTCATGATCACCACGGTGTGGCGGAAATCGACCGTGCGGCCCTGGGAATCGGTGAGGCGGCCGTCGTCGAGCACCTGCAGCAGCAGGTTGAAGACATCGGGGTGGGCCTTCTCCACCTCATCCAGCAGCAGCACCGCATAGGGGCGGCGCCGCACGGCCTCGGTGAGCTGGCCGCCCTCCTCGTAGCCCACGTAGCCGGGGGGGGCCCCCACCAGACGGGCGACGGCGTTGCGCTCCATGAATTCGCTCATGTCGAGCCGCACCAGGGCCTCCTCCTCATCGAAGAGGGCCGCCGCCAGGGCCTTGGCCAGTTCCGTCTTGCCCACGCCGGTGGGCCCGAGGAACAGGAAGGACCCCACCGGCCGGGTGGGGGCCTGCATGCCGGCGCGGGAGCGGCGGATCGAGGCCGCCACCGCCGCCACCGCCTCGCTCTGGCCGATCACCCGTTCGCCGAGCCGCTGCTCCAGCTCCAGCAGCTTCTGGCGTTCGCCGGCCAGCAGCCGCTGGATCGGGATGCCGGTGGAGCGGGCCACCACATCGGCGATGTCCCCCTCCTCCACCTGCTCCCGCAGCATCGGATCGCTCTGCAGTTCGGCCTCCAGGGCGGCCCGGCGCTGCTGCACCCCGTGCAGCTGGTCGTACTGGAGCCGGGCCGCCTCCTCCAGGTCCCCGTCGCGCTCGGCCTCGGCGATGGCGTGGCGCAGGTCCTCGTCCTGCTGCAGCAGCTCGCGCAGCTCGGCCAGCCGCTCCCTCTCCCCCGCCCAGCGCCGCTGCAGGCGGTCGAGCTGCTCGTGGGCGAGGCGCCGCTGCTCCTGCAGCTGCACCCGCTCCTCCAGGGGCGCCGCCTCGGCGGCCAGCAGGGCCAGTTCCACCCGCCGCAGCTCCGCTTCGGCGGCCTCCACCACCTGGGGCTTGGAGGTGGCCTCCATGCGCAGGTTGGCGGCGGCCTCATCGATCAGGTCGATGGCCGAGTCCGGCAGGCAGCGGTCGCTGATGTAGCGGGAGGCCAGCCGGGAGGCCGCCACCAGGGCCCCGTCGGTGATGGTGACGCCATGGTGGAGCTCGTAGCGCTCCTTCAGACCCCGCAGGATCTCGAGGCAGGTGGGGCCGTCGGGTTCGCGGATCACCACCTGCTGGAAGCGGCGTTCCAGGGCCGGATCCTTCTCGATGCTGCGCCGGTAGTCCTCGGGGGTGGTGGCGCCGATGCAGCGCAGGTCGCCGCGGGCCAGCACCGGCTTGAGGATGCTGGCCGCATCGGCGCCGGAGCGGTCGGAGCCCACCACCGTGTGCAGCTCATCGATGAACAGCACCACGCCGCCGGTCCGCCCGCCCTCGCCGTCCTCGCCTCGGGCGCCGTCGTGGTCGCGGACCTCGGCCAGCACGCTGCGCAGGCGCTCCTCGAACTGGCCGCGGAACTTGGCCCCGGCGATCAGGGCCCCCAGATCCAGCGCCACCAGCCGCAGGCCCCGCAGGGCATCGGGCACCTCGCCGGCGACGATGCGCTGGGCCAGGGATTCGGCCACGGCCGTCTTGCCGACGCCGGGTTCGCCGATCAGCACCGGGTTGTTCTTGCTGCGCCGGGAGAGCACCTGGATCAGCCGGCGGATCTCGGCGTCGCGCCCCACCACCGGATCGAGCTGGCCGGCCCGGGCGGCGGCGGTGAGGTCGCGGCCGTAGCGCTCGAGGGCGCCGGGCTCCGGCTCCCCCTCCCGCTGCAGGGTCATGGCGGGCTCCGGCGGCCGCACGGGGGCGGGGGGCGGAGCCGCCCGCGCAGGGGCCGGTGGCGGCGGTGCCGGGGCGGTCGCCCCCACGGCGGCCACGGCCGGGTCGCCCTCGGCCGTGGGCGGCAGCGGCCGCCACTGGCGCAGCAGCAGGTCCTCGCTGAGGCCCTCCTCCGCCAGCAGCGACCCCGCGATCCGCGGCTCCGCCAGCAGGGCCAGCAGCAGGTGGGGCACATCCAGCAGGCGCGATCCCCAGGTGGCGCGTCGGCGGTCGGCCTCCTCCAGCAGATCCTCGAGGGCATCGCCGATGTAGAGGGTGCCGCCGCCGGCGTCCGGCTGCTCGGCGCAGAAGGCCTCCAGGCGGTCGAGCAGCCGGTCCACGTCGAGGGGCAGCGGGTCGACCCAGGCGGCGAAGCGCCGGTCGAGCAGCAGGGTGAGCAGCAGGTGCTCCACGTCCATGGCGCCGTGGCGCCAGCGCCGTGCCTGCTCCTGGGAGGCGATCAGCAGATCCCAGGCGGCATCGCTGAAGCGATCGGGGTCGCCGGTGAGGCTGGCCGGAGCGGCCGCCGCCCCCCGGTCGTCTCGCGGGCGGGCGTCAGTGCGCATCGGGTGCGTGCGCATCGGTCCGGGTGGAGGTCTGGATCAGTTCCAGCCTGTAGCCATCGGGATCCTCCACGAAGGCGATCACGGTGGTGCCGTGCTGCTTGGGGCCCGGCGCCCGCACCACGCGACCCCCCTTGGCGGCGATGGCCGCACAGGTGGCGTGGATGTCGTCGACGCCGATGGCCAGATGGCCGAAGCCCGTGCCGAGCTCGTAGGCGTCGGTGTCCCAGTTGTGGGTGAGCTCCAGGACGGTGGTGTCCGACTCGTCGCCGTAGCCCACGAAGGCCAGGGTGTAGGCGCCACCGGGGTAGTCCTTGCGGCGCAGCAGCCGCATCCCCATCACGTCGGTGTAGAAGCGCAGGGAGCGCTCCAGATCACCCACCCGCAGCATCGTGTGGAGGAGTCGCATCGGCGGTGCACCAGGTGGGGCCATTCTGACCAGGAGCCCGATGGCGCAGGGAACACAGGCACGGGCGAGGGGCCACCCATAGGATTCGTCCACCGGCACCTCCCCTGTGTACGACTCCCTCGACCTCGTCATCGACTCCATCGTTGCCCGCGAAGTGCTCGACTCCCGCGGCACCCCCACGGTGGAGGCGGAGGTGTACCTGGAGGGGGGCGCCAGCGGCCGCGCCATCGTCCCCAGCGGCGCCAGCACCGGCGCCCATGAGGCCCACGAGCTGCGGGACGGCGAGAAGGCCTTCTTCGGCAAGGGCGTGGGCAAGGCGGTGGAGAACATCGAGGAGCGCATCGCCCCGGCCCTCTGCGGCCTGAGCGCCCTCGACCAGGGCGCCGTCGACGCGGCGATGAGCGAACTCGACGGCAGCGACAACAAGTCGGCCCTCGGCGCCAATGCCATCCTGGCGGTGAGCCTGGCCACCGCCCACGCGGCCGCCAAGGCGCTGGGCCTGCCCCTCTACCGCTACCTGGGCGGCCCGATGGCCACCCTGTTGCCGGTGCCGCTGATGAATGTCATCAACGGTGGCGCCCACGCCTCCAACAACCTGGATTTCCAGGAGTTCATGCTGGTCCCCCATGGGGCGGGCAGCTTCCGCGAGGCCCTGCGCATGGGCGCCGAGGTGTTCCACACCCTCAAGGGGCTGCTCAAGGACCGGGGCCTGTCGACGGCGGTGGGGGACGAGGGCGGCTTCGCCCCCGACCTGGACGGCAACGAGGCGGCCGGTGAGTTGCTGATCCAGGCGATCGAGAAGGCCGGCTACCGGCCCGGCGACCAGATCTCCCTGGCCCTCGACGTGGCCAGCAGCGAGTTCTTTGCCGACGGGCGCTACGCCTTCGGCGGCGGCAGCTACACCAGCGCCGAGATGGTCGACCAGCTGGCGGCCCTGGCCAGCCGCTTCCCGATCGTCTCGATCGAGGACGGCCT
>NZ_JACJSZ010000020.1 GCF_014698445.1 Microcystis elabens FACHB-917
GGCTGCTGCAGCTCAGCCAGCCGGCTGGTTGGCCAACGCCAGGAGGGCAGCCGCCGTTACCGAATCCTCTCGGAGGACTTCGGGCTGGTGCGTGATCGCCGCCAGCTCTGGGGCTGCGGCTACGGCACCTCGGCGGCGATGCGGCTGCTGCGGCTGGGTTGCCGTGCCCATCGCCTGGCTGCCGGTGTCGCCCGGATCGGTAGCGACCTTCTCCATCACCCCCTGCTGGCGGGTTGCCCCTGGCTGCTGCCCACCCCCCAGCGGTTCCGGGCAGCGGCAAACTGGCTGGAGCTGGTCCGCCAGGGCGTACTCGATGGCGCCCTGATCTCAGGCCTGGAGCTGGAGGAAGCAGAAGGATTGAACCACCAGGAGCTGGAGCTGCTGCCGCTGGGGCAACTCCCCCTGGCCCTCGCGTTCTGCCCGAAGGCGCCGGTGCTGGTGGGGCCTGTCCCCGGCAGGGCGGCCCCAGGGGGACGGGTGGCGGAGGTGCTGGTGCCCGATCGCGGTGTGGCGCCCGGCCTGCGGCGGCTCCTGCGGGAGCTGGGGCTGCCGCTGCGCAGCGGCGGCAACAGCCTGCAGTCCCCAGACGACTGGATCAGCCGGATCCAGGGCAGCGCCCTGGCTCTGGTGGTGGCCGATCGGGAGGCCGACACCTGGGCCTCCCTGCAGCGCTGGCCCCTGGGCCTGGGTCCCCAGGTTTCCCGTCCCCACAGTCCCGTTTGGCTGGCGCTGCCGGCCGACTGGCAGGAGCACCGGATACTGCGCCACACCGCCCGGGAGCTGGGCCGGATCGCCGGTCCGCAACAGCTGGAGAGCTGAAAGTATGCGCCCCGTGCATAGATCCAAGACTCATGGCCCCAAGTGCTTCTGGTGTGCTGCCACCTCGCTTCCGCTAGGTGCAGACTGGCCGCAGCGTCCCCTCTCCCCCATGACAGTCCCGCCGCTCCAGGCGGTGAAACGATGACCGCCCGCCTGGAAGACCTCAAGCCTGATGCTCAGGTCAGGGGCCTGGTGGGGCGCGAGGCTGTCCGCATCATCACGGCCCAGATGATGGGCGAGGCCGCCCAGGTGGTGTACCGGGATGGGCAGGGCACGATCGATACCCAGATCCTGTTCCGCGAAAGGGAGTCCGAGCTGGAGATCGTCTCCGGCGGCCGCAAGTGGAGCTTTGAGGGCGACGGCGACCAGTTCCGGCTGGTGAGCGAGGCCGAGCGGATCCGGCTGGCCTATCTCTTCGACCCCTATGTGGCGGTGAGCGGCAGTGCGATCGACCCGCTGCCCCACCAGATCAGTGCGGTCTACGAGCACATGCTCCCCAGGCAGCCGATGCGCTTCCTTTTGGCGGACGACCCAGGCGCCGGCAAGACGATCATGGCCGGCCTACTGATCAAGGAGCTGCTGATCCGGGGCGAGCTGGAGCGCTGCCTGATCGTGGCGCCGGGGTCCTTGAGCGAGCAGTGGCAGGACGAGCTGAAGGAGAAGTTCGAGCTGCAGTTCGAGCTGCTTACACGCGACCTGATCAACGCCACCGGTCTGGGAAATCCCTTTGAGCAGCGACCGCTGCTGATCGCCCGGATGGACATGCTCTCCCGCGACGAGGAGCTGCAGACCAGGCTGGAGCAGGCGCCGTAGTGGGACCTGGTGGTGTGCGACGAGTCTCACCGGATGAGCGCCCACACCTTTGGTGGGGAGATCAAGCGCACCAAGCGCTACGAAATGGGCCGGCGCGTGGGGAACCATGCCCGCAACCTGCTGCTGATGACGGCCACGCCGCACAACGGCAAGGAGGAGGACTTCCAGCTCTACATGGCCCTGCTGGATGAAGACCGCTTTGAAGGCCAGGAGCGCGATGCGGTGCACCGCAGCGATCCCACCGACCTGATGCGGCGGCTGGTGAAGGAAGACCTCTACACCTTTGAAGGCAAGAAGCTGTTCCCCGAGCGCAAGAGCTACACCGCCCAGTACGAGCTGAGCCCAAGCGAGAAGGTGCTCTACGAGCGCGTCACCGAGTACGTGCGCGACGAGATGAACCGTGCCGAGCGCAACGCCCAGGCAGAAGGCGGGGCCAAGCGGCGGGTGAATGTGGGCTTCGCGTTGATGACCCTGCAGCGCCGCCTGGCGAGCTCCCCGTTTGCGATCCACCGCTCGATCGAGCGCCGGCGTGAGCGGCTGGAGGCTCGGCTCAAGGAGGAGCGCCTGCTGCTGGAGGGGCGGCAGGTGGGAGACCGGCTGCAGCTGGAGCGCAGGCTCGCGGCCCTGGACGCCGATGACCTCGAGGAGCTCTACGAAGAGGACACCGCCGCTGAGATCGAGGAGGTGGAGAACGCCTTCACCGACAACGCCACCTCAGCCCAGACCCTGGCGGAGTTGGAGTACGAGATCCAGGTGCTCAAGGAGCTGGAGGTGCTCAGCAAGCGGGTGGTGAATTCCGGCACCGATGCCAAGTGGATGGAGCTGGACCGGATCCTCGATGCCCCGCAAATGGTCGATGAGAACGGCGGCCGGCGAAAGCTGGTGCTGTTCACCGAGTTCAAGGACACGCTCACCGACCTGGCCCGCAAGATCCGCAACCGCCTCGGCCGGGAAGAAGCGGTGGTGGAGATCCATGGCGGTGTGCCAAGAGACCGGCGGCGGCAGGTGGTGCACGCCTTCATGAACGATCCGCAGGTGGTGGTGTTGCTGGCCAACGACGCCGCGGGTGAGGGCGTGAACCTGCAGCGGGCGCACCTGATGGTGAATTACGACCTGCCCTGGAACCCCAACCGGCTGGAGCAGCGCTTCGGACGCATCCACCGGATCGGTCAGCAGGAGGTCTGCCACCTCTGGAATCTGCTGGCGCAGGACACGCGGGAGGGCGAGGTCTACATCCAGCTGCTGGAGAAGCTCGACAACGCCCGCAAGGCCCTCGGCGACAAGGTGTTCGACGTACTCGGTCAGCTGTTCACCGGCCGCTCGCTGCGGGAGCTGCTGATGGATGCGGTGCTCTACAACGCCGATCCGGCGGTGAAGGCCCGCATGCAGGAGATCGATGAGGCGGTGAAGTCCGACCACCTGCTCGAGCTGCTGGAGCGCCGCGCCCTGGTGAAGCAGGGGATGGACACCAGCAAGGTGCGCGACCTGCGCCAGCAGATGGAACGGGCGATGGCGCGCCGCGTCCATCCCCACTACGTGCACGACTTCTTCTTGGAGGCCTTCCGGCGGCTGGGCGGCAAAGCCTTCCCCAGGGAGGAGGGCCGCTATGAGATCACGCATGTGTCACCACAGCTGCTCGATCGCGACCAGCAGATCGGTATGGGGGTGCCGGTGCAGCCCCGCTACGAGCGCATCTGCTTTGAGAAGGAGCATGTGGGGCAGAGCCCCCGGGCCGAGCTGGTGAGCCCGGGCCATCCCCTGCTGGAGGCGTGCATTTCGCTGATCTGGGAACGCCACGGGCAGGTGCTCAGCCAGGGGGCGGTGTTGATCGATGACGACGATCTGGGTGCCGAGCCGCGGTTGATGTTCTGCCTGGAGCATGGCCTGCAGGACGGGCGGCGGAACCGCCAGGGGCAGCAGCAGCTGATCTCCAACCGTCTGGTGTTCCTGGAGATCGCGCGCTCCGGCACCGTAAAGAGCGCGGGTTCAGCCCCTTATCTCGACTACCGGCCTCTGCGCACGGGCGAGCTGGAACTGATCCAGCCGCTGCTGGGGGATGGCTGGCTGAATCAAGACTGGGATCAGCAAGTGCTCGCGCACGCGATGCAGAGCCTGGTGCCCCAGCACCTGGAGGAAATCAAGCGGGAGCGGCTGGAGCGAATCGAGAAGGCCCGCCAGGAGATCCAGGCACGGATGCAGCGGCAGATCAACCACTGGTCGCGCAAGCACGAAGAGCTCAAGCACAAGGCCACCGCCGGCAAACGAACCCGCCTGCCGGCCCATGTGGCCAAGGAGCGCGCCGAACTGCTGGTGAGCCGGCTGGGCAAACGCATGGCCGCCCTGGATGCCGAGGCCCAGATCAGCGCCCGGCTGCCTCTGATCAAAGGAGGAGCACTGATCGTGCCGGGAGGACTGCTGCGCCAACTGCGCGGCGAAACACCCGATGCCAGCGTGGATGCCGAAGCCCGCAGGCGGGTGGAGCTGCTCGCCATGGAGGCAGTGTTTGCGGCTGAACGCGCCCTGGGCCGCACACCTGTGGACAAGAGCGCTGAGCGAGGAATCGGTTTCGACATCGAATCAGCTGCTCCTGATGGCTCGCTGGTCTTCATCGAGGTGAAGGGCCGGGTGGAAGGAGCCGACTCATTGACCCTCACCTACAACGAGCTGAAGTGCGGCAACAACCAGCCTGAGAAGTTCCGGCTGGCGATCAGCACGGTGAGTGGCGATCGGGCTTCTCCGCCGCGGTATGTGAGTGGGATCGACTGGGGCCGCCCTGGCTTTGGCTCCACCGGCTCCAACTTTTCCCTTTCTGATCTCCTCTCCGTTGCGGAGGACCCGCACTAACCCATGACCAGCGACCACCCCGTCAAACGCCGCAAAAAGCTGATCGAGGTCGCCATCCCGCTGGAGGCGATCAATGCGGCCTCAGCGCGGGAGAAAAGCATCCGCCATGGGCATCCGAGCACCCTGCATCTGTGGTGGGCCAGGCGTCCGCTGGCGGCGGCACGGGCGGTGATCTTCTGCCAGATGGTGGACGACCCCTCGGCAGTGCCGGAGGAGTTCCCATCCGAAGAGGCACAAGAGAACGAGCGGCTGCGGTTGTTTGCCCTGATCAGTGAGCTTGTGCAGTGGGAAAGCACGACCAAGGAGAAGGAGGTTCTCGAGCCAGCGCGGGAAGAGATTCGCAGAAGCTGGCGTCGATGCTGTGCCGACAATGCCGATCACCCGGAAGCTGCCGAGCTGTTTAACCCGGAGAAGCTGCCTGGTTTCCACGATCCCTTTGCGGGGGGTGGAGCTTTGCCGCTGGAAGCTCAGCGTCTGGGGCTTGAGAGCTACGCCACTGATCTAAACCCAGTGGCGGTGCTGATCAACAAGGCGATGATCGAGATCCCCCCGAAGTTTGCGGGGATGTCGCCGGTAAATCCGGATAGCCGGCGCAACCTTGATGTACGTCAGTGGAGGGGCGCTCAGGGGCTTGCGGAAGATGTTCGCTACTACGGGCAGTGGATGCGCGATGAGGCCGAGAAGCGAATCGGTCATCTTTACCCGAAGGTAGAGGTGACGGCTGAGATGGCTAAAGAACGGCCTGATTTGAACCCCTACGTGGGAAAGAAGCTAAATGTGATTGCGTGGATCTGGGCCCGCACAGTGAAGAGCCCCAACCCATCCTTTGAACAGGTAGATGTCCCTTTGACTTCAACCTTCATGCTCTCCACGAAGGCAGGTAAAGAGGTATACGTAGAGCCAGTAGTTGATGGCGATGCCTATCAGTTTATAATTAGGGTAGGCAAGCCGGCAGACAGAAAGAGCTCCAAAGATGGAACAAAGTTCAGTCGTGGTAACTTCCGCTGCCTGATGTCAGGCAATCCCATATCACCTTCCTATATCAAGTCCGAAGCCTTGTCGGGTCGTATGGGGTCTCGGTTAATGGCAATTGTTGCTGATGGCGCGAGAGGTCGTGTTTACTTAAATCCAACATACGAGCAGGAGGCCATCGCTAAGGCAGCCCAGCCGTCATGGAAGCCGGACGTGGAGTTTTTCCAGCAGGCACTAGGTTTTCGCGTGGGCAACTACGGCATGACCCGCTGGAGCGACTTGTTCACTATGCGCCAGTTGACAGCACTCGCAGTTTTCTCGGACCTGACACAGGAAGCGCGCGAGAAAGCAAAGGCAGATGCCCTTGCCGCAGGGTTAGCCGATGATGACATGCCCTTGCGTGAAGGAGGGGCCGGGTCCTGCGCTTATGGCGATGCGGTCGGTATATACCTAGGATTTGGAGTGTCGAAGTCAACTGATATGTGTAACTCGTTGTGTGCTTGGGGGCCTACTGACTGGCGCGTAAGACACCTTTTTTCAAGGCAGGCGATCCCAATGGTATGGGATTTTGCAGAAACCTCTCCGCTCAACGACTCTGCTGGAGCAGTCTATTTTGGTATTGAGTATCTTGCAAAAGCACTTAAGTGCTTTGATCCCGTGGCGCCCGGAACCGCATCGCAAGTTGATGCCGCTAGTGATTACGCCCACCGCGGATTAGTTGTCTCGACCGATCCGCCCTACTATGACAATATTGGATATGCTGATCTTTCCGACTTCTTTTATGTTCCTGATCAGCAACGAAGCTCCGCAGTGCCAGTTTGCCGTCGTTCAGGGATGCTGACCAGTGCCGCATAAGGCCACAAAAGACAGCTTCCGCAGGACATCTGCTTTTATGCGTTAAAAAGCATTAACATGATGCGGAGCTTTGTTGCTGATCAGGTTTATGTTTGGCTGAGGCGATCATTGAGGCCAGTATTTCCTGATCTGTTTGCAACCCTAACTGTCCCCAAAGCTGAGGAGCTTGTGGCGACTCCCTTTCGCCATGGCGGAAAGGATGAGGCGGAAACCTTCTTCCTGAGTGGAATGACTATAGCCATGCAACAGATCTCAGGGAAGTCACATCCTGCTTTCCCTGTCACGATATACTATGCTTTTAAGCAGTCGGAAACAATTTCTTCGGCTGGCACAGCCAGTACTGGATGGGAGACTTTTCTTGCAGCGGTAATCAAGGCAGGTTTTGCCATTGATGGCACCTGGCCGATGCGAACTGAGCTGGCTAACCGCATGCGCGGGATGGAATCCAACGCTCTTGCCACCAGCGTCGTGCTCGTGTGCCAGCGGCGGTTGGACTCGGCGCTCACGATCTCCCGCAACGACTTCCGCCGTCAACTGCGCCAGGAGCTGCCAAAGTCTCTCAAAGAGCTTGAGCGAGCCAACATTGCACCCGTCGATGTCGCCCAGGCGGCGATCGGTCCTGGCATTGCGATTTTCAGCAGCGCTAAGGCTGTACTCAATCCTGACGACAGCGCCATGAGCGTTCGGGAAGCCCTGATCGAGATCAATGCTGCACTTGACGAGTACCTGTCTCAGGACGAAGGTGAGCTGGATGCCGATAGCCGCTTTGCTCTGACTTTCTTCGAGAGCTTTGGATATGCCGAGCGGGAATATGGCGATGCTGAAGGACTTGCCAAGGCGCGCAATCTGTCGGTAGATGGTGTGGCCAGAGCCGGCATCCTGCGATCCGTGGCAGGCAAGGTGTAGCTACTTCAGCGATCAGAACTCCCAGATGATTGGGATCCCAGTCGAGACAAACGCCTCTGCGCCTGGGAAGCGACTCAGCAGCTAATTAAACGATTGGAGGCCGATGGGGAGAGCAGTGCCGCAGCCCTCTTGCTTCAGCTCAAGGGAATCGGAACGCATGGCGACCTTGTGGCCAACTGCCGGGCGCTGGCTTATCGCCTTTACAACCACTGTGAGAAGACCAAGCAGGCAGAAGAAGCTCGCTCTTACAACGGCCTGGTGATCGCCTGGCCCGAGCTGGAACGGCAGGCCTCTGCCGCCGCCAATGCCCAGTCCGCTCCCCACCAGACCAGCCTGATCTGATCCCTCCATGGCTCTCTCCAACCGCGACCGCATTGGCAAAGCGCTTGAAGTGCTCAGCGCTGCTCTGGCACCCTTCGTCACCCGCGTGCTCGAAAGCTGTGAGGGTCTGGACTGGCAGCAGGGCCTCAAGCCCCATGAATCGATCTCAGACGTGCAGCTCCAGCTGAAGCTGATGCGCGATAACTGGGATGCGGCCTTTCGCAAGCAGCTGGATCGTTCCCATCGCTCCTTTGTGTTTGAGCTCACGGATGTGCGCAACGACTGGGCCCATCAGAAGACCTTCAGCTCCAACGACACCGACCGAGCACTCGATACCGCCACCCGCCTTTGCCAGGCGATCGCCGCACCCGAACAACAGCAGGCAATTCAGGAGCTACGGGAAGAGCTGCAGCAGATCGTCTTCGCAGAACGGGCGCGTAACAAGACGCGCTATCAGGCATCTGTCGAGAACCAGGTCAAGTCTGGCTTGATCCCCTGGCGGGATGTGATCACTCCCCACCCGGACGTGATCAACGGCCGTTACCAGCAGGCCGAGTTCGCTGCCGATCTTGATCTGGTGCATCGAGGTATCGGCAGCCCCGAGTACACCGATCCGATCGAGTTCTTCCGCCGCACCTTCATCACCGAGGGTCTCAAAGATCTGCTGCGCATCGCCCTTCAGCGCTTCAACGGCCTCGGTGGTGAGCCGGTGATCGAGCTGCAGACCAACTTCGGGGGCGGCAAAACCCACTCAATGCTCAGTGTCTACCACCTGGGATCGGGCGTTTCCCTTGCCGACTTGCCAGGCCTGGACCAACTCTGCAGCGAGCTCAATCTTCATTCCGTACCCCGAGCATCCCGGGCTGTGCTGGTAGGTACCGCCTTCAACCCCTCCAAGATCGACCGCAAGCCCGACGGCACCGAGATACACACCCTTTGGGGGGAACTGGCCTGGCAGCTGGGCGGAGCCCAGGGCTACGCCCAGATCGCCGAGAGCGACCGCAGCCAGGTGCCACCCGGCGCCCGCGCCCTGGCGGCGCTGTTCAAAGCCCATGGGCCCTGCCTGATCCTGCTGGATGAGTGGGTCGCCTACGCCCGCAATCTCGTCAGTCCCCGCGAAAGCCTGCCAGCCGGCACCTTTGATGCCCAGCTCTCCTTCGCGCAGCAGCTCACTGAGGCCACCAAGCAGGTACCAAACGCTCTGCTGCTGATCTCCGTGCCGCAGAGCCGCAATGAGATCGGCGGCAGCGATGGCGAAACCGCTTGCGACGGCCTCAAGAACGTCGTCACCCGCCTCGCCTACCAGTGGCGACCAGCGTCCGGCACCGAGAGCTTCGAGATCGTGCGGCGACGCCTGTTTGAGCCGATCACCACCAAGGAGGGTGGTGCCCAACGCGATGCCGTGGTGCGCGCCTTCACTGATCAGTACGCCGCGAACAAGGCTGATTTCCCCTCCGAGGTCCGCGAGAGCGGCTACCGCGACCTGCTCACCTCCGCCTACCCGATTCACCCGGAGCTGTTCAACCGCCTCTACGAGGAGTGGAGCACCCTGGATCGCTTCCAGCGAACCCGCGGTGTGCTCCGGCTGCTCGCGCTCACGATCGAGGGCCTATGGAACGGCAATAGCCGCGATCTGCTGATCATGCCCAGCTCGATGCCGATCGACGACAACGACGTGCGCAATGAGCTGGTGAAGTTCCTCGACAACCAGTGGGAGCCGATCATCGCCACCGACGTTGATGGCGCCCAGTCCGTTCCCACCCAGCTGGACCGCGAGAACCCCAACTTCGGCCGCGTCAGCGCCTGCAAGCGGGTGGCCCGCAGCCTCTACATGGGCACCGCCCCCGGTGCCAACCGCGAACGCAAAGGCATCAACGACCAGCGGGTGAAGCTCGCCTGCGTCATGCCCGGCGAGCCGATCGCAGTCTTCGGTGATGCGCTGCGGCGCCTCGGTGATCGTGGCCGCTACATCCAGCAGGACGGTGACCGCTACTGGATCGACACCAGCCCCAACCTCAACCGCACGGCCGAGGACTACCGCGAGAGCTACCTGCGACAGAGGGAGGAGCTGCTGGTGGAAGCCAATCGCCTCTTGGTACAGCAAGCCAGCAGCAAAGAGCGCGGAGCTTTCGCAGGCGTCCACAGTGCTCAGCTTGATAGCAGTGGCATCCCTGATGAGCCGTCCACGCGGCTGGTTCTGCTGGCGGCCCAGTACACCCACAAGACCCGCCGCAAGGACAGCCCTCAGCCAGCTCCGCCATCCCCAGCGCTGGAGTGGGCGGCTCAGTGCCTACAGAGCAAGGGGAACAGCCCACGGCAGTACGCCAACACCTTGGTGTTCTTGGCGCCTGACCAGGACAATCTCGAGAACCTCTTCCAGGCCATTGCAGATCAGCGCGCCTGGCAGAAGGTGATTGATGAAAAGCTGCTGCTGCAAATCACCGTCAATCAGGAAAATCAAGCTGCCGCCAAGATCCAGGAGGCCACCACGGCGATCGCCGCACGTATCCCCGAGACCTGGTGCCATCTACTGGTCCCTCATCAAAGCCAGCCCGGCAACCAAGGGCCTTCCTGGGATGAGTTCCGCCTGAGTGCCGGGAGCGAGGGGTTGGTCAAGCGAGCGTCAAGCAAGTGCCAGCAGGAAGAGGCTCTGTACCAGGCGCTGGGTGCCAGCCGCATCCGCCGCTATCTCGACAACTTCCTCTGGCAGAACCGGGACTCCGTCACCGTGCAGGAGCTGGTGGCTTGGTGCCGCAAGTACCTCTACCTGCCCCGGGTGAGCACCGACGACGTGATCCTCGAAGGCCTCACCAATGCCCAGGCCGCACTAACCGGTGACAGCACCTTCTATCTGGCCGAAGGCTTCGATGAGGCCACCGGGAGCTTCCTCGGTCTCAAGCCCCAGGGTCAGTTCCAGAGCGCCGCCACTATGCGGATGCTGATCGTCAAGGACGAGGTGGCCCAGGCGCAGCTCGAGGCGGAACAGCGGGCGAAGACCAACGATCCTCGCCCTGGGACAGGAACAGGCAGTGGTAGCGGAACTGGTCCTGGCCTTGGAACTGGCACTAGCACCGGAACGGGTATTGGCTCGACCAACACCAACACAGCGGAAGGCACAGGCAAGCCTGACACTGGCGTAAATCCACCGCCGGCGCCACTACCTCCACCGCCGGCACCACAGCGCACCACCTTCACTGGCTCCCTGAAGCTCGATCCCGTGCGAGCCGGTCTGCAGATGGGCCAGTTCCTGGAGGAGGTAATGAGTCACCTGCAGGCCCTCCCCGGCGCCGAAGTGAACCTCTCGGTGGAAGTGCACGTCAAAGCCCCCAACGGCATCGACGATCAAACCGCCCGCATCGTCCTACAGAACGCCGCAGACCTGAAACTGGACAACCCTCAGGTCTACTGATCGTCTATCTCAATCCACACGAATCGACAATCCGAAAGCAGCATGGAGAACCTCGAACCGCTTGTTCTTGATCGAAGACGGCTAAGCCTCGGCAAATACACCCGCTGGGCAGCCGATCTCTCCGATGAGGAGATGTATGGGCTGCTCTGGCTCCTTGGTGAATTTGGCATCAGAACCAGTGAATACAACCTTGTTGACTCCATCCAGGAAGTCGGCAGGGCAAGAACAGGTTTGCTGGGTGCTCTTGGTTTTGTCCACGGACACCCCGTCAACCAGGAGCAGGCCATGAAAGTCATACGCAATGCTTACAAGACCAGCTCTCTCCCACAAGATCTGAACCAAGCCTCCCATGACTGATCAAGTGACCCATCCGCTGCTTGCCTATCCAGAGGCCGAGCGCGTTGCCTACCTCTCGATCATTGCTGAACTTAGCAACGTTGACAGCAAGCTCGACGAGCAAGAGAGAAAGCATCTGGATGAGCAGCTCAAGGCCTTTGAAATTTCAGATGAAGGCAAAGCCAAGGTCTACGCTGCAGTCTTTCACTTCAAGGAAGAGCACAGATCAGAGGTTCTTGCTTCGCTCCACGCCCTCGATGACAGCGATTTACGTTTCACTCTGATCGCCGATCTTTTTCTGCTTGCATTAAGTAACGGATACATCTCCGTGGAGGAGCTTGAATATGTTCAGGAGATAGGTAGCCAGCTTGGCATCACGAAAGATCAAGTGATGGCCATCAAGGATGTTCAATTCCACCTGTGGCAGTTGAAGTCAACGCCATCCGATTCAGATGCCTTCAAGGCCATGCTTAAGGAATGTGCTAGCAATCTTGCAGCGGCAGGTGTTCCGATTGCCGCAATCGCTGGCTCGGGAAGCGTCTTTGGCCTCAGCGCTGCAGGCATCACCTCTGGTCTGGCCGCCCTAGGCGGTCTGATTGGTGGCGGGATGCTTGCCGGCACCGTCCTTGTTGTGCCTGCCATAGCGGTGGGTTCAGCCTGGGGCGTCAAAAAGCTTGTTGACCTTGTCACCGACAAGAAGTAGCCCCCTTCTGTGTTCTTCTCTTAATGATCCATGTCCAACACACCTGAAGACCTGCCAGTAGCTTCTGCCGCTTCACTTGATACGAGCATGATTCTTGCCAAGGGCCTTGTCGAGAATCTTCCGGCGATTCTATCCTCTTTCAAGGAGGTTTACGCCCTGCGTGCCAAAGAGAGTGCCTTCAAGGCCGCGCTGGAGGCACGTTGCGCCGACATGAAGATCAACAGCCAGAACTTCACGACTCTTGTCCAGAACCTGACCGAGCTCTCCAAAAGTGAATCGGCAGACGAAGAAACGAAGTCAATGTACAGGGAGTTGATCCGCTCGCTATTTGAGCTGTTTACTGCCCGTTCGAAGGAATCGGATTCGTTTTCCAGGTTTCTCAACGGATAGTCTCGATGTGGGGAATCAATCCGTTCACCGTGGGCAAGATTATCGCCGGGGTTGGCGTCTCCAGTGCGCTACTGGGTAGACACGGCTCCCTGAAGCAGTTGACAAGGAAAATCAAGCTTCATGTATCGGAGCAGCATGCGGAAGCGGCAAAGGCGATGGCACGTTCTATCGCCCTTCAAGATCAGTCGCTCTATGAGAGGCTAAAAAAAGAGCTCGAACGCGAGCTTACGCCGGAGGAATACGAACGCGTCTTCGGCGACTCTTGTGATCCACCGTCGCGTTGAACCGTGACCTTAGCAATGCTTCCCCATGACGCGCATTCGTGACAGGTTATCCCGCTGGCCTTGGTGATGGCTTTGTCACGCAAGAAGCCTATTGGCTATCCGGAGATCAGCTTCCTGTCGTTTGACGTTCTGCTCCTACTGGCGAAGCTCCAGCATGAGATGGAGCTTGATTCTGTTGGTCCTGTCTCTTTCAGTCTGCAGACGATGGAGACTTTGGCTTGCGTTCGCTATGAGCATGGGAAGCCGGGTGCGGATATCTTCTTCCACTCGCTGTTCAATTGCCCTGACGTGCCTCAGCCAGTGATTGAACACGTTCTGCGCCATGAGCTCCTGCACCTGAAAATTCCGGCCAGGGAGATCGGTGGCAAGCTGGTCCATCACCCACCTGAGTTCTGGGAGGCTGAACAGGCTCTGGTCCCCTGGAAGTCGGCCTCGTGGGGTTGGATGGTTCTCGCCTTCTGGGAAGTCATCAAGACGGACCACCCGAATGAATGTACTTGGGTCAAGAAGTCTTGGCGGAGGCTCCAGAAATATCCCTACCCGAGCTGGCAGATGATCCTTGACGATCACAAAAGATACTCTGACAAACAGGGTGAGATCCAGGGCTTGATGGAAAGCCTCTAATGAGCCTAAGTCAGGAGTTTCTAGTCATCTTTGCTTGCCACTTGCTTACTCGATCGGGGCCGCACCTTGGCCCCTTTGCGGACATTCTCATTGGCGCTGATCACCTGAAGGTTGCCAGGGTGGTGCTGACCACCCTTTGCGAGAGGAACGATGTGATCCACGTGGTACTGAATGAAGCCCGCCGCTCGATTGAGCCTGTTCCTTTGGTCGTAAATCTGCTGGATCAGCTCCTCTTCTTCGGTGCTTAGCTCCGGCGTTTGCTCGCGCAGACGCTCTTTCCTTCTCTGCAGATAAATCGCGGATTTGTGCCTATCTCCATCATAGACAGCCTCTGGAGGTGGACAGCTCAACCCTGCCAGATCCAAGCGTGCTCGCTCCAGTGTCCAGAGTTCTGAGCGGAGTTGCTTGGAGCACCACTGGTGATAGCGGGTATCTCCGTGGAGATTGATCACATCCCGAAACCGGCTGGCGATGTAAATGAAGTCATCCCCAAGCCGCTCGCCTGTCCAGTGGGTCCAGCAGCGGGCGAGATAGCGATCTTTGCCGCTGACCCAGATGAACAGCGTCGGCAGTTCAAGGGTCTCCTCTCCCTTCGCTGGTCCGCGTCGGGCATACGTGCGATCACCCTGTTTCGTGATCAGTCCGCGGTCGTTCGACTGGATGACGCGGAACTTCAGCTCCATGGCGCCGGGAGCACTCGTCTGCTGTGCCCAGCAGCCTATGGCCCAGAAGCCAGTCGAGCACGGGCCTGCGGCGGGTTCGGTCTCCCCCCACCACTGAAGACCCAGTAAGGGGTCGCGCAGGAATCCTCAGCGTGCGCGGCCGCGCAAGGGCTTCGCAAGCCGGCCCGCCACTGGCGATGAGACGCCGGTGGCACTTGGTTCACGGAGCGCGGTGGCCGGCCCTTGCCGCTGGCCGCGCCTGCGCTTGCGGTCCTGCGCTTGCCCATCCGTGGCTGTTGCTTCACCATTCCGCTCCCCCCGATCAGCCCAAGGAGCTGCTGCTGCCAAGGTCTCCCCTGAGGAGAAGCTGGTGGCCTCCCTGGTCGCCCTGCTGGAGGCCGGTACCACCCCCTGGCGGCGGGAGTGGGATGCCGCCTCGGGGGGCCACCACGTGAATCTGCTCTCCGGCCGCCGTTACCGCGGCGCCAATCCAGCACTGCTCACCCTGGGCCTGCACCTGCGGGGGTCAACCCTGCCTTACTGGTGTGGCTTTGCTGAGGCCAAGGCCCTGGGAATCTTCCCCCGAAAGGGCAGCAAGGCGGTGCATGTGCTGCGGCCCCAGGTGCATCAGGGGGGCGAAGGCCGGCTGGCGGAGTCGGGTTCTGCTGCTGAAGGTGGCCACGGATCCGCTGGCGCCGATGGCCAGCCGTCGGTTCAGGCTGGCCGCAGCTGGGTCAGCTACCGGCCGGTGGCACTCTTCAATGCTGCCGATCTGGAAGGCGAGGCCCTGGAGGCGCTAATCCAGAAGCGCCGCCAGGCCGAAGGGGCCATGCTGCGGTCTGAGCCGGAGCGGCTCGGGGCAGCCGATGCGGTGTTCAGCCGCTGGCCGGTGCCCGTGAGCTTCGCGGGTGATCGGGCCTGCTACCTGCCGGTGCCCGATCGCATCCAGCTCCCGGATCGCACCGCCTTCCACTCGGCTGGGGCCCTCTACGCCACCTGGGCCCATGAGGTGATCCATTCCACCGGCCACAGCTCCCGGTTGGCCCGTGATCTCTCCGGCGGCATGGGCGAAGCAGGCGATGGCAGCCGGGCCTATGCCCGCGAGGAGTTGGTGGCCGAGCTGGGCGCCGTGCTGCTCGGCGATCGCCTCGAGATCGGCAGTGCGATGGCCAATCACGCCGCCTATCTGGGCCACTGGGTGGAGCTGCTCAAAGAGTCGCCGCGGGTGCTGTTGCAAGTGCTGAGTGATGCCCGCAAAGCTGCCGATCTGGTCTGCCCAGAAGCACCTGCGGCGGATGGGGGTTGAGCCTGCTGCTGGTGGGCAGGCCTTGGGCTGTGGCGATCACGCCACCCGGCCTGCCCCGGCTTGCGCACCGCGCAAGGGCTGACGCGAGTCGCTCCGCGACCCTTGCGCGGCGCAGGCGGCGCCGGGGCTCAACGGCGGTGTCGTTCGCCAGCCCAGCCATGGCCGCCACTCCTCTCAGCCGCTCCTGCCCGATCCGCATCATCTCGGTGCATCTCCTTGATGCCGCCGGCCAGCTGCTGCGGGTTCTCTTCCTCGATCGCGAGGGCCACATCAGCGCCGAGCCGCACTATGTGCCCCGCGAGCAGGCCCTGATCCTGGCTGCCAATCAGCAGCGGGTGCTCGGTCCCCAGGCCGAGGTGCGGGTGCTCTGAGCTCCCGGTGCCGAAGGCCTTCCGCCTCCGGCATTCGGGTGTCGCCGCATCTCCCGTGGGCTTGGGCTTCCTGGAGCCATGGACACCTCCCTCTCCAGCGGGGGGCGGACACCGCAGGTTCCTCAGCGAGGCGGCTGACCGCAACGGCCTGACGGTTCGACTGGGCAGTCCCTTGGCTGGGCACCCTGCTGCAACGGCAGTGGGGGGGAGGGGTTGGCCCCCAGGCCGGCGCACACCCACCGCATCCCTCGGCCAGTCCTCACGCCGCGTCAAGGATCGGGCCATGCGCCCCTGCGGGGCGTCCTTGCCACGGCGCTGCGGCCGGCCGGTGGGGGTGGGGTTCTCCGCCGTCCCCAGATGGCTTCCCCTCTTTCCCCCGCCCGCCGCAAGCAGCAGTCCCCAGCTCTCAGCCGTTCTGCCCTGCGTGCCCGCAATGCCCTGGTGCTGGAGCACCTGCCCCTGGCTGATGCCCTGGCTTCCGCCGCCGCCCGGCGCCTCTTCCCGCTGGTGGAGCGGGAGGATCTGATCCAGGTGGCCCGTGAAGCCCTGGTCCGCTCCGCTCCCCGCTGCAGAGCTGGCGAGCCGGCGGCGCCCTATCTGCGCCGCTGCATCACCGGGGCCCTGCAGCACCACCTCCGCGATCGCGTCCGCCTGGTCCGCATCTCCCGCCGCGAGCATGAGAAGGGCACCTGCCCGCTCGGCCACACCAGCCTTGATGCTCCCGCCGCCGGTGAGTCCTCCCTGCTGGAGCAGCTGGCGGCTCCCGCCGCTGAGCCCTCGCTGGAGGCCTCCCTCACCGAGCCGGCGCTGGAGCAGCTGGTGGAGCAGCTGCCGGCAGCCCAGGCCACAGCCCTGCGGCTCACTGTCCTCGAGGGGCTCTCCCTGCGAGCCGCAGCGGCGCAGCTGCAGATCAGCCCGATGGCCGTGCAGCGGGCCCAGAAAAAGGCCCTCGCTGCCCTTCGCCAGCAGCTGGTGGGGGCGGGCTGAGGCCCCCACAGGATTCCTGCCAGGCCCGTGGCAAAAGCCAGAAGACCCGCCACCTTCTGGCTCCATGAACCCCCTGCTGCGGCTGCTCGGAGCGGCCGCGTCAAACGGTCTGCTCACGGGCCAGATCGTCTTCTCGACCGCCTTTGTCGGCGCCTGTGAGCTGCCCAACTGGATCCAGGCGCCCCGCGAAGTGAATGCCTGCCTGGAGCGCTGGATGACGGTGAGCGCCCTGTTCTTCCCCTCCGGCATGCAGACCGCCGTGGCCAACAACCAGCCGGCGCTCGCGCCCGGCCGGCGGGGGGTGTTCCGATGAGCGGCACCATCCCTGCCGGCGACTACGTCGAGCACTTCGATCCAGATCTCCCGCATCACCGGGCCTGGTTGCTGGCGGTGCTGGAGCAGCTGGTGGCCCATGAGCCCCAGGCCCTGGAGGAGGGCGGGGCCCTGCGGCGCCTCTGGACCGCCCGGCAGGCTCCTGCCGTCGAAGGTGGTGAGCCGGCACCGGTTGCCGGCATCCCCGCTGCCGTCGCTGTTGCTCTCCCCCTGGTGAAGGAGTTCGAGGGCTGCCGGCTCACGGCCTACCCCGATCCCGAGACCGGCGCAGAGCCTTGGACGATCGGCTGGGGAAGCACCTGTGATTCGCAGGGGCGGCCATTCAAGGAGGGGGATCGCATCAGCCAGGAGGAGGCCGAGGCCCTGCTGCGCAGCCGGCTTGAGGACGACTGGCGGCGGCTGCGCGACTGCATCCCCATCTACAAGGCGCTGTCTGTGAACCGCCAGGCAGCCCTGCTGTCGTTCACCTACAACTGCGGCCCCCGTTGGTTTGGCGCCCAGGGGTTCGACACCCTCAGCACCGCCTTGAAAGCAGGCCAGCTGGAGGCGGTGCCCGCCGCCTTGATGCTCTACGTGAACCCCGGTGGCCCCAGCGAAGCCGGGCTTCGGCGCCGCCGCAAGGCAGAGGGGGCCCTCTGGAGCGCCTCCCCCGAGCAGGGGAGCCCGCCATCACCCGATCGGGTGAGCCCCAGCCAGGTGAGCAGTCACCCCAACCCGCTGGTGGGTGTGCCCCGCTTTCAACAGCGGGATTCAGCCCAGCTGGCCCAGCGGGACCGCACCTGCTTCTCCTCCAGCTGCGCCATGCTGCTGGAGGCCATCAAGCCCGGCACGCTCCAGGGCGCCAATGGCGACGACCAGTACCTGACGGTCGTCCAACGCTTTGGCGACACCACCGACGCCAACGCCCAGATCCGCGCCCTGGCCCATTACGGCGTGTCGGCCCGGCTGGTGCAGAACGCGGACTTCCAGCTGATCGAGCAGCAGATCGCCCGCGGCATCCCCATTCCCTGCGGCTACCTCCACCGCGGCCCGGTCGATCGCCCCACCGGCTCGGGCCACTGGCTGATCGTGATCGGCCACACCCCCACCCAGGTGGTGGTGAACGACCCCTGGGGTGAGCCCGATCTGATCCACGGCACCACCCTCAACGCCAATGGCATGGGGCTGCGGTTCAGCCGGCAGAACTTCGGCAAGCGCTGGATGGTGGAGCCGATCGGCGGCGGTGCCTACCGCTATGCCCCAGGCAAGGGCTGGACGGTGGTGGTGGACAGCTTTCGCTGAGGAGCTCTCGGCTGCGCTTTGAGGTCGGTGCCGCAGGCCCTTCCATGCTCCGCGCCTTGGCAAGGGTTTCACCAGCCAGCCGGGCTGGACGTTGGGCTCCGCTGCGCTGCGCCATTCGCTGGTGGCTGGCCCTTGCCTGGCGGCGCGGCTGCAGGGCGGGTCCTGCGTCACCCCTCCTGTGGCTGCTGCCGAGTCCCACCGTGCATCCCTGTCCTTCCCGTCTGACAACGGCAAAACCGGCCCGATTGCTGTCTCCAGCACCAGCCGTCGCACCTGCCCCTCCAGCTGCCCCCTGGCCGGTGATCAGGGCTGCTACGCCGAGGCTGGCTTCCACACCCGGCTGCACTGGGATCGGCTCAGCCGAGGGGAAAGCGGCCTGCCGGCGGCGGCCTTTATCAAGCAGGTGCTGGCGCTGCCGGCCGGGATTCTGTTCCGCCATTGCGTGGCGGGCGATCAATGGCCCGATCCGGCCGATCCGCTGCGCATCGATCAGTCCCTGTTGCTCCAGCTGGCTCGGGCCACACGCCATCTGCGGGCGGCCTGGTCCTTCACCCACTTCCCGATGGGCCCTGAGAATCAAGCTGCGGTGCGGCAAGCAGCCGCCAAGGGGCTGGTGATCAATGCCTCCACTGAGTCCCGCTCCGTCGCGGCGGCGCTGCAGCGCCAGGGCATCCCGGCGGTCTGCGTGGTGCCGCCCGATGCGCCTGCGGTGTTTCGCCACGAGGGCGTGCGCTTTGTGGCCTGCCCCGCCAGCCGCCGGGGGAGAGGCGGCCGCAAGGTCCAGTGCATCAGCTGCGGCGGCCGCTTTGGCATCCCCCTCTGCGCCCAGGCCGATCGGCCGTTCGTGATCACCTTCCCGGCCCATGGCCCCCGTGCGGCGGCGACAGCGGCCCACTGCAGCTGAGGGGCTTGCCCCTCTGGGGCTTGCTCCGGGCCTCTCCGTGGTCAAGCAGGCTGCTCCCTGCGCGGGTCGTTCTCACCGCATTGCACCATCACCTCCGGTCTCATGGCCGATGGAGGATGCCATCGCCAGCCAGGGGCTGGTTCGCCGCGAGGGGTGGCCGCCCCGGGGAGCCCAGAAGAGAGCTTGAAAAGCTGTATTGACGGAGTCTCGCCCCGGGCCGAGCGGTTTGCCACACTTCAGGCATCCCATCGGCCAGTGCCTCCCCCACCGTGGCCACAGCAGACCAGGTCAAAGCTCTCATCCGGTGCCATGCCGAGGGCGATGACGCGCGGTTTTACGCGGTGGCCATTCAAGTTGCAGCACAGGCGGCGCGCAGCGGCCATGGAAGGTTTTCCCAGGAGCTGCGCGACCTGGTCGATCAGGTGAAGGCCCGGAACTCGGCCTTCGAAGTGACCCGTGGCCCAAAGCCGGTCCCTCTGGCTCAGCCTCGTGGTGAGTTGGCGGGTCTGCTCACAGTCAGTTATCCGAAGACGCGAATGGCTGACATGGCACTGCCTGGAGTGCTGCGCAAACGCATTGAGAGAGTGCTCACGGAGCAGCGTGAACGGGATCGACTCCGGGAGCACGGGTTCTCGCCAATGCGCAAGCTCCTCTTGGTGGGACCACCCGGAACCGGCAAGACCATGACCGCAGCTGCGCTTGCGGGTGAACTGGGATTGCCCCTATTCAGCATCCGACTCGATGGACTCATCACAAAATATATGGGTGAGACCGCAGCGAAGCTGCGACTTGTCTTCGACGCGATACAGGCCACGCGGGGGGTCTATCTCTTCGACGAATTCGACGCTCTTGGTGGTGAGAGAAGTGCCAAGAACGATGTTGGGGAGATTCGGCGCGTGCTGAATTCGTTCCTGCAGTTCCTTGAGCAGGACGACTCTGACAGCATCGTGCTGGGTGCAACAAACCATGTTGACTTGCTCGATCGCGCACTGTTTCGGCGGTTTGATGTTGTTCTGGAGTACTCACTGCCAGAGGAAGACATCGCGACTCGTGTGATGCGGGGTCGACTGGCTCTTCTAGATACAGCAAACCTTGAGTGGAATAAGGTGGCTGCTGCAGCGGAAGGCTTAAGCCATGCCGAGATCGTGATGGCATGCGAACAGGCCGCAAAAAATGCAATCCTCAAGCACACAACGATCGTGAGCGATACCGAGCTCTTGGCCGCACTGAATGAACGGCACGGTACACGGCCATAGAGGCCTGAGCTGACTGACGTATGGCGGCACCCCGCAACCGAAAACACATTTTTGTGGTGGGACCGCCACAAGTTGAGACGTACAAGCCGCATCCGCGGACGATGAAACCAGACAAGCCCCCACCGCCGCTGAGCCGCGCGGATCACGGCAAAGTGCTTGGTCTTGCATTCCAGGCAGCCGTTGTTGAGGCCAAAAACCGCCGAGAAGATGCTCGTCTCAAGATCCAAGGTGCCGAGCCAGGGCTCTACGTCCAGTTCGAGGGACAGCCTGGCTATCCCCTACAGGTGCGATCGCTCGAGGCCGGGCGGAAGGGAATTGAAGTTGTCGCAGTGAGCCATGCGAAGACGGAGGGACCCGAGCCGCGGAGCATTGAGCGGGCGACAGTATTCGTTCCTGATGAGCAGGCAAAGCACTTCCTTACGTGTTTTGAGAGCTACTCGAAGACCACACCAAAGAAAAAAAGGGAGAAGCGTTATGAGGACATGGTCGATTCGATCTCGTCGCTTCGCCTTGCGACCTTGCGCGGGCTGTGGACCGATACATCCGAGAGCTATCCAGAGGAGAATGAGGCGATCTGGTGGGAGGTGTGGCTGCGCAGGCAGGATGGCAATGAACTTGAACGCTTGATGGAGTTTGCGACGGCACAGGAGATTGATGTTGCGGCGCGGCGTCTCATGTTTGACGATCGCATCGTCACCCTTGTACGTGCCGCTCCGGCCCAACTCGCCACATCGATCGATGTGCTCAATGATGTTGCCGAACTCCGCAAGGCCAAGGATGTCGCCACCGTGTTCATCGACATGGGACCAGAGGAGCAGGCCGAATGGGTGAAGGAGTTGTACGGTCGCCTCACGCCCCCCTCTGAAGACGCTCCTGCCGTCTGCGTTCTCGACACCGGAGTGACACGCGGCCATCCGCTGCTCAGCGGTGCCCTTGAGGCAGGTGACTGCCACACCTGCGAACCTGCGTGGGGCGTACACGATCACCGCGGGCATGGCACCGAGATGGCCGGCCTCGCGCTTTTTGGTGACTTGACGCCCGTCCTCTCTGGCACACAGCACATCGAGCTGCGGCACCGTCTCGAGTCGGTGAAGATTCTTCCTCCCCATGGGCGGCCTGACAATCCGCCCGAGCTCTACGGTGCCATCACCGCAGAGGCGGCGAATCGTGCGGAGATTGCAGCCCCTGCTCGGCGCCGGGCGTTCTCGATGTCCGTCACCGCAACCGACGAACGTGATCGCGGCCAGCCCACGTCGTGGTCAGCAGCGATCGATGCCCTTGCTGCTGGCCGCTCATTCGATCCGAGCACCAAGGGGCTCACCTACATCGATGACGGAGATGCTCTTACGCAACGTCTCTTTGTACTCTCAGCCGGCAATATCGATCGCACTGCGCTATGCGTTGACCATCTGGGTCGCAGTGATATTGATCCTATCCACGACCCCGGTCAAGCATGGAATGCTCTAACGGTTGGCGCCATCACAGAGAAAACTATTCTCAATGATCCGACTTTGTCGAGCTGGCGGCCAGTCGCCAAGTCAGGGGATCTTTCGCCCTGGAGCACAACGGGTCTGGCTTTTGCAGAGGCGTGGCCCCTGAAGCCCGACATCGTCTTCGAGGGGGGCAACGTCATCAAGAACGACAAGGGCGAGATCGACTTTCCCTGCACTGATCTGTCGCTCCTCACAACCCATTTTAAGCCATCCGAGAAATCATTTGTCTGCAGTTGGGCCACCAGCGCCGCAACCGCGCAGGCCGCACGCCTCGCCACCTTGATCTCGGCCCAGTATCCGAATTATTGGCCCGAGACGTTGCGCGCAATTGTTGTTCACTCAGCGGAGTGGACGGCAGAGATGGAAGCGCAACACAGTGTTACCAGCCGCAAGCGCGAACGCGCCCAACTCATCCAGCGTTATGGGTATGGGGTTCCCAGCATTGAACGCGCCCTACGGAGTGCGAACGACGCGCTTACGCTGGTGGTGCAGAGCAGCATCTGCCCCTTCAATGAGACAAAAATGCGGGAGCTGCACTTCTTTGATCTCCCTTGGCCTCGCGAGGTGCTTGCTGAGCTTGGAGAGACACAAGTTCAATTGCGCGTCACCCTCTCTTACTTTATCGAGCCGAATCCCGGACGCCGTGGCTGGAAAAGCCGCCATCGCTATGCCTCTCACGGTTTGCGATTCGAGGTCAAGGGGCCAACAGAGTCGTTCAACGAGTTCCGCAAGCGGCTGAATAAACAGGCACTGGAAGAAAATGAAGTTAAGCCTGGAAAAGGCAGCGAAGCATTGAAGTGGTATCTCGGCGAGCAGGCCCGCAGCCGCGGCTCCCTTCATTCGGATTTTCTTTCATGTAGTGCCGCCAACCTTGCTGAATGCGGCGTCATTGCGGTGTATCCAGTGAGTGGTTGGTGGAAGGACCAGCCAAAGCGTGATCGCAGTGACAAAGGAGCGCGATATGCCTTGGTCGTTTCCATTGAGACACCTGACGTTGAGACGGATATTTGGACGCCTGTCGCTGCTCAGGCTGGCGTTCCTGTAGAGGTAGCGCATTAAAGCGCCACGGCATTATTTCTGACTTGTCAACCTCAAGCGACCATTGTGTTAACTCCGTGTTGGCAATGGAAGCGGTGCATCTGCATGACTGATTGGATTGCGATACTGGCCGTAAATGCCTGTAGCGAAAAGATGTGGCGACTCATCTGCAAATGAGGCACGGGACAAGAATTGTCGAATTCCTGCAGCAGCTGGAGTGGCTGGAGCGTGTCACGCTGCCATCAGTTAAGGGCCATCAGGATGTCGAGCCAACACTGGCTCTTGCCTACGGGGGCCGTGATCCGGGACGGAGGTCCACATCCGGCTCGGCCCTGGAGTCACAGTGGCCATGCCGTGACTGAGAAGGGGCTTGCTCGGGTCCTCTCCAGTCTGGGGCCTTCCTGTCGTCAGGCCCCCACTGGGATCGGTCCCGTCGCTGCGCCGCTCTCGGCGCCGAGTCAATGGCCATGCTTTCTGCTGCTGCCTCGCCGTTCTGCCGGCCAGAGGAAGATCCGTTCCTGCTGCTCGAATCCAGTCTCAAGGCGATCGAGCGGATCCTGCAGCTGCGGCGAGGGCTGCCGCTGCGCCGCACCTGGATCGAGCAGCCCTATGGCGAGGAAGAAATCACCCTGCTGGAGGAGGAGGTGATTCCCGCGATCCAGCAGTGCCTGGCGCGGGTGGATGAGCTCGATGAGCGGCTGCTGGCCCAGCAGGAGCTACTGCAGCGTTGCCAGCTGGAGGCTGGTCGTGAGGCACTGGCTGAGTTGAGGCTGCAGATGGCCTGAGGCCCAGGGCCCGCCGGGAGCCCTGATCCCGGCATTTCTCTCCTCTGGTGTGCCTCTTCGGCAGTGGGATTGGTCAGTCTGGGTCCGAGGGCCTGGTCATGCCGGCGGTGGCGAAGCGCTGCGGCAGGTCAATACAGGGTTGGCGGTGGTCCACGGCACAGGAGAGCACTTCCCCGATGCTCCGCCCCTCGGCCAGCTGCCCCCAGAGGCGGTGGGCTGGCAGCGCCACAGCGTCAAGGCCAAGGCGAGCACCCAACGGGTGGCCTTGACCCCGTGGCTCAGGGGCGTGGAGGGGGGCGTTTCTTCTCCAGTTCGCCATGCAAGCCACCACCACCGCTCCCTGCCGTTCCCGCCAGCGCAGGCCGCAGCGCCGTCACCCAGTGCAGGTCACCCGGCAGCTGGTGCTCTTCTCCCTGCCGGTTCCTCAGCCGATCGGCTGCTGCTGGGATCTGATCTGCCCAGAGGCCGGCTGGGAGGAGCCGCTGCGCTGGAGCGTGTAGAGCCGCCAGCCGGCTCTCAGCGCCGTGCGCCCGAGGCGGGCTCGAGCTGGCTGAGCTCCTGGGCCTCGCCCTCCTGGAGGTGCTGCAACCAGGCCTGATGCAGATCGTTGTGGGTCACCCGATACCCCAACCGCCGAGCCGTCTGCAGCAGGTCGGTGCGGCTGCGGCAACGGCGCAGGACGCCCTGGAGTTGGGCACTGGCTTCTGCATCCACCACCAACCGCTCCAGATCCGACCAGCTCATCTCTCAGCGCTCTGGGGATCTGGGCACCATCGCGCAGGTGGCGAGGTTCACCAGGTTCAGCGCGGCACGCTGGGCGCGATCCGTTGCATTCAGCTGGGGGCGACCCTGATGGGCTCTTGGATGTCGTGGATCAGATCCCCCTCGGCCAGAGCAGTCCGGTCGAGGGTCGCGTCGGCCACATACCCGTTTCCCCGCCGCCTCCTCCACCGCTTCCTCCTCCCCCGCCGCCGGAGCCGGAGAGCAGTGGTCCCTGCTGCGGGTGCTGGCGAGCACCCACGGCGCTCATCGGCGGGAAATGGCGGATGAAGTCCGCCGAACCTGAGACCAGTTGCATCCCACCCGGGGGCAGGCTGCTGATGAAGTGCAGCTCGTTGCATTCCCGCCAGTGGCTCAGGGTCAGGGGTGAGCTCCAGGGGCTGGCCTGGTTGTGGCTGGTGCCGGCTGGCACCCACAGCCACACGTCCCGGTCGCTGGAGCGCTGGCCCAGTTGCAGCATCACCCCATCAGGGCGGGTCACCTTGCCGAAGTGGGTGCTGGCACCGCGGATGGTTGTGGAGCCGATGAACAGGGGCGCTGGCAGCTGGATCAGCGGCGGCGGTGAATCAAAGAGACCCTGGTTCTGGAGAGTGAATTCGTAGTGGCCCAGGGCGATGCCACTGCGCAGCTGGTGGCCGTTGGCGTAGATGCTGGCGCCGATCGCCGACGGGAGCCCGCTGAAGCTGTTGCCCGAATAGCCGTGCAGCACCACCTGGCCATAGAACTGCTTGCTGGTGCGGGGGAAGACGGCGATCGAGCACCAGCCCGTGGTGCCGGGGCTCTTGTAGAGGGCATGGCAGCTGTCGCGATGCAGCTCGTCGTTGCCGCCATGGGTCTTGAGGGCCCAGCAGAAGAACTCCTTGCCGGGGGTGGTGTCCTGGGCAATCAGCAGGATCGCGCCGATCGACGTGGCCCCGGCGAGGGTGCTGTCGACGTAGGCCAGCGCGGTGCTGCTGATGGTGGAGTTGTTGTAGGAGCCGTAGCCGCCGTTGCTGGTGTTGTTGGTGAAGGTGCTGGCCAGCGCGTTCCCAAAGACCGCACTGCTGCTGGATTGGGTCTCGCCCTGGGCGGTGGTGCTCTCGGTGAGGAACCAGAGGTGGGCCGGTTCCACGGGATGGCCCAGCTGCCAGGTGTAGCCCCAGCGGTTGGCCGTGGCATCGGCATGGGAGCGGATCACCGAGAGGGGCGTGCTGGTGTTGCCGGGCAGCGCATTGACGGCGGCGGCGAAGGCCCGGAAGGCCCCGTCGAGCTGCATGCCGATCGAGGCCGGATCCTTACTGGTCCACTTCCAGCTGCCAGGGGCAAAGCTTTGGCAGAACACCTGATAGGTCATGACCCACCTCCTCCCTGTGGAGCGGGTGCGTCCTTGGTTCGCAGCAGCAGGCCATGGCCGCCGATCGCCAGCCACTCGCTGCCATCGGGCGCCTTGTAGTAGCTCATCGCCGCACTGCTGATGTTCACCGACGCGAAGTCAGGCGGCAGCAGCAGCGGCTCCCAGAACTGGGCGGGTTCGTTGGCGCTCTCGTAGTAGCTCCAGTCGGTGGTGGCGATCACCAGCTCAGCGGGCCGGCTGATCCGCACCACGGTGAGCAGGCCATCCCGCAGCAGGCCGCGGGAGCCGGAGGGCTGGCCGGAGCGGACGTTCCAGCTCACGGCCCGCAATCCGTCAAAGCTGGAGGTGGAGGGGGGCGAGGCCGCCAGGATCCAGTGGCCGGACACCTGGTCGCGGGCGATCAGCAGCGGCACCGCCTGCCTGTTCGTGAAGCGGTGCTGGCTGTAGGCGAAGAAGAAGTATTCGCCCCCCGGCGCCAGCGACCAGCCCACCTGGGCGTTGAAGGGAAGCGGCGTGGTGCTCCAGGTGCCGCTGGTGTAGCCCACGTCTCCAGCGGGGTACACCCAGCCCTGTTCGGTGTCAGCCCCCACGTAGGGCTCGGTGTTGCCGATGCCCGGGCGAATCTGAAGGGTGGTGCCGGTGAGGAACACCTCCAGCAGCAGCACCGCCGGATTGCCGCCGGGCGTGAGCTGCGACAGGGTGGCCTCGATGCGCCAGCCGCAGGGATCGGTGGCAGTGGCCTCGGGGTTGGGCGCGGTGGCGATGCGCAGCTGGTGCTGGCTCACCTGAGCATTGGCCGCGGCGATCCAGTTCTGCAGATAGCCATTCACCTCCACCGCCACCGATGGCCAGGTGGTGTCAGTGCCGAGGCGGCTGATGTCGATCAGGGTGCGGCTGCTCATGGGATGGACCTCATCTCATGGCGCCAGCACGACGGCGGTGACGGTGAGGGCGATGGCGGCCTGCGCGGTGCCGGTGTTGCGCACCAGGGCCCGCAGGGGAGGTTGGGGTGATGCGACTGTCACCTCACTGGTGAAGTAGGTGCCGCCCGGCGGGGCCGTGATCATCAGGGCGGCTGTGGTTGTGACCAGATCGAGCAGCACCCCGCTACCCGGGGCCGGGTCCTGGGTGATCGGGCGGCTGCCATCGGCCTCCCGTGCCGTCGCCGAGCTGTAGAAGCTCACCCAGCCCGGCGCATCGGTGCTCACAGCCAGGAAATGGCCCAGCCGCCCCAGGCCCGGCAGGTCCAGCAGCGCACTGGCACCCGGCAGCAGGGGCGTGGTGGTGGCGCTCACGCTCAGCCGCTGACCGGGAACCTGGGTGCGCGGCAGCCAGTTGCCCATCGCGGCTCTCCTCTCTGTTGGTTACGGCAGCACCTGGATGCGACGGATCGCCCGCACCTGGGTGATGGAAGCGCTCGTCTTGGCCTCGGCGTACTGATCCCCCATGTAGGTCATCCGCAGATAGGCGGTACCACTGGCGGCCTGGGTGGAGGTCCAGTGGAAGAAGGGATCGTCGCCGTAGTTCTCGTCGAAGTGCTTGAGCGTCTCGGTGCCACCAGCCCGGAAGGCGAGCACCGAAGTGAGGGCCGGGTTGCTGTCGGTGTAGTTGCCGCCCGCCGGCACTGCATAGGGGTTGGCGCCGTAGCCCGCCCCGGAATAGGTGCCGTTTGCGGTCGCCTCCGGCTTGAAGGACCGATACAGCACATCCCACTCCTGGGTGGCGGGCAGGTACCAGTCGTCGTAGCCGCCGATGTTGAGCGAGCGGCAGAACTGCGCCGCCGGGTGGCTGGCGTTGTTCATCGCCTCGCTGTTCGCCCAGCCATCGAACACGCTCGTGGTGCCGGTGCTGGCGGTGTTGGCGGTCTTCCAGGCCACGTTCAGCAGCGAGCCGGCGGCCTTGGGCGAAATGATCAAGGCATGGGTGGCCACGCCATTGGCGGTGTGGCTGATCAGGCCGGCGTAGTAACCGCCCTGGAAGGAGCTGCCGATGGCGGGCAGATCAGCGACCCGGATCGGGCCGAGCTGATAGACGGTGCCAGTCAGCAGGTCGAGGTAGAGGTCACCATCAACCGCACCAGGGATGTTTAGCGGTGGAACGCCGCTGCCGGTGAACCAGCCGGTGCCGCGGGGACCGATCGCCCCATCGATGCCGGCAGGTCCCTGGATGCCCTGGGGCCCTTGTGGGCCAGCCGGGCCCTGAGGGCCGGTCGCACCAGCAGGGCCCGCCACACCCGCAGGGCCTTGCGGGCCCTGGATTGAGCCGCCATTCACCCAGCTGCTGGTGCCGCTGTCCCACACCCGCAGCGAGTCGTCGGCCTGCACCAGGTAGGCATCGCCCTGGGCGGCATTGGCGGGCAGGTTGGCGATCGCCGCCACTGAGCCCTTGAAGTTGATGCCGATGCCGGCTGGACCTTGGATGCCCTGCGATCCGATCGGACCAGCCGGACCAGAAGGGCCAGCGGGACCCTCGGGGCCCTGCAGACCGGCCGGGCCCTGGGGTCCCTGGGGGCCAGCAGGCCCCTGGTTGCCCTGAACGCCGGGAGAGCCCTGGGGGCCAGCGGGCCCCTCAGGACCGCGGATTGAACCGGTGGAATTCCAGGACCCCATGGCAGCCAGGCAGCGCTGTTCTGCCGGCTATTGCCATGGAGCGGGATTGTCCCCATCGGGGGACGGCCAGGGCTGGCAGGGTCCGAATAGAGGTGGAGTGTTGCCGAGGCAGGCAGCGCCACCCCAGCCACCTGCTGATCCAGACCGGCGACGCCGGGCGCGTGCAGTTCCGCGCCCCAGCTTTCCCAAGCCCGGCCCAGCCTCCTGTCTTCCCTTCCGGAAGGCAGGAGGCCTTACTGCATCGCGATCGAAACCGTCAGTACCGCCGGTGAGCCAGAGGCAGTAGTGATCTGCAGCCACAGCCAGTGACCTGCGGGGATTTCTGGGACCTGAAAACTCGTGCTCGCACTGCCGGTCGTGGTGCTGGTGACGGTGATCGGATCCGTCGTGGCAGCTGTGCCTGTGGCGGAAACATCGGCGCCATGGCGCAGTGAGAAGGAGACACTGGGGCTGGTGCCGCCGCTGAGCACGGCATCGACGCGGCTGATGGTCAGGTCCTGGGGTGCCCGCAGCAGGATGCGCCGGTCATTGGCCTGGGGGCTCGCCAGCAAGGCCAGCTGGGGCGGCATCGGTCCAGCGGGTCCGAGCAGCGAGGCGAGCTGACGCCAGGAGAGGGGCATGGAGCACAGGCGGCATCACTGGCTCTTGCCAGCGGCCGTGGGCCGGGCTGCCCAACTCCAAACGAACTCCTAATCGACGCCAAATTTGGAGTTGCGCTCAGCGCTGCTCCAGGAGCTGGCCGAGTCGCTGGGAAATCGGCTGCAACTGCTTCTGCTGCCGCTGGTGCAAGCCACCAGGGGCATTTGGCCGCTGGTGGTCATAGAGCGCCAGCAGCAGTCCCTGGCTGCGCCCTGCACTGCTGCAACCCACAGGGCAGACCAGGATCACGCCGTTGCTGCCTGCCGGCGAACGCACCGCCATCGGCAGAGCGCCGGCTTCATCGCTGGCGCACAGTCCCAGGGCGGCGTGGCCGAGGGCCTCGGCCATCTCCACACCGAGCAGCGGTTGCTGTCCCGGCGTCAGCGCCAGCTGGCCATGGCGCCCATCGGCCGCCAGAACGGTCACGCTCCCGCCGCCTTCCCACTGCAGCAGCGCCAGGGTGTGGAGGCCGTCGCCACTGCTTTCGATCGCGCTGCGCAGCAGGGTTTGCACCTGCCCCTGGTGGGCACGCACCTGCTCCTGCAGGGTGGCGGCGGTGGTGGTGCTCATCCGTTTGGCCAGGTCCGGCTGCAGGGTGATCAGCAACCAGGCGGTGTAGAGCACCAGGCCCAGCAGCACGATGCGCGAAAGGCGGTAGAGCAGCTGCCAGGGGTTGCGGGCATCGAGCACGTCGCCCACAGCTTTCTGCAGCGCATCGCTGGTGGCGCGGGTGAACACCTCCACCCGCTCGGCCAGGCCCTTGTTGGTGTCGGGCACGGCGATCAGGCGGAAAGCTCGTAGACCTGCCCCGATAGCCGGTCCAGGTAGAAGTCACCCACCGCCGGCGGCGGCTCCAGGGCCGGTGGCGGCGGACCATCACCGGAGTACCAGCGGGTGGCGCGGCTGCCGACACCCGATTCCTGCACTACCGCCAGAGCGGGTTCGCCGCTGCTCGGGTCGGGCATGAAGCCCAGGCCGCCATTGGGATGGAGCCGCAGGCGCCAGACCACGGCATGACGGCCGTCGTAGGGCTCACCGGTGATGCCACCGCTGGGGATCAGCGGCTGGATCACACCACCGGTGCCGCCGCCGCCGTCGCGGTTGTTGAGCAGCTGCTGGGGCGGCACCGGGCAACCCACCAGGGCGACGCGCAGCGTGGCGATCAGCATCCCCAGCTGCACCTGCACGGTCACATCGGCCCGTTGGGCATAAACGTGCCGCAGCCGAGGCGCCTGCCTGGAGACGGCAGGCCAGGGGACGACGTTGCTGCTGCCATCACCCCAGGTCACCGAGATCGGTGAGGGGATGGTCTGACGCGGGTTGATCAGCAGCTCGATGGCGGCTGAGCCGATCGGTTCGTTCCAACGGCTGTCCGCCGGTAGCCAGAACAACTCGAGGTCGTCAGCCGGGATGGGCCCCTTGCGGTAGCCCAGTTCGGCCCAGCGGCTGAACTCCATCGGCAGCACCCACTGCTCCACCCCCGGGCAGCCGACGGGTGGAAGCAGCCGTACCCGTTGACCGCCCACGGTGCTGGGTTGCTGGGGCAGGGGGTAGGGCATGGCCAGCAGCTCGGGTGATTCAGATCAGCGGGTCGTCAAAGAGGTCATCCGGCAGGGCGCTCAGCGGAACATCGGCTGCGGTGTCGGGATCCGACGCCTCGATGGCTGCAGCCGGGGGCTCGGTTGGCTCCGCCGGTTCGCTGTTGGGCTCAGGGCCCATGGAATCGCTGTCGCTCTTGTCGCTGACGGTGCTGGCGCCGGTGTCAGCCGGTTCCACGGGCAGGGCCTCGTCCTTGCGGCGGCGGCCGCGCCGGCCGCGGGTTGATGCAGGTTTTGCATCGTCCAGCTCCAGCAGCTCGGATGCAGCCGCGGCGATGGGTGCTGGCGGCTCTGCTGCGGCGCCCCCAGCCGATGACGCTCCGGCTGTGGCCTCAGCCCCAGCCAGTCGCCAACCCAGCCCCAGCCAGCCGGGCAGATGCACCGGCCAGACGTAGCGCTCCTGGTTGCCCAGGCGGATGCGCAGCATCCCGGCGGGGAGGGGGCCCTGGGCTGCCAGCCCCGTTGTTGGCTGGGTCATGGTCAGGCCGGCAGGGTGGCGGTCAGGCCGACGACCATTCCCTCAGGCGTGGAGGGGGTGACGACGGCCTTGGCGAAGCACAGCGCCGGCAGGTCGGCGTTATCCACATCGGCGGTGTCCAGCAGGATGTCGTGGCCGCTGATGTAGGCCTCCACCCGGCCGCCTTCCGCAGGCACAGCGACGGTGGCGACAGGGACAAAGGTGCCCATCGTTCCGTCGCGCAGCTCAGGCGCCAGATGCAGCACCACCGTCACCGCAGCACTGTGGCCCGGGTGGGACACCAGCAGGGAGAACTGGGAGGCGGCATCGAGCTTGGTGTTCAGCTTGACCACCTCACCGCTGGTGAACACCTTCTCGGTGTCGCGGGTGGCGGAGCGGTTAGTCCAGCCCACCAGCACCGTGGCGGCATCGAGGAGGGCGTTGGCTTTCAGGCGTGTCATCGGTCGGTCTCCAAGAAAGGGGTACGGAGTGGCGGTCAGGAAATGGGGGCGATGCTGTGCAGCCGGCCAGCAGCGCGGGGGTGCATGACGCCAAAGCCCACGTACCAATCGATCCGGGTGCGGAACACCGGGGCATCAGGCACCTCACCCAGATCTCTGACGGAGATGCCGTAGCGACCCTGGAAGGGCCCCTGCAGGCCGGTCACCGCCTGGTCGCCAAAGGTGCAGCAGTAGATCGAGCTGGTGCCACCGGCTTCTCCGTAGCCAAGAACTTCCAGGCCCTGGGCATCGCGGTCGACGGTGAGGATCTGGCATTCCTGGTAGTGATGCACCATCACGCCCAGGTTGTTGGTGCTCACGTTGTAGACGCCCTGGCCGACGGTCTGGCGGGCAAGGGCGTTGAGCTGGCGGCGCATCGCCTTGCTCATCACCAGATATTTCCTGCCGCCGTAGGAGTTCACCGAGTCGATCAGCTCATCGAGCTTGTCGAAATCGAGCGCCCCGCCACCGTTGTTCAGCGCCATCTCGCTGCCCGGCATGAGGCGCTTGGCCAGGCCGTCAAAGCCCCGGCCCTGGCTGGCGGTGGCATCGCCGTTGATCAACGCCGCCTCGAGGGTGAGGCGCATCGAGCGGACCTTCATCTCGGTCTGCGCCGCCCGGGCCTCAGGGCCCTGCAGGTCGACGATCGAGCGGTCCACATCCACGTCACCCCCAAAGAGGTGCACGGCCTCGGATTGGGGGTCGACGACGCCATAGCTCTGCTTGTAGCCCTCGTTCACCGCCCGGAAGCCCACCGAGGGGAGCTCCTTCTCGACGGAATAGAAGAGGCCGCCGCCGGCGATGTTCATGAACGGCAGCCAGCTGAGCAGTTCGCCCTCAGCGAAGGTCTTGATCACCGCCAGGTGCTCCAGGCGGGTCTCGTACTTAGCTGCCTCGATCAGGGTGAGGCCCATCGGTGCTGCACTCCCGGGGTCCGGCCCCAGATCACGTCACCGGCTATTGCCATGGACCAGATCCTTGGGGTGTCGAGCAGAGTTGGGCTGCTCCGAGCCTCGTTTCGGGCCGCTTGGTCTGCTGGCGTTCAGGCCTGCAGTGTCCCGGCCAGCGCGGGCGCGCACCCATCACCAGTGGGGCCACCTGCGGCAAATGCGCCGACCTCCTCGGTGATGACCTGGAAACCCGTCAGCTCATGCGCCCCGAAGGACCGCAGGAAGGGCACATCGGCAGCATCGCGGCCACGGCCGATCAACACCCTCCCGCACCGAGGAAAGTTGTGGCGGGCATCAAAGACGTACCAGCGATCCTCCAGGAACACCTCGAACCAGGCCAAGAAATCCACCGGTGCCTCCCCACGGACGATGCCGGTGTAGCCGAGGTAGCCCGTGCAGTAGCGAGCCGGGATGTTCAGGCAGCGGCAGAGAGTGATCGCCAGGTGGGCGTAGTCGCGGCAGACCCCAGCACCAGAGTCCACGGACTGACTGGCGCTCTGATGCAGCTGCGAGGCGGAGTAATCAAAGCGGATGCGCTCATGCACCCAGTCGCAGATGGCCTGCACCAGCGGCCAGCCGGGGGTGATCCCCGCGAAGGTGCTCCAGGCCAGCTCCATCAGCGCTGCGGTGTCGCAGTAGGTGCTGGCGTTGAGGAAGCGATAGGCGTCGATCGGCAGGGCCTGAATCGGACACTGACGCACATGGGGGAGCACCGGATCAGTACCATCCGGAACCTGAATCGTGGCGGCGTAGCTGAGGCTGGTGCTGCCCGTGGGGGCCAGAAGACGACACCAGCGGTTGCCTGCCTGATCGGCGAGCACCTCGTAGCTGCGAT
Organism: Microcystis elabens FACHB-917; assembly: GCF_014698445.1. Lineage (GTDB taxonomy): Bacteria > Cyanobacteriota > Cyanobacteriia > PCC-6307 > Cyanobiaceae > Cyanobium > Cyanobium elabens. Next base: position 33,394 of record NZ_JACJSZ010000020.1, read on the forward strand.
CGGGGAGCACCTGCAGCTGTTCCGCCGCGACGAGATCTGGCGCCAGGCTGCTGTGGACATGCACCAGCGCCAGCAGGGGTGTGGCGGGCTCACAACGCAGGTCGAGCTTGCAACCGATGCTCAGATGCACGGGGGCGAGGGTGGCATGGGAGCTGTCTTGATGCTGTTCGAATAAGACGGCGATCGGCAGACCAGTAGGCGTCAGGCCAGGAAGTCCTGATCAGACGAGGTGGCTGGTTTGCGTTTGCCTGACCGTGCCCGATTGGGCTGCAGATCGAATCGCCGTCGATCTGGGGGCCTGCTTGTCGTGAGGGCTACTGATGCAACGGCGTCTCCGAACAGGGCACGTCCACCAGCTCCTGAACGGGCTCCGCTCCGGCCCTCCTCATGGTCGGGGGGCGCGTCAAGGGTGAACCGAGCCCGCCGGTGTGGACGTTGGCTGCGCTGCGCTCCGCATCTCAGTTGTGGACGGGCCCTTGACCCGCCCCCCGCCGGCTGAGGGGTCCTACGCGGAGCCCTCCCATGGCCCCTCTGTCCCGCAAAGCTCAGCTGCAGCAGTTCTCCTGGCAGGTGCTGGAAGATCTGGCCTTCTGCAGTGGGCGCTGGCCACGGCTCGCTGAGCTGGCGGCCCAGGTGCTGTTCGAGCAGCAAGCAGCCGCCCCGGCGGTGCCGGTCGATCCAGAGCTGGAGGCACTGCTGCCCTTCTGAGGGCCAGGGCCAGCAGCCGGCGGGGCTCCCCAGGGCCCTGCCTTCCTGCTGGTCGCGACCGCTGGGGGGCGGGGGAAGACCTCAGCAGAGCCAGCGGACCTGGCAGCCCACCGATCCACCGGGAGCGGATCAAACGACCGAGCTGGCGGGGTTTCAGCACGCGCGGGGCCGGAAGGCCTCACGGTCGGCGAGGGCCTGATCACCGCTGCCCCAGCCGTCTCGCCCTGGCAAGGATCGGGCCAGGCGCCTCTGCGAGGCGTCCTTGCCAGGTCGCTACAGCCGGGGCCTGACGCGGGTGTCCCTCGCCTCCTTCGTGATGGCCTCCTTTTCTCCCCGCTGCGAGATCCGCCAGCTAGCGGTGTTCGTCTATCCCGGCGGGATCAAGGCACCCGATGCTGAGCGCATCACGGTCTTCTATGGCCGCCGCGGCCTGCCGGTCAAAAAGCCCCGCTTCATTCCAGCGAAGCTGGCCCATCAGCTGGCCCGCAAGCTGCAGGCCAAGCGGCTCGGCACCGTGGCGGTGCTGTGAGCCGCCTGGGGCTGCGGCCCCTTGCCCCGGCGGGCCTGCGGGCCCCCGGGGCTTTCAGCTGACTCAGCGCAGCCGGGCAATCAGAATCGTCGCCAGTCGGACTTTGGTTAAGCAATTCCGCCAGGGCTGCCAATGAGGCGTCTATTCAGCAACGAAAGCAGATTTAAGGCCCTGCTCTCAAAGTAAGCAGAGAAGAGACCGCCTCAGTTTGCACACGGCACTCCGGTTGTTCTTGAGCAATATCTCTCATATGTCATAACAGGAGCAATGCCGCACTTGCTTGGATTTGCTTAGCAGTATTCGGAATTAGGATTGCATTTGACCGCAAGAGCGCAACTAAGTGTGGTGTCACCAAGATCGATCATCTTCGCTATTGTCTCGCACCGCAACGTCTTGCCAGTGGCGGGGAAGCATAAGAGCGCCATGGCTGCCCATGCAGCTCCTGGTCCAATGGTCAGTGCTAGTGACTTCATAGAATAATTGCCTGGTTGGGTGTAATTAGCAGGGTAGTGTCATCGGCTGTCTGCAGGGTTTTCGCCTGTTCTTGTTGACCAATGATGGAGCCGCGAGTCTGTATGCCAGGGTCCGGGGAGATGCTCCATTGGGCCGGCATCTGCGTCCTCGCCCTTCTACAGCGTTGGCTCTGCTGGTGCTGGCGAACCGTCCACTGGTTCCCCTTGATGGTCATGCCGCAGTGCTCGCAGGTCGTGAGCGGACGGCTCTTGCACCACTGGGCCGGCCGCTCACCCACCAGCTCGCGGCGGCTGGGGTCGATGCCCCTGCCCTGCTGGTAGCGGGTGAGGGCTGGTGCCGTGGTCACGAAGCCAGTGTCCAGACAGCGAAACAGCAGGGATTGCCCCCGCAGGTTCTGGACGTTGAAGGTGGTAGCCGTCATCAGCGCAGGGTCCGCTGCCACCACCGATGGTGGCATGAGCTCCCTATCTCCACCACTGGTGGCGGGCAGATCAGGATGCTGCCACGAGACCCGATCAAGACAGCAGGGCCAGAGGGGGGGATTTCCCAGAGCCTGAAAAATTTCCGAGGCACCCTGCGCCGCTCCTGGAAACAGGGGGAATACCCCCCCGAGCCTGCGTTCTTCTATGAGGAGCTACGGGGCTCTCCAAGGAGTTGCAGGAAGCTGATTTTGAAACGCAAATTATGAGGAGAATTCGCGATTTTTTTCGCGTCAGTTTCTCCCCTTTTGAGGTGTTGATCGTTTGGCTGGCTGTGTTTTCTGGGCTCCGGGCAGTTACGGGGTTGATCGGCTTGCGCGTCAGCGGCGGCGAGGTTGTTTGGTTATGCGCTGGCCATGGCGTTCCGCTGCATCCATGCGGCGCGCCAGGCTCGTGGCCCAGCGGCGGCCGGGGTCACCGCCCCAGCCGTCCCAGGCCTGACGGCCCTTGCCGTAGGTCTCCCAGCTGGAGCCCTGCTTGTCCACCTCGTGGCGAGCGAAGTAGCTCACCATTCGATCGATCGTCTGGGGTGAGAGCTCCTGGCGGTTGAGCAGCTGCCGCGCTCGCGCCAGCCCCACCGGCGTCATGCCCCGATTGGAAGGAGGCTGCTGGGCCCGGCGCTCCAGGGCACGACGGGCGGCAGCCGCCACCGGCTCCGGAGGTCGGAACGAAAGGCCGGCATAGAAGCTGCGGGGCCGCCGTGTCATTGAGCTTCCAGCGGCCTCAGCGACGAGCCCCGCGGCCGTTCACCGCGAATGACGCCCGGTAGAGCTCAGACGCCGACATCGCCTGGGGGTTGATCGGTTCGCCGTTGCTGCCGATGCCCGACACCGTCAAGCCACCAGCGGCCTGCATGCCGGCTGGGCCCCGCTGTTGGAACAGGAAGCCATAGACGGGGTGCACGCGCATCTGATCGAGAAACTCGGTGGTGGTCATCGGGCGGCCGTCATCGCCCAGCAGGGGTTTGCCCTGGGAGTCGAGCGGTTCGAGCACGTCCTTGCCGTCACCGCCGGTGCTGAGACGGAAGCAGGTGCCCAGCTGCCCCTTGAAGATGTCGAAGAACGTCCCCCTGGCATCCCCACCGGTGCGGCCCTCGGCCTGGGAGAAAGCACGCTCCAGCAGGCGGTCCTTGCGCAGCTGCAGGATCTGCTGCTTGGCCTCGTCGCGCTCGGCAGCGACAGCGGCTACCTTCTGGGCCGAGGCTTCCTCCATCTGGCGCTCGCGCAGCTCCATCTGTTGCTCGAGGATCTGCTTCTGCCGCTCGGCCTCCTGCAGGCGGGCGTACTCCTCGGGGTTGATCTCCGAGAAGCGGTTCAGCTGTTGCCGCAGGGTGCGGATCTCTTTTTCGAGCTGGTTGCTCTTGCGCCGCTCGGCCCGCAGGGGGTCGGAGCTGCGGTGCTCATCGCCACCAGGCTCAGCAGCTGCAGCAGATGCCGGGGCCGGGAGATCACCCGCCGTGGTGTCGGCAGTGCCTTGACCATCGGCACCGCTGTCGGTGCTCTGGCCGTTGGCGGCGTAGTTGTCGTCAGCGCCTTGGCCACCTGTCGTGGCAGTGGTCGCTGTGGTGGAAGCAGAAGTGGCAGTGGCCATGACCCATCGCGGCTGTCGTGGATGAGCACCCCATCCGGGCTGTGCTCCTCAGCTATTGCCAGCCATCGATCTGTGAGGAGACGGCAGCGGAGAGAGAGCGGAAGCCGTGGAGCTGCCTACGGTCAAGCTCAGACCTGATCAGCAACAAAGCTCCGCATCATGTTATTGCTTTTGAACGCATAAAGGCAGATGTCCTGCGGAAGCTGTCTTTTGTGGCCTTATGCGGCACTGGTCGGCATCCCTGAACGACGGCAAATTGTCACTGCGGAGCTTCGTTGCTGATCAGGAGCTCAGATGCCTGCCTCCGGTGAAGCGCCTGCTCTCGATTGCGTTGATCGCCGCAGCAGTGCTGGGGGGCGGCGGTGCCATGGCCTGCGAGAAGCACCTCAACGGCCACCAGAACAGCAGCGACACCAACACCGAGGGGGCAAAGAAGTAGGGCCTCCCTCCTTCTGAGCAGTTGAGTCAGCCCCGCGAGAGCTCCAGCTGCCTGGCCAGCCACAGCTCCACGTCCTCGTAGGTGTAGCGGACGAGGTTGCCCAGCTTCACGAAGGGTGGGCCGTAGCCGCTGGAGTTCCAGCTGTAGATGGTGGAGAGCGACACCCCCAGGTAGGTGGCCAGGGTTTCGGGTGAGTAGAAGCCGGCCGGCAAGCTGGTGGTGCTGGTGTCGGCGTTAGCGGCGGCGCGGCGCTTGGGCAGGAACAGCCAGCTCCCCAGCGGCAACTGGTCGGATGGGCGGGCAGTGATGGTGGGGTTGAGGCTGCGCAGGGTGGTGACGGTGGTGCCGTGGCGCTCGGCCAGCACGTTGAGGCTGTCGCCGGTGCCGACCACCGCCACGCGGTTGGGCTTGAGCGCGGCCTGGATCCGTTCGCCCAGCAGCGGTTGGGTGAGGGAGCCGATGCCACCGGCGCCGTAGAGCCCTCCGAATTCCGTCACTGAGAACGCCGCCAGCTGCCCCCGGCTTGGAGATGGGAGCAGGCCGGGGGTGCGCAGTTCCATGAGCGGCCCGAGCCACACCGCCCCGAAACAGGGGGTGAGGAGCGCCGGGGTCGTGGCGGAGACGGGCCGGATGCCGCTGGTGCTCCAGGCGATGTGCGTGGCCAACCAGTCCCAGGGTTGGGACGGTGTCAGCGGCAGCACCGCCCCGCGGGTGAGGTAGCCCTCGTAGGTGAAGTCCCCCGTATCGAGCCCCGGGGCGTTCTCCTTGCTGGAGATCCCCCGCAGGCGCTTGAGGAACCCCTCGAATATGAACCTCCCCGTGCGCTGTGAATCCAGAACGCCGGGAATGGCATTGGAGAAGAGCAGGATGCGGGCGTTGGCGTATGGCTGCAGCGCCGAAGGCGGCAGCACAGGGGTGCTCGTCACGGTTCAGCCCCGCTCCAGCGCCGCCGTAAAGCCACCGCCGTTGCCGCTCAACTGCGGGTCGCGGCTCCAGTTCGCCAGGGTGGGGAGCATCAGCAACAGGGCCTGGGCATGGCTGCCCCGCTGCCGTCGCAACGCCTGCTCAATCGAGAGACCTTCGCCGAAGCGGGTGGTGACCTCCTCCCGCAGCAGCTCGGTGTCGTACTCGATCACGTCCGCCTTCCTGACCGGAAGCGAGCCGTCCTCAGGGAGGGCATCGGCGGCCACGGCCTTGCGACGGGTCTCGACCGGCGCCTGCAGCTGCTCAGGGCCCAGCCCCGCCAGCTCGGTGTCGATGGCGGCGATGGCATCGAGCTCGCGGCGGGCTGTGGGGATGGCATCGGGGTAGAGCTGCTCGAGATCCGCCATGGCGTCGTTGATGGCACGAATCGCGGCCATCAGGGCCGGAATCGAGAGGGCGACGCGAATCCCCTCCAGGTCAGCAGCCCGCCAGCGGTAGGGCGAGTCGGTGGGGGTATGGCTCATGTGGCTGCAGGCGCGGCTGACTCCTCTTGCCTCAGGGGCAGCGGCGCTGAGCTCTCAGCAACCCTGGGTTCCGAGGCCTGGCCCCCCCCGGCCTTGGTGGCCGGGCTGTCATCAAGGGTCGGGCTGCTGATCGCATTGGCCGTGGCCAGGGCCAGCTGGTGCCGCAGCTCCTCCCGGCTGATCACGCCTTTGTCGTAGAGCTCGATCCATTCCTTCACCTGGGGTTGCGGCTGGATCGGCGGGGTGAGCGGGCTCACCGTCACCTGCAGACCAGCCCCCAGGTCGAGCGGCTCACCAGTAAGTGCCGTCCAGTGCTGCAGGAGGGTGGAGAACAGCGAGGCCTTCTGGATCGCCATGGCCTGCAGCAGCGCATAGCTCTGGGAGGCGGTGAGGCTGATCTCCATCTCGGTGCGGGCAGCACCACGGTTCTGAGAGGGGATCAGGGCATCGCGACGCATGGTGTCGTCGAGGATCTGCAGCCAGGCCCGGTGCTCCGCCAACGAGCGTGCGCGGATCTCCACGAACTCAAAGGAGGCGTCCGAGGGAAGGTCCATGCAGGTATTGGGTCCCAGCACCACCGGGCCGGCCTGGCTGTTGCCCATGGCGTCCACCATTCCCTTGCGCACCCCCACCGGCAGGGCCGTACGGCTCAGCAGCTCCTCGTATTCGCTCTTGCAGCGGAAGTGGTTGAGGTACTGATGGGCCAGGCCCAGGTGGGGCAAGTCCCCCTCCCCGAAGGCTGAGCCATCGGAGGTGTACCAGCAGGCAGGCAGCCGGTGGATGCCCTCGTAGGTGGTCACCACTGGCTCATCGCAGCGCCAACCGCTGCTGGCCTGCGGGTCGGCGCAGACCGGATGGTGGGCGAGCTGAAGGCCGGTGACGGCCCCGCCCCTGGCGGTCCCACCTTTGGTGGTGTCGCCGGTAGTGAGCAGCTGCAGGCTGCGGTAGTGCCAGCGATCGGGAGCGTCGGCATCGCCCAGCAGGGCGTTGATCTGCTCGGTCACAGCCCCTTCAGTGCCGGGATCCTCGGTGCTGATGGGGCGGTTCAGCGGTTCCCGCCAGACGATTCGGCCCGGCAGGCCGTAGGACACCGGCAGCTCCCAGTTCAGGCAGTTCGAGCGGGGAACCAGCTGCAGCCGGGGCAGGGACAGTCGATCACCGCGGCGCAGAGCATCCTGCCGGTCTCCCTCGCTGGGCCAGCTGTGCTCGGGGGGGAGCACCAGTACCAGGGCGGCGCCGTCGCGCAGCACCAGCAGGTCGGCAGCGGCCAGGAAGACGCCCAGGTCGGTGCCTCGGCCGTCGACGTCGGTGAGCACTGAGCTCAGGCTGGCCGGCAGGCTGATCCAGCTCCCGCGGCTGAGCATGCCGGCGTAGGTGCGCAGGGCATCGCGGAAGAAGCCAGAGGGCCTGGCTGCGTCGAGGCGTTTGCGGTAAGCGGTGTCTGGTTCCCGCTCGCCCTTGGGGAGGTAGTGCTCCTTGCGGCTGCTCCCGTCTGGGGCGGCGAGCAGGGCCCAGCAGTCGGAGGTGATCTGCAGCGAGGGCTGCAGGGCGGTCAGGCTGGGGTGTGGGATCCAGAGAGCTCTGGCTGGCTCGCAGGAGGCTGGAGACACGTATATCCAATCGTACTGATGGCTATTGCCGATCGAGATTCAGGTTGGAGCAACAAGAAAAGCCATCCACCGTCATTTACACCTCATACAGACTCAACCGCAGAAAGCCAGCGATAGCAATCTTGTCAGACTCAATAAACCCATCTGGAGTTTACAAGAATCCACGCCTGCACAACCATTGACCGATCCGCTTGAGTTGCTTTAATGCTGGTTTAAGGTGAGCATTTTGCCAGAATAAGCCAGTTGTCGAGTGCTTGGAAGGAAGGCTTATGTAGCAAACAATTGTCTCGCACAACGCAAGATGGCAGTATTTCTAAAGTTAAGGGTTGGATATTCGAACTGCGAAGATCCAATGCGCCTCTGCTGCAGGATCCACTGTGCATCTGACTCCGATACGATGGACTGGATTAGGCTATAAGCTTCATCGCAGATCCTGTCCAGGCTAACCACCGGAGAGCGACGCAGAAGGTCCACTAGTATTGGGGGGTTAAGTGGAGCAATATCAGTTAGTTGGTTCCAGATGGCAATGCCAAAACCAGCCCAGGACAATAGCCCATAATGAACAGCGACTTGATTAATTGGCCGCTTAAATGATCTAGACAGGATTGAATCAATACTGCTAGCGGGCAGGTTTCTGAATCGAATAATTTGATCGACTCCCTCAAGCAGCCTTGTCTCTGTCCTATGAACCATTCGCGCCCCTTCAGGCATTAGCGACGCCTTGGCTTCAATGACAAGAGCTATATTTTGGATAGGGTCATAGACAGCAATATCAATTTCCCCACCCGACCAACGGATATTTGTTTCCAGCCTGTAGTCCGTGAGCTGCTCGAAATAGCCTTTAGCGAGACTGATAAGCCTTGGCTCTAGATGTCCCGAAATAAGATTATCGAACTTCTCTTGATCTCGATGCAGGCTCGTATATAGCACATTTCGGAATGACATCGAGTGTCGAATGGCAAGGGGTGCGAAGGAGACGTAGCCTCCAATTTCAACAAAGGGCGGACAATAGCCTTCCCCTCTTCCCCAGTCGCGGTTAGGAGATGCAGAGAATAACTCGAAGATCCCGGAAACTTGATTTGGGTCTAGCCCACTACATTGTCTTAGCATATCGAGAAGTGCTGTCTTTTGGAGACATGGTGCAATCCATTCGCGAAATTCGGCGCCAGTCTCTGAATTCTCTCCATAATCGGGGTCAGCAGCCGACCTGCGAAGCATTGCGTCAGCGATTGAGATATGCAGTTGCGATACTGCCAAGCATGCGCCAACAAACTTTCGGAACAGAGCTTCATCGAACCCATATATAGCCATCATGGATTGACTCGATAATGGTACAATCTCATAAACGCGGTCTTCGTACCAGCAGGCGAAACTACGAAGTATTTCCATGTAGCCCGTGTCTAGGCTCGGCAGAATATGTGTCTGCCGATCAAACCAGTCACTGTTGACATCAGGGTGTGCAACTATAAACGGAACGGCAAGACTGCTGATGACAATGTCACATTCTTCAATGGATCTAATGGCTTGAGTAGAATGCTCAAGAATTAGTCTTCCATTTTCTATTAGTGACCGGAAAATGCCCCTATGAACAAAGGGTGCAATTGAGCAGAAATCGGCATACGCTATTAGCGATTGAGCTGATCTTGCCTGTTCGCCAGGCTGGCCCCAAGCCGACAAAGCCGCATCTGCTGCCTCAATGGGGCCCTGATCTGTGATTAGACTTATCAGCGGAACTAAATAGCCGAGCCTCTGCGAATAACCCGTGCGATCAACCTCTCGTATTGGCACTCCTTCTGTAGTGTCGACAGCTGCTGCATATGATGTTGCCGCGAGAAGGGCATGCGTATTTCTCAATGTCTTGCCCTCCAGAAGACTCTTCATCTCTAAGTCAACGGATTGCTCGAATTGAGTAAAATGTGGTGACGCCGGCATGGATAAGGCCCCATGGGTTCGGCAATGATAGCTACTTGCAGAGCAATGGAAGGAATTAGAGGAAGGAAATTGGTTAATCACGAAGGCTATTGTGGCAATCGCAACTACTGGCAGGCTCTGTCCGTTCTTCACTGAACGTAATTGGTGTGCCGCTATCAGTATTCGTCTATTAACTCCTTGACTACCCGCTGACTGCAGGCCTCCGCAATCTCCCGCCACCTCTCCGCACTGACCCCCAGCCGTACAGGAACTTCCAATGTTGCCGTCCCCATTCTCAGCAACTTCTGCCCCCGCGCATACAGCTCCCTCCAGCTGGCCGGCACCTTGATCAGAAATCCCTTGTCGCGGAGGTAGTGATACACCTCCCCGTTGGCGTAGGTGCGGGCATAGGGCCGGAACGATCCACGCTCCGGTGAGAAACGCCGAGCGGCCTGGAGAATGCCGAGCATGGCGATCTGCTCCAGGTCTTCTTTGGGGTGGCCAGTGCGGCGGGAGATGTTGCCGGCCACGGTGGCAGCGATGTCGCGGTGCTCCAGGGCCAGAGCATTGGCGGCGGCATGGGGGTTCACCGGTCGATGCCGACGCGGCTTGGCCGGGTAGGCGATCACCAGCTGAACGGCATCGCCCTGGTGGTGGAGTCGTGATTGCCGGCGAGAACCAACCCCGCCGCGCTGAGCTCGGCGAGGCCGCGGCAGACACGTCGCCACCACTGGCGGCCGCAGTGGCAGAACCAGCTGGCCTGCTGCGGCTGCGGCTGCGGCTGCGCGGCAGGCGGGCGTGCGCAGGGGCCGGGCGATGGCGTCGGTCATGGCTTAGCGGCTGAACACCATCGGCACCGGCGAGCTGCTATAACCCCGACCCCGCCAGAACTGCGCCTCGATCCAGAGCACCCCCTGGCAGAAGGCATCCACCTGGTCGTCCACTCCTCCCCGGGGCGAGAAAGTCAGCAGCTCCTCGATCAACGAGTCTGCCTTGCGGGCAAAGCGCACCTGGCCCGCCTCCACAAGGGGAGCCACGGCATGGGCACGGGAGGCCTTGCTGCCCTTGGGCGGGATGGCGATCAGGCCCGGCACTTGGCGCTTGAGCAGCTGGCAGACGGCCGGGCCGTTGGCGGCGTCCTCGATCAGCACCGCGTGGGGCCGCAGGCCCTGGCGCTCCAGCGAGGCCAACGAGGCCAACAGGAACTTGATCACCCCCGGCAGGTCCAGCTGCTGTCGATGGGACCAGAGCGCCTCGATCTGTAGCTCCGCCCATGGGTCTGGGCCGCCAGAAGGGGGGTGAGTTGCGTTCACACCCTTGCTCGCTCCTTGGGCTCCGGCCGCGCTGGCAGCCAGCGCAAGACCCTGGCGCCGCGCATCGACGGCCGGGTGACGCTGCGGCTCCAGAAGACCCAGCAGGGCAAAGCCGCAGGCGTCGTTCTCCTTGCCGTCCTTGAAGCTCAGGTCGCAGCTCAGCACCAACGGTGCGTAGCGGCGCGGCTGGCCCAGGGCGATCGGCAGTGGCGGCTGGATCCAGTCCTTGCGGAACAGCAGACCCTCCGCCGGGCTGGGCCTCTGTTGGTAGAGGGCGTTCCACCAGTAGGAGCCCAGGCGGGTGCGGATGCGCTGCAGCACAACCAGCGGCACCCGCTCGGGGCAGAGGGGTTCACCGGGTTGGCGCCAGTCGGCCACTTTCGTGCAGGTATGCGGAATCTGCATAGAAATTGCCTCGGGCTCGGCGATGGCCGGCAGGTTCAGCACCGTCCAGTGCTCCGGGTTCTCTTCTGCCTCCTGCTCGAGTAGCCAGGCGGTCATGTCGTGGTGGTCCCAGCGGGTCTGCACCACCACCTGCGCTGCCGGCAGCAGCGCCCCCTTTGCTGTGAGGCCGGGTTCGGCGCGGGTGAACCAGACGCTCTTGAGCCAGTCGATCAGTCGCTCCCGCTGCAGCGCCGACTTGGCATCCTCAGGACCCTTGTAGGGGTCATCGATGATGCCGAGGTTGTAGCCCTTGCCCGTGAACGGCCCCCTCACGCCGGCGGCGATGCAGCCGCCTCGCTGGGGGGTAAGCCAGTTGCCCACCGCCGCAGAGTCCTTGGAGAGGGCGTGGCCGGTGAGGCGGTAGTAGTGGCGAGCCTCCCGGCTGTGGGCGTAGGCAAGCTCACCGGAGTAGCTGGCGATGGCGCAGAACAGCTCCGGATGCCGACTCACCCAGTAGGCCGGGAACAGGCGCGACACCAGCTGGCTTTTTCCATGGCGGGGCGGACAGCAGACGATCAGGCGCGTCAGCTGCCCGTCGGCCACTTGCTGCAGAAGGTCGATCAGCAGCTCAGAGAGCCGGTGGAACTGGAACGAGGGGAAGGCGCTGCGGATGAAGTCGCGGAACAGCTGGCCTTGGCGGGTCGTTGTCGCCCGGTCGGGATCGGGAACGCCCAGCAGACCCCAGTCGGCCCAGAGGTCGGTGGCGGGGTCCAGCAGCAGCCCGCCATCAGTCGGGACGTTCGCTGTCGGCCGCAGGGTGGAGGCAACGCGACCCATCAGCTCTTCGCCTCGGGGGGCTTGATCGGGGCCCGCAGCAGCCCGCCGATCTCAGCGATCACCCGGAACGCGCCGACGGCGGCATTGAACTGGCCTGCATCCATCGCCCGCCGGGCGCAGTCATTGAGGGCAAAGATCTGCTCGGCCTGGTGGCGGCGCCGGTCAGAGATCAGCTCCTCCACCATCCGCTGACGCGCCAGGGCCAGGTAGCGGCTGATCGTTTTGATGTTGGTGATTCCCCAGTTCTGGGCTGCTTTTTCCCTGATCTGCGCCAACGGCAGCCGCTGGGCAATCCACAGCTGCGCCTCAGCGATGCGTGTCTCCACCTCCATGTGGGTGGCTCGGGGCTTGTGGGTCTGGCTTCGGCGCCCCCGCGGTGGGTTGCCCTTCCCCACTGGCCTGCTGGGATCGGCAGCCGGCCAGACGGGCTGTCCATCGTCGTCCTGCTGGGGTGGCGCCTGGCGCAGCTCGTCCAGCAACGCCTGGTCGGCATCCAGGGTCTGGGGTTCGCCGCTGCCAGCTGGCCTGGCTGGGGCCCGGCGGCTCACAGCAGTCCCTCACGCAGGATCAGCCGCACATAGGCGGCCCACTGCTCGGGGGTGAGCACCACCCGCCAGGTGCCGCCGCGGAAGCGCACCAACGTCGCCGCGAACGGCACAGCGGCGTGCTCGGCCTGCAGGGCGGCCTCGTCTGGTTTGAGGCGCGCTGCGGCAGCAGTGTTGGCCCAGCTGGCGACCTGAATCACATGGGCTGGCACGCCATCGAGGTCGCCGGTGTCACCGCCGGCCGTGGTGGTGCGGCCGGCGCCGAGCTTGCGGCGCACTACCAGACCCAGCAGATCGCTCAGCAGCTGGGCCGCTTCCCGCTCGGCCGCATCCCCCTTGCGCTTCTGGGGATTGGCCATGGTTCAGCTCCGGCCCGGCTTGATCGTCCAGAACGCCTTGCCCTGCTTCTCCGTGGCAGTGCCGGTGGCGACCGCCAGCCGCTGGGCCTCCTTGAGGGCCTGCTCCTGCTGTTGCAGCGGCTCGGGGTAGGCGTAGCTGGTGCGCCCGGCCGACCAGCAGAAGCTGCAGCCGTTGTGGGAGAAGGAGGCATCCAGCTCGCCGGCCTCCAGGGCCCCGCTGAGCTGCTCCAGCAGCGGGGAGAGCTCGGCCTCGATCACCTTCTGCTGCAGCTTGAGGACCGTGATGCGATCGAGCAGCGCGTCGAGCGCGGCGCCCGCCAGGGGGGCAGCCAGAGGAGCAGCGCTCGCGGTGGTGGCAGCCATCAGCAGAGCCAGCGAAGGAGCAAAAAGGCGCAGGCAAGCGACCTGCAACAAACCATAGCGGCTCGATAGTCCGAGCACATGGGTTCGGACAGTGGATCACCACGGCCGGAACCTGCTCACGTAGCCCGCCCACGCCGCTGCCCAGGCCGCCAGGCATTCCTCGCGGGAATAGAGCGGCGAGATGCGGGTCTCCCCAGGCCGGGCCCAGATCGTCTGGCCGGCGTCGTAATGCACGCCCCAGGTGGCCTCCAGTGCCATGTAGCCGCCCAGTTGGGCGCGGGTGCAGTAGCTGCCCGAGCCGGGCCGCGAGAGGGTCTTGAGGTCGGCGAGCACTCGCAGGCCGCCGGCGTGCTGGATGTAGCCGGTGTCGTAGGTGCCGGCCAGGTTGCGGACCATGCAGCAGGTAGGGCGCTCGGAGGCGATCACCGTCACCTGCTGCCAGTGGTGGTGGGCCAGCAGCGGCTCGATCCAGTCCCGGTAGTCGCCCGAGCGCAGGTTCTCCAGCTGGCGGTTTGCCTTCTGGCGGTGCTGGTGCAGGGGATGGAAGCGGCTGTGCAGCAGCGCCTCCAGCGCCAGGTGCACGGTGTGGCCCCTCGGCTCCCAGAGGTGGCGGGTGGCCTCGATGCGGGCCATCGCCCAGTCGCTCTTGGCTGAGCCGACCACGCCGGTGACGGACACGGCGAACAGGTGCTCCCCCAGCCAGTAGCGGTGCTCCGGGTCAGTACGCCGCAGGCCTGGGATCGGCCTGAGCCAGGGACCAGCCGAGATGGTGAGCGGACTGGCTGTCGTGTGCTGCACCATCACCAGATCCTCACGTGAAGCACTAAAAACTTGTGATTCTTTAGAACCCGTTGCGGCGCAGTGGATCTGAGAGGATCCAGGACGAGTGAAACTTTGTGATTCTTGTGAAACCGCTGCGCCGCAAGGGTTTCACAAGTTTCCAGGTTGTTTCCGCCCGCCGCCGTGCGTGAGAACGCCTGCGCTGGAGAGGGTTTCAAAGTTTCCGAAGTTTCCAGCCCTCTTGGGAGCCGGAGAAATAGGGCGCCAGCGCAGCTGAGGGGCAGGCAGGGCCTCAAAGAATCCCAAGTTTCCAGGTTGTTTCCAGCGGCCATGAAGCGCCAGAACGCTTGCGCTGGAAGGGCTCCACAAGAATCCGAAGTTTCCATCCCTAGAGTTCGAACTCACGTGCCAGCCATTCCGCACCGGCTGCACTGAGGCCATAGCGCAGGTAGTAGCTCTGACTGCCGGTTGAGACGCGGGTGGTTGTCACCAGGCCGTCGAGCTTCCCGAGAAACCGACCAAGGGTCTTGTAGGCGCTCAGGGCCTCTGCTTCGAGATCTCTCATCAGCCGTGCTTCCGCCGGCGCCAGGTCAATGGCCTGCAGCAGCTCCAGCAGGCCCACCCCGGCCAGACCGTTGGTGTGCAGGGCCTGGAGATAACGCAGGGCCTCCTTCTGCTTCTCGCTGGCCTTGCGCACCCGCTGGGCGGCGCGATCGAGATCGCTCTCCTGCTCCTGCTGCTCCTGCAGGTCGTCGTAGGTGCCCAGCCGGGCAAAGGACCCGGTGTTGCCGTCGATCGCCACCACCAGATCCGCGGGTGGGCCGGAGCGGGCTTCGCGCACCAGGCGGCGCTGGGGTGAATCCTTGATCAGCCGGTTGCCCTTGGCCAGGTAGTGGAGGGTCAGGATCGTGTTGGCGGCCCCGGCGATGGCGTTGTGGCCCGAGAGGGCCTCGGTGCCGGTGGTGTCGTTGGCCTTATTGCAGTGGTGGATCAGCAGCAGCGTGCCGCCGGCATCGGTGATCTGGTGCTTGAGGTCGTAGACCAGCGACCCCATCTCCGGGTCGTTCTCGCCAAAGCAGCAGCTGCGAGTGATCGAGCGCAGTGAATCGAGGATCACCACCGCGCCAGGGTGTTCGCCCAGGCAGGCCAGCAGGGCATCGAGGTTGGCCTCGGTGGCCCGGAAGCGGCGCGACCAGAGCAGCAAGGGGTGATCCCAGATCCCCAGTTGCTGCAGCATCTGGGCGGTGTCGCCATCGCCCTGGTCATCGGTCACCAGGATCACCGGCCGCGGTTCCTCCGGCGCCCCGAACCCGAGAAAGTCCTCGGCGCAGAGCAGGCAGCGAGCCAGGGCATGCACCAGCCGCGTCTTGCCCACCTTGGCCCGGCCGCCCACGATCGAGAGGTCGCGGCGGGGAATGCAGCCGGGGATCTCCCAGGCCACCACCGGTTGCGGCATCGCCAGGCGTTCAGCCTGATCGAGACCGCGAAAGCGGTTGCCGTTGCGCAGGTCGTGTGCCTCAAGGATCAGCTGGCCGATCTCCTGCAGCCGCAGGGCGGTCTTGAGTTGCAGGGCTGAATGGGCCTCGCGCACGCGGGCCGAGCGGCGCAGGCTGTTGCGCTCGCGGCCCACCAGGGATCGGATGCAGTGCTCCAAGGCGTTCAGGCGGCGGTTAATCGGTAGGTGCACCTTTCCCCAGCGCACCCGGGTGTCGGGCCTGGGGGAGAAACGCTGCGGGCCAGGCCCGGAACCCTTGGTGCCCTTGGCATTGCTGGTGCGGTCGCTGCCCTTGCCACCCGGATGGCGCCCGCCGGTGTCGCCCTGGCTTCGGCGGCTGCCTGTGGTCTGCGCTCCAGGTGGCCTGGGGGTGTGAGACGGCTCCGGTGGCAACCAGCCGTGCTGACGTGCATGGAACCAGAAGGTGGCGGCGCTGATCTGCTCGCCGCCGGAGCTGGCCACCTGGCGGATGTCCCAGCCGCAGCTGGCGGAAGGGCTGTGGGCCTCCATCAGGGCGATCGCCAGCTCACGGTCGTGGCCGGCCTGCTCGCAGGCCTGGATCAACCCCCAGAGGAGGTTGCGGTAATCGGCGTAGGTGTTGCTGCCGGCCACGCGGCGGGGGATGGCGGCCAGGGCACTGCGGATCTGCTCCAGCGGCCTTGGCGGCCCGAAGTCCTCGTCGCCAAGCTCGGGCAGTGGAATCCCAGTGCCTGGACCCTCGCTGGCCTCCTCCAGGGGGATGGCGTGCTGCCGCGCCGGGCCTGCAACGGGTTCGGCGAACTCATCGGGCAGCAGGGCCAGGGCGATGTCACCCGGCGTGTAGCGCTGGCCGCTCACGTGCACCAGCTCCACCAGAGCGGTGGGCTGCCCGCTGGCATCCACGTACCAGCAGCCCGGCAGCCGCATCACCCTCGAGGCGTCCTTGCAGTGGGGATCACCGCCGGCGTAGGCGATCAGCTCCGCCGGCGTAGGCGATCAGCTCCGCCTGCAGCGGCGCCCACTCCTTTGGCGGGATGGGCTGCTCCAGCAGCCAGTAGCAATGGGCTGACTTGCCGCCGCTGAGCACGATCAGCGAAGGCTCCGGCAGCCCCAGCTCGCGCCAGGCGTTCAGCTGCCAGGCGATCGGCCTGTCGTCCCATTCCACAAAGAACGCCCGGCAGGCCGTGATTTCGCTCTTGCGGTCGCCGCCGTCGTTGATCACCAGGTAGATGCCGCGGCCTTCCCGCTGCCACTGCTCCGCCACCGCCAGCTCGAAGGGCCCTTTTCGGGCACCGATCACCGCCTTGGCGGGGTTGGCGCGGTGGGGGAAGGCACGCAGCCGGGCGCTGGCAGGGTCCTTGCCCAGCAGGGAGAGGAACTGCTGGGCGGCAGCGCGGTCGATGCAGGCCTGAGCCGGGGCAGCGGCCGCTTCAGCGCTGGCCATCGAGCCCCTGGCGCTGGCGGGGCTTGCTGGCGAGCTGCTCGCGTTCCATCGCCTCGGCCACGATCAGCCTGATCACCGAGGAACGCGAGAGCACACCGCCCCGGGTGCGCGCATCCAGCCAGTCCCGCTGCTCAAGCGTGAACTGCACGGAGAGCGGGGTCATCATCGAGGGCATGGAAACCTCGGCATGGCGAATCAGCTTATTCATGCTGGCACAGACTCGCTAAGCTGATCCGGTTGGCGAATAGGGCATGGTCGACAGCGCAGCGGCGGATCGGGCAGCGGAGAAGGTCCGCAAGCTGGTGGCCATGAGCGCCTCACCCCACCTGGAGGAGGCGCGCACCAGCGCTTTCCTGGCCTGTCGCCTGATCCGCGAGCACGGCCTGCAGGTCAGCGGGCACCCTCCCTCTGCAGCGTCCGCGCCAGGAGTGCCGACGGCAGGGGTGCCCCACAGGCAGCCCACAGCCGACCCCCATGGCTTTTGCCGCATCCGCGTCCGCCATCCCGGCCATTGCCGCTGTTGCGGCAAACCGATTACCCCAGGGGAGTGGGCGTTGTGGTGCCGTGGCAATGGCTTGCGTCACCCGCTCTGCACCCCCTGAGCCGCTGTTGCGCCGCCGAGATCCAGCAGGCTTTACAAGCGCTGCTGGCCGGAGAGGCCTTCCTGGCGGACGGGCCCTGGAGTGAGATCTGGTGGGGACGGATGCGGCTCGATCTGGCCAGCGGCTGGCAGCTGGAGATCGCGATCGAGCGTGACCAGCTCGGCGCGCTGCTCTGGGCGCAGGCGCCAGGCGGCCGTGATTGGGTCTACGGCTGCCAACGCGACGACTGGACCCTGGGGCCCGACAGCCGCATCGTCGAGCCCGTGGCGTTGCTGGAGCCGGAACAGCGCCAGCAGCTGGAGCGGCTGCTGCGCGAGGCCATTTGCTGGCCTACGCCGGTGGTCACCTGCGGTTGGGTGGTGCCGATGGGCAAGGTGAAACCGTCGCCATACGCCCGGCGTGGAGGGCGGCGCCAAGCCCATCGCCCCGTCACCAGCGCTGGTCGAGGCAAGTCAGGCCGACCGTCCAGGACAGGGTCGCCAGCGCCCACACCGCTCTGAAGCAGGCACGTCAGCAGTTCATGGT
>NZ_JACJSZ010000021.1 GCF_014698445.1 Microcystis elabens FACHB-917
CCATATCGCTGGCAAGCTGCGGCGATCTGTTCTAGTTTCTCGTCAATGAGGACTGCCATGAAACACCTCCTAAGCCCATTGTAACAAGCAACCTAGGCAACTCACCAAGAGGCCCTGCCTCAGTGGCTGTGCAACGTCAAACTAACGCCAAGATCAGAAGCGGGCCGTAACCACAGCAATGATGACAGCTTATGCTCCCGCCTTCTGTATCTTGATGTTATGCGCCCCGATCTAGGAGCATACATTCTTTCTCACCTTTGAATACGATCAAGCAAGCGCATTAGAAGGTCTGCAAGCAAGATCACCTCCGACGCTTCTATCGGGTTGGCGTAATCAACTTGTCTATGGCTTGGTGGGTTTTTAAATGTTCCTATGGCGCCTGCAAAAAGCTCCATCAATCCGACTCTCTCTCCAGGGTCTAGTTCAGGGTTTGAAAGAATACCTCCTTCCCGAAAGCTGTCTCTCATGAGCTTGACTCCGACAAGAGATGGTGAAACACCTGATAGCTCACGAACACGGATCTCTACCTCACGCATTGCAGCAAAAGCACCCAGCTCATATTCACCAAGCAAGAATTGTGATCGCACCTTTTCTAGCCTTGGGTGCAGTTCAACATCAAGACGTTCTGAGGCCTTGATAGCTGCAAGGCCTGATTCTAATGCAGATTTGCCAAGACGAGTCACAAAGATAGTTCCGGGATCTCCCTTGCTCTCGACACTGGGTTGCGCCACAAGATTTTTTGAAATCAGCCAGTTCAGAGCTTCGGCCCAGCATTTCTTTGCCTCTTTGCTGAGCGCTTGGTGAGTGGATAGCACGATGAAGTTCTTGCTGCTCCATTCAGGTGTTGAATCAATATGCTGCAAAGCTATCATTGCTACTTGATCGATGGGCAATGAAAGCAGCTCCTCAGATGACAATTCTAAAAGCTTTTTGGGCATTTAACGGCTCCTTCTGGTGATTTCGATTCAGGCATCTTAAGGGTGGTCCGGTGCGTATAACGCTCAAGATCAGAAGCGGGCACAATGTTTCGCATAGACAAGGCTCTCCGCACCCGACTTCTGCATCTTGATGTTGGGGGGATGGTGGCTATCCTGCTAAAGTGTGCCACCTTGAAGTATAGGCTCGGCAAGAGCGCCTAAGCATCTCATCATACTGAGTATCAATATTGATGCCAAATGGATTTTCTCGCTCGACTCGCGGAGGATTAATGTTATCGACGAAAACAGGTTCAATGAGAAGAAAGTCAAAACCTAGTTCATGGGTAAATCCCTTCTCTTTGACGGGCAGTGTTCGCATCATTTCTATTGTCTTAGTCGCAGCGTCGACCGAATTCGGTTTTGTTCCAAACTCATCCCAGAGCTTTTGGTCGCCCGACGAAAGTCGGGGCAAGACATCACAATCAAAGTCTATCCCCAAAATCTGGCACTTGCGCTTTACAGCGTCTGGGATATTCACGTATTGAATTCCAGTGCCAACAAGAACATGTCCTAAGACGATTGCCTCAGGCTTCTTTGTTTGCAGAAGGTTGACAAAGTCAGACAAGTCGCTCTGCCTGTTCTTTCTGTTTTTACCATGTGCCGTAATAACCGACTTGTTCTCCATGCACAATCTGGCTCGTTCAAGCGCTGGATCGTCATTTATGTCATCTACTTCATAAATCATCAGATCAACCTTGTGGGTTAATCCAGGTACATCCACATTTAGACGATACCTTACTTTGGCGCTTTCAATATCATTGGCGAGGGCTGGGCACTGTTTAAGGAGATCCAAGATGAAGTGATTGCAGATGATATCTGAATGACGTGCCGATCTGTGATCATGGTACCTGTCTTGCAGAATTCGCTCTACAACTCGATCGGCTGGCGTAATCATGCTACTTTCAGCACCTCAGCTCTCATTGACTTCTGCACTTGTCGAAGACTTAGGTTTGTGATTTTCTCCTCTAACAGGTTTTGAGCCACATGTTCGGGTATGGGGAGTCGCTTAAGCACTGAGCTTTGGATTCTCAAAAAGCCATTGGCAGCCCGCTGAGCATTGGAAGATAGCCATGACTTAACTGGTTTTGAGTTTAGAAACTCCGCTAAGAGAAATAAATGCCTCGGATTACTTGGCACGATGTAGTAGACCGAGTGCCGTGGAACCACAAGACCTTCTTGGTCTATCCAAAAAACAGGATCATCACAGATGTCCTTGCAGAGTATCTTTGGGCGTAGCAAGTCACTCATCTGCGGTGCATCATGAAAGGCATGCCATGGTTTGCGCTGTGTGCAAGAGCGCATAGCGAGTCTCGACTTATTATCAGATCGGCTGAGATAATCACCTAGCTCGCCAATATCCTCTAGACATTGAAGCCGAGACTCTATAGAATAGGGGATAAGAATAACTGAAGATGTCTTGACTGTTGATGTTGTTGACTGCAATTGTCTGCCTGATATCGTTGGCCAAGCATGCTGCGCAAGATTTGTAGGCAACTCATCGAGCTCTTTCACGAAGACGGCGTCAGCGCCTGTGGCAATGCCACAGCTAATTCTGCGGCAAAAATCGGCTAGATGAAGAGTTCCCGTTACTTCAGATGGTTTTTTACTTGACAAGAGATGGCGCCAGCTCTCACCAGTATTCGTCAATACAGCCGGAAACCTAGCGCCGTCCCGACTCCGTATGTCTGTATAGCCAGTTGGTGGTGAGATTCTTACTTTCGATATTGCTGGATACGTGGTTCGCCCAGGAAACTCGTTTTCTTGGAGAAGGATGATATCAGTAATAGCATGTGATGCCAGCAGCTTTCGCACTTCCGAGCCTGCTTGCACGTAAGTATATTTTTCTGGCGTAATTAACACAAGCGTACTATCTTTCTTGCTAAGCGAAACTGCTCTTTCAATGAAAAGCATGTATAGATCAAATCTGCCTACGGCACACTTGTAGCGGTTACGGAAATGCCGCTTCTCTGCGTCTGAGAGGGCCAATATTGATACGTAAGGAGGATTTCCAATAACATAGTCAAAAGGTCCCTTGACTTCATCAAGCAAGAAATCGCTGGTAGTGATCTCAATCTGTGGTATGGCCGCGAACTTTGTTCTTGCTTTCTCTGCTCTTTCGTCGTCAAGTTCAACTCCTGTGATTTGAGGAGTTTTGACATTGTTGTTCTCACACCACCTGAGTATTCCATCAATGAAAGCACCTGGCCCACAACCAGGATCGAGGATCCTGTCGGTCTCGTTCGGCCATTTATCCCTAAATAGCAGTTCCACCATCAGATCAACGGTGGTCGGTTGCGTGGGCACGAAACCGCGCATGCAATGCCCGCAGATGATGGGATCTTACCTGGGATGGCGCTTAGGGTCGGTCAATTGGGACTGGCGGCGTCAAAATCTTGGTTTCAAGCAGGAGAACCGTTCGCTTCCATTCCACCCAACGCCCCAGATCAGAAGCGGGCAGCTTCTCCAAGGCATGAACAATAACCCCTGCGCCCGTCTTCTGCATCTGGATGTTCGAAGTGTCGCTTCACCTTGGTCAACAAATGAAATGCTCAACAAACAAGGCACACTCAGGCAGTCAATGCAACCGCTCCAGGATCGGCGCAAAGAACGCAGAAGAAAGCTCAGATGAACTGACCACATTGTGACTACAATTGATCCGCTTTCATCAGGGATGCATCTAACGAGGTATGCTTGGTAGTCGCAATCCTGGCAATGCTTTGCTTGGAGTGGGCAGCACGTCGTCAGACGTGAAGGGCTTGCCATCCTCACCAACAGAAAATAAGTAGTATCCTGACGGGTCGCTTAGGCGTTGATAGTAGAATGTTGGCTGCTTTGCATATCCCTTAATAATTTGCGTGGGTTGAAAGGGATCATAAGCCAGCAAGTACCTAGGTGATTGCGCCATCTCATTCAGCTTTGCTGGATAACTTCCCGATGCTCTTCTGAAAGCCTCAATTTCGTCGCCTACGCCCATGAGTCTTGGTGCTAGAAACTTGTTGGCACGCTCTTTGGCTGAAGGCCCATAGAAGAACATCGAGCCCACAAACGCAATGCCCGCGAATAAGCCACTTGAAAGAATAGGGCCGGCTATCCCGAAGATCACAAGTTTTGCGCCACGTCTTTTGCGGATTAAAAGACCCCAGGCAATGGCGAAAATAGCAAACGGGAGCCCGAGTAAAGGCACGAAACCCATGCCTGCAACAAGAAATTGTGGCAGAGTGAGATCGCTGGGCATCATGGTTGGGCCTCCAGTAGCCACGACCTGCGCAGGTTCGGTGAGCTCACGAGCAGTTACTAGCGCGGCATCGTTCGTCGTGTCTTTCCCTTCCGACATGGCCTCAACCTTGGTCCAGTCAATGATCCGTGACGTGAAGCGCCAGTCCTTCTTCATCCGACGGAGCTGTAACGTATCGCGCGCCAGCGCACCGCAGCACACTCCGAAAACGGCCATAAAGAAAAGCTTCATCCGGACATCCCTGTAAGTGAGGGCGCCGGCCAAAAGCGCGAAGGCAACGAGGATGCTGCAGACGTAATGGCGCGCTGATTTGCGGATGATCCGCCGGATTGAGACTCCATCAGTCCGATGCATCAGCAATACCTTGGCTCTGTCTTGATCCATCATGAAGACTTCCTCCGCGACCTAGTATTTCAGTGGAATGTGAGGACAACCATATCAGTTTTTCCGCTTATGAGCCGGTACTTTCAGCAGGGCTTAGCCTAAACAGCAACAAGAGTAGTACCGTGGCTCCTCTGCTCAGCATAGTCAAGTTCACATTGCCTCTCAGAGAAAGAGAAGCATTTCCGCCTCTTGTTACGGAATGACTGCATGCCTGCGGTTGGCTATTGACCAATGGTAGGAGGTCAGCGATGCAGATCATCACTCACTAATATCCGTGTGAACTATCAGCTCGTGGATCCTGGTGATAAACTGCCATTGCTTTCCCGATTAACCCAACACGTTCGCCAGTGCTTATGGCTATGTGTATAGAAGACGTGACTTTGTTGATCCTTCGAACGCTCATCATCACCCGTCCGTAGAAACAATAGCATCCTTTCCGAACCTTTTAATCGGGTCGGGTGCATGATGTTGTTAGCCTTGAGAGCCAACGGCCGTGACCTCAATATGATTACATAGTCCAGAATGGGCAATATCAACTGTCACCATCTTTGCCTGCCCTGAAGCCAGAGATATTGGGACCGAAGATGTGGCGGCTAAATATATATTAGTATATGCTGAAGGCACTCCATTTTCGAAGATCTCGATTATCGCCTTTCCGCTCACGCTGTTTGGATTGCGGTTGATTGCATTGAACGAGACTCGACAGAGTCCCCTTTGACGGTTCATGGTAATATTATTAATGTCAAACGCTCTTTGTTGTGTCAAACGATAGAATGACCAAACAAATAGCATAGCTATTAATCCTAGGATTATGACGACTTGACTATTTGAAAGCGAAATCGTTTTCGGCGGCTGCACCTGCTTGCTGATTTGAGGTGCTGAATAAGGAGAGCCTCGGTGCAACTCATCTTCTTTTCTCAAGATAGATTACCTCTGCGGGTTGGATTAGTTCTAGCCACTGCAAACTAGGCTAACGCTTGCCATCACCTGGCCGCAATGCACGATGCGAAAAGAACACAGCCTTGAGGTGGCGGCTCAGGTGCATGGCAATGTTAGCCCTCGGGGCCGAACTGCAGGAACAGGCATCTCATCCCAAGTCCTGCCTTCTAACTTTCTTCCTGTTGACTTCTTCCTAACACCACCCCATTGCTTGAAGAAGAAAGGCACTTGGGAAAATTCACACTGAGTTTTGATTTCTGCTACCCACTCTTCTTTCATCGGCCTAGCTTTGGGGCCTGATTCTCCACCGACAATCACCCAATCAATTCCATTGAGGCATATCGAAGGAATAGGACCCAGTAGAGGTTCGATCGACAGAAATCGGACTGCTGCAGGTGTTCGACGAAGATGGTCAATCCTCCAAGTTACCTCCTCAGACTCTACCGACACCCCCATCCAAAGATTTAGAGGCCAAGAGAGTTCATGAGACAGCTCTACCAAACGCTCCGATCTCTTCGTGAGGAGCTGATATGTGTGACGAGGCGTTGAGCCGATAACATCAAACACATCTTTGATAAAGCTCAGTGGGACATCTTTGTGAAAAAGATCACCCATAGAGTTGATAAAGATTAAACGCGGCTTGCGCCATCGCCTAGGCACATCCAGCATCCGAGGATGGCACGTCAACGTAAAACCGTTCCGATAATTCTCTTGACCCATCGCCTGAAGCCTTGTGGCCATTCTCTCGGCATAACAATTGAGACAGCCAGCGGAAACCTTGGTGCAACCTGTCACTGGGTTCCATGTGGCCTGAGTCCATTCAATGGATGTTGTGGTCATGATTGAGAAGATGACAGCTGATCAATTAAGTGGTTGCAAATTCTTAGCGCTTGCCTTTTTGCATTAGGATTAGAAACACCCATGACTAGAGCAAACAAAGGGAATCCTCGGCTATTCTTTAGTACTGCTGCATTTGAAACCGCCGAAAAAACAGTGTCCAGCCTTGTTCGAACATATTCTATAATGTGATCTGTCGATGCTTCCTTAATCTTGTCCGCTTCCCCAAAGATTGTAAGTTGCTCTCGAGGATAAAATTCGTCGTACCAGCTGTCTGTTCCAAACAAGAGACTTAGTTTGGCTTTCCAGGACTCGTCGATCTCGCCTGTATTGGTCATCATTCTGATAACACCGACAAGGGGGAATAGGTACCATACATCGCAGGCCTTCGTAGAGGCAAGATTGACAATTGTCTCCCACCGGACTTCGAGCCCAAATGGATCAAGAAATATCAATCCTCTTGTTTTACTCCAATCAGTTTGATCAATGTAGGCACTAATTGCCTCATTCGCATCTGAGCGGAGAACTGTAATCCGTTCTGACATGGATGGATAATCTGTATTGATATTGCTGATAAGCTGTTGACTTGCGCTACGGCTTGCTTCAATAAATAAAAATCTGTCAAATCCCCTTGAAGCATTTGAAGAAACCTTCAACGCCCTAAGTGCTGATCCCTCCAAGAAGCTTGCTGTCGCAAGTAAGCTTTCATCTTCCGAACTGGCAACTTGGATTGGAAGCTGTTGTTTCCCTCGTCCAGCAAAGGCGTCAACATAGTGCAGAGTTGCCCAAGATTGCCACTGCATTACTTTTAGATAAGAAGCAGTATATGCTTCGACGCATTTAAGCTTCTGTTCGCTCCATGCGCCCCCAAAGGAAGACATAGATTCAATCTATAGTACACCTATACTAACGCGCCTTTGCTTTTTGTCAATGCCCCTCCGTAGGGCTAACTACTAAATGGGTGGTTCCGCCTATGTCGCACCGTATTGCCTCGGCTGTCCGCCTAAGACGCAGCTATCGCAAGCTTGCAGGCATCAAAAGGCTTGCGTAACAACGCATCTTATGCATCCAAGGGATAAGACCCCGTATCTTATGCGGATCCGCCTAAGATGAGTTCAGTGCGTTACAAAGCGTCGCGTGGGGCCCTCTAAGATGATTTAAGGAATTCCAGTATGTTTGATCTCTCCTTCTAAGCAGGCTCACGATTTACGCAGAATAGATCGCTAATAAGAAAAAGTTTACGACCACCAATCCTACGGTGAACATTCTTGCCCTGGTTTCACGATCCTTCGAACTTGTTCTTCGCGGTTTCCGTGAATCCGGCTCCCAGTCCCAGCCCATTCCGTGAGCCACTCCCCAGAATCAACCTCCATCGCTGAGAACCATCCCAACGCCAGGGTCGGAATCCCCACTTCACCGGAATCTAGCCGTGGTTCACGGACCCGTGAACCCCTCAGGTCTCCAGCAGCATCTTCGAGAGATTCGGCAGGCCGGCTCCCTGGTGGTAGCGGTCCCGTTGCAGGTCGGTGCAGTGCTCCAGCAGGATCCGCTTCACCCGGTCGGGATAGCCGATGAATTCAGTGCGCACCGAGAGGAAGGCGGCCAGCAGTCCGCTGATGTGGGGGGCCGCCATGCTCGTGCCGGAGAGGGCCACGTAGAGCTCATCGAGGCTCTTGCCCTTGTCGCGGCTGGGGGAGCGTTTTGGGTCGCTGCCGCTGCGGCACGACAGGATCTTCTCCCCTGGGCCCACCACGTCGGGCTTGAGGCGGCCATCGGCGGTGGGCCCCCGTGAGGAGAAGTAGGAGGTGCCGTAGCGGTGCGGCAGGGTTGGGTGCACCGAGCCCACGGCGATCGCCTCCTCCAGGTTGGCCGGATCGCCGATTGAGAGATCAAACGAGCGGGTGGCACTGAAGCCGTCCACCACGATGTCGCCGCTGCCCTCGTTGCCCGCCGCCAGCACCACCAGCACCCCCTGGCGCACCAGCCGCAGCAGGGAGGCGCACAGCGGTGAATCGCCGCAGCCGAAGCTGGCCGGATCGAATGGTCCCCCCAGGCTCAGGTTCACCCCCTGGATCGCCAGCCGCCGTCCGTCCTGGTTCTGCTTCCAGATGTGGTCGATCGCCTTGATGATCCAGGCGTCGTAGCCACCGCCGTTGTCGGCCAGCACCTTGTAGCTGACGATTCGGGCCCGGGGGGCCATCGCCAGCAGGTCGGGGCCGCCCTCACCGCCCACCGACAGCAGCCCGCCGGCGACGATCCCGGCCACATGGGTGCCGTGGCCGTTGGCGTCGTTGCCGCTGCCCGGCTGCACCGGACCACGCTTGGTGCAGTCCCAGTCGGCGGCAATGGTTCCTTCCGGAGCGAAGGTCGTGTTGTGGAAATGGGGGTGCTGCCGGTCGATGCCGGTGTCGAGCACGGCCCAGGTGATGCCCTGGCCGCAGGCGTTGTAGCCCAGCTGGGCGGTGCGGGCCTGCACGGTGTGGATCGAATCGTGCATCAGCGCCTTCTTGCGGCTGTTGCTGAACATTCGGTAAACCGCCGGCGAGCTGGCCCCGTACTGGCGGCTCATCGCCCCCGCCAGCGTCTCCACTTCGGCGCGGGTCAGGTTCACCGCCACGTAGTGATCCAGCTGGTCCTCCAGGTACACCTTGTCGGCGGTAATCGGACCCTGAAGCACATTCGCCTGGATCCACTCCAGCACCTGCTCCCGCGTCTTCTGGAAGGAATCGCCGCCCTCCGGCGCCGCCGTCGAGCGATCCGTCAGTTCGATCAGCACCGGCACCCGGGCCGTGGCCTCCACATCCAGCGCATCGGCCAGGCTGCGGGCCACCGTCACCGGGCTCACCGGCTGGAAGCGGGAGCGATCCAGCGCCGCCATCACGGTCTCCTGGGTCGACTCGCGCGACAGATAACGGCTGGCGGAATGGGCCTTGCTCGGCGGCCACACCACCCCTTCAACGCGTTGATCGACGATCGTCGGCTTGCCGACGGCGGTGTATTCATCGGCCAGCGTCTGGTCGAGGCAGACGATGTCGCCGTCCTGGGCGATGTTCACCCAGCGCTTCACACCGGCCGGGATCGGCAGCTTCCTGCCGTGCCACTTCTCCAGCACGTCGGTCACCTGGGGCAGCCCCAGCGGCGATCCGATCGTGACGTACAGATCCACCTCCAGGGCGGCGCCCAGTTCCATCAGCGCCTGGTACGTGACCATGCTCCCCTGGCTGTGGCCCACCACCACAAAGGGGCCGCCGCCGGTGTTCACCCGGTCCTTCACCGTCTGCACCATCCGCTGGCGCTTGGCCTGGTTGAACAGGAAATCGTTCACATCGGCCAGGAACGCCTTGGTGAACATCGCCGTCACCGGGCTCCACAGCCCCTTGGCCTCCACCGACAGTGTTGCTGGGCCGCCCATCGGCACCCCCCGCTGGGCCGCCGTCTGGGCGGCCATCTCCAGCTGCGCCGTCAGGCTGTCCACGAAGGCCTGCGATTCGGCCGGCATGTCGCTCGCCTGAATCGAGGCGGCCAGCAGCGCCTCCGCCTCCGGCCGCAGCGTGGCCCGATCCTCGCCGACGGCCCGGGTGGAGACGCCCGCCGTCTCCGGGTAGCGCTCCCGGTCCACCCAGTAGGCCATGCGCGTGCGCTCCCCCTGGTCGGCGCCGAACAGGGCCCGGTCCCACTCCGAGCGCAGCACCGCCTCCGGCGGCATGTTGGAGATCCCGTGGCAGTAGATCACCGTGCGGGCCCGCCCCCGCGAGTCCGGGGTGCTGGCGTTTCCGGCGGCGGCTTTCTTCGGGCTGGTCATGGTGGCGCGGAGACGAAGGGAACCACCCCCCGCCTTAGCCAGCCCGGACGCCGCCGCAGCACGGCCCGCCGTCGGTGTCATCGTTCTTGAGCCCGCCCCTCTCCATGACCCTGCCCCTCGCCGTTCTGACCCTGGTCCTGCTGCTGGATCTGCTGGTGCTGCTGGTGCTGCTGCCGTCGCTGCTGATCCGCCTGCTGCTGGTGCCGCTGTTTCCTGAGGTGGTGTGGTGCGGCCCTGGCCGTCGCAAGCGGCTCGCTCTCACCATCGATGACGGCCCCAGCCCCGGATCGGAGGCCCTGCTGGCCCTGCTGCGGGAGCTCCAGGTGCCGGCCACCTTCTTCCTGATCGGCTCCCATCTCGAGCGCGACCCCCGTTTCCCCCGCCGCGCTCTGCAGCAGGGCCACGACCTCGGCAACCACCTCTGGCGCGACGAGCCTTCCGCCGCCCTTCCGCCGGCGTTGTTCCAGCAGCAGCTCGTCGACACCGAGCGAGTGATCGCCCGGGTCGCCGTCCCCGCCACCCTGCGCTGGCGCTGGTTCCGCCCCGGGCAGGGCCGCTTCCACAGGCCCATGCTCGACGCCCTCGCGGCCCGGCGCTACCGCCTGGTGCTGGGTTCGATCTTCCCCTGGGACACCCAGCGGTCGCCCCTCTGGTTCATGCGCCTGTTCGTGCGCCTCAATGTCCACCCCGGCGGGATCCTGGTGCTCCATGACACCCCGGCCATGAGCGGCCGCACCCTGGAGACCCTGCGCTGGGCCATTCCCGAGCTGCGCCACCGCGGCTACACCTTCGTGCCGCTGGCGGAGCTGCTCGATCCGGCCGCCTGATCCAGCCCTGGATCCGGCGCCCGCCGGTGGGCGTGGGGCCTACGATCCGGGCCGTCCGCCCTCTGGGGAATGCGCTTCAGCAGCCTGCTCAGCCGGATCGGCGCCGTGCAGGAGGGCAGCCCGCGGCACCTGGCGGCGGATCCGGAGATCACCGGCGCCGAAGCCCTCGATCGCGCCGGTCCCGGCCAGCTGGCCTTCCTCGAGCCCGGCAACGCCCTGGCGGCCGCCCTCTCCGCCAGCGGCGCCGCCGCCCTGCTGCTGCCCCTCGACGCCGAGCTGCAGCAGCTGGCCACCGACCGGGGGATGGCCTGGGTGGCCCTGAAGGATCCCCGCCTCGGTTTCGCCCAGGCGCTCGCCGCCCTCCATCCCCCCACCCCGAAGCCTCCGGGCATCCATCCCAGCGCCGTCGTCGGCCCCGGCGCCACCGTTGCCGCCGATGCCCACGTGGGCGCCCATGGGGTGATCGGCGCCGGCTGCGTCGTCGCCGCCGGCTGCGTGCTCCATCCCGGCGTCGTGCTCTACGAGGACGTGCAGCTCGGTGCTGACTGTGAGATCCACGCCAACGCCGTGCTCCATCCCGGCAGCCGCCTTGGATCCCGCTGCGTCATCCAGTCGCAGGCGGTGATCGGTGCCGAGGGCTTCGGCTTCGTGCCCACCGCTTCGGGGTGGGTGAAGATGCCCCAGACCGGCCGGGTGGTGCTCGAGGACGGTGTCGAGGTGGGCTGCGGCTCCACCATCGACCGCCCCTCCGTCGGCGAGACCCGCATCGGGGCCGGCACCAAGATCGACAACCTCGTCCACGTCGGCCATGGCGTGGTGACGGGCCAGGGCTGCGCCCTGGCCGCCCAGGTGGGCATCGCCGGCGGCGCCGTGCTCGGCAACGGCGTCATCCTGGCGGGCCAGGTGGGCGTCGCCAACCGGGCGGTGATCGGCGACCGGGCCATCGCCTCCTCCAAGTCCGGCATCCACGGCGAGATCGCCGCCGGTGAGGTGGTCAGCGGCTACCCCGCCATCCCCAACAGGCTCTGGCTGCGCTGCTCCGCCGTCTTCAACAAGCTGCCCGAGATGGCCCGGACCCTGCGGCAGCTGCAGAAGTAGCCTCGCCTGCTGCCCGGCGCCCCTTCGCGATGACCAGCTACAGGATCACTCTGCTCGCGGGGGACGGCATCGGTCCGGAGATCACCGCGGTGGCCCGCACGCTGCTGGAGGCGGTGAGCGCCCGCCATGGTTTCAGCCTCACCTTCGACCCCCAGCCCGTCGGCGGCGCCGCCATCGACGCCACCGGCGAACCCCTGCCCGGCGCCACCCTGGAGGCCTGCCGGGCGTCCGATGCGGTGCTGCTCGCCGCCATCGGCGCCCCCCGCTTCGATGCCCTGCCCCGGGAGCAGCGCCCCGAGAGCGGCCTGCTGGCCCTGCGCTCCGGCCTGGGGCTGTTCGCCAACCTGCGGCCCGTGAAGATCATCCCGGCCCTGGCCGGAGCCAGCAGCCTGCGCCCCGAGGTGATCGAGGGGGTCGACCTGATGGTGGTGCGTGAACTCATCGGCGGCATCTACTTCGGCACCCCCAAGGGGCGCATCGAGGTGGACGGCGGCGTGCGGGCTTTCAACACGATGGTGTATAGCGACCATGAGGTCGACCGGATCGCCAGGGTGGGCTTCCGCCTGGCGGAGGCCCGCCGCGGCCGGCTGTGCTCGGTCGACAAGGCCAACGTGCTCGATGTCAGCCAGCTGTGGCGCGACCGGGTGGAGGCGATCCATGCCGAGTTCCCCGCCGTCGAGCTCAGCCACATCTACGTCGACAACGCCGCCATGCAGCTGGTGCGGGAGCCGCGCCAGTTCGACGTTCTGCTCACCGGCAACCTCTTCGGCGACATCCTCTCGGACGAGGCCGCCATGCTCACCGGCTCGATCGGCATGCTGCCCT
Source organism: Microcystis elabens FACHB-917 (assembly GCF_014698445.1). GTDB lineage: Bacteria > Cyanobacteriota > Cyanobacteriia > PCC-6307 > Cyanobiaceae > Cyanobium > Cyanobium elabens. Next base: position 12,925 of record NZ_JACJSZ010000021.1, read on the forward strand.
CGGCCTCGCTCGGCTCCGGCGGCCCGGGCCTGTTCGAGCCGGTGCACGGCTCCGCCCCCGACATCGCCGGCCAGGACAAGGCCAACCCGATCGCCATGGTGCTCTCCGCCGCCATGCTGCTGCGGGTGGGCCTGCAGCAGGAGGCCGCCGCCGCCGACCTGGAGGTCGCCGTCGACCGGGTGCTGGCCGCCGGCTACCGCACCGGCGACCTGCTCATGGGCGAAGGCTGCACCCGGGTGGGCTGCCAGGCCATGGGCGAGCAGCTGCTGGCGGCTCTGCCCGGCTGATCGCCCCCTTCCGGTAACGGCCGCAGGGGGCGTGGACCGGCGACCTGCCAAACTCACACCCTCTCAACCCCCCTGCGTCGATGTCGAAGCGTCACCCGGTCGTGGCTGTCACCGGTTCCTCCGGCGCAGGCACCAGCACGGTCAAACGGGCTTTTGAATACATCTTCACCCGTGAGGGCATCACCCCGGCCGTGGTTGAGGGTGACAGCTACCACCGCTACGAGCGGGGGCCGATGAAGGAGGCCATGGCGACCGCCCTGGCCAAGGGCGAGAACTTCAGCCACTTCGGCCCCGAGGCCAACGTCTTCGAGAAGCTCCAGGAACTGTTCAAGAGCTACGGCGAGACTGGCAGCGGTGAGAAGCGTTACTACCTCCACTCCCTGGAGGAGGCTGCCGAGCATAACGGCCGCCTGGGCACCGACCTGGCCCCCGGCCAGTTCACCCCCTGGGAACCGATCCCGGCCGGCACCGACCTGCTCTTCTACGAGGGCCTCCACGGGGGCGTGGTTGGTGACGGCTACGACGTGGCCGGTCTGGTGGATCTGCTGATCGGCGTGGTGCCGATCACCAATCTGGAATGGATTCAGAAGATCGCCCGCGACAACGCCGAGCGCGGCTATTCGGCTGAGGCGACGGTGGACACGATCCTGCGCCGCATGCCGGATTACATCAACCACATCTGCCCCCAGTTCAGCCGCACCGACATCAACTTCCAGCGGGTGCCCACAGTGGACACGTCCAACCCCTTCATGATCAGGCCCATCCCCACCGCGGATGAGAGCTTCGTGATCGTTCACTTCCGCAAGGGAGCTCGGGAGAAGTGGGGGATCGACTTCACCTACCTGCTAGACATGATCCACGACTCGTTCATGTCCAGCCCCACCTCCATCGTGGTGAACGGCGGCAAGATGGGATTTGCCATGGAGCTGATCCTCACCCCGATCATCCACCGCATGATCGAGGAGAAGAACAACCTCGGCTGAGATCCTGGGCTGAAGATCGATCCCTCGATCTTCCTTTCGGTCCTAAGATCTCCCGAAAGGAAACGGTGAATCCCATCACCGCCCAGCCCCCCACTCTCCATCCATACGGATCCGGGTCTCCCCCTGCCGGAAGTCCGTCCTTCCTGATCCGGGGTGGGGAGTTCTCGGCCTCCCCGTCCGCCGGCTCCCTGCGCCTCGATCGCATCAACAGCGCCGAACTGCTGCGCTGCTCTCGCCGGGTCTACTTCCGCTTCCTCGAGGCCTGCCCCACCGCCCCGGAACCGCTGGGAGTGGTGATGCTCGGTTCCGGCCCCCAGGGGCGGGTGGTGTTCGAACTGCCCATCCTCCTGCCGGACGAGCAGTTCGTGCCGATGGAGCTGCTGCGGCCTCGCTCGCCCCGGGGACGCAGCGCCCGAGGGGTCACCAGTCGCCCGCTGCCATGAGCTCCGCCGCCCTCCTCGCCCCCACCGCGGCCCTGCCGCTGCTGGCCCCCCTGGTTGCCCTGGTCGGCGCCTGCATCGGCAGCTTCCTCAACGTGGTGGTCTGGCGGCTGCCGCGGGAGGAGTCCCTCGTCTTCCCCGGCAGCCACTGTCCCCGCTGCGGCACCTCCCTGGCCTGGTTCGAGAACGTGCCGGTGCTCAGCTGGCTGCTCCTGCGCGGCCGCTGCCGCCACTGCCGCGCTCCGATCGCCGCCCGTTATCCGCTGGTGGAACTGCTCACCGCCGGCCTCTGGGTGGCGATGCTCTTCGCCCGTCCGGCCGCCATGGGCCCCGATCCCAGTCCCTGGCTGCTGCTGGCGGCCGGCTGGCTGCTGGCCAGCTGGCTGCTGCCCCTGGCCCTGATCGACCTGGACAGCCTCTGGCTGCCCGAACCCCTCTGCCGCTGGGGACTGCTGCTCGGCCTGGCGGCCACCGCCGCCGTCGGCTTCCCGCAGGGGGCCGCGGTGGGCCGTGCCTTGCTGTTCTCCCATCTGCTGGCGGTGGCCGCCGGGCAGCTGGGTTTCGAAGCCCTCAGCGCCCTGGCCGAGAAGGCCCAGGGCCGGCCGGCCCTGGGCCTTGGGGACGCCAAGCTGGCCGCCCTGATGGGGGCCTGGCTCGGGCCGCTGGGTCTGGGGCTGGCCGTGAGCCTCTCGGTCCTCGGCGGTGCCCTGATCGGCGGCCTCGCCCGCCTCAGCGGTCGTCTCGGCCGCCAGCAGCCCTTCCCGTTCGGTCCCTTCCTCGCCGCCGCCGCCCTGGCGGTCTGGATCGGCGGCCACGGCCCCTGGCTGCGCCTGTGGGGCCTGGGTCTTTAATGGCCAATGGTTCCCGCCGCCGCCGCCGACGCCCCATGTCCCTGTTCGACTGGTTCGCCGATCGCCGCAAGAACGCCCCCGCCGTGCGGGCCAGCAAGGGCCCCGAGGCCGACGAGGGGGATGGCCTCTGGAGCAAGTGCGCCGAATGCGGCCTGGTGGTCTACCGCAAGGATCTGATCGCCAACGCCAGTGTCTGCAAGGGCTGCGGCCACCATCACCGCATCGACAGCGCCGAGCGCATCCGCCTGATCGCCGATGAGGGCAGCTTCGAGGCCATCGACGCCGATCTTGCCCCCACCGACCCCCTCGCCTTCAAGGACCGTCGCAGCTACGCCGACCGCCTGCGCGACAGCCAGCGGGCCACGGGACTGCGCGATGCGGTGGTCACCGGCCTCTGCCGGCTGGAGGGCATGCCCCTGGCCCTGGGGGTGATGGATTTCCGCTTCATGGGCGGTTCCATGGGCTCGGTGGTGGGCGAGAAGCTCACCCGGCTGGTGGAGCTGGCCACCGCCCGCCGCTACCCGCTGCTGATCGTCTGCGCCTCGGGTGGCGCCCGCATGCAGGAGGGGATGCTCAGCCTGGTGCAGATGGCAAAGGTGTCCGGCGCCCTGCAGCGCCACCGCGGCGCCGAGCTGCTCTACCTGCCCCTGCTCACCCACCCCACCACCGGTGGGGTCACCGCCAGCTTCGCCATGCTCGGCGACCTGATCCTGGCCGAGCCCAAGGCGATGATCGCCTTCGCCGGCCGCCGGGTGATCGAGCAGACCCTGGGCGAGAAGCTGCCGGAGGGCTTCCAGACCGCCGAGTACCTCCAGGACCACGGCTTCGTCGACACGATCGTGCCCCGGCCCCAGTTGCGGGCCACCCTCGCCACCCTGCTGCGGCTGCATGGCAGCCTGCGGCCGGCCGTGGCCGTGGCGCCATGACCGGTGCCATGGGCGGCAGGCGCGCTCCCGTCGCCGCCGGCCTGCTGGCGCTGTTCCTGCTGTTCGGCTGCTGGCTGGCGGCTCCCGCCGCCGCCGTCGCCGGCCCGGTCGACTGGCAGGAGGTGGAGGCCAGTGCGGAGGGCCGCCAGTGGTGGGACGCCGGCAGTCTCCGCTTCGATCGCGAGGGCCGCCTGTCGGTGCTGAGCCGCTTCCAGCCCGCCGCCGCCCCCGATGCCCCCGACGACGCCCGCCCCCCCGTCGGCCAGCTGTACGTGATGCAGCTCGACTGCGACGAGGAGCTCTACCGCGACACCGCCGTCAACGGCTTGCCCCGCTGGGGTGCCCCCTGGGAAGCCGCCGCCGGCGAAACCCTCACGATCCGCGTGCTGCAAGCCGCCTGCGAGGCCGCCCGCCGTCCTCCGGAGAGCGATGCGACGGCCTGACGCTCCCCTGCGGGTCGCCGTCGCCGGCCTCGGCTTCGGCGAGAAGGTGATCCTGCCGGCCCTGCGGGACGCCCCCGGCACCGAGCCCGTGGCCCTCTGGCACCCCCGGTCGGAACGGGCCGCCGCGGCGGGCCAGGCGGCCGGCCTGCCCGCCTTCGACGACTTCGCCGCCCTCCTGGCCGATGCCGCCGTGGAGGCGGTGGTGATCGCCACCCCGCCGGAGCCCCGCTTCGCCCTGGCGCGTGCGGCCCTGGAGGCGGGCAAGCACCTGTTCCTCGAGAAGCCGGTGGCGCTCCATGCCAGCCAGGTGGAGGAGCTGCAGCGTCTGGCCATCACCCGGGGCCTGGCGGTGGCGGTCGACTTCGAGTACCGGGCCGTGCCCCATGTCCAGCAGCTGGCCGCCCTGCTCGAGGCCGGGGTGCTGGGGGATCCCTGGCTGGTCAGGTTCGACTGGCTGATGTCCAGCCGCGCCGACCCGAGCCGCCCCTGGAGCTGGTATTCCCAGACGGCGGCCGGCGGCGGCGTGCTCGGCGCCCTGGGCACCCACGCCTTCGACACCCTCCACTGGCTGATCGGCCCCAGCCGGGGCCTCACCGCCCGCCTCAGCACCGCCATCGGCGAGCGGCCCATCCCCGGCACCGGCGCCATGGGGGTGGTGGATGCCGAAGACAGCGCCCTGATCCAGCTCGATCTCGAGGATCGGCGCGGCCGACCCGTGCCCGCCCAGCTCGCCCTCTCCTCGGTGGCGCGGGCGGGACGGGGCTACTGGATCGAGCTCTACGGCAGCGAGGCCACCCTGGTGCTGGGCTCCAGCAACCAGGCCGACTACGTGCACGGCATGCAGCTGTGGATGGCCCTTCCCGGCGAAGCCCTGCGTCCCGTCGCGGCCGATTCGGAGCTGGCCTACGGCCGCACCTGGGAGGACGGCCGGATCGCGCCGGTGCGGCGCCTGCTGGGCTGGTGGTCGCAGGCGGTACGGGAGCGGCGGCCGATGCGGCCCGGGCTGGCCGAGGCGGTGGCCAGCCAGCGCTGCTGCGACTGGGCCCGCTCGGGAGCCGGAACCCTGGAGGGCATCCCCTAGACTCCCCGGCAGACCAGGCGGGACGACCCGCCAGCCGTCCCCACCCCAATACCGCGAGATTTCCCATGGCGCTCGTACCGCTTCGCCTGCTGCTGGATCACGCCGCAGAAAACGGCTACGGCATTCCTGCCTTCAACGTCAACAACCTGGAGCAGGTGCAGTCGATCATGGAGGCTGCCTACGAGACCGACAGCCCGGTGATCCTTCAGGCCTCCCGGGGCGCCCGCCTGTACGCCGGCGAGAGCTTTCTGCGCCACCTGATTCTGGCCGCGGTGGAAACCTATCCCGACATCCCGGTGGTCATGCACCAGGACCACGGCAACAGCCCCGCCACCTGCTATGGCGCCGCCGCCAACGGCTTCACCTCGGTGATGATGGACGGCTCCCTCGAGGCCGACGCCAAGACCCCCGCCAGCTACGAGTACAACGTGGCCGTCACCAAGGAAGTGGTGGACGTGGCCCACGCGATCGGCGTCAGCGTGGAGGGCGAGCTGGGTTGCCTGGGTTCCCTGGAGACCGGCAAGGGTGAGGCCGAGGACGGCCACGGTTTCGAGGGTGCCCTCGACCACTCCCAGCTGCTCACCGACCCCGCCGAGGCCGCCGACTTCGTCGCCAAGACCAAGGTCGACGCCCTGGCCATCGCCATCGGCACCAGCCACGGCGCCTACAAGTTCACCCGCAAGCCCACCGGTGAGGTGCTGGCCATCTCCCGGATCGCCGAGATCCACAAGGCCATCCCCAACACCCACCTGGTGATGCACGGCTCCAGCTCCGTTCCCCAGGAATGGCTGGACATGATCAACAAGTACGGCGGCGCCATCCCCGAGACCTACGGTGTGCCCGTGGAGGAGATCCAGGAAGGCATCCGCAACGGCGTGCGCAAGATCAACATCGACACCGACAACCGCCTCGCCTTCACCGCGGCGGTCCGTGAGGCTGCCGCCAAGGATCCCGCCAACTTCGACCCCCGCCACTTCAACAAGCCCGCTCGGGCCTACATGAAGAAGGTCTGCCTCGATCGCTACCAGCAGTTCTGGTGTGCCGGCAACGCCAGCAAGATCAAGCAGCGCGACATCAACTACTACGCCACCCTCTACGCCAAGGGCGCCCTCGATCCCAAGACCGCCGTGGCGGCCTGACCAGCGCCTCCACTGTCCGGGCAGGATGCTGATCCTGCCCTCCAGCAGCACAGAGGGGGCCTCACCTCCCCCTTTCTTTCACCTGGGGCCCGGCTGGCCCCTCGGTTCCGTCTCGGTTCCCTTGCCCTCTGGTGTGCGTCATGGCGGGCGGACGGCTCAGGAGCCTCGCTGCGTTGGAGCTGGTTCCTGGCCGCAGGCCTGGGTCATTCGAGCTCGAGGGTTCCGAGCGTGTTCTGCCGGCGGATCTGATCCTTGTCGTTGTACGCCGCCATGCAGTCGCCCTTGGGAACCAGCAGGCAGCTCACATACCCCGAGGCTTCGATCAGCGCAGCGCGGATCGCCTTGGCGGCGGGAGTGCGATTCACACTGGTGGAATTGCTGGAGAAGTTGAACGTACCGGCCGCAGCCGTGGCGGCATAACCGGCGCGGCTCATCGGCACCAGGGCGCCCACAATGGCTGCGGCGGGAAGGAGGCTGCCTCCGCTCGCCTTCTGTTCCATGGTGTTCGACGCCCGACCTTCAACCGTGCGCGAACCCACGATCTCGCCGGTGGTGCTGTCCACCACACGGATATCAATGGCGACATAGTCCTTGGTCACCGTGTTCTGCTTGGAACCGCCGAAGCCGAGAAAGCCCACTCCACCTCCCTTGCTCTCCACACCTGTGGCGGTTTCGTAGGACGAGATCGTGCCGAGGATGATGTAGCGCGCACCGGTCATCTGGCCCTTTGCGGCAGCGGTGGAGCTGCCCCGACGAACGATGCCGAGCTCGGCGAGTTCCTGCTCGGAGAGCACCTGACCCAGACTCTGGCGCTCGACAACGCGGATGTCTCCGGTGGCCGCCAGCTCATTGGCGAGGGCATGGGACAGATCCTGGGCCACCGGCCCCTGCCACCACCAGGTGCCGGTGACGTTGTTCTTGAAGTCAGGAACAGACACCGTGGGGCCTGGACGACCCGAGGCCTGGGCGAGCAGCGGCTGGGCCGGGACAGGGAGAACCGGCAGCGCCACCGGAGGGAATGTCACTGTCGCTACAGAAATGAAACTGAACATGCGAGATCGGGCCCTTGCCATCGACTTGCACCTGCTGAAATCGGAATGGTTCGAATCTAGATTTGCTCTTTATGTCAGGGCAAGACTCCCTGCGAAAGCTCCGGCGCCGACGGCGGCGTCTTCTCCGGTGCACTCAGCCGGGCCAGGGCATCCTTCAGGTTGCGTTCCATCACGAAGCGGCGGCCGTCGGTGACCACCACCCGCACCAGGGTGGGCAGATCGTTGCTCTTCGACTGCAGATAGATCGGCTCCACGTACAGGAGGCCCTCGCCCACCGGCAGCACCAGCAGGTTGCCGCGGAACAGCCGCGAACCCAGCCGGTTCCAGAGGCCGAACTGGAAGCTGATCGTCGGGTCCTGGTCGATCAGGGCGGAAACCTGCTGGGGGCCGAGCAGGAGCCGCTGCTGGGGGAAACGCACCAGCATCAGCTCCCCGTAATGGGGCGGATCGTTGCGGGCCGCCAGCCAGCCCACCAGATTCGAACGCCGCAGGGGGGTGAAGGGCAGCAGCAGCACGAATTCGGAACGTTGCTCCCCGGGCAGTTGCAGGGTCAGGTGATACGGCGACACCGGCACGTTGTTCTCGCCGTAGATCTCATTGGGCACCGCCCAGACGTCGTCACCGTTGTAGAAGGTGCGCACGTCGGTGACGTGGTAGCGGAGCAGCCGCTCCGACTGGATGTCGAACTGGCTCTTGGGCACCCGGATGTGGGCGAGCAGGGCACGGGGCATGGCCGACAGCGGCCGGAACAGTTCCGGGAAGGCGCGCACCCAGGTGCGCAGCACCGGATCGCGGGCGTCGTTCACGTAGAGCCAGAGCCGGCCGTCGTGGGCATCCACCACCGCCTTCACGGGGTTGCGGAAATAGCGCAGCCCCTGGGGATTCGGATCGCTGTAGGGATAGGAGCGGCTGGTGGTGAAGCCGTCCAGCAGCCAGTACTGGTACTGCTCCGGCCGGTAGCCCGCACTGCCGGTGACCCTGGCGGTGACCAGGTAGGGCTGGCTTTCGAAACGCAGGAACGGCGCCAGGGCCGTCAGGCGCCGGTTCACCTGGCGCCGCAGCAGCAGCAGGGAGCGGTTGGTGAAGGAGCCGGTGAACAGCAGCCGCGGCTCGCGAAGGTAGATCGCGGCGCCGAGTCGCTGCAGGGGGTGGGCCAGGGAGATGCCCCGCGTGCCGGTGTAGTGGGTGTAGACGTTCAGCTCCCCCTCCGGGTAGGAGAACTCCTTCACCCTGGTGGGGGCGATGGCGTAAGGGGACGGACCGGAGGCGAAGTAGAGACTGGGACTGCCCACCGGCAGGGCGGCCCGGGCCTCCTGGTCGGTGATGCCCAGCTCCTTGATGCCCTGCACGCGGCCGCTGCTGCCCAGGTCCTTGACGAAGAACAGGGGCAGGCCGTCGGTGCCGAAGGCGTTCACGGGCGAGACGGTGAAGCCATGGCCGTTCGTGAACACCAGATGGCGGTTCAGCCAGGTGCGGGAGCCGGGCGGGAGGGCGCTGCTGTCCAGTTCCCGGGCCGCGATCAGCACCTGCTGGGAGCTGTCGCGGGCCGTCTTGCCCTGCAGCGGATAGCGATCGACATCCGCCGAGGGAAAGTAGTAGAAGAGCCGCAACTGCTGCAGCTGACGGTTGGCGGCCAGCAGGGGCTGGCTGTCCCAGAGGCGGATGTTGTCGAGGGTGCCGGGGGCCTTGGCCAGATCCTCGGCCGTGAGCATCTGGCGAGGTTCCAGCCGCAGGTTGCGCATGTGCTCCAGGCCGAAGGCCCGACGGGTGGCCTTGATGCTGCGCTCCAGGTAGGGGGCCTCCACCTCCAGCTCCCTCGGCTGCACCCAGAAGCGCTGGGCCAGGGGCGACAGCACCCATTCACTGATGGGCACCAGCACCGCCGTGCCGGCCAGGGGCAGCAGGGCCCCGCGCCGCACCCAGCCCCGGGGCAGGGGCACCAGCAGGGCTCCGGCCGTGAGCAGCAGCAGCACAGCGAACAGCAGCCTCAGGGGCAGGCGCACGTTCAGGTCCACGAAGCCCGCCCCTGAGGCCACGCCGCTGCCCTGCACCATCAGATCGAAGGGGGCCAGGGCATTGCTGAAGGCCAGCAGGATCGCCAGGGCCGCCACCTGGGGCTGCAGTACCCGCTGCTGGGCCCTGCTGAGCCCCTCGAAGTGCAGCTCGCTCAGGCTGCGGCCCTTGCCGATCGTCAGCAGCAGGCAGGCCGCCAGTCCCACCAGCCCCTGGGCCAGCAGCACGCTCAGCAGCAGCCGCAGGGCCGGCAGGCGAAGCACCGTGAAGGAGAGGTCCAGGCCGGTGAGCGGATCCCCTTCGCCGAAGGGGGTGGCCAGCAGGGCGGGCAGCCAGAGGCTCCAGCCCCGGGCCACGGCCGTGGCCGAGCCCGCCAGGGCGGCCGCCAGGGTGATCCGCAGGGTGGTGAGGGGCCAGAACAGCAGCGGCAGCAGCAGGCCTCCCGCCAGGCCCGCCACCAGCAGGGGCGGCAGGTCGCGGAGCACGGAGAAGCCGGTGATGACGTCGCCGTTGAAGGGGTCGGCGATCAGCCCCCGGGCCTGCACCATCAGATAGGTGAGACCCCCCGCCAGCAGCAGCACCAGGCCGATGAGCACCGCCACCAGGGCGCCGTTGCCCAGGCGCAGCAGGGGCTCCTTCGGCCGGGGCGCTTCGGGCCCCTGCTCCCGCAGCCGCCAGCAGCGCTGCAGCTGGGCCAGCTGCAGGGCCGAACCGAGGCCGAAGACGGCTGCAAAGGCGGAGACCTGCAGCATCCAGCGCCGCACCAGGACCCCCTGGAAGTCGAACTGGGCGAACCAGAGCCATTCGATGGCCAGCCGGGCCGCCGCCCACAGGGCCAGCAGCAGCCCGAAGGCGATGGCGAGGCCGACGGCGAGGCGTGACCCGACGCGGGAGGGCCGAGGGGTGGGATGGGGCACTTCCGGAGCGTAGGCAGAACCCTGCGGGCGACAAGCCGTCCATACCCGATGCTGGAGATCGGCTTTATTGGCGACCTCCGGACCCCACTGTTAGCGTGTCGCCCAGTGACCGGGATTCCCTTGACCGCCACCCTTTCCCGCTCCACCTTCACGGGCCTGCGCTGCAAGGAGTGCGGTCATCCCTACGAGGCCGGCGCCCGCCACGTCTGCGAGGACGTCTGCTTCGGCCCCCTCGAGGTGGTCTACGACTACGACGCGATCCGCAGCCGCGTCAGCCGCGCCACGATCGAGGCCGGCCCCGCCTCGATCTGGCGCTACTGCGAGTTCCTGCCCGTCGAGGGCGATCCCATCGACGTGGGCACGGGCTTCACCCCTCTGCTCAAGGCCGATCGCCTCGCCCGGCGCCTCGGCCTCTCCTCCCTTTACATCAAGAACGACGGCGTCAACATGCCGACGCTGTCCTTCAAGGACCGCGTCGTCTCGGTGGCCCTCACCCGTGCCCGCGAGCTGGGCTTCACCACCGTCAGCTGCGCCTCCACCGGCAATCTGGCCAACTCCACCGCCGCCATCGCCGCCCACGCCGGCCTCGAGTGCTGCGTGTTCATCCCCAGTGATCTCGAACTGGGCAAGGTGCTCGGCACCCTCGTCTACAACCCCACCCTGATGGCGGTGAAGGGCAACTACGACCAGGTCAACCGGCTCTGCTCCGAGGTGGCCAACACCTACGGCTGGGGCTTCGTCAACATCAACCTTCGCCCCTACTACTCCGAAGGTTCCAAGACTCTCGGCTACGAGGTGATCGAGCAGCTCGGCTGGCAGCTTCCCGACCACATCGTGGCGCCGCTGGCCTCCGGCTCCCTGTTCACCAAGATCCGCAAGGGTTTCGACGAATTCATCAAGGTGGGCCTCGTCGATGAGAAGCCGGTGCGCTTCAGCGGCGCCCAGGCGGAAGGCTGCTCCCCCATCGCCCAGGCCTTCGCCGCCGGTCGCGACTTCATCACCCCGGTGAAGCCAAACACGATCGCCAAGTCGATCGCCATCGGCAATCCGGCCGATGGCCCCTACGCCATCGACATCGCCAACCGCACCGGCGGCAGCATCGCCGCCGTCACCGATGCGGAGATCATCGACGGCATCAAGCTGCTGGCCGAGATGGAGGGCGTGTTCACCGAAACCGCCGGGGGCACCACCATCGCCGTGCTCAAGAAGCTGGTGGAGCAGGGCAGGATCGACCCCTCGGAAACCACCGTCGCCTACATCACCGGCAACGGCCTCAAGACCACCGAAGCGATCGCCTCCTCCATCGGCGCTCCCTTCACCATCGAGCCCCAGCTGGCCAGCTTTCACGAGGCCTGGGAGCGCTCCCAGGCCGCCCACGGCTCCGGTGCACGGGCCTGAGCGTCTCCGCGGCCCCTCTCTTCGCTTCCTTCCCTGCCCCATCGACCCCTTCCATGGCCATCCAGGTTCTGATCCCCACCCCCCTGCAGAAGTTCACTAACGACGAGGCCAGCGTCAGCCTGGAGGCCACCAGCATCGACGGCCTGCTGCAGGCCCTTGAGGGCCGCTACCCCGGCATCCAGGCGCGCCTGTGCGATGAGAACGGCAAGCTGCGGCGCTTCCTCAACCTCTACGTGAACAGCGAGGACATCCGCTTTCTCGATAACCAGGCCACGACCCTCAGCGACGGCGATGAGGTGAGCATCGTGCCGGCGGTCGCCGGAGGCTGAGCGGGTCGGCAGGGCTGCCCGCGGCAGAGCCGAGGCCGGCACATCACCAGCTTTCGTGATCAATCCATAAGATCTGTTCACGATTGCATCCTGATCCCATGGGCCCGATCCAGGCGTCCAGGCCCCTGAGCGGCATCACTCCCGCCTCCGTCACCCCTCCCGTCACCGCCCCCTGCGGCGCTGGCCACAACTGGCGCGCAGACACCCAGCTGTTCGATTACCGCCAGGCCGCCAATCCGATCCGCCGCGGCCTCACCGAGCCGATCCCGGAGGGGCGCTGGGGGCCCGAGCTCCATGCCACCGGTCCGACGGCGATCCTTTCCCTCGACCTGAGCGCCGGACTCGGCTGCCCCTCCCCTGCCACCAGCCCCGCCCTCTGCGCCAGCTTCGTGCGCATCCTCCCGGGCGAATCGATCGGGGTGGACACCAACGCCACCAGCTCCCTGTTCTTCGTCTACCGGGGCGCGGGCCGCTGCCATGGTCCCTCCGGCGCCGGGGCAGAACCCCTCGATCTGGCCTGGGGCCGCGGGGATCTGTTCGTGCTGCCGGCCGGCGGTGAGCCCCGGCTCGAAGCTTCCGAAGAGAGCGTTCTGTACTGGGTGCACGATGGGCCCCTGCTCAGCTTCCTCGGGGTCCGGGCCGAAACCGCCCGTTTCGCCCCCAGCCACTACCCGGCGGCCTGGCTGGAGGAGGAGTTGGCGGCGCTGGCGGCCGACCCCAGCAGCGCCCGCAGCAATCGCCTCAGCCTGCTGCTGGCCAACCGGGCCCTGCCGGCGAGCCGCACCGTCACCCACACCCTCTGGGCCATGTACGGCCTGGTGCCGGCCGGAGCGGTTCAGCCCCCCCACCGGCACCAGTCGGTGGCCCTCGACCTGGTGATCGACTGCCGGCCGGGCTGCGCCACCCTTTCGGGTCCGGAGCTCAACCCGGACGGCACCATCCGCAACCCGCTGCGGATGGAATGGGAGCCGGGCGCGGCGTTCGTGACGCCACCGGGACACTGGCATTCCCACGTCAACGAGAGCGGCCATCCGGCTCGGCTGCTGCCGATTCAGGACGCTGGCCTACACACCTACCTGCGCAGCCTCGACATCCGCTTTGCCTCCGGCCTGGCCGGCGAAGGCTGAACCGGCCCTGGCCTCATGGGCCTCCACAAGGGTGCGGAAGCTGTCGCCGTCGATGGTCTCCTGCTCGATCAGCAGGTTGACCAGCTCGTCGAGCAGTTCGCGCCTGGGGGTCAGCAGGGCGACGGCCTTTTCCAGGGCCTCGGAGGCCAGCTGGCGCACCTGCTCGTCGATGCGGTTGCCGGTACGCACCGACGTGTGGGGGGTGGAGCGGATCCAGTCACGGCCGAGGAACACCTCCTCCCCCTCCTCCTCCAGGGCCATGGGCCCCAGGCTGGAGAAGCCATAGCGCAGCACCATGTCGCGGCAGATGCGGCGCACCAGCTGCAGATCGCTGCTGGCCCCCTGGGTCACCTCGCTGGGGCCGAACACCACCAGTTCGGCGGCCCGACCGCCCAGGGCCACCACCAGCCGGGCCCGCAGGTAGGCCTTGCTGATCAGCCCCGAATCGAGGATGTCCTCATCGGGCATGGTGCGGGCGAAGCCCCCCACGCCGCCGGCCCGGGGCAGCAGGGTCACCTTGTCGAGCCGGTCGGCGTGGGGCAGCAGGGTGGTGAGCAGGGCGTGGCCGATCTCGTGGTACGCGATCAGGCGCTTCTTGGCGCTGTCCTGGAGCGGGGCGGCGGCGAGCCCCATGGTGATCCGCTCGAGGGCATCGCCGATGGCCTGGTCGTCGACCTGGCTCTTCTGACGCCGGGCCGTGAGGATGGCCGCCTCGTTGAGCAGGTTGGCCAGGTCGGCACCGGAGAAGCCGGGGGTGCGGCGGGCCCAGTCGGCCAGGGAGACCTCCTCGGCCAGGGGCCTGGTGCGGGCGTGGACCGAGAGGATCTCCTCCCGGCCGGCGCGGTCCGGCAGGTCAACGCTGATGCGGCGATCGAAGCGGCCGGGCCGCAGCAGGGCCGTGTCGAGCACGTCGAGCCGGTTGGTGGCGGCCAGCAGGATCACGCCCGAGTTGTCCTCGAAGCCATCCATCTCGGTGAGCAGCTGGTTGAGGGTCTGCTCACGTTCGTCGTTGCCGCCACCGATGCCGGCCCCCCGCTGGCGGCCCACCGCATCGATCTCGTCGATGAAGATGATGCAGGGCGCCTTGGCCTTCGCCTGGCGGAACAGATCCCGCACCCGGCTGGCCCCGACGCCCACGAACATCTCGACGAATTCGGTGGCGGCCATCGAGAAGAAGGGCACCCCGGCCTCACCGGCGATGGCGCGGGCCAGCAGCGTCTTGCCGGTGCCGGGCGGACCGACCAGGAGGACTCCCTTGGGAATGCGGGCGCCGATCGAAGTGAAGCGCTCGGGGGTCTTGAGGAAGGTCACCACTTCCTGGAGTTCCTCCTTGGCCTCGGCGATGCCGGCCACGTCCTCGAAGCGCACGGAGATCGCTCCCTCCTCCTGCAGGCGGGGCTGGCTGCGGCCGAAGCCCATCGCCTTGTTGGCCACCTGGGCGGAGCGGCGCACCAGCAGCACCAGGCCGGCGATCAGCAGCGCCACCAGCAGTCCGTTGGTGACCAGACCGGCCATGGCGTCGTCGCGCCGCTCGTCCCGCACCGTCAGCGGCACCCGGGCCTGCTCTGCGGTGCGCAGCAGCTGCTGGTTGTCGCTGAACACCGCCACCTGGCGGCTGCGGCCGTCCTGGAAGGTGGCGGTCACCACCCGCTGGGCAGGGGCGAGCTCCAGCCTCTTGATCTTTCTGGCTTCGATGTCCCGCAGCAGCTGGCTGTAGGAGGGGGCCCCTGCTCCCTGGCCCCCCAGACTGAAGCCCGGGCTGACCGGAGGGGCGGGCTTCGGGGCGGCAGGGGCCGGAGTAGCCGCAGGGGCGGATGGCGCAACGGTCTCGTTCCCGGGCGAGGCCTGGCCGGTGGAGATCCTTGCCGGCTCCGGAGGAGAACTGCTGCTCAAAGGCCTGGCGTCCTTTTCAGGAGGTGCTTTGCGATCTTCAACTGTAGCCATTTGACGAAAGGCGAGTCGGCGCAGCAGGATCGTTGTTTGGCAGTGAGTTAAAGGGATGGCCGTTCCCAAGAAGAAAACCTCCAAGGGCAAGCGCAATCAGCGCCACGCCCATTGGAAGGCCAAGGCCGGTGTGGCGGCCCGGAAGGCCATGTCACTCGGCAAGGCTGTTCTGAGCGGCCGCGCCCAGGGCTTCGTCTACCCGATTGCCGAGGACGCCGAAGCCGGCGACGAGAGCTGAGCGCCCAGGGGGCGGGCACGCCGGCGACCGTCGAGGATCACTCCCCCCATCAGCGGGACCCCTGACCCGGCGGCCTCGGCCTTTCTGGGCCATCCTTCGGCAAGTTCGCCGTGGGATCGCAGCAACGGATCCTGGTAGAGCGCCGGCGGCAGGGAATGGAGGCTGGCCCGCACCAGCCCCTCGAGTTGACTGCCGTCGAGCCATCCGCCGCCGCTCCGGCGCTGGCGGGCCTCAGCCTGAAAACGCCAGCGGCGCGGCAGGCTCCAGCGCTCCGGACGCAGCAGCCAGAGGCCGTCACAGGCGCTCCAGAGCTCCTCGTAGGCGGCCAGGTGCCCGTCCCAGCGGGGCAGCCAGCGGCGTTCCAGCTCGTTCAGCGGCTCCAGCCCGGCCCCGCTCCCCATCCGCTCCCCCAGCGCCTGTGGGCCCAGGGCCCGGCAGCCCATCAGCCAGCCCTCGATCAGCAGCGCCTCGGCGGGGTCCTCCCGCCAGCCGCTCCGCTCGCCGTCGCCGCCGGCCAGGGTCTTGTCGAAGCGGGGCAGCCGCAGCGTCCCCCTGGCCCGCCAGCGGGCCAGGGCGTCCATCAGCAGTGGCAGGTCGTGGCTGCCGGGCGGGACCCGGCTCACTCCGAAGGGGTTGCCCGCCAGCAGCGCGCGCCGTTCGCGGGCCGGCCGGTAGAGGTCGTCGATCGACACCACCACCAGCTTCAGGCCCCCGAGGGCGGCGAGGCGCTCCAGGGCACGGCCCAGGCTGGTCTTGCCGGCGCCCACCGGCCCGTTAAGGGCCAGCAGGGGATGGCGGCGGGCCGCTCCAGTGCGCAGGCCGTCCTCCAGCCGCCGCAGCAACGGCAGGGCCAGGTGCCGCAGAAGGGTGGGGTGCACCGGGCCCAGGTCCCCCGCCTGCGCCAGCCGCCAGTCCCAGGCGTCCGTCGCCGGCTCCGAGGGCGCCGGCGGCTCAGGTTCCAACCTTGAAGGCCTCGAGGACGATCGAATAGGTGGCCCCCATGCGCAGGTTGTCCACCAGCACCCAGGCCAGGGGGGGCTCCCTGTCGACCATCCGGGTGCGTAGCCGCACCAGCGTCTCGAACGTCAGCAGCAGGCCGAGCACTACCGCCGGGCGGCCCCCCGGGGTGGTGAACAGCAGCAGGCTGGTGAGGTTCTGACCGGCGAAGAAGCCCAGCAGCAGCGCCAGGGCGGCCAGGCTGCCGGCCCGCCAGCTGCGACGCGCCACGCCGACCACCCGGTTACCCAGCCGGCTCACGAGCCCCTGGAAGCGGGTGCGCTGGACGGGGAGGCGGGTCATGGCGTGGCCAGCAGGCGCTCCAGCCACGACAGCGTCACCTGACCGCCGGGGCAAGGTGGTCCCTGGCTCACAACGGTCGGCTCCCCGGGGTCCCCCAGGCTGTCCACCACCGCCAGCGCCCCGCTGAAACGGCCCTCCGGCTGCTCCCGCGTCGCCGCGCTCAGGCAGACCAGGCAGGGAAGCCCGGCACCGGTGGCGGCCGCCAGCCCGGCCGGGGAGTCCTCGAGGACCAGGACGCCGCCGGCCGCCTCACCCAGCTGCACCCGTGCCCGCCGGTAGGCCTCCGGATCGGGCTTCTTGCGGGCCACATCCTCGCCGCAGACCCAGAACTCGAAGGCCCGCCCGAGCGCCGCCGGCGCCCCCTCCAGCAGGGCCCGCACGGCGCTGCGGCCGCTGGTGGTGACGATCGCCTGGCGCAGGCCCGCCGCCGCTGCGGCCTCCACCAGCCGGGCCACCCCGGGCCGCAGGCCGAGGCCGCCCCGCTGCACCAGCTCGGCGTAGAAGCCCTGCTTGCGGCGCTGCAGCTCCTCCACCAGCCCCCGCTCCGCCGGGCGGCCTTCCGCCTGCTCCAGGAAGGCGGCGATCCGCTCGTGGCCGCCGCCCACCGCCAGCAGCCGCCCGTAGGTGGGCCGATCCCAGCGCCAGGGCAGACCGGCGGCCTCGAAACTGCGGTTGAAGGCCACCCGGTGGCCCTCGAATTCCGTCTCGGCCAGGGTGCCGTCCACGTCCCAGAGCAGGGCCGACAGGGCCGGGGCCATCGGGCGCCGCGCTTGTGTCCGCAACCAGGCTAAGGGGTGCGCCCCGCAGCCCCGCCTTCCACAATGCGGGGGCCCCGCCCCTACCTGGTTGCTCTCTGCCGTCGACGAGCGCCGCTGGTTGCTTCCCTCCCCCCTCGGCGGCGATGGCCCCGCCTCAGCGGCCGGAGCGGCGGATGTGGACCTGCCGGCCGAGCTGCTGGCGCTGCTGCGGCGTCGGGGTCTGGTGACGGCGGAGGCGGTGCGCCGGCTGCTCGATCCCGAGGCGGCCCCCGACCCGGAGACCCACTTCCCCGGCCTGTCGCTGGCGGTCGAGCGCCTGGTGCGCTGCTGCCGGGGGGCGGAGGTCGTGGCGATCTGCGGCGACTACGACGCCGACGGCATGACCAGCACCGCCCTGCTGGTGGGCGTGCTGCAGCGGCTCGGCGCGCGCCCCCGGGCCGCCATCCCCAGCCGCATGGAGGACGGCTACGGCCTCAACGCCGCCATGGTGGAGCGGCTGGCGGCCGAAGGGGTGAGGCTCCTGATCACCGTCGACAACGGCGTGGCCGCCAGTGAGGCCCTGGAGCGCGCCGCGGCCCTGCAGGTGGAGGTGATCCTCACCGACCACCACACCCTGCCGCCCCAGCTGCCGCCGCACCTGGCCCTGCTGCATCCGGCGGTCACCCCGGAGGATTCCCCCTACCGGGGTCTGGCGGGGGTGGGGCTGGCCCATGTCCTGGCCACCGCCCTCTGCCGGCGGCTGCGCCACCGCCACGGACTGGAGATCGCCCTCAACCTGTTCTGCATCGGCACCATCGCCGACATGGCCCCACTGGAGGGGGTCAACCGCCGCTGGCTCCTCGATGGCCTGCCCCTGCTGGGCCGCAGCCCCCTGCCCGGTCTGCAGGCCCTGCAGCAGCTGGCGGGCCTGGAGAAGCACCGGGTCGATGCGGAGGCGGTGGGCTTCCAGCTGGCGCCGCGCATCAACGCCGTCGGCCGGCTGGGGGACCCCCAGCTGGTGGTCGACCTGCTGACGACGGAGGATCCCGAGCGGGCCCTGGAGCTGGCCCGTTCTTGCGACGCCCTCAACCGCCAGCGGCGGGAACTCTGCAGTGCGATCGAAGCGGAGGCCCTGGCCCTGCTGGAGGCCGATGGCCCCCACCGGCCGGCCTTCCTGCTGCTGGCCCAGGGCCACTGGCACCACGGCGTCATCGGCATCGTCGCTTCTCGGCTGGTGGAGCGCTTCGGCCGTCCCGTGGCCCTGCTGGCCGGGGAAGGGGGAGGCCGGCTGCGGGCGTCGGTGCGGGCCCCGAAGGGCTTCGCCGTCGACGCGGCCCTGACGGCCTGCGCCGACCTGCTGGAGCGCCACGGCGGCCACCCCGCCGCCGGCGGATTCACGGTGCGGGCCGAGAACGTCGCGGCCCTGCAGGAACGGCTCGATGCCCTCGCCAGCCGCTGGCTCGAGGCGGTGGGCGAGGGTCGCTCGGTGGAGCCGGAAGCCCTCCTGCGGCTGGAGCGCATCGACCGGGAGTTCTGGCGCCAGCTCCAGCGGCTGGCCCCCTTCGGCATCGGCCATCCCACCCCTCTGTTCTGGAGCAGCCGCTGCCAGGTGGTGGATCGGAAGCTGCTGCGCGGCGGCCACCTGCAGCTGCAGCTGGCCCAGGGGGAGGCGCGGCTGCGGGCGATCGCCTGGCGCTGGCAGGGTCCCGACCAGTGGACGGGCCCGGTGGATGTGGCCTACCGCCTGCGTCGCGATGACTGGCAGGGGGTGGAACGGTTCCAGCTGGAGCTGGAGGCGATCCGCTGCAGCGGCGGTGACACCGTGGTCCTGCAGCGCCACAACCGCACCTACTGGTGCCGCCGCCAGGGCGACAGCCTGGTGATCCGCAATGCCGCCGGAGATGAACGGCGTGCCGCGATTCCGCCCGGCCTGACCGACCCCGCCGATTCGGGAGGCCATCCCCACCCCTACGTTCAGGGACTGCTGCGGGAGGCGGCGATGGCCCTGGGGATGGTCGAAGGATGAGCCGTTCTCCGCTCGGCCCGCTGCGTTCCCTTGTGCTCCTGGCCCTGGTGGGGGCGCTGGTGGGGCTGGCCTGCTGGCCGCTCAACCGCCTCGACCTGATCCAGGATCGGTTGCTCTCCACCCTGCCGGCCTTCAGCGGCGGCGGCTGGAGCGCGACCGCCTGGCTGCTGGCCCTGGCCCCGGTTCCCGTTGTGCCGCTGCTGCTGTGGCTCCAGCGGGGACCCTGGCGTCGCGGGGCCGGCTCGGGCATTCCCCAGGTGATGCTCTGCCTTGAGGATCCCCACCGGGGCACCCGGCTCCTCTCCGCCGCCTCGACGACTGAGCGGCTCGGGCTCTGGACCGCAGCCAGCCTGGCCCTGCTGCCCCTGGGTCGTGAAGGGCCGGTGGTGGAGGTGGGCGCGGCCGTGGGCCAGGCGCTGCTGGGGCGCTGGCCCGGTCTGCTACGCCGGGTCAGCCGGGGTCACCTGCTGGCCGCAGCGTCGGGGGCCGGGCTGGCCGGCGGTTTCAACACTCCCCTGATGGGCGTGGTGTTCGTGGTCGAGGAGCTCACCGGCAGCTTCCAGCAACGGCTGGTGTGGCCGGCGCTGGTGCTCTGCAGCCTGGCGGCCCTGGTGAGCGGCCTGGGCGGCCAGCCGATGTTCGCCCTGGGGATCAACCCCGACCCGTTGGAGGAGACCGCACAGCTGCTCTGGGCGATCCCGATCGGCCTCGGCGGCGGGGCCCTCGGTGGCGCCTTCGCCGGGGTCCTGGTGCGGGCCACGGGTCTGATCACTCCGATCGCCCGTCGCCAGCCCCTGAGAGTGGGACTGGCGGCGGGGGTGGGCCTGGCCCTGCTCACCCTGGCCACGGGCGGAGCCAGTGGCGGAGATGGAGAAGCGTTGATGCGGCTGATCCTCGATCGGGACGCTGACGCCACCATCAACGGGTACTGGCTCATCCTGCTGGCCTCCCGCCTGCTCGGACCGGTGCTGGCGCTCTCGGCGGGGATTCCGGGCGGGCTGATCGATCCGGCCTTCGCCCTCGGCGGTGTGTTCGGCTCGGGGCTGGTGAGGATGCTGGGGGGGGACATCCACCTGGGCCTGGCGCTGGGCATGGCGGCGGGGCTGGCTGGTGCCACCCAGCTGCCGGTGATGACCGTCGGCTTCGCCATCCGCATGGCGGGCGACCAGCAGCTGATGCCGGGGCTGGTGGCCACTGCGGTGATCGCGGCCTACCTGGGCCGGGCGCTGCAGCGCCGACCGGTGTACCACGCCCTGGCCGATCTCCTGGTGCCTGCGGGCTCAGAGGGCGCCGCGGCGGTAGTAGAGGATGAAGATCACGGCCGGACCGGCCAGGGTGATCAGGGCCAGGGCGCCGAAGTTGGAGATGAGGTGGAAGTCGATACCCATGATGCGGCTGCTGGGGAGGGGGACAATCGGCCAGGAGTGTAGGTCGCCCGCCGGCCGCGGGCTGGGATGACGGCGCCGGGTGTGAGTGAATGGAACGAACGCGAGGCGTCCCCGTGCCCCGATCCGAGCACTGGCAGTGCATCAGCGGCTGCGGTTCCTGCTGCCGCCTCGATCCGGCCCTGCGGGGCGATGCGATCGAAGCCCTCGATCCCGACCAACAGGAGCGCTACGCCGCGATGGTGGGGGAGGATGGCTGGTGCCGCCATTTCGACACCGGCCTGCGTCGCTGCCGCATCTATGAGGATCGGCCCGATTTCTGCCGGGTCGATCAGCTCGTCGCCCTGTTCGGCCAGCCAGGGGACGACCCCGACGCCCTGGCCATCGCCTCCTGCCGCCAGCAGATCCGCGCCGAGCTGGGCGGGCGTCACCCGGTGATGCGCCGTTTCCTGCGGACGATCCGCCAGGTCCCATGAGCAGCGCACCCGAGTCCCCGGCGCCCTCCAACTGGATCACGGTGTTCCTGAGCACCGCCACCACCGTCTTCCTGGCCGAACTCGGCGACAAGACCCAGCTGGCCGCCCTGCTGCTCTCGGCCCAGTCAGGCCGGCCGTTCACCGTGTTCCTGGGGGCCTCGCTCGCCCTGATCTGCTCCAGCCTGGTGGGCGTGCTGCTGGGGCGCTGGCTGTCCACCGTCATGCCGCCCCACCAGCTGGAGCGGGCGGCGGGGATCCTGATGGTGGCCCTGGGGCTGTGGCTGGGCCGCCAGGCGGTGCTGCACCTGGCACCGCTCCATCTCCTCAACGCCTGAGTCCGTCACCCCCCAAGCCATGCCGTTCGCCCTGCTTGCCTCCACCTTCGCCACCGTCTTCCTGGCGGAGCTCGGTGACAAGACCCAGCTGGCCATCGTCAGCATCAGCGGCACCTCCAGCCGGCCCGGGGCCGTGTTCGCCGGGAGTGCCTTCGCCCTGGTGCTGGCCAGCCTGGTGGGGGCGGCGGCGGGCGGCTCCCTCTCCAGCGTGGTTCCCACCGATGGGCTGCAGCTGGCGGCCTCCGCCGGCTTCCTGATCATCGGCACCCGCCTGATCCTGCGCTCCGGGGCGGAGGACGGCGAGGCCCTCGCCGCTGCCGCCGAGGTTGGCGGCGAGGAGCCCGAGACCCCCGCTCCCTAGAGTCACCGGGTCATGCTCGCCGTGAGGGCGGGCGCTCCCGGACCATCGCCCGTCCACGGAGGCCGACGACCTCCCCGGTGCTCCGGACCACCCTGGTCAACGCGCTGCTCCGGCAGCGCCATCCACCGCGTATTCCCCATCCGATGAAGTTCACGGTCGCCGATCTGCTCGACCACCTCTCCACGACCGATGCAGTGGCCCTGGCCAAGCTGGAGAAGTCCCTGGGTCTGACCACCACGACCTGCCGGCAGCAGCTGCGCATCGGTCTGGATGCCCTGCAGCGGCTCGGGCTGGTGGAGGAGGACGGGGAGGGGCTCCGTGCCCGGGAGAACCCCGAGCTGATTCCGGCGCGGCTGCGCTGCTCGAGCAAGGGCTTCTGCTTCGCCCTGCGGGAGGACGGCGGGGAGGACATCTACATCCGTGACCACCAGCTCAACCACGCCTGGAACGGCGATCGGGTCCTGGTGAAGATCACCCGCGAGGGGGGGCGCCGACGCTCGCCGGAGGGCGGCGTGCAGTGCATCCTCGAGCGCCAGACCCCCAGCCTGCTGGCCCAGGTCGAGCGACAGGACGGCCAGCTCGTCGCCGTCCCCCTCGATGACCGGCTGCTCACCGCCGTCGCCCTGCCCGAGGAGGATGCTGCCCATCTGGACCCCGCCGAGGAAGCGGTGGTCGAGGTCAGGATCGACCGCTTCCCCGTCGCCCAGTTCGGTCCGGCCGGTCATGTCGCCCGCAGCCTGCCGGTGCATGGCGGTGAAGCGGCCGACACCGACCTGCTTCTGGCGAAGCACCGCCTGCAGGAACGTCCGGCCTGCCCTCGCGCCACCCTTAAGCAGCCCGTCGCCAAGGGCCGCGCCGACCTGACGGCCCTGCCCACCCTGATCCTGGAGACCTGGGAGGGCGGCGAGGCCCCCGTGCTTCCGGCCCTCTCCCTGGAGGAGCGCGAAGGTGGCTGGCGGCTGTGGGTGCACAGCCCCGCCGTGGCCGAACGCATCGGCATGGGCAACAGCCTCGACACCTGGCTGCGGGAGCAGGGCGAAGCGATCTGTCTGGGCCGCCGCTGGCTGCCCCTGCTGCCTCCGGCCCTCTCCAAGGCCTGCGGCTTCCGTCCCGGCGACAGCCAGGCGGCGGTCTCGGTCGCCCTGGAGCTGGACGCCGACGGACGGCTCGAGCACTTCCGCTTCAGCCTGAGCCAGATCAGCCCCGATGCCCGGGTCGGCCGGGTCGCGATGCAGGCCCTGGCCGAGCGCAAGCCCAAGGCCCGCACCGTCCCCGCCGCCCTCAAGACCCTCAAGGACCACCTGCCCCTGCTGGAGCAGCTGGTTCAGCTGAGCGGTCTGCTGCGTCAGCGGCGGCTCGCGGCCGGCTCGATCGATCTCGACCTGCCCATGCCCGCCCTCGACAGCCTGGGCGATCTGCGGGTGCCCGCGCCCGATGCGGCCCTGCAGGGCTGGCTGGTGGAGCTGCCGGTCGAGGATCCGGTGGCGATCCTGCGGGAGGCGGTGCTGGTGGCCCAGCGGGCCCTCGGCCGCCACCTGCTGGCCCTCGACCTGCCCGCCCTGTTCGCCCTCAACCCGGCGGCGGAGGCCACCGACATCAACGATGTCGCCAAGGCGGCCCTGGCTCTCGACATCCCCATGGAACTGACGGCCGACGGCAACGCCAGTCCCGCCGAGCTCGCCGCCGCCTTCGCCGCCACCGATCGCGGCCGGCCCCTGCAGCAGCAGTTGCGCGAGGCCCTGCGGCCGGTGCAGCTGGCGGCCGAGGCCGGCCCCCATGCGGTGGCCGGTGAGGAGACCGCCGTGGCGCCCTGGTGCTGTCCGTCCCTCCACTACGCCGACATCTGGAACCAGCAGCTTCTGGTGAGCCTGCTGGTGGACGGCAAGGACCGGCCGAGCGTGCGCCACAAGATCAGCACCGACCTGGCCAGCGACGCCTGCCACGGCAGCACCGACTGGCCCCTGCTCACCCCCGGCCAGCTGGCCCCCTATCAGCAGGGCCTGGAGCATGGCCTGGCCCAGCGTCTCAATGGCCGCTGCCGCTTCCTGCTGGAGCTGCAGGCCGATGTGCTGGCCCTGGCCCAGGCCCGCCACACCGAGCCCCTCGTCGGTCAGACCCTGCCCGGAGTGATCAGCGGTGTGCAGAGCTACGGCTTCTTCGTCGAGGTGCCCCCCTCCCAGGTGGAGGGCCTGGTGCACGTCAGCTCCCTGAAGGACGACTGGTACGAGTACCGCTCCCGCCAGAACCGCCTGGTGGGTCGCAAGTTCCGGCGCACCTACCTGGTCGGTGACGGGGTCGATGTGGAGATCCAGAAGGTGGATGCGCTGCGCCACCAGATCGACCTGGCGGTGCTCCAGCCCGAGGACTTCGAGCGGGTGGAGGAGGCCGCCGATGACGACGCCGAGGACGCCCCCGGTGGCGCCGCGGGCGAGGACTGAGCCCCGGATGGCACCGTCCTCGCTTCCCGTGGTACTGGCGGTGTCCGGTGCCTCCGCCCAGCCCCTGGCCGAGCGGGCGCTGCAGCTGCTGCTCCAGGACGACCTTCCGGTCGAGATGGTCACCAGTCGGGGCGCGATCGGGGTCTGGC
Organism: Microcystis elabens FACHB-917; assembly: GCF_014698445.1. Classification (GTDB taxonomy): domain Bacteria; phylum Cyanobacteriota; class Cyanobacteriia; order PCC-6307; family Cyanobiaceae; genus Cyanobium; species Cyanobium elabens. Next base: position 37,299 of record NZ_JACJSZ010000021.1, read on the forward strand.
AGGCGGAGATGGGACTGCGGGTGCCCTCGGAGCCCGACGCCCAGGAGCGCTTCTGGCGCGAACGCACCGGCTGCGCTTCGGGCCGGCTGCACTGCCACCGCTGGAACGACCAGGCCGCCGCCATCGCCAGCGGCAGCTACCCCACCCGCGGCATGGTCATCCTGCCGGCCAGCATGGGCACCGTGGGCCGGATCGCCTCCGGCGTGGCCCTCGACCTGATTGAACGGGCTGCCGACGTGCATCTCAAGGAAGGACGGCCCCTGGTGATCGCGCCACGGGAGCTGCCCTGGAACCTGGTGCACCTGCGCAACCTGACCCGTCTGGCCGAGGCCGGTGCCCGTATCGCCCCCCCGGTTCCGGCCTGGTATCACCAGCCCGCCACGATCGGTGAGATGGTGGACTTCCTGGTGATCCGCGTCTTCGACGCCCTCGGCCTTCAGCTCGGCTCCCTGCAGCGCTGGCAGGGGCCCGTGGGCCGGTCCGCCCCGGACGACGTCTCCACCCCCTGACCCTCCGGACCGTGCTGCATCGCCTGCTGCTGCTGCCCCTGCTCTCGCCGCTGCTGGTGATCCTGCTGGTGGCGGCCCTCAACCCCAGCCCCTCCCTGGCCCTGCGGCTGCTCACCTGGCAGACCCCGTCCCTGCCGATCGGCCTGTGGATGGCGGTGGCCGCCGGTGGCGGTGCGGCCCTCAGTGCCGGTGCCACCGCCATCGCCCTGCGCCAGGGGGGGCGGCCGGCGCAGCGGCGCACGGTGCGTCGCCCGGATCGGCGGGAGGACGACACCTGGACGGCCCCCTGGGGCGCCCGATCCGAGGGGCACCCCAGCGCCTGGGCTCCTTCCCCAGCTGCTCCGCCGGCGCCGGCCGCCGGCCCCAGCCGTGCTCCCGGAGAACCGGCACCCACGGTTTCGGTGCCCTACCGGGTGCTGCACCGTCCCGAGCCCGCCGACCCGCGGCCGTTCCGTCCCGAGCCGGCGGTGGCCTCACGGCCGCCGGCCCCGGCCCCGGCCCCGACCAGCGCCGCCGACGACTGGGGCGAGCGCGACGACGAGGCGTGGTGACGCCGGTCGCCGCCGCCACCTGCGTCTCAGCGGCGCTGCCTAAAGTTCTCCCACCTCCGCGACCAGGGACCGCACCGGTGACCGAGACCCCCAGCAACCTTCCCGACCCCGTCGCCACCCCGCCGGATGCGACATCCACCCAGCCGGAGGCGAAGGCCACCACCACCATCACCGAGGCCAAGGCCGCTCCCCCGAAGGCCAAGCCCCCGGTCCCCGAGGACAAGCCCTTCGACGTCTTCGTGCCCGAGTCGCTGCTGCCGGCTTTGGTCAAGGAAATCGAGGCGTACGGCGGCCCGGCCCCCGAGCTCGTGCTCGAGCAGGGCGCCATGCCCGTCGTCGGTGCCGACTGCTGGATGCTCCGGGGATCCCTCCCGGGGGAGCGTCGCTTCTGGCTCTGCTTCACCCGGCCCGACATCAGCTCCGCCAAGACCATCGCCCTCGCTGAGGGGTCCGCCAGCCCCAGCCTGCTGGAGTCGTTTCTGATCGATGAGAAGAAGATGACCCTGTCGCTGCTGGTGTCGCGGGTCGTGCAGCGGCTCAACGCCCAGAAGTGGCTGGGTCCCAACTGAGTCGCCGACGGGCGCTCGCCGGTTCACATCCGCGGCTTCACATCCGGTCCGATGGCGGGGATCGATGCCTACGATGGCGTCCGAGCTCTCTGAACGTCCCGCGCGATGGTGCCTCCCGCCACCCAAGCCCCCACCGCCCCCCGGGTTGGCACCCCGGATGCCCCGGCCATCAAGGATCCGGTGAAGGACACGATCCTCACCCCGCGCTTTTACACCACGGACTTCGACGCCATGGCGGCGATGGATCTGCGGCCCAACGAAGTGGAGCTGGAGGCCATCTGCGAGGAGTTCCGCAAGGATTACAACCGCCACCACTTCGTCCGCGACGGCCAGTTCGAAGGCGCCGCCGACAAGCTGGATCCGGAAACCCGCCGAGTGTTCGTCGAGTTCCTCGAGCAGAGTTGCACTTCGGAGTTCTCGGGCTTCCTGCTCTACAAGGAACTCAGCCGCCGCATCAAGGAGCGTAACCCGCTGCTGGCGGAATGCTTCGCCCACATGGCCCGCGATGAGGCCCGCCATGCCGGCTTCCTCAACAAGGCCATGGCCGATTTCGGCCTCCAGCTCGACCTGGGCTTCCTCACGGCCACCAAGGCCTACACCCACTTCCAGCCCAAGTTCATCTTCTACGCCACCTACCTCTCCGAGAAGATCGGCTACTGGCGCTACATCGCCATCTACCGCCATCTGGAGAAGCACCCTGAAAGCAAGATCTTCCCGATCTTCAACTTCTTCGAGAACTGGTGCCAGGACGAGAACCGCCACGGCGATTTCTTCGACGCCCTGATGAAGGCCCAGCCGGACACGGTGAGGGGCTTCACCGCCCGCCTCTGGTGCCGCTTCTTCCTGCTGGCTGTGTTCGCCACCATGTACGTGCGTGACGTGGCCCGCAAGGAGTTCTACGAAGCCCTCGGGCTCGATGCCCGCACCTACGACAAGTACGTGATTGCCAAGACCAACGAGACCTCCGCTCGGGTCTTCCCGGTGGTGCTCAATGTGGAGCATCCCGACTTCTACCGGCGGCTGGAGAAGCTGGTGCAGCACAACGCCGCCCTGGCCGAGGCCGACCGTTCCGGCGCCCCCGCTCCGGTGCGGACCCTGCGCAAGCTGCCCCACTGGATTGGCAACGGCGTGCAGATGGCCCGTCTGTTCCTGATGGCTCCGATCCGCAGCGAATGCTTCCAGCCCGCCGTGCGCTGAGCCGACCCGCCAGAATCGGAAGAGTCTCCTCACCTCGCCGCTTGGTCGTCTCCCCTCCCACCGGCGCACGGGCCGCCACTGCGCTCACCACGTCCCCGGCGGCCCTCGGTGATCCGGCCTTGAGGTCCGTCCTTGAGCCCCTGCTGGCCGCCGGTCGCTCGGCCGGAGCCGATCTGGTGGAGGTGTTCCTGGAGCGTTCCGACCACCTCGGTCTGCTGGCCGAGCAGGACGTCATCACCAGCGTCAGCCCGGCCTTCGGGGCCGGGGCGGGACTGCGGGTCTTCCTGGGGGAACGGGATGGCTTCGTTTCCACCAACGACCTGAGCGCCGCCGGTCTGCGGGCCGCCCTGGAGCAGGCCCTGGGCATGCTCGGACTGGTGTTGCCGCTCCAGGGCAACGGAGGGTTTGACGGCCTGCCGGAACTGCGTGATTTCGCCACCGGCAAGGAGGGCTGGCTGCAGGCCTGTCCGTCCCTGGCGGAGGCCACCGGCCGTCTGCTGGAAGGCACCGACCGGCTCCAGGCCCATGGCCGGCACCTGCAGGTGCGTCGGGGCAGCTACGCCCGCGACTGGCAGGAGGTGCTGGTGGCCGCCAGCGACGGCACCTTCGCCCGCGACGTGCGTCTGCACCAGTCGGTGGGCCTCAGTGTGCTGGCGGCCGACGGCGACCACCGGGCCAGCCTGGGCCGCCGCTACGGCACCTCCGACAGCCCGGACGACCTGCGCCGCTGGGATGTGGAGGCCGCCGCCATCGACGTCTGCAGCAGCGCCGGCACCATGCTCCATGCCGACTACGTGGAGGCCGGCCAGTTCCCCGTCGTGCTGGCCAACCGCTTCGGCGGTGTGATCTTCCATGAGGCCTGCGGCCACCTGCTGGAGACCACCCAGGTGGAGCGGGCCACCACTCCCTTCGCCGACATGGTCGGCCAGCCCATCGCCCACCCCTCCCTCACCGCCATCGACGAAGGCCTCACCGCCGGGGCTTTCGGTTCCCTGGCGATGGACGATGAGGGCATGGAGCCCCTGCGCACCGTCCTGATCGAGAACGGCATCCTCCAGCGCTTCCTCAGCGACCGGGCCGGGGAGCGCCGCACCGGCCATCCCCGCACCGGCAGCGGCCGGCGCCAGAGCCATGCCTTCGCCGCCGCCAGCCGCATGCGCAACACCTACATCGCCGCCGGCCCCCACAGCCCGGACGATCTGATTGCCTCCGTCGACAAGGGCCTGTACTGCAAGTCGATGGGCGGCGGCAGCGTCGGCCCCACGGGCCAGTTCAATTTCGCCGTCGAGGAGGGCTACCTGATCGAGAACGGGACCCTCACCAGGCCGGTGAAGGGGGCCACCCTGATCGGCGACGCCAAGGAGGTGATGCCACGGATCTCCATGTGCGCCAACGACCTGGAGCTGGCCGCCGGGTTCTGCGGTTCGGTCAGCGGCAGCATCTTCGTCACCGTGGGGCAGCCCCACATCAAGGTCGACACCATCACCGTGGGGGGACGCTGAGCATGGCCACCACCGAATCCACGGCCCCCAGCCTCGATGCCGAAGTGCTGCGCCAGCGCCTCGAGCAGCTGGCCCGCGGCGAAGGCGTGCTGCGCTGGGATCTGGGCGCCTCCTGCGGCACCGACACCTCCGTGCAGGTGGATCGGGGCGAAGCCAAGCAGATGAAGGGCGCCCAGCGCAGCGCCATCACCCTGAGGGTCTGGAACGATGACGGTCTGGTGGGTATCACCAGCACCTCCGATCTCTCCGATGCCGGACTGGCCCGGGCTCTGGCCGTCGCGCGCGATGCCAGCGATTACGGAAACGTCGATGAGATCCCGGACTTCTCTCCCCTGGCCACGGCGCCGCTGCCGGTCCTGGAGCAGCCGATCCGCCCGGCGGTGAGCATCCTCAGCCTGCTCGACACCCTCAAGGAGGCGGAGCGCGACCTGCTCGGACGCCATCCCGCCATCGGCACGGTTCCGTACAACGGTCTGGCCCAGCGCAGCAGCGACCGGCTCTACATCAACAGTGCCGGCGCCTGTCGCCAGCAGCGCCTCACCACCGCCTCCCTCTACCTCTATGCCCGGGCCGAGGAGGCGGGCCGCAAGCCCCGCAGCAGCGGCGCCGTGCGCCTGGCCTACGGCGCCGACGACCTCGACGTGGCCGGCTGCGTTCAGGAGGCGGCCGAGCGCACCATCGCTCACCTCGACTACGCCCCGATCCGCACCGGCCGCTACACCTGTGTCTTCAGTCCCGAGGCCTTCCTCGACCTGATCGGTGCCTTCAGCAGCCTGTTCAATGCCCGCGCCGTCCTCGATGGCGTCAGCCTTAGCCGGCGCGAGTCCCTCGGCGAGCAGCTGGCCGTGCCGTTCCTCTCCCTGCACGACAACGGGCTTCATCCGGCCAACGTGGGTGCGGCCACCTTCGACGGCGAAGGCACCCCCACCCGTCGTCTGTCCCTGGTGGACGGCGGGGTGCTGCGCCACTTCCTCCATTCGGAGGCCACCGCCCGTGCCTTCGGGGTCGCCCCCACGGGCCACGCGGGTCTGGGGGCCAAGGTGTCGGTGGGCCCCGACTGGTTCGAGGTCGGCCCCACCCCCGGCAGTGACGGAGGTGCGGCGGGACTCGACCGCTTCGCCTCCGATGTCGGTGGCTCCCAAGGGCTGGTGGTGATCGATTCGCTCTCGGCCCTCCATGCCGGGGTCAAGGCGAGCCAGGGCTCCTTCTCCTTGCCGTTCGACGGCTGGCTGGTGGAGGGGGGCACACCGCGCTCCATTGAGGCCGCCACCGTGGCCGGTGACATCCGCACCCTGCTGAGGTCCATCATCGGTTTCGAGGGACCGGCCAAGGTGACTCCCGACGGGCTCTGCCCCCACGTCTGGGTGGAGGGTCTCTCGATCACGGGCGACGCTTGAACGTCCTGTTCTGGGGAACTCCGGCCTACGCGGTGGTCAGCCTCGAGGCCCTGCGTCAGGCCGGCCATACGATCGTTGGTGTGGTGAGCCAGCCGGACCGGCGTCGGGGCCGTGGCAAGGCTCTTGTCGCCTCTCCGGTGAAGCAGCGGGCCCGGGAGCTCTCTCTACCGGTGTTCACCCCCGAGCGGATCCGCCGCGACCTGGCCTGCCAGCGGGAGCTGGCCGCCCTGGGGGCGGACGTGTCGGTGGTGGTGGCGTTCGGCCAGATCCTGCCGCCGGTGGTGCTGGCCCAGCCCCCCCTGGGCTGCTGGAACGGCCATGGTTCCCTGCTGCCCCGCTGGCGGGGGGCGGCGCCGATCCAGTGGGCCCTGCTGGAGGGGGACGCCGAGACCGGTGTCGGCATCATGGCCATGGAGGAGGGGCTTGACACCGGCCCGGTGCTGCTGGAGCGGCGCCTTTCTATTCCCCTGCTGCAGAACGCCGGCCAGCTGTCGGAACGTCTGGCGCGCCTCACCGGCGAGCTGCTGGTGGAGGCCCTGCCCATGATCGAGGCCGCCGGAGCCGGGCCCGAGCCCGAGCGCCTCACCCGCCTCGGGGTGCGTCCCCAGGCGGCCGTGGGGGTCAGCCATGCCCGTCAGCTCACCAAGGAGGACACGCTGGTGGACTGGAGCTGCACCGCCCTGGCCATCCATCGCCGGGTGATGGGTCTCCACCCCAACGCCTCCTGCCCCTGGGGGAGCGAGCGGCTCAAGCTGCTGGCCACCGAACCCCTGGTGACCCGCCTGGCCGACCAGCTCACCCCCGTGGCGGCCGCCCTGGCCGCCCGCTGGGCGAGCCCCAGCAAGGTCGGGCCCACGGCGGCGGTCCCTGGCACGGTCCTGGCGGTGGTGGAGGGTGAGGGGCTGGTGGTGGCCACCGGCGGCTGCCCGCTGCTGCTGCGCCAGGCCCAGCAGCCGGGACGGCGCCCGAGCGAGGGCCAGGCCCTGATCCAGCAGCTGGGACTGGTGGCCGGCGACCGGATCGGCGTGGTTAACCCCTGAGATGCTCTTTCGGCAAGGGGTGTTGACGTTTTGTTCCTCTATCGCGTATCTCAGTGTTGGAACGCCGACGCCAGCAGAAGACCGAAGTCAATGAATGGGTGGGGATGTCATGGCCAGCGAACTTTCCTTCGTCAACAGCACCGGTTCCGGCTGTCGGATCTTCCGGGACACGTTGGGGTGCTATGTGGCAAGCCACGAGCGCATCCCGGGTCAGCGGGTGATGTCCCCCACCCTGGCCGGTGCCTATGCGGTCTGCCAGGGATGGGAGCACCGTGTCCGAGGGGAGGAGGCCCCCAGCGCAGGCTGAATCCGGCGCCGGGTGTTTCCCCCTCCGGTGTGGCTTCAGCTGCCGGAAGCCAGCCCCTCCGGCTGGCGGCGATGCAGTTCGTGCAGCCCTTCCAGCTGGTTGTGGACCGCCACCAGCTGATCACGGATGTGACGGCTGTTCTCGATGCGCTCCAGGGCCAGGAGCATGGCCTCGATCTGGGCCTTGCAGTCGATCAGCACACGGCACTGGGTGGATCCGGGTTCGTAGGGCATGTCGGGTGGAGGCAGATCCTCAGTTCACCCTAGGGAGACGGAGGAGGCTGTCACAACCACTGCCGTTCAGCGGGAACCGCTGCGGCGCCGGCCCCGGTCGTGGCCCCCTCCCTGCCCGTGGAGGGGTCCCTGATTGCGGCGGCCTCGGCCACCGCTGAGGTCCAGGGGCGGCGCCGAAAGCACGGTGGGCTCAAAGCCGGGGACCACCCGGCGGGGCAGGGGTGCGCCGATCAGCCGCTCGATCGCCCGCAGCAGCTCATGTTCCTCAGCCGCCACCAGGGAGATGGCATGGCCGTTCTGACCCGCCCGGCCGGTGCGGCCGATGCGGTGGACGTAGTCCTCGGCCACGTTGGGCAGGTCGAGGTTGACCACATGGGGCAGCTGGTGGATGTCGATGCCGCGGGCGGCGATGTCGGTGGCCACCAGCACCCGCACCTCACCGCTCTTGAAGTCCGCCAGCGCCCGGGTGCGGGCCCCCTGGCTCTTGTTGCCGTGGATCGCCGCCGCCCCGAGGCCCTCCTTCTCGAGCCGCTCCGCCAGGCGGTTGGCGCCGTGCTTGGTGCGGGAGAACACCAGAACCTGGCGCCAGTCGCTGCTGCGGATCAGGTGGCTGAGCAGATCCCCCTTGCGGTCCATGTCGCAGGGATGGATCACCTGCTCCACCAGCGGCGCGGCCTGGTTCTCGGGCGTGGCCTGGAGCTGCACCGGGTTGTGCAGCAGGCCGGTGGCCAGCCGCCGGATCTCGCTGGAGAAGGTGGCGGAGAAGAGCAGGTTCTGCCGTTTCGCCGGCAGCAGGGAGAGGATCCGGCGGATGTCGCGGATGAAGCCCATGTCGAGCATCCGGTCGGCCTCATCGAGCACCAGGATCTCGATCCGGTCGAGCCGCAGGGCGTTCTGCTGGTGCAGGTCCATCAGCCGGCCGGGGGTGGCCACCAGCACATCGGCACCGCGTCGCAGCCGCTGCATCTGGGGGTTGGCGCTCACCCCGCCGAAGACGACGTCGGAACGCAGATCCAGGTAGCGGCCGTAGGCGGTCACGCTGTCGCCCACCTGGGCCGCCAGCTCGCGGGTGGGCGTCAGCACCAGGGCCCGCACCACACCCGCCCGGGCGTGGGGACCGTGGCGCAGCCGCTCCAGCATCGGCAAGGTGAAGCCCGCCGTCTTGCCGGTGCCCGTCTGGGCGGCCGCCATCACGTCGTGGCCGGCGAGCACGGCCGGAATGCACTGCCGCTGGATCGGCGAGGGGCTGCTGTAGCCCTTGGCGGCCACGGCCTTGAGGATCGGCTCCGACAGGCCCAGCGCGGCGAAATCGGTCGCCAGTCCGGCCATCGGAGGGTTCAGCCCTTTGGCGCCGTGGCCGGCGGTGGGGCCCGAAGCGGGGGCGGGGGTGCGGGAATCGGCGCCACCCGGGTTGGAGGTGGGGCCGACCCCCGCGGTGGAGGTGGGGGAGGAACCGTTGCCGCTGCGTCGGCTCCGGGTGACCTGGGCCTCGGGCCTGGAGATGGGGGCGGTGATCGGGCGCGTATACGGAGAGGCCACCAGCCTAGGACCGGCCGGCGACGCCATCGCCTCAGCGGGGCGCGCGGTGGCTGCAGCGCTCGCAGGGACCTTCCGGCAGCACCGCGCAGCGCAGCAGGGGGCTGCGGGCGTTGAAGCGGCAGTGGGGGTCACCGATCACCCAGCGCCCGTCCCACCAGAGGGCATCCGCCGGCTGTCGTTGAGGCTTCACCTGCAGCGCCACCGTCGCCAGTTCGTAGCGGCCCTGGCGCAGGCGGTAGCGGTGACGGCGCTGCAGCACCAGGAAGCTGTCCGCGCCGATGGTCAGCCAGCGGCCTGGATGGGGCACGTCGCCGAGCGCTTCGATCTCGATCGTGGTGATCAGCCGGTCCGAGTCGATCTGACGCAGTTCGATCCGCATCGCTCGACGGGACTCAGGCGTCGCCGCTGCCCTGCTCGGGCAGGGTCGACGGGTCGGCCCGCAGGGAGAAACCCCAGGCGAACAGCCCCGCCACCAGCAGTAGCAGGGCCCATTCCGGTACCTCCACGGCCGGCAGCACCAGGCGCAGCAGCAGTTTCAGGCCCACCAGCCCGACGGCCAGGTAGCCGGCGGTCTCTAGGTGGGGGAAGATCTCCAGCCAGCGCAGGAACAGTTCGGCGGTGAGCCGCAGGGCGATGATGCCGATCAAGCCGCCGGCCATCACCAGCGGCACCCGGTCGGTCACCGCCACGGCGGCGGAGACGCTGTCGAGGGAGAAGGCCAGGTCGGTGAAGGCCAGGGTGGCCACGATCGAGCCAAGGGTGGCGCCATGGTGGGGATGGCCGGGCTCATGGAGGGCGCCGTGGGCGGGGTGCTCGGGCGGCGCCGGATTCTGGCCGGCCCCGGCGTCATCGGGGTCGTCGTCCTGCCCCAGCAGGTGGCGGCCGCAGAGCCAGAGCAGGTAGGCCGAGGCCAGCAGTTGCAGGGGCCAGAAGGCCAGCACCTGGCTGGCCAGGGCGATCAGGGCGAGCCGGAAGATCAGGGCCAGCACCAGGCCCAGGTTCAGGGCCATGCGCTGGCGCGCCGGGTCATGCAGCCGCCGGGAGATGGCGGCCAGGGCGATGGCGTTGTCGGCGGAGAGCACCGCCTCCAGCCCCACCAGCAGGGGCAGCAGCAGGAGCACCTCACCCCACTGGTCCGCTTCCTGCAGCAGGGGCTGCAGCAGGGGCGTGAGGCTCTCCACCGATTCCACTTCCATTCCTCGGGTTCGCTCGGCCGTGGAGGCTGCAAACGAGCACTCTAGAAAGACCGTTGGCCCGTCCCGCCCCCATGCACCTCCAGGTCCGACTGCTCCACTGCGATGGCGGCCGCCGCGTCGTGATGGTCTCGGCCCATGAGGGGGAGCGACTCCTGGGCAGCGCCCTGGGGGAGGCCGGCGATGCCGAGGAGGCCGAAGACCGCGCCAGGGCCCGCCTCCTGACCCGGCTTCAGAGCCCGGGGTCGGCCCCGGAGACGCGGACGCGGGCCCATCAAGCCCCGGCGCCGAGCCCTCAGGCACCGGTGCCTGCCCCCGCCGCGCTGTCGCCGGCCTCGCCGCTGTCGGCCTCGTCGCCTCCCCCGCTGCCGTCGTTGCCCGATTCGCCCCCCGCTGCTCCGCCGGTGCCGGCGCCGGCCAGTCCCGTCGAGGATCCCCAGGACTGGAGCGCCGAGCTCACCCATCTGGATCTGCAGCTGCGCCGTCTCGGCTGGGACCGGGACCGGGAAGCGGCCTACCTGCAGCGCTGCTTCGGCCACCCCAGCCGCGACCGGATCACCGTCTACGTCGACCTGATCGCCTATCTGCAGGCGATCGAGGGCCTCGAGCCCGGCTGTGATCCCGCCACCGCCGCAGTGCCGCTGCGGCGGGCCGACCTTCTCGAGCAGTGCAACCTGCTCCTCCAGCAGCTGGGCTGGGACGGGAGCATGGGCCGGAGCTTCCTCGAGAAGCACCTGGGCGTGAGCAGCCGCCAGCAGCTCAAGGACGCCGACCTGCTCCGCTTCAACATTCTGCTGGAGGAGGAGACCCTGCGGGCCAGCGCCGACGGGCCGGCGGCCCCTGGCCCCGCGGCGGAAGGCTGAGGGCGATCCCGTTCAGGGCAGCGGGCCGCTGCCGCTGCCCTGCGGCTCCCTCGCCTCACTGAGGGCGTGGAAGTAGGCCATGTCGGCGGGAAGCGTCCGCGCCGAGGAGGCCCGGGGCACCAGCCGCCGCCGCAGGCCCCTGGCCCGCAGGATCTGCCAGCGGGCCGGCAGTTCCCGCAGCAGGGAGGCTTCGCGATCCCGCCGCTGGCTGCCGGCCGCGAAGGCGAGGGCGTACACCACGGCCAGAACGAGGACCCGCAGGGTCTGCTGGGCGATGGCCCAGAGCTCCGGCCGCCAGGGGGAATGGATGACGGCTCTGGAGCTTCGCAGGGACTCCTGCAGCCGTTCGCTCAGGTTCCGCTTCACTTCCGGCAGGGGACGGGGGGGGGCATCCAGGCGCAGGCCCGGGCCTTGCACGGCCGCGATCCGCTGCTGCAGGTCCTCCACCGAGGTGGCGGCTTCGATGGCGCGCTGGAAAGCGTCGGCGCGTTCCGCCGCCACCGCCATGGGACTGCTCTGGCTGCGGACCACCAGCCCGTACCCCTGGGCGGCGGAGACGGCCTGAAGAGGCACCAGCAGCAGAAAGCCCAGCGCCGCTCCGCTGGCCCAGCGGGCCACGGCCCGGCGACGGGCCTGGATCCGGAGGCGGTCGGGTTCGAGATGGGCCAGCAGATGGACCAGCCCCAGGCCCACCAGGGGCAGAGGTGCTCCATCCAGCAGGGCACCGATCAGACGGCTGAGACCGTCCGTTTGCCCCACCGGCAGGGGCAGAACCGCGTTCGGCAGCGTGACGGCCTAGGAGCCAGTTGCGCGTAACGCGGTCGCCGCCGCCGCTTTCCCCCGCCGTGCACATTTCGTGTGCCAGCTGAACGTGATTTTACCGGATTCGTTGCTCCAGGAGCGCTTGAGCAACCCCGCCAAGGTGCTTGGCGGGGTTGGTTCCCCTCACCCCATCGCCATCGCCTCCTGTTGGTGTTGTTGCTTCAGGTAGCGCCATAACTTGTTGAGGTTGTGGGTGGCGCCCCAGAGCAG